>NZ_JBITLW010000012.1:0-200343 GCF_044465645.1 Streptomyces sp. NPDC049627 | reverse complement strand
GGCCGAGTGCCCCGGCTGATTCCGTGGCGGATGTGGGGTCGGTTGCCTCGCTTGATTCCTCGCCGGATGTGGAGCCGGCCGCCTCGGCCGATTCCGTGGCGGATGCGGGGCCGAGTGCCCCGGCTGATTCCGTGGCGGATGTGGGGTCGGTTGCCTCGCTTGATTCCTCGCCGGATGTGGAGCCGGCCGCCTCGGCCGATTCCGCGCCGGATGCGGAGCCGAATCCACCGGCGGATTCCGCCCCTGATGCACAGCCGGACTCGGATTCCCCGGCCGCCCCCGAATCGTCCGCGACGGACACCCCCGCGGATCCCGCAGTTGCCGATGCCGAACCCGTGGGCGCACCGCCCCGCACGGAAAAGGAATGACTCACATGCGCAAGACCACCGCTGTGCGGGCGGCCGCGGCCGCTGCCGCCGCCCTGCTCACCGTGACCGCCTGCAGCAGCCAGCGCGGGCAGGACTCCCAGGACACCGCAGCCGACGGTGCCTGCAAGGGTCAGCAGACCACCGGCATCACCGACAAGACCATCAAGCTGGGCGGCATCTACCCGCTGTCCGGACCCGCCTCCGCCTACGGCACGATCAGCAAGGGCGTGGCGGCCTACTTCGACCACGTCAACGACCACGGCGGCATAGACGGCCGCAAGGTGGAGTTCACCGTCCGCGACGACGGCTACCAGCCGCCCAAGGCGGTCGAGGAGGCCCGCAGACTGGTCGAGCGGGAGAAGGTCTTCGCCGTGTTCCAGAGCCTGGGCACCCCGTCCACGGCAGCCGTCTGGGACTACCTCAACCAGCAGAAGGTGCCGCAGCCCTTCGTCGCCACGGGTGCCTCCGTGTGGGGCACGGACGACAAGCACCCCTGGACCATCGGCTGGCAGCCGAACTACGTCTCCGAGGCGCGGGTGTACGCCAAGTACCTCAAGGACGAGAAGCCGAAGGCCAAGGTCGCCGTCCTCTTCCAGAACGACGACTTCGGCAAGGACCTGCTCGGCGGGTTCAAGGAGGCCGTCGCCGGCAGCGGCGTCAAGGTGGTCGCCGAGGAGAGCTACGAGGTCACCGACCCCTCCGTCTCGGCGCAGATGACCAGCCTCGCCCGCTCCAAGGCGGACGTGCTGCTGAACATCACCACGCCCAAGTTCGGCAGCCAGGCCCTCGCCGCCGACGCCAAGAACACCAAGTGGAACCCGCTGCACATCGTCAACAACGTCTCCTCGTCCGCCGCCGTGCTCAAGCCCGTCGGCTTCAAGAACGTCCAGGGCGTGGTCTCGGCGACGTACTTCAAGGACCCCGCCGACCCGCAGTGGGCCGACGACCCGGAGATGAAGGCGTACACGGACGCGCTGCACAAGTACGCACCCGACTCCGACCCGGCCAACCAGTTCAACGCCTACGGCTGGGCCGTCGCCTCCAGCCTGCACAAGGCGCTGGACGCGATGAAGTGCCCGACCAGGGAGGGGCTGCGGGACGCGGTGCGTGACCTGAAGGACGTGAAGGTGGGCATGCTGCTGCCCGGGGTCACCCTCTCCACCGGGGCGGACGACGCCTTCCCGATCGAGACGATGCAGCTGATGCGCTTCAAGGGCGAGCGCTGGCAGCTGTTCGGCAAGCCGGTGGACACCCGCAAGGAGTTCGGCCCGCCGGCGAAGTGAGCCGGCGGGGGCGGTCCCGGTCGATGCCCTGACACCTCGGGACCGCCCCCGCCCCGTCATCGGCGCCCGCCACGCCGTACCTCGCGGCGGGCGAGTCCGTGGCCTCACCGGTTCAATGGGACAAAGAGGTGTCCAGCGGTGGAGAAGCGGATGACGGAGCTCAGCGAAAGCCACGACGATCCGTTCGCCCCGCACCTCGCAGCCCTGGCGGTGCTCGACGACCGGGGCGTCGTGGTCGGATGGAACCGGATGGCCGAGGAACTGCTCGGCCATCCGGACACCGCTGTGATCGGCCGTCCGGCCTTCGAGGTCCTCGTCGATCCTCACGATCTTCCGGCTGCCAGAGAAGCCGCGGGGAAGTGCCGGAGAGCCGGCGGCTGGTTCGGGGTGCTCAACGTCCGGCACCACGACGGGCGGCTCGTGGCGATGGGGCTCAGGGCCCATGAGCTCTCGCGTGACGGCCGGGCCCGTGAGTGGTTCCTCGCCGGGGCACTCGCGGCCGACGTCCTGGAGTGGCAACGGGACCGCGCGGTTCTCGACGGGCTGTACCGCCGGTGCCCGATCGGCCTCGTCGTCCACGGCCCCGACCTGAGACTGCTCAGGGTCAACCGGGCCATCGAACGCTTCAGCGGCGTCCCGGCGGCGGACTTCCGGGGCCGGCCCACCGGCTGTTTCCTTCTCCCCGACGACGCACGCAGAGCCGTGGACCGCGTGCGCCAGGTCATGGACACCCGACGGCCGATGGTCTACTCCGAGCAGTTCGTGCGCCTGGAGCAGGATCCGGCCCGCGAGCGGGTCGCGATGGTCTCCTCGTTCCCGATGGAGGATCCCTCCGGCCGCATCCTGGGCGTGGCCGAGATGATCGAGGACATCACCGAACGCCATCGCGCCCAGCGTCGGCTCGCGCTCCTCGACGAGGCCGGCGGCCGTATCGGCACCACCCTCGACGTGGCGGAGACGGCCCGGGAACTCGCCGAGGTGATGGTGCCTCACCTCGCCGACCACGCGTCGGTCGACCTGCTTCAGCCGGTGACGCGCGGTGAGGAACTGGCGCGGCCCCTGTCCGGGCCGGTGGTCCGCGTGGGCGCCAGCGGCGTCGGTGCCCAGCAGTCCGGCCCGCCCCACCCCGAGGGCGAGCCGGTGGAGTTCGCGCCGGACACACCCCAGGCCAGATGCCTGGCTGAGGGGCGGCCCGTCCTGGAACCGGTTCTGCCGCCCGACTGGTTCTCGACGGAAGGCCGGCAGGGGGCCCGTACTCCGGACCTGGGCGTCCACTCGTTGATCGTGGTCCCTCTCGTCGCACGGGGCCTGGTGCTGGGAGTGATGACCCTGTGGCGTTCACGCCGCCCCGATCCCTTCGAGGCGGACGATCTCACCCTGGCCCAGGAACTCGCCTCACGCGCCGCCGTCGCCATCGACAACGCCCGGCGCTTCACCCAGCAACAGCAGACCGCGTTCACCCTGCAGAGCAGCCTTCTGCTGCGCGCGGTCCCCGACCAGTCGGCCGTCGAGGTGGCCCTGCGGTACCTGCCGGCCAGCGCGGCCCCCGGCCTGGGCGGCGACTGGTTCGACGTCATCCCGCTGTCCGGGGCCAGGGTCGCCCTGGTCGTCGGCGACGTGGTGGGACGCGGCATCCACGCCGCCGCCACCATGGGCCGGCTGCGTACCGCCGTACACACGCTCGCCAGCCTCGACCTGGAACCGGACGAGGTCCTCTCCCGCCTGGACGACCTGGTCAACCTCCTGGCGGCCGAACAGGAAGCCGCCGGAGAGCGGCCCGTGGACGAGCAGGTCGTCGGCGCCACCTGCCTGTACGCCGTGTACGACCCGGTCTCCGGGCGGTGCTCCATGGCCCGCGCCGGCCACCCGCCGCCCGCCGTGACCGCCCCGGACGGACAGGTGACGCTGCTGGACCTGCCCGCCGGCCCACCGCTCGGCCTGGGCGGCCTGCCGTTCGAAGCCCAGGACGTCGAACTGGCCGAGGGAAGCCTGCTGTGCCTGTACACCAACGGACTGATCGGTGAAGGCCAACTCGATGCCGACGACGGACTGGCCAGGCTCCGTGCGGCGCTCAGCCGCCCCGGCGACGCGCTGGAACGGACATGCCAAGCGGTGGTCGACTCGCTCGTGCCCTCGCGCCCCAGCGACGACGTCGCCTTGCTGATCGCCCGCACGCGCAAGCTGCCACCGGACAGTGTCGCCTCCTGGCATCTGCCGCTGGAGCCCGCCAGCGCCGCCCGGGCCCGGGCCCTGACCTCCGCCAAGCTGATCGAATGGGGGCTGGAGCACTTGTCGTTCAGCACCGAGCTGATCGCCAGTGAACTGATCACCAACGTCTACCGCTACGCCAGTGGCCCCGCGACCCTGCGGCTGATCCGTGAACGGCGTCTGGTGTGCGAGGTGAGCGACACCAGCCACACCTCCCCGCACCTGCGGCGCGCCCGTACGACGGACGAGGGCGGGCGCGGCCTGTTCCTGGTGGCCCAGATGACCGACCGCTGGGGTACCCGCTACACCCGCGAGGGCAAGACCGTGTGGACCGAACAACCGCTGACCGGCGCACCCGTCTGACTCGCTCGCGCCGCGGCCGGAGCGGGGGGCCTGAGCCGGCCGGCCCCCCACACCGCCGTGGTCACTCGGCCGCGGCGAGCAGCCGTGCCTCGTTCTCCTCGTACAGTCGCCGGTGCTCGCGGCTGTCGGCGACGCGGTGCCGGTGGTCCAGACGGCTGCCCAGCCAGCCCGCCAGGTAGCCGAACGGGACGGAGACCAGTCCGGTGGACTGCATGGGGAACAGGGCGAAGTCGGCGTCGGGGAAGACGGCGGACGGCGTGCCCGAAACCGCCTTCGAGAAGACCATGAGCAGCAATGCGCAGGCGCCGCCGCCGTAGAGGGTGGCGAGCAGGCCGGTGCGCGTGAACCCTCGCCAGAACAGGGAGTAGGTGAGCGCGGGTGCCACCGCCGATGCCCCGATGCAGATGGCCAGTGTGGTCAGCACGCCGACGTCCCAGTTCTGCACCATGGTGGCGAGCCCGATGGCCACGACTCCCACGGCGACGCTCGTCCACGCCGCCACCGTCATCTCGGTACGCGGCTCGGCCTCTCCCCGCCGCACCGCGTGGGCGAACAGGTCGTGGGCGAGCGACGAGGCCGCCGCCAGGGTCATCCCCGCGACCGACGACAGCAGGGTGATGAACACCATGCCCGCCACGGCCGAGTACAGGATCGTCGCGCCCGCGGAGTCCGGGGCGCCGCCGAGCATCTGCGACAGCATGAGCAGCGACGTTCGGCCCTGCGGATCGGCCGCGGTGAGGTACTGCGAGCCCACCAGAGCCGCCGCACCCGTACCCATGATGATCACCAGGAGGCAGAACGTGGTGACCGTGCCGACCGCCCACGACATGGAGCGACGCACCGCCGGCACGTCCTGCGCGGAGTACAGGCGCATCGTGATGTGGGGCAGGCAGGCCACCCCGAGGACCACGGTGATCTGCAGGCCGGCGAAGTCCAGCCGGTCGACCGCCGAGGTGCCGAGCTGCAGGCCCTGCTGGAGGAAGGCGGGGCCCGCGCCGCTGCCCTGCTGGGCGGCCCGGAGGACTTCGCCGGGGCTCCAGTCGAAGCGGTTGAGCACGAGAGCGGCGACGACGGCGCTCGTGCCGAGCAGGATCACAATCTTGATCATCTGAATGAGCGCGGTGCCCCGCATGCCGCCGATCGCCGCATAAATGATCATCAGGCTGCCGACCACGACGATGCACGCCGTCCTGGCGCCCGCTGCGTGCGGGATGCCCAGGATGAAGGTGAGCAGCGACCCGGCTCCGGAGAGCTGGACGACCAGGAAGGGCAGAGTTGCCGAAAGCGTCACCACACAGGCTGCGATACGCACGGCCCGACCGGGCATGGTGCGGGCCAGGACGTCGCCCATGGTGAACCTGCCCGCGTTGCGCAGGGGTTCGGCCAACAGGAACATCAGCAGCACCAGGGACAGGGCGGTGCTGACCGCGAGGACATAGCCGTCGTAGCCGGCGAGCGCGACGATGCCGGTGGTGCTCAGTACGGTGGCCGCGGAGATGTAGTCGCCCGCGATCGCCAGGCCGTTCTTGAGCGGGGTGAGCGAGAGGTAGCCGGTGTAGAAGTTCGTCAGGTCGTCGCGGTCCGGTCCCGCCATCACGCACATCATCAGCGTGACGGTGACCAGCGTGGTGAACAGGACCAGGACGATGGCCTGCGTCTCGTGGCTGAAGCCGGTCATCTGGCTGCCCCCGCGTTCCGGCCGGCGGGAACCGCCTGCTCCCTGACGGCGCGGGCCAACGGATCCACCGCGCGTTGTGCGCTGCGTCCGTACCAGAAGACCGCCGCGAAGGTCACGACGAGTTGGAGCACGCCCAGAGCCATGCCCAGGCTCAGCTCTCCTGCGATCTCGGATCCCATCAGTCCGGGCGCGTAGCAGGACAGCACGACATACACCACGAAGGAGCCGAGCGCGGTGAGCGTGGCGACCCGGCGCAGCAGGCGGTAGGCCGAGCGCAGCGCGGCGAGGCCGGGATCGGGCCGGTGATCCTCGTGCGGGTAGGGGGCGTCCCAAGGGGCCTGCCACGCGTACGAGTCGTGGCGCGGGGCGTCGTATCCGTACGACTCCGGCCATCCCGTCGGTGCAGAGGGTGGGTACCGGTTCTCGTCGGCGTATGTCATGGTCTGGCCTTCCACTGCGGCTCGGAACCGCGAGGTGAACGGGGGTGAGGGTCCGCGCACCATACCGACTGGATGGTATGACTGTAAGTCCACCGGGGGTCACGTTATGGAATTGATGTGGCGCTCCGGCCGGGGAGCGGCCGCGCGGCACGCCGGAAAACTTGACCGTCTCAAGTATTGGCGGCTACGGTCTCAGTTATTGCTTGAAGTGCACCAGCTTCGACATTCTCAAGTAGTTTGTGTCGGCGCTCTGACCCGCGGCTTCTCCGAAAGGCATGCACGAATGAACACCTCCGACCGCACCGACCACGCATCCGTTGCCCCACCGGTCGATCACCGCACCGCGGTCGCGGCGGAGACCGCCCGGTTCGTCGCAGCGGTCCGGGGCGCCGACCTGTCCACAGCGGTGCCCAGCTGTCCCGGCTGGACGCTCGCCGACCTGGTCAAGCACACAGGCAGTGTCCAGCGCTGGTTCTCGGCCATGCTGCGGGCACGCATCCAGGAGCCGCCGCGCAAGCGGGAGGTGGATCTGCGGCTTCCGGAGCGGGAGGACGGATACCCCGACTGGCTGGCCGAGAGCGCGACCGTGGCGGCGGACGCGTTCGCGGCCACGGACCCGAACCTTCCGATGTGGGCGTGGGGCGCCGACCGGCACGCCCGCTTCTGGGCACGCCGCATGCTTTTCGAGACCCTGCTGCACCGGGTCGACGCCGAACTCGCACTCGGCCTCCGGCCCGCCATCGACCGTCCGGCCGCCGTGGACGGGATCGACGAGTTCCTCGTCAACCTGCCCTTCGCCGCCCTCTTCGCCCCCAAGGTGGCGAACCTGCGCGGCCCGGACAGGACCATCAGCTTCCGCACGACCGACGGGGACGAAGCCTGGCTCGTTCGCCTGCGACCCGACGGCTTCGGCCTGGACACGGCCCACCCGGCCGCCGACACCGCTGACGCGACCGTCCGGGGAACCGCGGCCCAGCTGCTCCTGCTCGTCTACGGCCGCCTGTCCTACGAAGCAGAGGCCTTCGCACACGACGGTGACGAGCAGCTGCTGGCCAACTGGTTCGCCAACTCCGCCTTCTGACTGCCGCCGCGGAGCCGGGGAGCCGAACCGTCAATGGCATACTGCAGGTCCGATGAGCGAACCAACCGCCGCAGCCGAACGCCCCACGACCAAGCGTGATGAGCAGCGAGAGGCCTCCCGGCGCAGGCTCTTGAACGCGGCGGTGGAGATCCTCGCCGAAGAGGGTTACCTCGGCCTGACGGTGAAGAAGGTCGGCGAGCGTGCCGGAGTCAGCCGGGGCATGGTCAACTACCACTTCACCTCCAAAGCGGGGCTCGTGGAAGCCGTGGTCGCCGATATCCGCGAGACGTTCATCGACGTGCTCCGGGCGCAGCCCGGATACGCGCGGATGAGCGGGCTGGAGGCCGTACTGGCCAAGCTCGACCAGTTCTTCGCCAGACTGGCCGAGCCCGGTCCGGGGCTGCGGGCGCGCGCGTTGCTCGTGCTGCTCGTCGAGGCGGTCGGCAGCGCCGACGGGGTCAAGGGCTTGATGGCCGAGCATCTCAGTCTCGTGCGCAGCGGCGTCGAGGACGACATCCGGCGGGGGATCGCGGACGGAAGCATCCGCCCGGACCTGGATACGGTCGCGCAGGCGTTCTTGGTGGAGAGCATCGCTCGCGGAGTGCTGCTGCAGTATCAACTGGACTCGGCCCGCACCCGGCTGGCGGACATCGCACGAGCCGCCCACGAGATGCTGGTGCTCGGTCTCACGGCGACGCCGGGCGACGACTGAGTTCCGTGGCGACCGGCCCCGCCGCCCCGGCCGCTCTCGGCCGAGGCCGGCCGGGGACTGGGACGCCGCGCGTCATACGGCGCTCAGGCCGCCGTCCACCACGAGGCTCTGGCCGGTGATGTAAGAGGCGCGGTCGGAGAGCAGGAAGGTGACGGCCTCCGCGACCTCCCATGCGGTGCCCTGGCGGCCCAGGGGGATGCGGGTGAGCGAGGCCGTCCGGGACGCCCGCCCGGCCGAGGCCTGCCGACCCATGGGGGTGTCGATCAGGCCGGGCACGACCAGGTTGGCGCGGATCCGGCGAGCCCCTCCCTCCTTGGCGACATGGCGGGTGAGCCCGAACAGGCCGGCTTTGGAACTGTCGTAGGCCGGCGATCCGGTGGCGGCGCGCAGTCCCGCGACGGACCCGATGAAGACGACGGCGCCTCCGTCGGCCAGTGCCGGAAGACCGTGCTTGGCGGCCAGAAAGGGCGCACGCAGATTCAGGGAGAGCACCCGGTCCCAGTCCGCGGGCGACGAGCCCTCCAGCCCGGTGCCGAGACCCACTCCCACATTGACCACCAGCGCATCCAGCCCACCCAGCCCGCGAACCGCCTCGGCGACCATGGCGGCCGACTGCTCGGCCTCCGTGGCGTCACCCACCACGCTGACGCCCAACCTGCCCTCGCGGCCGACGAGTTCGGCGGTCGCGGCGGCGGCCGGAGCGGCCACGTCGGCGCAGGCCACATCGGCGCCCTCCCGGGCGGCGAGGACGGCGATCGCCCGGCCGTTGCCGACCGGTGCGCCCGGGTCGTCGTCGGGGCGGGTGCCCGCGCCGACCACCAGGACTTTGCGGCCGGTCAGTCGACGGGCTGGTCGCTCCAGATGTCCCTCACTCATGGGTCCGGTCTCCCTCCGGAAAGCCGGCGCCGTCGAAACCGGGGTCCAACTCCACGCCGGTGGAGTTCAGGAAGAAGGCCACCATGTGGTACTGCCCCACCACCATGACGACCTCGATCAGTTCGGCGTCACCGAAGTGATCGGCCAGAACCTCCCAGGTGGCGTCGGACACCTGTGCACTGCGGTTCAGCTCGTCCGCCGCCCGGACGAGGTGCCGCTCGACGTCCGTCCAACCGGGTGCTTCAACTCCGGCGGTGAGGCGGTCGATATCCGCGTCGCTGACGCCCGCGGCCTTGGCCAGGGGGAGGTGCCGCCCCCACTCGTAGCGGGCGCCGGTGTTCCAGGCGGTGCGCAGGATCAGCAGCTCACGGAGCCTTCCCGGCAGTCGGCCCGTGCGGAGCAACTGGCCTCCGAAGGGCATGAAGTGCTCGTAGAGGTCGGGATGGCGCACGAGGGTGCTGAAGATGTTCGGGACCCGGCCCCCGGGGTCCTGGGGTGCGGTGGCCAGCAGTTTCCGGGTCCGTGCATCCCACCGTTCTTCGGGGAGCGGCATCAGCCGCGGACGGGCCTGCCGGGCGGATTCGTGGCGCGGTGACATGGCGACCTCCAACGTCCGAGGCGCTCACCCTAAAAGACTGGCTGAACGCTTAGCAAGTGAACTGGCGGGCAAGGTGGGTGTTCACGCTTCCCGAACGATGTTCGGTTTACCGGACCACGAGGTACCGTGAGGGACGGAATCCCGGCGCTGCGAGAAGCGGAGCGCGGAGCGATACGGGGGTGGAGCAATGGCACGACCGACCAGACCGATCCTCAGCCGGGGGCGCATCTGCGCCGCGGCGCTGGGCATCGTGGACCGTGACGGGCTCGACCAGTTGTCGATGCGCAAGCTCGCGGGGGAGCTCGGCGTCCAGGTCTCCTCGCTCTACGAGCACGTCAAGACGAAAGACGACGTCCTGCACGAAGTCGCCAACGCCATCATGGAGGGCGTGGACGTCTCCGGCTTCGAGGCCGGCGACTGGCGGCACGGCGTGGCCTCCTGGGCCCGGTCCTATCGCGCGGCCCTCGCCGCCCACCCGCACATCGTGCCGTTCCTCGCCTACGGTCCGGCCCGCCGCGAGGCCTCGCTGCGGCGTGCCGACGCCGTCCACGGCGGCCTGGTCGGGGCCGGATGGCCCCCGCGCTACGCCACGATGATCGGGGCGTCGACCAAGTACCTGGTCATCGGATCGGCGATGGCCTCCTTCGCCCGCGGGTTCGACGACGACGTACAGGTCTACGTCGAGCGGTATGCGTATCTGGCGGACGCCCACCGCCTGGCCGACCACGCCGACACCATCGACCGGGACAGCTTCGAACTGGCCCTGGAGATGTTCCTCGACGGCCTCGGCCGCCTGCATGAGCGCGTCGCGGCCCCTCAGGATCAGGGGCGTACTCCCCGTCCGAACGGCTGAGCCACGCCTCCCGCGCATCCCGCGCGCCCGCCGCGACGCCGCCTGCCGCCGGGTCCCTGCCCGTGCACGCACTTGCCGCCGGCGCCTTGTCCTACGCCGTGGTCCACTCTAAGCTCCCCGAACCGAACGGCGTTCGGTTCATCACGGCGGGTGACTTCCGCACGGACACGGCCTGACGCCCTCGCCCGCAATGAGGAGTTGATGTCGTGTACGGATCCAACGAGCCGCCCCTCGGATTCCATGAACCGTCGCGTGGATTCCCTGAACCGCCGCACGGGTTCCATGCCCCACGCAGCAGAGGGACGGCGTACGTCGGCGGCCCCTTCGACGCAGTGGGCGCCACGCCCGAGGCGATGACCGCCCTCGCGGAGCTGCGCGCCGCGCGTCGATCCCGGATCTTCCCCGTCGCCTCGGCCGTACTCGGCCTCTACCTGCTCAACGCCCTCCTGGTGAGCACGGCGCGGGACGTGATGGCAGTCAGACTCGTCGGTCATGTGAACGTCGGGCTGGGGTTGGCGTTGCTGCAGTGCGGCACCACGCTCGCGGTCTGCCGCTGGTACGCGCGCTTTGCGCGCACCTCTCTGGACCCGCTGGTCGAACGGGCCCGTGCGGGGTTCCCGGCCCGAGGGGAGAAGCGTTGAACACCGCCTCCGCATTCGCACAGGGCTCCGTACTCGCCCAGGGCAACCACGCCGCCGTCGTCATCACCTTCTTCGCGGTCTTCGTCGTAGGGGTCGTGCTCATCTCCCTGCTCGACGCCTCGGAGACGGACACACCCCGCCGCTTCTTCGCCAGCGGTCGCCGACTGTCCTCCTCACGCAACGGCATCGCTCTGTTCGGCGACTTCATCTCCGCCGCGACGCTGCTGGGCACCCCGGGGTTGATCGCCCTGGCCGGGTTCGACGGCATCCCCTACCTGCTGGGCCCGATCGTCGCCTGGGCGGTGATGCTCCTGCTGGTTGCCGAGCCGTTTCACAACACCGGCCGCTACACGGTCGGCGACGTGCTCGCGCACCATCTGCGACCGCGCCCCGTCCATATGGCCCTGGGTCTCGCCACGCTCGTGATCTCCCTGTTCTATCTGACCGCCCAGCTGGTGGGGGCCGGTGCCCTCGCCGCCCCCTTGCTCGGCATCTCCGGAGTCGTCGCACAGAACTTCCTGATGCTGTTCCTCGGTGTCCTGATGATCATCTACGTGGCCATCAGCGGAATGCACGGGGCGACGCTGGTGCAGTGCTTCAAGGCCGCCTTCCTGCTCGTCGCCAGCGCGTTCCTGGCCCTGCTCGTGCTGGCGAAGTTCGGCTGGAACCCCAGCCGTCTGCTCGGGGCCGCGGCCGACCGCAGCGGCGTGGGCGAGCACTTCCTGGCACCCGGAGCACGGTCCCAGGGCGGTGCCGCCGACACACTGGACGGGCTGAGCCTGCAACTGGGAGCGGTGCTCGGAGCCGCGGGCCTTCCGCACCTCCTGCTGCGCCTGGGTGCGGTTCCCACCGCGCGAGCCGCCCGCAGGTCCGTCCAGTGGACGGCCGCCCTGACGTGCGCCTTCTGCCTGATGGCCGGCGTCCTGGGGTTCGGCGCGGCGGCCGTGGTCGGCCCGGAGGAGATCCTGAGCGGGAACGCTTCGGGGAATACGGCCACCCTCCTGCTGGGCGACGCCCTCGGCGGGTCGGTGCTGCTGACCGTGATGTCCTGTGCGGCGTTCGCCACGATCCTGGCCGTCGTGGCGGGCGTCGCCCTGGCGGCGGCGACCTCGATGGCGCATGACATCTACGGAGTGGTCATCAAGAAGGGGCGCGCGACCGAGTCCCAGGAAGTGCTGGTGGCCCGGGCATCCGTGGTGCTGATCGGCTCCGCGGCGACGGCCCTGGCCCTGTGGGCCTCCCGCATCAACGTCTCCTTCGCCGCCGGACTGGCCTTCGCCGTCGCCGCCTCAGCCGTCCTCCCGGCGTTGCTGTACGGCCTGTACTGGCGGGGCTTCACCACCACCGGAGCGGTGTGGAGCATCTACGGCGGCTTGATCAGCTCGGTGGCGCTGGCCGTGTTGTCGCCCGCCGTCTCGGGAAGTCCGACGGCATTGTTCCCCGACATGGACTTCGCCGCGTTCCCGCTGAAGTATCCGAGCATCGTCTCCATTCCGCTGGCCGTTGTGCTCGGATGGCTCGGCTCCGTGCTGAGCAGGGACAAGCCCCATCCCGCCGCCCGAGCCGCCTTCGAGCGCCGCATTCTCGCGGGCAGCGACGCCCCCTGAGTGATCGCGCCGGTGTGAACCTGCCTGTTCCATGGCGCATGACCGTTTCCGGTGCCCGTCCCGGGGAACGCGGCAGGACTGCACGATCCGACCCTGATGGGAGGGCGGGCATGACCGAGCAGAAGAAGGACCGCGGAGACCGTTACGACCGGGCGCGCAGCGACGAGGAACCCGGTGCGCACTCGGGCGCCGAGAGCCAGGCACGCAAGCGAACGGTGCCGGGCACGGCAAGTGGCACGGAGGGGTACCAGCCGGAGCGCGGTACCACTGCGGGCAAACCGCTGGAGGGTGTCGAAGCCACCGAAGGCACCCAAGGCACCCGGGGCGAGTCGGACGGCGGCGGAGATCCTGGTCGCCGCCGGAAGGCGCCTTGACCCACGAGAGCCGCTGACCGTCGTCCCTGCCCGTCGCCTCGCCGCCGTGGCGCAGGGCGTGCTTCTGACGATGGGGGAGACCTGGAGCCTTCATGGAACCGCGTCACGACGCCCCTGCCCCTGGGATCGCCCCCGTGGCCCTGATCACCGGATCCGACTCCGGTATCGGCCGCGCCACCGCGGTCCGGTTGGCGCAGGCCGGGATGGACGTCGGCATCACCTGGCACCGGGATCACACAGGGGCGGAGCGGACGGCCGACGAGGTACGGGCCACCGGGCGGCGCGCCTCGATCGAGCAGCTGGACCTCACCCGGCTCCCGGAGGCCGCGGGGGTCATCGACCGACTGGCCGACGAACTCGGCAGGGTCGACATACTGGTCAACAACGCCGGGACCGGCACCATGACCCCGTTCCTGGATCTCGACCTCGACACCGTCCGTCAGGTCATCGACGTCGATCTGGTGGGGCCCTTCCTGTGCGGGCAGCGCGCCGCCCACCGCATGATCGACCAGGGGGACGGGGGCCGGATCATCAACGTCACCAGTGTCCACGAGCACCAGCCACGCGTGGGTGCGGCGCCCTACTGCGCCGCCAAGGGCGGGCTCGGGCTGCTCACCCAGGTCATGGCGCTGGAACTGGCCGAGCACGGGATCACTGTCAACGCCGTCGCTCCCGGCGAGATCGCCACACCCATGACGGGCCGGACGGACACCGACGTCACCACCGAACGGCGGCCCGGTGTGCCACTGGGCCGCCCGGGCGATGCCCGCGAGGTCGCGGCCGTGATCGCCTTCCTCGCCGGTCCGGACGCGTCCTATGTCACCGGCGCGTCGTGGGTGGTGGACGGGGGCATGGTGCGGATGGGGCCCCAGGCAGGTTCCCACCTCCCGGACGATGCGTGGCGGCACCTGTGAGCGCGGGCATCTCCTTCGATTGCGATCCACGAAGTCCCGAATTCCGTTTGGCGCGGCGCATATCGGAAACCTCGTCGGACACCTGTCCCGAAGGATCTCCGCAGGAAGAGGTGTCACCGTGGGAGCACTCGTCTGGCTGCTGATTCCGGTTGCCGTGGGAGTAGGGGTCGGTATCTGGTGTGTGGTCGTCCAGCGGGACGGAACTCCGACGCTGGGGCGTGACATGGCTCGCCATGAGCGGATGAAGGAAGTGCTGGAACGCAACGCGGTCGCCGAGTCGGACAGGGTCTAGGAGAGCCGCTCAGGCCGGTGGCCTGGTATTCATCCGTCGGAACCCGTGTCGGTGGCGCAGCGGCGGATCAGGTCGGCACGCGATGTGATCCCCAGGCGCTCGAAGACCCGACGGAGGTGATAGTCGACGGTGCGCGGGCTCAGGTAGAGCTGCGCTGCCACCTCCTTGTTGGTCGCGCCTTGGGCAACCAGCCGGACGATCTGGCGCTGCCGGGAGGTCAGGGATGCGGAACGGGCTTGAAGAGCGTGGGCGTCGTCCTGCGAAGGCTCCCAGTCGTCTCCGGTGGCCCGCAGCTCGGCCCGGGTCCGGTCGAGCCAGAGCCGCGCTCCGTGCCGGCGAAAGATGTCGGCCGCCTCGCGGAGCTGGGCGCGGGCGTCCGCACGTCGGCGCTCGCGGTTGAGGTACTCGCCGTACAGCAGGAAAGTACGGGCCAGTTCCAGTTCGCGATCGCCGATCGGGTGCAGACGCAGAGCGCGCCGGAAGTGGTGCTCGGTGTCGCCGGTTTCCAGCAGGGCGTGGCACCGGGCCGCCAGCGCGGTCGGCCATCCCCGGCCGATCGCCTCCGCCCATGGGGCGAAAGCCGCCGTCGCGCGTTCCGCCCGCTGCCGGTTCCCGGCTCGGACGGCGGCCTCCACGTAGCTGGGCACGGCCTCGATCGCGACACCGGGATGTCCGAGCCGCGTACGCACGAGCCGGCGAAGCCTGGCAGCTGCCTCGGCCCAGTTCCCGGAGGCAAGATCGAGGTGGGCGAGGCCCCACAGGCCAAGGGCCGAGGCGAGGCCCAGACCGTGCGCCTGCGCTTCGCCGACGACGCGGTCCGCGTACTGCTCACAGGCCCCGGCGTCTCCGGTGATACCGGCAGCGAGCATCAGAATTCCCATCAGATTGCGGAGGCAGGTGAGGTGGCCCGTTTCGCGGGCGAGCCGCAGAGCCTCGGTGGCGGTGAGCGTCGCGGTGTCCGGTCCGGCCAGCCAGCACTCCGGATACGCGAGGTACTGCATCGCGTGCACCGTCGTCGGTACGTCACCTGCCGTGCGCGCCAGCGCCACCGCGCGGGTGGCCAGCGTCCGCGCGCGGGCGTCGTCGGCGATGAACAGCGCACCGTGCGAGGCCCAGGCGAGCAGCAAGGGATCGTCCACCTGTGCCGCAGTGCCGAGTCGCTCGCGCAGGCGGGGCACCGCGGCCGCCGGCCGTCCTTGCAGCGCATCGGCGACCGCCAGCAGAACATCGACGGCCAGTCGGCTCGCCTGCTGTTTCTCCTGCGCCGAGCCGTTGAGCACGGCCGCCGCGCGCCGGCCGGCCTGCACCGGTAAGGCTGTGTCTCCCGCATACAGGCCCGCCTCCCCCGCTGCCACCAGTGCTTTGACGGCCAGCGACGGGTTGTCCGCTGCCAGCAGGTCGGCGGCGGTCAGGAGTCCGTCGTAGGCGTCCGGCGCTGTGGAGTGGTGGAGGGAGATCACCCCTTTCAGGTAGGCGATGTGCCCCCGCAAGGACGGCTCGTCCGTGCCGATCAGAGTCTCGGCCCGTTCCAGCAGCCGGGCCGCCCGCCGCGGCCGTCCGGCGCGTCTGCTGCAGTCGGCCGCGGCGACCAGGCGGCCGGCCCGGCGGCCGTCCTCGTGCGTCAGCTGGGCCGAGCGTTCCATGAGCGCCGCCGCGTGCGCCGGATTGCCGTGCTGACGGGCGCATGCGGCCTGACGCTCCAGCTCGTCGGCCAGGTCGGCGTGCGGCTCCGACAGCAGGGCCGCCTCGTGCCAGCAACGACGGTCGTCGTGCGTCTCGGTCAGCACGTGCGCCAGCACGGCGTGCGCCCAGTGCCGCTCGGCGAGATCCGCTCCCTGCCAGATGGCCCGGCCGAGGTCGTCGTACCGGAAGGAGATCACGGTCTTCGAGGTGGTGAGCAGGCCGGCGGTCTCGGCCGGTCTCAGGGCCGACGGGTCGATCTCCGTCCGCTGGGCGACACGGACGAAGGTCAGGGGGTCCAGGCCCGGTTCCGCGGCCAGCAGCAACAGCAGCCTCCGGCAGTCGTCGGGAAGCCGGCGGAATTCGGCGAGCCGGCGGCGCACCAGGCTCGGTGGCAGGGGCAGGGGATCGGGCAGCCGGGACAGGCGACTCAGCTCCGCGGGAGTGAGCGTCCGTAACAGCTCCAGCAGGATCAGGGGATTGCCGCCGGCTGCATGGATGAGCACCTCACGCACCGGGAGCGCCACCGGAGAGGACGGGGTTCGTGTGATGAGCCGCAGGCACTCCTGGTCGCTCAGGCCTGCCAGCCGTAGTACGGGCACTCCCGACCTGGCGGCGCACTCGTGGCTCTCGGTCCCGGCCAGGATCAGGACCCTCTCACTGCCGATCCTGCGTGCCACGAAGCCGAGGGCGTACCGGGACTCGGCGTCGACCCGGTGCAGATCGTCCACGACGACCAGCACCGGGCTGCGGTCGCTTGCCCGGGCCAGGAGCGCCAGCACGGCGGCGCCGAGGAGCGATCGCTCGTCGGGCGGCGGGACATGCCCGACCAGCAGCCGCTGAAGCACCTCACGCGATTGCGTCGGCAGCTGAGGGATGTCGGGGGCCAGTGGCCTGACCAGCCGCTGCACCGCGCCGTATGCCAGGTTCTGTTCCGCCGGTACGCCGTCGGCCCTGACCGTGCGGACGCCATGGGCCAGCTGGGACGCGTACCGCAGCAGTGCGGTCTTGCCGATCCCGTGGTCACCGGTCAGGAGCAGGGCGCCGCCGCCGGCTTTGCGGCAGGTGTCCACCGCCGCCGCGAGCTGCCGGCGCTCGACCTGTCTGCCGATGATGGGGGGTTGCTCGGTGCCGTACGTCATGACGCACGCTCCCGGCTCGACGCCTCAGGCCGAGAATAATGACTATTCTCGACGACGTGCGCAAGGGAGGAGGCGGCCGAAGTCCCCTCCTGCGAGAGCCTTTTGGATCCTTCCTGCACAGTTAGGCTTGGGTCGTGGCAGAGCCTGATTCCCTCGCACGGCAGTCCGGTGCCCTGATCCGTGACCGGCTGATCGAGGCGGCCGTTCTCGAATTCGGTGAGCAGGGTTACGACCGAGCGCGGGTGCAGGACATAGCCCGTCGTGCCGGGCTCTCCACGGGTGCGATCTACGGCAACTTCAGGAACAAGGCCGACCTGCTCGCCGAGGCGGTCGATCGCGGTCTGGCGGCTGCCGGACGCAAACTGGTCGAGGCGCTCGACCGCGGGGCGGCCTCCACCGACCTGCTGCAGATGGTCACCACCGACCTCTCCGACCCTCGCCGGCGCACATGGGCGCCTCTGGTCAGCGAGGCACTCGCCGCCGCGCGGCGGGACGACGAGGTCGCCCGAAGGGTCCACGCCGCCCTGCGCAGGGCGGAGGCCAGGTTGACGGAGCTGGTCGAACTCGCCCAACGGGACGGCTCACTTGCTCCCGAGGCCGACGCGGCGGCTTGCGCCCGCCTGGTGCTGTGCGTGTCCCTCGGGGTGGACGTCCTCACCGGCTTGGACTTTGAGGGCCCGGACCGCAAGGCGTGGACCGCACTGGTGCACAGGCTGTTCGCCGGGCTGTCGAATCGGTGAAGTCGCCGGTGTTGCGCCGGCCCGGGCAACGAGCACCCCGAGGAAACGCTGGTCAGCAACTCGGTGGGAATCCTCGCGTTTTCATCGCGGACGGGATCGGTTGACAGTGGAAAGGCCGCCCGTCACTCTACGGTCAGCCAAGCGAGGCCATATCGGTGAGGGAGATCATCCCTTGGATATGCGCTGTACGCCCTTGCGGCACTGGCCGTCCTCCAATATCCGTGGGTACGGCCGATTCGAATGAAGGTCTTTCCGGTGAGGGAGGAAAAAATGCTGCACCGAAAACTCGCGGCGAGCGCCGCCATCGTCGCCACGGCGCTCGTGGCCGCCGCCGTGCCCCCCTTCGCATCCGCCGCCGCGTCCGCACCCGACACACCTCGACAGGACCACAGTTCGCAGGTCACGACCGTGCGGTACGGGCCGATCACCATCCCTGCCGCGTCCGGGCACGACCACGGGGAAACGCGCAACCGGATCGATTTCAACGTCCAAAAGCCGTGCGACAACTGTTTCATCACCGGATTCAAACCCAATCTGGTGTATGAGGACGGGGCGAACGCCAATGTCAACACGGGCCCCATGCTGCATCACATGGTGATGGGAAACCACCGGAAGAACGACGTCGTGTGCAACGGCCCGCAGCGCATATTCGCCTCCGGTAACGAGCGGGTGGCGAGCGTCCTGCCCTCCGGATACGGCATCAAGGTCGGCAGAGGCGAGCGGTGGAACATGCTCTACGACCTGATGAACCACGCCCCGGAGAAAAAGACGGTATACATCACCGTCACCTACACTCATGAATCCGCCCCTGGTTCGCGGCTCAAACCGGTGACACCGATCTGGATGGACGCGGGCGGATGCCTCGGCAGCGCGTACGACGTTCCGCAGGGAGTCAGCGAAAAGACCCGACGCTGGCGGTCCACGATCTCCGGGACGCTGGTGCACATGCGCGGCCATCTGCACCATGGCGGTCACTCGGTGCGGACCGAGAACCTCACCACCGACAAGCCCTTGTGCACCATCGTGGCCGAGGAAGGCGGCAGCCCCGAGTTCATCGACCTGCACGGAAACTCCGAGATCTCGGACATGCCGCCCTGCAGCGGTGATCCCCTCGGCACGATCCACCGCGGGGATGTCCTGCAAATCACCAGCAGGTACGTAAGCACGGGGCACTCGCACGGCGACGTCATGGGGATCATGGCCGGCTGGGTCGCCCCAAACTGATCCACCTCAGGCGGTTGGGGGCGCGGGCCGCCCAACCGCCTCCTCAGGGAGGTGATCGCATGAATCCGGGTCCGTCCTCCTGTAGACGCCGACACGGCTGGACGCTCATCGTCGCCGACGCGCTCATCTGTCTGGCCTGGGCGGGCAGCGTTTGGGCGGCACTCCATGTGCAGGTCGGCCCAGCGGTCCGCACGGCCGCGCTGTTCGTGCATCTCGGGGCGCTGGTCATCGGGCTCGGCTCCGTGCTGGCCATCGATTACTACGGCACTCTGTGGCTGCTGGGAAGGCGAACCCTGCATCAGGCGCTGGAGTTCGCCGACCCGCTGCACGTTCCCGTATGGGCGGGACTGGCCGGCCTGGTGCTGAGCGGGACAGCCCTCGACCCCGACCCACGGGCCCTCCTCACCCGGGTCAAGCTGGTGCTCGTCCTCCTGACCGCGCTCAACGGAGTGCACGCGCAAGCCCTTCATCGCACGCTGGTCGCACAGGCAGGCTCCCGGCCCCCGCGGCGGCTGATCGTGCGCGGCGTGATCTCGGCCGTCCTCTCCCAACTCGGGTGGTGGGGAGCCCTGACGATCGGATTCCTCAACAGCCAGTCGTGAGGCTTCCAGACTCTGAGCCGTGCATCTGTGAGACCTGTGTGCGCCTCCAAGAGGTGAGTGAAAATGCGCCATGTCTCGGTCGGCCGGCCGAGGCATCGAGCGCCTGAGCACCAACTCGTCGAGAAAGCAGGTCGGCCCGTGCTGTTGCGTCTGCCCGAGTCCGTGTCCGAAGCGCAGGAGTGCATAGCCGAGGGAGCGGTGCCTGTCGGCGGGGCGACGCTCGTGTGGGCAGGCTGGCAACGGGACGGGTTCCCCGCACAGGCGATGTCGCTGCGCAACGTGCCGGAGGCCAATGTGATCGGCCGCGGGACCCTGGGCGGCGCCGTGGTGCTGAACCGGATCGACGACCGCGTGCCCGAGGTACTCCGGCAGGCCGCCGCCAACGTGGGCACCGGCGCCGTACGCCGGACCGCCACCGTCGGCGGCAACATCGTCGGCAGTACGCTGCGCTGCCTGCTGCCCGCCGCCCTGGTGCTGGGCGCCCGCGCGACGGTGCTGGAGCGCGACAGTGTCTTCGAGACCGACCTCGCCGAACTCCTGGCCAAACAGCACCTGTTGCTCAGCCTGCACTGGCGTGACCCGGTCGTCAGCAGCTACCGCAAGCTGGCCGCCGATGCGGGCGGCCCGCCGCCCCTCGTCGTAGCGGCCGCCCTGCACTCCGACACCGACGGAGCCGACCGTCTGCACGTCGCCGTACGTGACGGCTATGACGTGCTCAGCGACAGCGTCCCCTGCGCCGCAGGCACCGACGAGACGATCGACAGGCTTGGTGACACGACCGTCGGCACACTTCACGCCACGGCTTGGGCGATCGTGCGCCAACACATCGGCGAACTGCTGGCCCGCCCGCGTGGTCGTTGACCCGAGGCAGGGGGGAGGTACGGCACCGTCGCGCGGCCGCCGGATGTGGCCTGTTGCCATGCCGGCCGGCTCCGCGCGGCTGAGCGGGCGCCCGCTTCTCGCCTAGAGTCGGCCGCATGACGCAGGCACCGGCCCAGGACCGCGGCGCACGGTCCCGCGACGCGATTCTCGACACCGCCGGCGAACTGATGTCGCGGTACGGCTACGCCGCCACGTCCATTTCCATGATCTCGGCCGAGTGCGGTCTGCCGCCCAGCTCGCTCTACTGGCACTTCGGCAGCAAGGACGGGATCTACGTCGCGGTGCTGGAGCGCGCCAGGACCGTGCTGCTGGCGGCCCTGCCCCCGGCCGAGGTGCCGGGCGCCGACGTCGCACAGCGGCTGGACGCCTTCCTCGTAGAGGTCGAGGACGCCTTCCGGCGTCATCCGCACGGACTGAAGCTGCTGCTGGGGCTGGGCATGGTGCAGCAGGACGCCAGCGCGGCGGCCGTGGCCGAGGTGCACCACTACCGCGACGCGCTGGTGGCCTGGGCGCAGGATGCGCTGAGCGCCGTTTTCGGGCTGGGCGGCCGTCCGCAAGTTGCCGAGGAACTGGCGCGCTTCACCCTCAGGATGGCGAGCGGCACCGCCGTCGCCCGCTGGTTCGAACCGGGCGCCGTCCTGGAGACGGGGCCGCTGGGCGTGGCGTTGCTGGCGCTGGCGGCTCACCACGGCGTTCAGGTGGAGGGGGCGCGCCCCGGACGGTGAGGGGCAGGGGGTGTCCGGAGCGCCGACGTCATCGCGCGGCTCCTCGGGGAACGGGGGAGGGCTGCCAGAACGCGCAGTGGTGGTCGGCAGCGAACCCGGTGGTGGGTGCGACTCGGTCGGGTGCCAGCACCTGGATGCGGTCCCGGTCGGCCGTGTGGCGCGGCCACGGGGGAGTTCCGGGTGCGTTGGGGTCGCCGGTGGCGGCGAAGCGGGCCCAGTAGGCGGTCATCGTGGCGGACAGTCGCCGCTGGGCGGGAGTCAGGGGCGCCAGTGCGTCCGTGGGGAAGAGATAGGCCAGTTCGGAGGCGTGGAAGGCGCCTTGTGGTGTGTGGGGCGCCGGGATGAACGGCGGTGCCTGGGGATCGTGGAACTCGTAGGCGTAGACCGGTGCCCGGGTGCCGTAGAGCAGGCTGTCGGCCCGTGCCGGGCAGGCGAACCGCTGGTCGGTGTTGACGGCGGAGTAGGCGAGGTTGGGGGACGGGTACGCCGCGGCAGGGTAGGTGTCCAGGACCATCGGCGCGCGGCTGCCGTGCTGGAGCCTGATCAGGGTGGCGTAGGAGTCGGGCGTCAGGGGTCCGCCGCCGAGCAGATCGACGTAGAGGGCGGTGAAGTAGCGGTATTCGTCATGGGTGGTGCCGCTCAGCGTCGGCACCGCGTTCACTCGTCCCTCAGCCCATGCTGTGCGCGGAGGGCGGGGGAGGACGCGTGGCCCGGTGTTCGGGCCCCACAGGGATGCCGTCCCGGTCCCGGTGGCGCGCAGGAGTTCGGTGGTGGTCAGCGCGCGCAGACAGGTCGCCGCGGTCGTCGGGTCCGCGCAGCCGGCCGAGGCCGCGAAGGCTCGTCCCTTCTGCTCGGCCGCGCCGAGCGTGAGCGGGGTCAGAGCGCCGTCCGAAGCACAGCTTCCGCTCTGCTGAATCGCCCGCTGGAACAGGCCTTTGGCGGTCGGGGAGGCGATATGGGCACAGGTGTCGACGGACCCGGCGGACTGGCCGCCGAGGGTCACTCGGTCGCGGTCGCCACCGAAGGCGCCGATGTTGCGCCCGACCCAGCGCAGTGCGGCCTGCTGATCCATCAACCCGTAGTCGCCGGAGGCGTGGTCGCCGCTCTCCGCCGACAGGGCGGGATGGGCGAGGAACCCCAGTGCGCCCAGCCGGTAGTTGACGGTCACCACGACCAGGCCGCGCGCGGCCAGCGCCGCGCCGTCGTAGTCGCTGCCCGCGCCGTAGGCGTTGCCGCCGCCGTGCAGCCACACCAGCACCGGCAGGGGCCGGCCGCCGGTGCGGGCCGGCGTCCACACGTTGAGGTACAGGCAGTCCTCCGTCGTGCTGCCGGTGCGGTTGGACTCACCGGGCAGCACCGGGCCGCCGTCGGGCAGCAGCGTCAGCGGCAGTTGGGGGCAGGGACCGGCCGGCGCGGTGGCGTCCCGCACCCCGGACCATCGCCCGGCGGGCCGTGGGGGACGCCAGCGCAACGGGCCCGTCGGCGGGGCGGCGAAGGGGATGCCCCGGAAGACCCGGCCGCCGTCACGGTGGACCGCGCCATGCACCCAGCCGTGGTCGGTGCGCACGGTCAGGGAGCCGTGGGCGGCATCGGCCCGGGCCGCGGCCGAGGGAACGGGAGTGGCGGGGGAGGACAGCAGCAGAAGCACCAGCACGGTCATGGCACGGGTCAGGGTGGTGCGCAGGCTTGGTGGTCTCATCGCATCTCCTGGTGCCGGTAGGAGCGGCGTGGTCACGGCGTGTGCTCGTAGGCGCCGATGTCACAGGCGGCGTTCTGGGGGCGGGTGACACCGCGCTGATCGGTGGCCGGGCAGTCGAGCGCCGCGTCCAGGGCGGGGCTTCCCGGCAGCAGCGCGGCGGTGTCCGTGGGACCGCCGTTGTCGGCGAGGGGGCCGATCAGCGGTGGACGGCTGGGCAGGTCGCCCGCGGCGGTGAGCCGGCAACTACCGTCACCGTCGAGGTTGTGGCCTTTCGACGCGATGGTGGCGAACGCCTTCTTGCAGTCGGCGGCCTTGCCGTCGACCGTGTTGCCGGCGACGACGGAGTTGCGCAACGTCAGCCGTCCCAGCGGCAGATCGACGACATCGGGGATCGGGGAGGGCAGGCTGTCCAGGTAGGCGGGGGCGATGTTGATGCCGCCTCCGCCGTCGCTGGAACTGTTGCCGGAAATGGTCGAGTTGAGGATCTCCACGGGCCCCCGTCCGCGGATGTCGATCCCGCCCCCGTACCCGGCGAGGCTGCCGGGGCGGTCGCCCGGGTTCGTCACACGGTTGTCGGCGATGGTCGAGTTGGTCACGGTGCCGGTGTCGTCGAACCTGATGCCCCCGGCCTCTCCCGCGACGTTCCCGCTGACGGTGCTGTCGATCAGATCCAGGTGCGAGCCGGGGATGTTGAAGACGCCACCGCCGTAGCCCGCGGAGTTCCCGGTCACGGCGACCCGCCGCAGCGTCATGCGGTGTCCGTTGGCGATGCCGCCGCCCCCGGTGTCGGTGATGGGCAGTTCACGTTCCTTGGCCACGCCCCCGGTGATCGTCAGATCGGACAGGTTCGAGTCCGCCTGCATGCGGAAGGCGCGGTCGAGTCGGTTGGCGTCGATGACGGTGGTCCGTGCGCCGGCGCCGCGGATCGTGGTGGGCGCGGCGATGTTCAGATCGCCCGCGGTCGGGTCGGGGTGGTCACCGATGATCAGGCGGGGGTCGGGTGGGATGGTCAGCCGGTAACGCCCCGGAGGCAGGGTGATGGTGCTGCCCGGGCGGGAGTTGGCGGCCATCACCGCGGCGCGCAGACTGCAGGCGCCCGCCGCGGTGCGGCACAGGCCGTCCGACGCGTCGGCATCGACGGCGTCGGCCGTGGTGTCCACGGTGAACTCCGTGGGTTCGGTGTCCGCTGGCGCTACGGCACCGGCCGTGGGGGTGGCGAGTGCCGCTGCCGTGGCGAGGACGAGGGTCAATGCCGCTGGTCCGGCTCCGACGTTCATCCGGGGAACTCCTTTCGGCGAGGAGGGGGGAGGGGTCGGCTGATGAGAGAACAGGGGGAAGAACGCTGCCGATGCGAGGACTTCCTGGTGGCGCGAGATACGGCTGATGCGAACTGCGGCTCGTGCGAGTGCGAGGGCGTTCAGCGAGACACGGCTCGTGCGAGTGCGTGCGTTCATGCGAACTGCGGCTCGTGGGTGCTGCTGCTGATCCTGATGCGGCTGACGCCTGACACGGCTCTTGCGGGAGACGCGGCCGGGCGCCTTCCGGTGCGGCGCTGGAGCAGCAAGGCGGGCCGAGGCAGGGGGATGGCGGAATGCGATCCGCGCCTGCACGACGGGGTCACCGCCGTCGTCCGCGTGAACCGTCCGCGCTCTGTAGGGAGCGTTCCATTCAAGCACTTCCGTGTCTACCGAGCGGTAGTCGAATGACCGGATAGAGACGGCACCGGCATGGGTCCGGCAACCCTGTCGCCGCAGCCGCGCCGGCATCACTCGATGAGATTGCGCGCAGCCGCGCGAAAACTCCGCGCACACCTCTTGACCGCCCATACCTACTGGTCAGTACGCTCACGCCACCCTCAACGACACCCGGTGTCCTCCCCGTGCGGCCGCGGCGAACCGGCCCCTCGGCACGCCTTGGCATGCCCGCAGGCAGCGTCCCGTGACCCGGGACATGCCCCTCGCGGCCCCTCAGAACGCGCCATCGGGCGCTGTCCCGAACCCCACCCGGAGAGTCCTTCGTGAAGAAGACCCGCATGACCGCTGTCGCCGCCGTCGCCGCGGCCGGCGCCCTGCTCGCCGTGCAGACCTCAGGCCCCGCGCAGGCTTTGTCGAGCAGCTCCACCTTCAACTCCGCCAGCAATCCCGTCCTGTTCGTGCACGGCTACACCGGCGACGCGAGCAACTGGAACACCATGGCCGACCGGTTCAGAACCGACGGCTGGCCGTCCGCCTATCTCGACCAGTGGTCCTACGACTGGCGCCAGTCGAACACCACGACCGCCCAGCAACTGTCGGCCGAGGTCGACCGTCTGCTCGCGGCCACCGGCGCCACGAAGGTCGACATCGTCAGCCACTCCATGGGCGGGCTCTCCTCGCGCTCCTACCTGAAGAACCTCGGAGGGACCACCAAGGTCGACGCCTGGGTGTCGCTGGGCGGCCCGAACCACGGGACCGACAGCGCCAACAGCTGCTTCGACACCTCCTGCACCGAGATGCGCATCGGCTCCAGCTTTCTCACCGCCCTCAACTCCGGTGACGAGACGCCTGGTTCACCCCGTTACGCCACCTGGTGGTCGCCCTGCGACACGGTGATCAACCCTGACAGTTCCGTCTCCCTGTCCGGCGCGGCGAACACAAAGACCGCCTGTCTGAGCCACACGGCCCTGTTCATGGACGCAACGGTCTACGCCCAGACCCGGGACATGATCAACACCTGATCCTCTCGCTCGGTCCGCCGGAGGAGCCGCCGTTCCGTCTCCGCCGACCGGCGAGTGGACATCGCCTAGCCTGCTTCGTATGCCCGACACCACCAGGCACGCAGAGCGCGACGACCGGCCCGAGGAATCCCGACGGGTGCGCCTGAGCCGGACATTCGACGAGGACGCGGAGCTCTACGACCGGTCCAGGCCCGGATATCCGCCGCAGCTGTACGACGACCTCGCGGAACTCGCGGGTGCCGGCCCCGGCAGTCGGGTACTGGAGGTGGGCTGCGGGACCGGCCAGGCGACGGTTCCCCTGGCCGGGCGGGGCTGCCGGATCACGGCCGTCGAGGCGGGGCCGCAGATGGCCGCGGTCGCCCGCCGAAACCTGGCGGGGGCCGCGGCGGTGGAGGTGGTCACGGCGGACTTCGAGAGCTGGCCGCTGCCGCGGGAGCCGTTCGACGCGGTCGTCTCCGCAACGGCGTTCCACTGGATCGACCCGGCGATACGGATGGCCAAGGCGGCCGACGCGCTGCGTCCGGGCGGGGCGCTCGCCGTCGTACGCACCCAGCATGTGAGGGGCGGTACCGAGGAGTTCTTCGTCGAGGTCCAGCGCTGCTACGAGCACTTCGACCCGGACACGCCGCCCGGGCTGCGGCTTCCCAAGGCCGCCGACATCCACGGTTCGGACCATGCGGAGGAGGTCGCGCGAAGCGGTCGGTTCGGTCCCACGGTCTTCCGCCGCTACGAGCAGGACCTCACGTACACCACGACGGACTATCTGGACCTGCTGCGGACGTACTCCGGCCACCGCGCTCTTCCGGAAGCCGCCAGGAACGGGCTGCTGGGGTGCATCGGGCACCTGATCGACGAGCGGCACGACGGCCGGGTGACCAAGCGCTACCTCATCGAACTGGCGGTGTCGCACAGAAGGTGACGCCGCACCGCGGCGCCGCCCCTGGGCCACCCCTCCATGCCCGTAGAGCTGTGCCATGGCCCTGTCACAGTGTCACAAACGTGTGCGCAGACGGCTCCCGCTCGGTGTGAACGGGCGGCGACGGCGTTCCGGTGGGGCATGATCACCGGGACATTCCGATCACGGGGGGCTCTCATGGCTTACACAGCTCGTTCACGTCGTACCACCGCAGTACTCGCCACTCTCTCGCTCGGCATCCTGGCGCTGAGCGCGTGCAACGGCGACGCCGACAAGGACACCTCCGCCGCCCCGAGCACGGCAGCGAGCTCGTCCGCCGCGGGTTCGGACGCGGGTGCCGACGCGCCCTCGACGGCCGCCCCGGGTGACGGTGGCAGTGGCAGTGGCACCGGCGGCTCCTCCGGCAGTGGCGGCAGCACCCCGTCCTCGGAGCCCGGAGCCGACGACGGTCAGGACGGTGGTGTGGGCATGTGCGAGACGGCCGACCTGGGCTACAACGTCACCGTCGCGTCCCGGCCCGTCAACCACGCCCTGCTGACCGCGACCAACAAGAGCGGCGACGCCTGCCTCCTGCCCGCGAACGACCTGGTGATCACCATTCCGGGGCTCGACGGCGCCTCCGAGCACATGGGACCCGCCGGCAAGGACTGGATGCTGAAGGCCGGCGAGAGGGCGTACGCCGGGATCCTGTTCTCGCGTGCCGACACCGCGGGCGGCAAGAGTGCCGACAAGGTGGAGATCGCCCTCACGGCTTCCGAGAGCCCGACGACGGTGCCGATCGACGATGGCCCCGTCACGGTCAACGACGGCCAGGTCACCAGCTTCTTCGGCACCGCCGAGGACGCGCTCACCTACTGACCACTCCGGTCCGTAACAGGCTTCCGCCGCCTCGTTGACAGGTCCGTACCAAGGCGCAACCCTGAGAGCGCTCTCAGAACGTGCCCAGTCGGCCCTCGTCGAACGGAGACGGAGCATGTTACGGACACTCAGACGCGCGGCCGCGGCCGTGAGTCTGTCCATCGTCACGGTCCTCACCGGTTCACTGCTCGTGACCGGAGCCGGGACGCCGGCCCACGCCGCCGTCCCGGCGACGATCCCTCTGAAGATCACCAACAACTCGGCCCGCGGCGAGCAGGTGTACATCTACAACCTCGGCACCGAACTGTCGACCGGGCGGCAGGGCTGGGCGGACGCCGCCGGTGCGTTCCACCCCTGGCCGGCGGGCGGAAACCCGCCGACACCCGCACCCGACGCCGCGATCCCGGGGCCGGCGGCGGGGCAGTCGGCAACCATCCGGATGCCGAAACTCTCGGGCCGCGTGTACTTCTCCTACGGCCAGAAACTCGTGTTCAAGCTCACCACCGGGGGCCTGGTGCAGCCCGCCGTGCAGAACCCGAGCGACCCCAACCGGAACATCCTGTTCAACTGGTCGGAGTACACCCTGAACGACTCGGGCCTGTGGATCAACAGCACACAGGTCGACATGTTCTCCGCGCCCTACGCGGTGGGAGTGCAACGGGCGGACGGCAGCACCGCAAGCACCGGCCGGCTCAAGCCCGGCGGATACAACGGCTTCTTCAACGCCCTCAGGGGGCAACCGGGAGGCTGGGCCAACCTGATCCAGACCCGACCCGACGGCACCGTGCTGCGCGCCCTGTCGCCGCTGTACGGACTGGAGACCGGAGCCCTGCCCGCCACGGTCATGGACGACTACGTCAACCGCGTCTGGCAGAAGTACGCCACCTCGACGCTGACGGTCACGCCGTTCGCCGACCAACCGGGCACCAAGTACTACGGCCGGGTCTCCGGCGGTGTCCTGCGCTTCACCGACAGCGCCGGCACCGTCGTCACCAGCTTCGAGAAGCCGGACGCCTCCTCCGTCTTCGGCTGCCACAGGAGGCTCGACGCACCGAACGACCTGGTACGCGGCCCGATCTCGCGCACGCTGTGTGCCGGGTTCAACCGCTCCACGCTGCTCGTCAACCCCAATCAGCCCGACGCCACTTCCGACGCCTTCTACAAGGACGCCGTCACCAACCACTACGCCCGCAAGATCCACGCACAGACGGCCGACGGGAAGGCGTACGCCTTCGCCTTCGACGACGTCGGCCATCACGAGTCGCTCGTGCACGACGGCAACCCCCGCCAGGCGTACCTCACGCTGGATCCGTTCAGCTGACCATCCGTCAAGGTGGCGGCGGGATCCAAAAGGCGGTTGCTCCGGCCGGACGACCATCCGGCCGGAGCAACCGCCGCCCTGCTGTCAGCCGCTCCGTTGCAGTCTGCGCAGGGACGCGATCAGCTGGTCCACCTCCTCGTACGTGTTGTAGAGCGCGAGGGAGGCGCGCGCCGCCGACTCCAACCCGTAGTGGGCGAGGGCCGGCTGGGCGCAGTGGTGGCCGGCGCGGACGGCGATCCCGTCGCGGTCGAGCCAGTCGGCGACGGTGGCCGGGTCCTGCCCGGCGAGCGTGAAGGTGAGCACGGCGATGCGGTCGGGCGCCGAACCGATCAGCTCGAGTCCGGGCACCGTGGTGAGGGCCTCGCGGGCATAGGACATCAGGCCCTCCTCGTACACGGCCACGGCCTCGCGGTCGAGGGATGTCAGCCAGTTCAGGGCGGCGAGCAGTCCGATGACTCCGGAGATGTGTCCGGTGCCGGCCTCCATCTTGTGCGGGACGGCCGCGAACGTGGTCTCCGCGAAGTCGACGGACTCGATCATGTTGCCGCCGCCCTGCCAGGGCGCCATCTCCGCGAGGAGCTCCGGTTTGGCGTACAGGGCACCTGTCCCGGTCGGCGCGAAGAGCTTGTGGCCCGAGAACGCGTAGAAGTCCGCGTCCAGGTCCCGCACGTCGACGGGGAAGTGGGCGACGGCCTGCGCGCCGTCCACCAGGACCCTGGCGCCGTAGCGGTGGGCCAGTGCCGTCATCTCCCGGACGGGCGGGACCGTGCCGAGGACGTTCGAGGCGTGGCTGATCGCGACGAGCCGGGTGCGCGAGGACAGGAGGTCCGCGTACGCGTCCTGGTCGATCCCGCCGTCCGGCGTGAGCGGGACCGGCACGAGCCGGGCCCGGGTCTCCTTGGCGACCATCTGCCACGGCACGATGTCCGAGTGGTGCTCCAGGACCGGCACCAGGATGTCGTCGCCGGGACCGAGGTGGGCCCGGCCCCAGGTCTGCGCGACCAGGTTGACGGCCTCCGTGGTGCCGCGCACGAAGACGATGCCGTCCGGGCTCGGGGCACCGAGGAAGTCGGCCACGGCCGCCCGGCCCGCCTCGTACGCCTCGGTGGCCTCCCGCGCCATGGTGTGGGCACCGCGGTGGATGTTGGAGTTGGCGGCGCTGTAGTACGCGGTGAGCGCCTCGATGACCTGACGTGGTTTCTGGGTGGTGGCCGCGTTGTCGAGCCAGACGAGGGGGTGGCCGTTGACCGTCCGGTGCAGGATCGGGAAGTCCTGCCGCACCGACTCGGCCGTGAAGACGCCTGGTTGGCGCCAGGTCGCCGTACCCGGAACCTCAGACGTAGTCATGGTACTTGGACACCTCGACGTTCTGGAGTACGGCGATGGCGTCGTCCACCAGCACGGCGGTGTTGAAGTAGGCCGTCATCAGATAGGACGTGATGCCCTTGTGGTCCATGCCCATGTTCCGCATGGACAGGCCCGGTTCGACCTCGTCGGGCACGGCCGCGGGGCGCAGGCCCACGACGCCCTGCTCGGCCTCGCCGGTCCGGATCAGCAGGATCTCGGTGGTGCCGACGGCATCACCCGAGCCGCCCGGGCAGGGCACCTTGTCGGAGGGCAGCAACGGCACACCCCGCCAGGTCAGCAAGGGGCTTCCGAAGCGGCTGTCCGTCACCGGGGGCACCCCCCGTCGCGTACATTCGCGCCCGAACGCGGCGATCGCGCGCGGGTGCGCGACGAAAAAGGCGGGCTGCTTCCACACCCTCGCGAGGAGTTCGTCCAGGTCGTCGGGGGTGGGAGCGCCGGTGCGCGCCTGCACGCGCTGGCCGGCCGGGACGTTGTGGAAGAGCCCGAAGTCGGGATGGTTGAGCATCAGGCTCTCCTGCCGCTCGCGCAGGGCCTGGATGGTCAGGTTGGCCTGGGTCCGCGTCTGGTCCATCGGCCCGTTGTAGAGGTCGGCGACGCGGGAGTGGACCATCATCCGCGTCTGGGCGAGCGTCATGTGGTACTCGCGCGGCGCGTCCTCGTAGTCGACGTAGGTGCTCGGCAGGTCGACCTCACCCACATGACCGCCGCTGAGGTCGATGGGCGCCTCGCTCCCGGGTGCGGGCATGTCGCCCGACGCGTACGAGTCCACCGCCCCGCGCAGCGCCTCGTCGCGCTCCATGAGCCCGGCGAGCGCGGAACGCTCGGCCCGCAGGGCGACGCCGGGAGTGACGGCCTTGACGGTGTACGCCATGGGCTCGTCCTTGGTCCACGCCTCCAGGTCGAAGTACTGCCCGTCGCCGAGGACCTGGATCAGCGCCTCGTCGCCGTACCGCCCCGCGGCCCGCTTCTCGGCGCGGCCCCGGACGATCACCCACAGGTGTTCGGCGGTGTCGCCCTCCTGGACGAGCACCTGGCCGGCCTCGAAGCTCACCTCGGTGAAGGCGTCGGCCAGGTGGCCGAGAAGCGCGTCGTCGCTGTCGCGCAGGTAGGGGATCTCGCGTAAGTCGCCCGGAACGACGCGTGGCCTTCCCTCGTCGGTGTGGGTGCTGATGCGGTCGTCGCCCAGCACGTAGGTACGGCGCCGGTTGACCCGGTAGACACCGGATTCGACGTCGACCCAGGGAAGGGCGCGCAGGAGATAGCGCGGGGTGATGCCGCGCATCTGCGGGGTGGTCTTCGTGGCCGTCGCGAGTTGCCGGGCGGCATCGGGGCTGAGGCTGATGCGGTCGGTCGACACAGGGGCCTCCTCAGGCGGACTGCTCACGGATCGCTCACGGATTGCTCCGAGAGCGGACGTCTGTACGAGCGACGCCGATCGTGCAGCCGGTGTCCGGCCCTCACAAGGTGCGCGGAACACCGGTCGGCACGGCCCGGGCCGAAAACGCTCCACGTGGGAGGGGCGGGCGCGCCCCACGGCACACCCCGGCAGGCCGGTGCCGGCAAGGGCGAGCGGCGAAGGGAGGACGGCCCGGAGGGGGAGCCGGGGAGCGGCCGTCCACGCCGTCAATCGCCCATGGACGACTTGATGTGGCCCCGTATCACAGCTTTTGATCCCTTAAAGGCGTGCTTATACGAGCCCCCTTGGGGCCGTGTTTATCTGAACCCGCAATCATCCGTGGCCTTGGGGGCGCACCTCGCCCGTGCCCAGGATGATCACGGCTCGGGGCCGCATGGGCTCCTCGCCGCGTCGGGACAGCACGACGACCTCCTCGACGGACGCCGACAGGGTGCCCAGCCGGACGGCGCACTCGGCGGCCAGCGCCTTGGGGTCCTGGGTGCGGCCGAGGGACAGATGCGGGGTGAAGCGGCCGCCGCGCCCACGGCAGAGCGGAAACCGCAGGTGCAGTTCTCGGTGGAGGCGGGCCCATGGCGCCGGGTCCGCCGCGGCCGGATCGAGCCATACGGTCGCGTAGTGCCGGTGCCGGAAGTGCCGTACACCGGCCAGGCGCGCCGTGAAGGGCGTGCTCCGCGCCGCGACGGCGGAGAGCAGCGGCACGGCCCGCCCGAATTCCTCCTCCGGTACGAAGCCGAACAGCAGGTTCACATGCGGCGGCCAGCGCCGTACCTGTGGATCGTGCTCCCAGCGGATGTCCTGGATGGCAGGCCAGAGCTCTCGCGGAGGCAGCCACGCCACCGCCGTCCGGGCCGTCGGTGCCACCTCGAGCGCATCCACCGGCTCGGCCCCGCCGAAGACCGGGTCTCCGTCCACATCGTCATGCTCCCACTCGGGGCTGTCGAGGCGCCGGGTGGCGTGCCGGGTACTCGGTAGGGGCGTAACGTCCCCATAGGGACGAGGGTCCGCTGGAGGTGCCTCGTGACCAGCACGGGTGATCGGGCTGCCGCCACCGCTGAGCTGGATGCCGCGCTCGCGGAGACGGTACGCCGGACCGGTGCGGCCATCGGCGCCCTGTACCTGCTCACACCGGACGAGCAGGTGCTGCGGCTGGACGTGCTGTGCGGGGCCCCGGCCGATTTCGCCGCACCGTGGGCCAGGGTTCCGATGAGCGCTCCGGCCCCGGTGGCCGACGCCGTCCGCGACGAGCGCACGGTGTGGGTGAGCAGCCAGGAGGAGATGGCCCACTCCTATCCCCGCACCGCGATGGCGCTCCCGTACCCGCTGGCGCTGGCCGCCGCGCCGGTCACCGGCGTCCGGCAGTGGGGCACCCTGCTCCTGATGTGGCCGGCCACCCGTCCCCCGTACATGACCCGGCGGGAGCAGGGCCACATCGCGTCCAGTTGCCGCCGTCTGGCCCGGCTGCTCGAAGAAGCCGACCAGACCGGCACGTCCCCCGCCCTCGGCGACAAGCCCCGCGTGCTCCCCGCCCCCGCCGGCCGCCCGCCCACACCCCCGGCGCTGGCCGCCGCCGACTTCGTCGAACGCCTGCCCGGCGGCAGCTGCGCCCTGGACCTGACGGGGCGCATCACCTACCTCAGCTCGCAGGCCTGCGCTCTGCTGGGCCGCGACGCCGACCAGCTGCTGGGCACGCTGCCGTGGCAGTCCCTGCGCTGGCTCGACGACCCCACCTACGAGGACCGCTACCGCGCCGCGGTGATCAGCCGCGAGCCCGTCTCCTTCACCGCGTGCCGCCCGCCCGACCAGTGGCTGGAGTTCCACCTCTACCCGGACGCCAGCGGCATCAGCGTCCGCATCGTGCCCAGCGGCGCGCAGGCCCTGCCCTCCCCGGCGCCCGCACGGACCACGCGCACCACGACACCCGCCCGCGCGGGGCAGCTCTACCAGCTCATGCACCTGGCCGCGGGGCTCACCGAGGTCGTCGGCGTCCAGGACGTCGTCGACCTCGTCGCCGACCAGATCATGCCCGCCTTCGGCGCCCAGGGCCTGGTCCTGTCCACCGCCGACGCCGGCCGGCTGCGGATCATCGGGCACCGCGGCTACGCCGCCCACACCATCGAGCGTCTCGACGGCCTGCCCCTGGACACCGGGTTCACCCCGGCCGGGCGCGCCCTCAGCAGCGGCATCCCCGCCTTCTTCTCCGAGCCGGACGAGATGAGGCGGATCTATCCCGAGGCCCCGCAGGTCAGCGGCAAGCAGGCCTGGGCCTTCCTCCCGCTGATCATCTCCGGCCGGCCCGTCGGCATCTGCGTCCTCAGCTACCGGCAGCCCCACCGGTTCCCGGCCGAGGAACGCGCTGTCATGACATCCCTCGCCGGGCTCATCGCCCAGGCGCTCGACCGCGCGCGCCTGTACGACACCAAACACGAGCTCGCCCACCACCTCCAGCAGGCGCTGCTGCCCCGCACCCTTCCCACGGTCACCGGACTGCGGGTCGCCGCCCGCTACCTGCCCGCCACCCGGGGCATGGACATCGGCGGCGACTTCTACGACCTGATCCGGCTCGGCGACACCGCCGCCGCGGCCGTCATCGGCGATGTGCAGGGCCACAACGTCGAGGCCGCCGCGCTCATGGGACAGCTGCGCACCGCTGTGCACGCCCACGCGACCCTCGGCACGCCCCCCGACCAGCTCCTCTCCAGAGCCAACCGGCTCCTCATCGACCTCGGCCCCGACCTGTTCACCAGCTGCCTCTACGCCCACCTCGACTTCGTGGGCCGACGCGTGTGCCTGGCCAGCGCCGGCCATCCACCGCCCCTCCTGAGCCTCCCCGGCCGCGACCCCGGACCCCTCGACGTCCCGCCCGGCCCGCTCCTCGGGATCGACCCCGACGCGGCCTTCCCCGTCACCGAGATCCCGCTCACCGAAGGGCTGATGCTCGCCTTCTACACCGACGGCCTCGTCGAACGGCCCGGAGTCGACCTGGACGACTCCATCGCCGACCTCGCCGACCGACTCGCCCAGGCCGACGACCGCGACCTGGACCTGGTCATCGACGACCTGCTCAGTCAGGCGGGCTCCGTGGCGGGGCGCAGGGACGACATCGCACTTCTCCTGCTGCGCCTCGACACAGCCTCCGGCTGATCGAGATCTGCCGCGTACGCCGCGTACGCCGTAGGAACACGCCACCCCACGCCGCTGCCGTCACGCCGTTGCCGTCACGCCGCGCTCTTCATGCGCCGTCGCCCGCCCCGTAAGTGCGCCTGTTCCCCTGGTGGTCGGGATTGCGGAGGCGACGGAGACAGGCAGAAGAGGCTGCGCTGTCATCCTGACCCACGCCCGCCTCACCGGGTGGGCGCACGCGGTCACATGCCCACGGCGTGGGCACGATCTCCGAAAAGGGACAGGAAGTTGAGACGCAGACGCAGCATGTCGTATGCGCGCGTTCCGGTGACCATGGCCGCCGCACTGTCGGTGGCCTTCGGCGTCGGGACGACGCAGGCCTTCGCGAATCCTCTGCCTTCGGACCGGACGGCGACCGAGGAGCCGGCGCCCCGGGCCTCCTCCGCCAAGACCCCGGACCCGACGCCCAAACCCCACTCCATCCCCGAGAAGAAGCGCGCCGCGATCCTCGGCAAGGACTACCGGGCCTCCACGGACCGGGCGTTCACCACCTCCGGCGACGGCACGGGCTTCCATGTGATGGTGGCCGACGAGAAGAACGGCTACCAGTGGAAGACGGCCGCCTCGCTGTCGGAGCCCGGCTTCGAGGCGGACACCTGGATCGGCAACGCCTGTGTGACCGAGTCCGGCGCGTACGCCGCGGTGGCGTACGCGCCTCGCACGTTCACCAACAAGCCGGAGCTGATGAGCCGCGGCGCGTTCACCGCTCTGGTGAACCTCACCAACGGCGAGGTGCGCAAACTGCCGTTCACGGCCACGCTCGGCTACTTCTCGCCCGGCTGCGGCACCGGTGACCGGGCCGTGTTCACCCAACTCACCGACGAGACCACCTCCGAGAAGGTGGAGACCCGTCTCGTCACCACCGACGCCCGCACCGGCAAGGCGGCGAAGTCCACCGTGGCCGGCCAGGTCACCTCCGCCGTCCCGGTCGACGACCACATCGTGGCCGCCCGCGGCAAGGCGATCGTGCGGATCGACGGGGCGAGCGTGAAGCCCGTCGCTCCCACGCACGCCGTGCCGTTCCAGCTCAAGCCGGACGCCGACGGCGGTGTCACCTTCATCGACCGGCTGCCCGTCGCCGAGGAGGCGAGCAGGAAGTCCCCGACCGCCGACCAGGCCGCCGTCTCGCGCGTCACCGCGCAGGCCGTCGAGACGGCCGACGGCAAGGCGCGCGCCGCACAGCTCGCCCAGGGCGCGCTGACCCGCTTCGACCTCGCCCGCACCCCGGACGGCACCGTCTACGTCACCGGCGAGGCGAAGAACAGGCGCGCGTTACCGGGTGCCGTACACAACCCGGGCGGCCTCGCCAAGGACGCCCGTATCTCCAGCCGGGGCGCGGCCGCGCTGACCACGGCCTGGGCCGACGGCAAGGACTCACGGATCTCCCAGCGGGACGCCTTCTCGGCGCGCGCCGCCCGCGTCACCATGAAGGCCCTGGATACGGGCCGGACGACCGTGCTGGACGCGGCCCCGGGCAACCGGATCGGCAGCGCCGCCGCGCAGCGTGCCGCGACCGCGCCGAGCCCGGCGCTGAAGGTCAAGAAGACCGCCTCCTCCGGAGAGGTGTCGACGCTGGCGACGCCCGTCGACGAGGACCGCACCTGCTCCGTCCCGCGCAACGACCCGAAGAAGCAGGCGTTCCAGCCGACCCCGCGGCAGATCGAGTGGGCCGTGGACCAGGCGATCGTCGGCAACCTCAACGCGTCCGCGAGCAGGCCGGCGAACTGGAAGAACATGGGCATGTCGGCCTACGCGCCGCAGAGCCTGTTCCCGCTGACCCCGCTGAACGGCGGCAGCGGAGCCGACTGGCACGTCCCCGCCCAGGTGATGCTCGGCATCACCGCCCAGGAGTCCAACATGTGGCAGGCGACCCGGTTCGCCGTGCCCGGTGTCACCGCCAACCCGCTGATCGGCAACTTCTACGGCATCCAATACGCCGCCGACGGCCAGCAGACCGACCCCTGGGCCATCAACTGGTCGAAGTCGGACTGCGGTTACGGCGTCACCCAGGTCACCGACGGCATGCGGCTGCCCGGCAAGGGACAGCCCACCAAGACCGTCCAGCAGCAGGAGGCGATCGCCCTCGACTACGCGGCGAACATCGCCGCCGGGGTGAACATCCTGATCGAGAAGTGGAACCAGACCCGCGCCGACGGAATGATCGTCAACGACGGCGCGCCCAAGTACATCGAGAACTGGTTCTACGCGCTGTGGGCCTACAACAGCGGCTACTACCCGAAGGCCAACGCCGGGAACACCTCCGGCAAATGGGGCGTCGGCTGGACCAACAACCCGGCCAACCCGCTGTGGAAGGAGAACCGCACCCCCTTCCTGGAGGACGCGGCCGGCGCGGACGACTACAGCCACGCCGCGCACCCGCAGGACTGGCCCTACGAGGAGAAGGTGATCGGCTGGGCGGCCCGGCCCATCTCGGCGATGTTCAAGCCCGGCGACTTCCAGCCCGGCTACCGCGCCGCGTGGTGGAACACCAACGCCTACCGCACCAGCGCCAAGCCGCCGATCGGCCTGTTCTGCAACAGCAGCAACGACTGCGACCCGTCGAAGATCAGCGACGGCGCGACCAACAACACCGGCGGCGGCCCCTGCCTGCTGCCCGGCGATCCCAACGAGTCCGACCCGCTGTACCTGAAGTGCTGGTACCACCAGCCCGTCACCTGGAAGAACTGCACCTCCAGCGCCCAGTGCGGCAACCCCATCCACCGGTTCGACACCACCTATCCGGAACAGCCGGACGCCAACTCCTATCCGCCGCAGTGCTCCGCCGACGTCCCGTCGGGCACGTACATCGTCGAGGACCTCGCCAACGGCATCACACCCGCCGGGTCCAGTGGCCGCTCGTGCAGCTCGGTGTCGTCCGCCGGCTCGTTCGGCTTCGACTTCGGTTCGGCGTCGGCGCGCATCGACCTGCACCAGATCGGCGCGGGATACGGCAACCACTTCTGGTTCTCGCACACCAACAAGCAGGGAACCACGGACGCGAGCAGGCTGCAGACCACCGGTACCTGGACGCTGAACAAGTCCGACCGCGGCTGGATGCGCGTGTGGGTGCAGCTGCCCGACCACGGCGCGCACACCCGCCAGGCCGTGTACCGGGTGGGCGGCTCGGACTCCACCAGCCCCAACCGGGCCCTGCCGCAGCGGGTGCAGGCCAACAAGTGGGTGCCGATCGGGGTGTTCAACTTCACCGGCACGCCCACCGTGTCCCTGTCGAACGTGACCCAGGACGGCAAGGGCACCGAGGACGTGGCCTGGGACGCGGTCGGCTTCCAGCCGCTGGCGAGCAAACCCACGTACCAGATCGTCGCGATGGGCGACTCCTACTCCTCGGGTGAGGGCGCCTCGGAGAACGGCGGCGACGACTACTACCCCGAGTCCGACTACTACGACGCGCAAGCGCCGGACACCGAGAACAAGTGCCACCGCTCCAAGCAGGCCTGGTCGCGCCAGGCCGTGCTGCCGGGCAGGTCGAAGTCCATCGGTGCGATGGCGGACGACCGGGACTCGATCATGGACTTCCAGTTCATCGCGTGCTCCGGCGCCCGCCACTACAACATCCTGCGCAGCGGCCAGTACGGCGAACTGGGCCAGATCGACAAGGGGTACCTCGACCAGAACACCACGATGGTCATGCTGTCGATCGGCGGCAACGACGCCCGGTTCACCGACATCTTCATCCACTGCATCACGGCGCTGACCGTGTGCAACGACGACTCCATCGAGAACAAGGACCCCGACACCGGGCAGACGGTGGACGGGGAGACCGGACCGATGGACCAGTGGGCGCCGCGGTGGCTCCATGACCAGGTCCGGCCGCGGCTGGTCACCACGCTCAACGAGATCCACAAGCGGGCGCCGAAGGCGAAGATCGTCCTGATGGGCTATCCGGTGCTCCTGGAGGGCAACGGCCAGTGCATCCCGGGCGTCGGCACGGAGGAGGCGCCCTGGCTGAACGAGATGGCGAACGTCATGGCCGGCGAGATGCAGGGCGCCGTCAACGACGCCAACAGCCAGTACAACGCGGGCGCGGTCTTCGCCGACCCGCGCGACGAGTTCGCCGGGAAGGCGATCTGCGGTGACCCCGAGACCGTCCACGGGATCGTCCTGTCCGGTCACTCGAAGGCGGACAACCGCGACTGGGACTGGCTGCCGGGCAACGTGGCGCCGTCCATGAAGTCCTTCCACCCGAAGGTCTCGGGCGCCGGCGTGTACGCCGACGCCCTGGAGCACACGCTCGGCTGACCACCGGCGGGCGAGAACGGAACGGGGCCTGAGTACGCGTACTCAGGCCCCGTTCACCGCATCGTGAAACGGTGAGTACATGACGAAGACCAGGACCGCCCGCTGCCTGAAGGGCGTGGTGGTGTCGGCGGCGGCGGTCGCCCTCTGCTACTGGATCTGGACCTCGGCACGGGAGTGGGCCGACGACGCGCAGGCCGGCCCGGACTCCACCTTCGGCACCGGCTTCCTGGAGGCACTGCTCGCGCAGATCGCCGGAGTGGCGTCGATGCCGCTGCTGCTGTGGGCGGGGATGCGCGCGACGCGCGAGCGGGGCAACCACGTGCTGGTGCTCGGCGGGGCGCTGGCCTGGCCGTTCATCGGCGGCCACCTCGTCGAGGACGCGGGCGTGACCGCCACCGAAACCGTCCTGTACTGCGCCCTGTTCACCCTGCTCGGCGGTCTGCTGTCCCTGGCCGAGGTGCCGCCGCGGGACTGACCGGCGCATACGGGTTCCGCCTGGTCATCACTCCCTGTCCACCAGCGCGAACGTCGTGAGCACCGCCGCGTGGTCCGACGGCCAGTCGTTGTCGGCGACATCGGGCCAGTCCCGCGCCGCGCCGCTGACGACGGTACGGGCGTCGAGGGCTTTCAGGCCCCGGCCGTTGTGGAGGACGTAGTCGATGCGGTCCTGGGGTTCGGGGCGTCCGCTGCCGTCCTCGTGCTCCGGGTGGATGGGGGACCAGGTGTGGCCGGGGTCGGCGGCCGGGTCGGGGTGAATCTCACGGTAGGAGTCCCTCAGTCCGGCCTCTTCGGCGGCCCGCGTCACCGGCCAGGCGACATCCGGCCAGTCCAGGTGGGAGGGAGTGTTGAAGTCCCCGGTGAGCACCACCGGCGTGCCGTCACCGGCCGACTGCGCGATCCACTGCAGCGCCTCCCGCATCTGCGCGAGTCGGACCTCCTCGTGGGCGATCAGCTCGGCCGCGGGGAGCTTGTCGAAGGCGGCCTCGTAGGGACCGTACGGCGTGTAGTGGAGGTGGGCCGTCCAGACGTCGACCTCGCGGCCGGCCACCTCGATCCGGACCCCGGCCGCGCCGTAGAAGCCGACGCCGGGGTCACCGAGGCGGGCGGTGATCGGGTGGCGGCTGATGATGCCGAGGTTCTCGCCGGCCCGGTGGTGATGCCAGCCGAGGGCGTCCGCGAGTTCCTCGGCGGCGGTGCCGTACGTCTCCTGGAGGCCGACCACGTCCACGTCGGACTCCGTGATGATCTTGAGCTGCTTGGCCCGGTGGTCGCGGACCTTGGTGCCGCCGTACCAGAGGTTCCAGGACATGACGCGCAGTCCGTACGGCAGCAGGGCGCGCAGCCGCCGCGGGGTGACACCCTCCAGGCTGTCCAGCACGGTCCGGCCCGGTGCCGCCTCGATCGGGGCGAGGGACGGTACCGCGAGCACCGCGCAGCCCGCCGCCTCCGCCGAGGTGACGCCGGTCCGGGTGTCCTCGACGGCCACGCAGCGGGCGGGGGTGACGCCGAGGGCACGGCAGGCGGCGAGGTAGGGGTCGGGTGCGGGCTTGGTGCGGTCGGTGTCGTCGGCGGTGACGGTGACCGAGAAGCGGTGCGTGCCGAGCGCTTCGATCACCGTGTCGGCGACGGCCCGGGGGGAGGCGGTCACCAGCGCGGTGGGGACGCCTTCGCGGGCCAGGGCGTCGAGCAGGGCGAGGGCGCCGGGGCGGGGCACGATGCCGGTGCGGACGCGGTCGGCGAACTCGTGGTGGAGCGCCTCGGCGAGGTCCGCGGCGGGGATGCCCGTGTCCTCGGCCAGCCAGTGGGCGGTGTACTCGACGGGACGGCCGAGCACATGCGGCTCGTCCGCCGCACTCAGGGCCCGGCCCGCCACGCGCTCCACCGCCTCCCACCACAGCCGCTCGGTGTCGACGAGCGTGCCGTCCATGTCGAACAGGACGGCCTGGAGGGGGAGTCGGGGGTGGGGGGTCACGTCTCTCTCTTTCGTCACGGGGCAGTACGTTCCGCCACCAGCACCGGCCGCTCCGGCAGCGACACGCTCACCGCGGATCCGGTGCCCAGTCCGACCGCCTCATGCACGGGCAGGTCGGCCTTCACCTCGGTGCCGTCGCCGAGCCGCACGGTGACGCGGACGGCCGCCCCGAGGAAGGCGGTGGCCACGACCCGCGCGTCGCCCGTCTCCTCGGGCCGCACCCGAACGGCCTCGGGCCGCACCAGCACATCCACCTCGCCCTGGGCCGGCGCCTCCCCGTCGACCGGCAGCCGCCGGCCGAGCACCTCGACTTCGGCACCCTTGAGCGTTCCGGGAATCCGGCTCATCGTGCCCACGAACTCGGCGACGAAGGCGGTGGCGGGCCGCCCGTACAACTCGGCGGGCGCGGCGCACTGTTCGAGCCGCCCGGCGTGCATCACGGCCACCCGGTCGGCCATGGACAGCGCCTCCTCCTGGTCGTGGGTGACGAACAGGGTCGTGATGCCGAGCTCCTGCTGGAGCCGCCGGATCTCCTCACGGAGCGTGAGGCGCACCTTGGCGTCCAGCGCCGACAGCGGTTCGTCGAGCAGCAGCACGCGCGGGCGCAGCGCGAGGGCGCGGGCCAGGGCGATGCGCTGCTGCTGGCCGCCGGAGAGCTGGTGCGGGAAGCGCTCGCCCTTGTCGGCGAGGCCGACCAGGTCCAGCAACTCGGCTGCACGCGCCCGCCGTTCGGCGGTTCGCACCTTCCTCATCCGCAGCCCGAAGGCCACGTTGTCCAGCACGCTCAGATGCGGGAAGAGGCTGTACGACTGGAAGACCATCCCGGCGTCGCGGCGGTGGGCCGGGACCCGGGTGACGTCCTCGCCGTCCACCAGCACCTCGCCGGCGTCCGGGTGTTCGAACCCGGCGAGCATCCGCAGCGCGGTGGTCTTGCCGCAGCCGGAGGGGCCGAGCAGGGCGAGGAGCTCCCCGGGCTGCACGGTGAGGTCGAGTCCGTCGAGGGCGACGGTCGGCCCGAACTCCCGGCGCAATCCGCGGAATTCGACGGTGGCGGCCTTCTCGGTGGTCGTCTTCTCGAGCGTGGTGACGGTCATGTTCATCCCCGGGAAGTGGTACGGGTACGTCCGCCGAAGCCGGCGAGGACGAGGAGCAGCGCCCAGGTCACGAGCAGGCTGAGCACGGACACGGCGACGGACAGCTGGGCGTTGGAGCCGCTGACGGTCACGATCCACACGGCGAACGGCCGGAAGCCGAGCAGCTGGGCGACCGTGAACTCGCCGAGCACCAGCGCCAGCGTGAGGAAGGAGGCGTTGAGCAGCGCGCCGCGCAGATTGGGCAGCACGGCCTGGGCCAGCGCCTGCGGCCAGCCGGCCCCGCAGCTGCGGGCGGCCTCGACGAGGGTGCGCACGTCGATGGCGCCGAGGCCCGCGTCCAGCGCCCGGTACACGAACGGCAACGCCATCACGACGTACGCCAGCACCAGCACGACGGGAAAGTCGGGGTTCTGGATCGCCACGAACGTCTGGAACAGCGGCGTCCGCGAGAGGTGCTCGGGCCCCCACTTCAGCACGGTGACGATCCCGGCGACGAACGCGATCGGCGGCAGGACCAGCGGCAGCGAGCACACCACCTCGACGAGCGGCCGCAGCCGGGGCGCGCCGAGCCGCAGCGCGACCGTGGCGGGCACCAGCAGCAGGAGGACGACCACGATGGTGGTGGCGGCCAGCTCCAGCGAGAGCAGCAGGCTGGAGGTGAAGCCGTCGGCGGAGAAGATCTGCGTGTAGGCGTCGAAGGTGAGACCCTGCCCCGGCACGTCGATCGTGAAGATCACGGACGCGGCCAGCGGCAGCAGGAAGTACAGTCCGGCGAGGCCGAACACGCCCCACCGCCACAGGTTCAGGCGAGCCATCGCGCGCTCCGTCGTTGCAGGGGCAGGTACACGGCCATGACCAGGCCCGCGACCAGGACCATGTCGAGGCTGAGGGCGAGCGCCACGTTCTCCTGGCCGACCAGCACGTTGCCGGAGAGGGCGTCGGCGATCTGGAGGGTGACCAGCGGGACCGAACTGCCCACCATGGCCGCGGCGGTGGCGTACGCGGCGAAGGCGCTGCCGAACAGCAGCACCAGCCCGCCGAGCAGCGAGGGCAGCAGCACGGGCAGGGCGACGTGCCGCCAGTACTGCACCGTCGTCGCCCCGTTGTTCCGCGCGGCCTCGCGCCACTGGGAGCGCAGGCCGTCCAGGGCCGGGGTGATGGTGAGGACCATCAGCGGGATCAGGAAGTACAGGTAGACGATCACCAGGCCCCAGAAGCTGTAGAGGTCCCAGCCCTTGTCCGTCAGGCCCAGGTGCCGGGTCAGCACGCCCGCGTTGCCGAGCGTGGCGACGAAGGCGAAGGCCAGCGGGACGCCGCCGAAGTTGGCGAGCACCCCGGACGCGGTGAGGACGGCCTCGCGCAGCGCCCGGAACCGGGACGTCACCACGGCCTGCGCGAGCGGCAGCCCGAACACCGCGGCCAGGACGGCGGAGACGGCGGACAGCTTGACGCTGCCGAGGAGGGCCGTGAGGTAGGCGCCCTGGAGCGAGGTGCTCAGGTTCTCGGCACTGTACGCAGTCGCCGCCGTGGCCGGGTCCTTGACCGTGAAGGCGCCGTCGAGCATGGCCAGCGCGGGCAGCCCGAAGGCGATCGCGGTGAAGGCGAGCAGCGGGACGACGGCGAGCCAGCCGAGCGACCGGCGCCGCCGCTTCACCGGAGCGGCGGTCGCCGTGTCGACCCGCGGGAGGGTGGCCGTCATCCGGAGACGGCCTTCGCCCAGCCCTGTCCGAGCACCGTCTTGGCCTTGTTCTGCTGGGCCTCGGTCGGGAAGGCGGGCGTCCCCGAGACCTCGGGCAGCTTGGCCGCGGCCGTCTTGTCGAGGGTGCCGGCCTTCTCCATGGCGGGCATCAGGGCCGGGCGGGCGTACCCCTTGAGCCACAGGTTCTGGCCCTCGGCGCTGTACAGGTACTCCTGCCACAGGCGGGCGGCCGCCGGATGCGGGGCGTCCTTGTTGATGGCCTGCGAGTAGTACTGGGAGAACTTTCCGTCGGTGGGCACCGCCACCGTCCAGTCGACGCCCTTGGACTTGAACTCCTCGGCGTAGCCGGCGTTGAGGTAGTCCCAGTCGATGCTGATCGGCGTCTCGCCCTTCTCGACGGTCGCCGGGGTCGATTCGACGGGCGTGTAGTTGCCGTTCTTCTTCAGCTTGGCGAAGAAGTCGAGGCCGGGCTGGATGTCGTCGAAGGAGCCGCCGCTCGCGAGGGACGCCGCCCACACACCGCCGAAGGCGGAGCCGGACTTGGTCGGGTTGCCGTTGAGGGCGACCTGGCCCTTGTACTGCGGCTTGAGCAGGTCGGCGAAGGTCGTCGGGCAGGTCTTGACCCGCTTGGCGTCACAGCCGATGGAGATGTAGCCGCCGTAGTCGTTGTACCAGCGGCCCTGCGGGTCCTTCTGCCCCTCGGGGATGTCGGCGAAGGCCTGCACCTTGTACGGCGCGAGCAGCCCCTGCTGGGCCGCGCTCAGCGCGAAGGAGCTGCCGAGGTCCAGGACGTCGGGGGCGCGGTCCTGGCCCTTGCGCGACGTGACGGCGTTGATCTCGTCCTGGCTGGCGCCGTCCGGGTTCTCGACCTCGATCTTGATGCCGTACTTCTTCTGGAAGCCGTCGATGAGGGCGCCGTAGTTGGCCCAGTCGCGGGGCAGCGCGATGGCGTGCAGGGTGCCCTCGTCCTTGGCCGCCTTCACGAGGGCGTCCAGTCCGCCCAGGTCGGCGGCGGAGGTGGCGGTGGCGGCGTTCTTGCCGTCGGCGGTGGTCGACGCGTTGTCGGGGGCGGCGCCGCAGGCGCTCAGGGCGAGTGCGGCGACGACGGCGAGGGCGCCGCTCGCGGCGGCTGTTCTCGGCAAGGACACGGTCACGGCTTTCTCCAGGGGACGCGCGAGGGTGCAGGAGGATCTTGCCCACGTGATGCGGCGAACTTGTCTGAACAAGTTGGCCTCAGTACGCCGGGTGATGGTGACACGCTCGTAAACTCTGGCGAAAGCCTCTGCCCTGAATTTGTGCACAATCTCGACTGACACGCATCACCGGCGGGCCTCGATTAGGCTGGTCACGCTGTGCACAGCGACCGACTCAGAGGGGAAGCATGGCGGCGCGACACGAGGAGATCGCCGACGAACTGCGCCGGGCGATCGACCGCGAGGAGTACACGGTCGGCAGTCGGCTGCCCGCCGAGACGGACCTCGCGGCCCACTACGGCGTCTCGCGCGGCACGGTCCGCCAGGCCGTCGCGACCCTCACCGCCGAGGGCCTCATCGGGTCGCGCCAGGGCGCCCGCCGCGTCGTGCTGGCCGGCCGCCGCAGCCAGAGCTTCGCCGAACTGCGCAGCTTCGCCCAGTGGGCGCGGGCGATGGGGCGGGACGCGACGGGACGCGTGGTCGCGCAGGAGTACCGCCCGGCGACGCAGGAGGACGCGGTGCGCCTCCAACTGCGCGCCGGGACCCCGGTGTTGCACGTCCTGCGGGTACGCGGCCTGGACGGCGAACCGGTCCTGCTGGAACGCACGGTGTACGCGGACTGGATCTCACCGGCCGTCGAGGCGATCGAGCCCGACTGCCCCTCCGTCACCCAACGCCTCTACGACGACACCGGGCTGGTCTTCGCCTACGGCGAGCACGTCATCGACGCGGTCGCGGCCGGAGCCCGGGACGCGGAACTGCTCGGCATCCGCCGTACGAGCCCCTTGCTCCGGGTCCGCAGGGTGACGACCACCCGGGAGGGGCGACCGGTGGAGTGGTCGGACGACCGCTACCGCTCGGACGCCGTGAGCTTCAGCGTGCACAACTCCACGGGGAACAACGCGCTGGCACGCAACACGGCGGAGTAGCGAAAGGGCGGTACCGCGCCGGCCGGCCGGCGCGGTACCGCCCTCGTGGAGCGGCGGCGCTACTTGATGTAGACGAGGCCGTCGGTGGTGACGGTGGGCCGGCCGCTGGTGCCCACCACGACGATCTTGACGGTGTGCTTGGCGCTGCCGGACCAGGTCTTCGTCCAGATGGCCTGCCGGTACAGCGTGGTGGACGACTTCAGGTCGACGGTCGAGACCTTGACGCCGTCGACGTAGACGTACGCCTGCCCGGAGCCGGAGGCGCGGGAGACCACCCAGGCCGCCGAGCGACCGGTGAAGGTCCAGGTGAGCGCGGCGCCCTTGGAACCGCTGGAGTACGACCCCCCGCCGAGGTAGCTGCTGGAGGAACGGCTGGTCCAGCTGCCGGACTTGACGGCCGAGGTCTCCTGCAGGATCACCGGCGTGTAGGAGGGGGAGGAGGTGCGGTAGTTGCCGGCGTAGTCGTAGGCCCGCATCGACCAGGTGGTGGCCGTACCGGACTTGGCGGTCTTGGCCGAGCTGGTGGTGGTCGGACCGTACGTGGCCGTGGTGGGGGCCAGCAGCTTCACGGAGCTCAGCGCGGCGTTGTCGGTGGCCTTCCAGCCGAGCGTGACCGGGACGGCCGTCGTGTTGACGGTGCCGCTGCGCAGGGAGAGCTTCGGGGCGGTGGTGAAGGTCGGTGCCGTCGTCTCCGCGACGGCGTTCAGCGCGGTGGTGGTCGCCGTCCTGCCGGACTGGTGCACGGCCCGCACCGCGACGGTGTGGCTGCCCAGGGCCAGGGTGGTGCTCGCCGAGGTGGCGGTGCCCGAGGTGGTGGCGACGGTCTTGCCGTCGACCAGCAGCTGGAAGCTCTTGATGAGCGAGGACGGTGTGGTGGCCGTCCAGTGCACGGTGACGGCACCCTTGGTGTAGTACGTCGAGTTCGACAGGCCCGCGCCCGCGATCGAGGTGACCTTCAGGCCCTGCACCGGACCGGCCGCCAAGGTGCGGATGGCCGGCAGCTGGGCGTAGAGGGAGCTGCCGGGGCACTGGGTGTTGTAGCCGTCGCGGTGGCCGGAGATCCGGTTGAAGGTGTACTTGCTGCCCGCGGTGAAGCTGGTGGCGAAGTAGTTCTTCTGGGTCGCGCCCGCGGTGAGCTGGACGGTCCCGGCCGGGTCGGCGCCGTACTGGCCGAGTTTCCAGGCGGCCACGCGGGCGACCGAGGTCAGCGCGGCGTTGGTGGCACTGGTGGACGTGTACTCACCGAGCACCGCGATGCCCGCGGACTCCCGGTTCCAGCCGTAGGTGTGCGCACCCAGCACCGGCAGGTCGATGCCGCCCTTGCGGCCCTCGAAGACGGTGCCGCACTTGTCGACCAGGAAGTTGTAGCCGATGTCGTTCCAGCCGTTGACCTGCGTGTGGTACGCGTAGATGCCCCGAACGATCGACGCAGAGTCGGCGCACGAGTAGTCGTTGGCACCGTCGGTGTGGTGGACGAAGACGGCCTTGACGTCGGCGTTGTACTCCGACGGGTCCGGGCTCATCGACTCGTCCGCCCCCCAGCCGGCGCGCGAGGTGACCGGCGGCTGGGGCACGGTGGACGGCGGCGCGGAGGGCGTGGTGGCCGTCGGGCTGGGCGTCGTCGAAGGGGACGGGGAAACCGAGCCGCTCGGCGTCGGCGATGTCGAGGTCGGAGCGTCCGTCGGCGTGGCGGTGGTGCCGTCGGTCGGCGTCGCGGTGTCGGTGGGCGGGCTGGTCGTGGCGCCAGGGGTCTCCTCGGCGACGAACGCGGCGGGCTCGGCACCGTCAGCGCCGGCCTTGGCCTCGGCGTCGGTCACCACGCCCGGGTCGACCAGATTCACCTCGAGCCCTTTGGGCAGCGCACCGGTCGTGCCGTCCTTGCGGGCGACCTGTACCTGAACACCGTCGGAGGGGCCGACCCACAGCGGCTCGGACGCGCCGCGCACGCCGGGCTCGGGCTTTTCCAGCGGGTCGACGTTCACTTCAAGGTCCTGCCAGGCGCTCCACGCCCCGCTCTCCCGGCCGCGGGTGCGCACCTGCACCGTGCCGTCGAGCCGCACGGCGGCTCCCGTCCAGGAGACGCCGAGCAGCGAGAACTGCTCGGTGTCGGTGCGCGGCAGCTCCCGGCGGTCGCTGCGGGTCCCCTTCAGCGCGAGGTCGAAGACCTTCACCGGCCGCTTGTCCCGGCCCGCCGAGCCCGGATCGCCGGACGGACTGGCCATGGCGTAGGTCACCACGCCCCCGCCCCCCAGGACCACCGCACCCAGTGTCAACCACGCCCGCCGCTTCAGACCCAGCGGTCTGTATGCGCGCGACCTACGACGACTCACGACGTACCCCACCCCAATGAATGGCCTCGGAAAAGATCACATGAGCCACACCGGTCACAGTGGCGGCCCAACGTGTCCAGCGCGGCGTCGTCGTCGAACATCACTGCGAAGCGAGCAGTTGTGATCAAGGTCACCGAGGCGCGGCGGGTGCTACCGCGAGGGGATGGTCTCCAGCAGTCCGCGGGCCGACTTCCGTGCGGGCTGCGCCGTCTGTTCGGCGATGCGGCGGAAGGTCTCCTGGGCGGGGCGGGCCGGCCAGGCCGGGGGCAGGTGCCGGGCGGGGAGCCTCGGGTCCGTGCGAATGGTCCGGAGCCATTCGCTGACGAGCAGCAGCCGGGTTCCGATGGGATCGTCCCCGGACCCGGCGTTCAGATGAGCGGTCCACCGCTTGTCGAAGGCGACGTAACGGGCGGCGACGCTCTCCAGGTCCCACGTGTCGCGGATCATCAACTCGATGTCGGTGGCCTCGTCCGCCTCGGCGTGGAAGATCTTGACATGGGCGGCCAGGCCGAGTTCCGAGACGATACCGGCGACGTCGACCTTCCCCGGGGCGATCCACAGCCCGCTGTACAGGGCGCCGAACCCGGACCAGGTCAGCCGGGAACGCAGGTCGTGGCGCTGGCGTTTCCAGGAGTCGGGCAGGGAGAAGCCGAGCAGGGTCCAGGAGCCGTCCCAGTCGTCGTTGACCGCGCCCTGCTGCCAGATGCGGGTGCGGCCGTCCTCAAGGACGCGCAGCGCCTGCGGGGTCAGGCCGAAGAACATCTTGCGGCCCTCGCGCCGGCGCTGCAGCAGGCCGCGGTTGACCATGCGGGTGAGGGTGGAGCGTACGGCCTGTTCACCGATGCCGACGCGGCCGAGCACGTCGATGATGCTGCCCGAGTAGACGCACAGGTCGCCCTCGTCGAGGACGTGGTTTCCGAAGAAGGCGAGCATGAGCGACTGGGGGCGCGGCTGCGAGCCCTCCGAAGTGTCCCGCGTGTCCGGGATGTCGTCGTCCTCCACGGTGCACAGCGTACGACCGCCCACCGACAGCGCGGCAGGCGGTCGTGCGGCGTCACCGGCCGTCGGCGGGGTGGGCAAGGTCGTACGGACGCGGGTACGGGGCCGGGCGGTACGGCACATAGCGGGCGGGCGTGGTCGGATCGGCCGCCGCGGCACGGGAGTTGAGGGCACCCGGGCCGGTGCCGACCCACTTGCCGGTGCGGATGCGGTCCTCCAGGGTGTGCAAGGCGGCGAGCTGTTCGGCGGGGCTGAAGGCGCAGTGACCGGCGTTGTCGACGTACGCCTGACGCAGCAGGGCCGCGGAACCCGCGGCGGTGACCGCCCGCTTCAGCGCGCTCTCCGCCTGGACGGGGACGAGGGCGTCGCCGGTGGTGTGGACGGTGAGCTGCGGTTTGGTCAGCCTGCCCGTGAAGGAGCTCGTACTGCTCATCCACGCCACGGCGGCCGGGTCGGCGCTGACGCGCGGGGCGCGGTTGAGGGCGGCCAGATCGGCGCGCAGGGACAGGCCGGCCTTGCGGTACAGCTCGGTGACCTCCTTGCGGACGGAGGACCGGCCGAGCAGCTTCGCGTAGTCGACGCCGGTGTTCCAGGACATGGTGCCGCCCGCCCGGGCCTCTGCCTCCTGCCGCCAGCTGAAGGCGGGGAACTGCACCAGGCCCTTGACGGCCGTGTACTGGTTGGCCTGCTGGGCGTCCCAGTCGGTGGCGGCGGGCCGAGGCTGCGCCGGATCGTTCCAGCCCGGGATGTTGTGCAGGGCGGCGGCCAGGGCGATCCGGGCACGTCCGGCGGTGGTCGACTGCGCCGAGTCCAGGGCGGCCGTCAGGGTGTTCGCCGCGTCGGCGGCGGTCTTCTGGTCGGGGAGGTCCACCAGCGGGACGTCGGCGTCGGGAGCGAGAAGGGTCTTGAGGGCGAAGACCGGGTCGAGGGTGTTGTTCCAGTTGGCGACGCCGCCGTGCACCAGGCCGCACATCGCCAGTGAGCCGTCGATGCGGGCCGGGTGGCGCTCGGCGAGGGCGGTGGTGACCAGTCCGCCGTACGACTCTCCCCAGGCGATGGTCCGCCGGGCCGTGCCGAAACGGTCGGTGAAGGCCGCCAGGGTGGCGAGTTGGTCGGGTACGGCGTCCGTCACGGCCCAGCCCGTGGAGGCGTACGAAGAGCCGATCAGGGCGTAACCCAGGTCGAGGAGCCGGGACTTGGTGGCGTCGTCGGCGGCGTTCTGGGCGGGGTTGGGCGCGCCGGACGCCCGGTAGCCGTGGCTGAAGAGGAGGACGGTGCCGTTCCAGGAGGCGGGGACATCCATCACGTACGTGGCGCCGGAGGGCAGTCGGCCTTCGACGTGGCCGGGTGCCGTGGCGGACGCCGTCGCGGTGGGGAGGGTGGTGACGGCGAGCAGGAGGGCTGCCACGAGGGCGGTGCGGGTGCCGCTCGTCATGCGGTGATCTCCTCGGTGTGGGGGGTGGCGGGGAGTTCGGCCGGGGTGTCCGAGAGGGACGTGCGACTCGTCTCGCGGACGAACCAGACGGTCAGTGCGGTGATGAGCGAGCCGCCGCACAGCAGCAGGGACACCGGAGTGCTGTTGCCGCTGTCGGCGACCAGGCTGCCGGCGATCATGGGGGAGAAGCCGGCGCCGACGAGGGTGGCGCCCTGGTAGCCCAGGGAGGCGCCGGTGTAGCGGACCCGGGTGCCGAACATCTCGCTGAACAGGGCGCCCAGCGGGCCGTACATCAGGGACTGGGCGATGCCGTGGCCGAGAACGACGGCGAGGATCAGCGCGCCCGGCGACTTCGAGTCGACCAGCGCGAGCACCGGGAAGGCGGTCGCGGCCGACAGGACGGCTCCGGTGAGCACGACCGGGCGGCGGCCGATGCGGTCGGAGAGCGCGGAGGCGCAGGGGAGCACGACCAGGGCGACGGCGGCGGAGACCGTGAGCGCGGTGAGCACCTGCGGGCGGGGGTAGCCGATGCCGGTGGCGTACGCGATGAGGTAACTGGTCAGCAAGGACTGGGCGGTGAAGGCGCCGATGCCGACACAGCAGGCCAGCAGCACCGGACGCGGGCGGCGCAGGACGTCGAGGATCGGCAGCCGCGCCTCGGCGCGGTCCTTCTTCACCTCGGCGAAGAGCGGGCTCTCCACCACCTTGAGGCGGACGAAGAGCCCGACGCCGAGCAGGACCACGCTCAGCAGGAACGGCACGCGCCAGCCCCACGCCGCGAACTGGTCCTTGGGGAGGGTCGACACGAGGGCGACGACGGTGGCGGAGATCAGGGAGCCGAGCGGGGCTCCCATCTGCGTGAAGCTGGACCACAGGCCGCGGCGCCGCTCCCCGGCGTGCTCGACGACCATCAGCGTGGCGCCGCCCCATTCACCGCCGATGGCGATGCCCTGGACGACGCGCAGGGTGATCAGCAGGACCGGCGCCCAGACGCCGATCGTGTCGTACGTCGGCAGCAGCCCGATGAGGAAGCTGGCGCCGCCCATCAGGCCCATGGTGAGCAACAGCATGTTCTTGCGGCCGAGCCGGTCACCGAAGTGCCCGAAGACGACACCGCCGAGCGGTCGGGCGACATAGCCGGCGGCGAAGGTGCCGAACGCGGCGATGGTGCCGACGGCGGGATCGGCACCGGGGAAGAACAGTTCGCCGAAGACCAGGGCGGCGACGGTGCCGTAGACGAGGAAGTCGTAGAACTCCACGGCGGTACCGAGCAGCCCGGAGAGGGCGACGCGGCGCAGCCGGCGGTTCTGCTCGGGTGATGCGACGGGGGACGGGGGCATCGCGGTCTCCCTTGACCGGGGGAAGGACACCGCGAAGGTAGGCTGTGGGATGACCGCCGTCAATAAAGTGCACAACATTGACAGCCTTCGCAGGCCGCTGAATCAACTGCGCTGCATAGGATCGACGCCATGACCCGCAGCAGGCTGGGCGAACTGATCGCCACCGGTTCGACCGATCACCTCGACGCACGCGACAGGGCACTCCTGGAACGCCGTGCGCGCCTCAAGTCCGTTGATGACACGCCCTTTCCTCTCGACACCCGAGGCTGGTGGTACGCGGTCCCCGGCGCGACGTACGAAGGGCTCTTCGAGGCGCTCGGCCTCCACGACCGGTTCCCGGTCACGCTGGACGAGGGAGCCGACGTCGGGGACCTGCCGTTCCGCGACGATGCACTCCCCACCTTCATCACGCCCGAACTGGACGGCTGGCGGCTGATCTTCGGCAACCTGCCCGACCTGGTGGGACTCGACTGGGACGAGTGGATGGGCGCGGTGGAGCGGTTGAGCTCCCACTGCGGCGAGGCGCAGATGTTCTTCGAGGACGCGGCCGGGGGATCCGATGTCTGGGTGGTCGCCGAGAAGGGCCGCATCCGTCGGCTGTGCGCGGCGGAGAGCGGCGCGGAGCCGATCGGCGACCCGCTGCCCTGGGAGGAACTCGACGCCGACGGCGAGAGCATGACGGGCGTGGCCGACGCCTGCGGGCGGCTGTCCGTCGATCCCGGCACCCTCGGCACCACCACGCTCATGCGCGACCACGGCTGGCTCGCACTCCACCGGCCGGGCATCGGCCACGAGAACCTGAACGCTCTGGTGCAGCTCTGAGCCTCCGCCCCCGGCAGTCGGTCACAGCGCGAGGCTGATGACCTGTCCGTCGGCTTCGACGGTGGCGCCGCATGCGACGGCCCATGACCTGGACCCACTGGGTCCGGGTCATGACCGAGTCGCCCTCGGTGCCGGTGCCGGTGCCGGTGACGCGGAGGGGGCGGTGGCATCGGCCTGGGCCGCGGCCCAGGCGGGCGACGCGAGGGTCAGTGCGCGGGCTGCGGCGTGCGATGCGGCCCGGGCAGACGCATGTTCCATATCTCCACCCGCCGCACCGGCTTCGGCCACGTTCCGGCGCAACGGCGGACGCAGGCCGGGAATCCGCGCCCCGGTGCGCTGGTTGTCGTCAGGCATGACGATGAATGAGCCGGATGTCGATGTGCTGCACTACACCGCGTTCTCGTCCCAGCCGGACGGGGGCAATCCGGCGGGCGTGGTCCTGGACGCCTCCGGGCTCGACGACGCCGCGATGCTGGCGATCGCCGCACGGCTGGGATACAGCGAGTCGGCGTTCCTGACCGGGCCGCCCGACGGGTTGGCCGGGGAGCCCGGACGGGCCTTCACCGTGCGGTACTTCAGCCCTCGGGCGGAGGTGCCCTTCTGCGGCCATGCCACCATCGCCACGGCCGTGGCCCTGGCCGAGCGGATCGGCCCGGGAGATCTGGTCTTCGCCACACCTGCCGGCACGGTGCCGGTGACCGTCAGCGGCGCCGCCGACGGCACGCTCCGGGCGACGTTGACGAGCGTGGAGCCCCGGATCGAGGACATCGCCCCGGAGGAACTGGCCGAGGCGCTGGCGGCGTTGGGCTGGCCGTCGGCCGACCTCGACCCGCTGCTGCCGCCCCGCATCGCCTTCGCCGGCGCCCGGCATCTGGTGCTGGGCGCCGGAACCCGGGAACGGCTCGCGGACCTGTCGTACGACTTCGAGCGGCTCGCCACCCTGATGCGGAAGCTCGACCTGACGACCGTTCAGCTGGTGTGGCGCGCCGCGGACACCGTCTTCCACGTCCGCGACCCCTTCCCGGTCGGCGGCGTCGTCGAGGACCCGGCCACGGGTGCCGCTGCCGCCGCGTTCGGCGCCTATGCGCGTGAACTCGCCCTGGTGCCCCCGGAGTCGGTGCTCACCCTGCACCAGGGCGAGGACATGGGCAGGCCCGGTGTACTGACCGTGACCCTGCGCGCCGGTGACCCGAAGGTCCGGGTCGGCGGCACGGGTACGCGCATGCCGCGCTGACGGGCCCCCTCACCTCACAGGCCGTCGCGGACCATCGCGGCGACGATCCGGACGTGGCGGTCGGCCGCCGTGTTCGAGAACTCGTTGTCGTAGTTCAGGCCGTAGGGCCAGAAGTGGCCGCCGCCCGTGGATATCCTGGCGCTCGCACCGTCGAACTGCCGGACGAGCGCCGTGGCCTGCGCGCCGGTCCAGGTGCCGCTCCCGCCGAGCCTCGACCAGCCCGCGCTGGTGCCCACGCCGATCGTGTGGGCGATCTCGTGCAGAGCGGTCCGCTCGGTCATGTAGCCGCGGTTGCTGCCGAAGCGGATGGTTCCGTTGAGGTTGCCGTCGGCGGTGGGCACACCCGGGTCGTAGCGGACGGTGATGGTCTTGCCCAGGTCGCTGAGGTTGTTGTAGCGGGCAACGGCGGCGTTCATGGCCCGCGTGATGAGGTCGTAGGCGCTCTGCTGGTCCTGGGTGGGGTTGCCCGCCCGCTCCAGGGTCCAGGTGATGTCGGCCGCCGACACCCGTTCCTGGGATGCCGGTGCGGGGGTGAGCGCAGCGGCCTGCGCGATGCCGGGGGCGGCCAGCAGGGCGGCCGCCAGCGCGGCCACGACCGCCTTGTTGCGCCAAGGGGTGCTCATGGAGGGTTCCTCCTGTGGGGGGTGAGCGTGGTGGGGGTTGGCCGTCGTGGGGGCGACGGAACAGGGCTAGCGGAAAGCGCTTTCTCGTAGGCCGGATGGTAAAGGGGGTGTTTTGAACATGTCAACGACATCTCCGGCGCCCCCGTGCCCCCGTGCGATGATCGGCCCATGGAACGGAACGCACAGGACACTTCCGGCAAGGGATACCTCCTGGACAATCGGCAGGCCGAGGCCGGGCTGCGGTTCACCGCGCTGTCGGTGCTCTTCGACCCGTCGACGTTCCGCCATTTCGAGACGGTCGGCGTCGGTGAGGGGTGGCGATGCTGGGAGGTCGGCGCAGGTGGGCCCACCGTGCCGGACTGGCTGGCCGCGCGCGTCGGTCCGACCGGGCACGTGGTGGCCACCGACATCAACACCTCCTGGATGAGAGAGTCCGCGGGCTTCGACGTGTTGCGCCATGACGTGGCGGCCGAGGCGCCCCCGGCCGGGGGGCCGTTCGACCTGATCCACGCCCGCCTCGTCCTGGTCCATGTCGCCGAGCGCGACAAGGCCCTGCGGTCCATGGTCAAGGCGCTGCGCCCCGGCGGATGGCTGGTGCTGGAGGACGCCGACCCGGCGCTGCAGCCCTTGATCTGCCCCGACGAGTACGGTCCCGAGCAGGAGCTGGCCAACAGGATGCGCCGCGGCTTCCGCGAACTGCTGCGGCAGCGTGGCGCTGATCTGGAGTACGGACGCAAGCTGCCGCGGCTGCTGCGCGAGGCCGGGCTGGTCGACGTCGAGGCCGACGCCTACTTCCCGGTTACCTCACCCGCGTGCACCGTGCTGGAGGAGGCCACCGTCCACCAGGTCCGCGACCAGCTCGTGGTCGCGGGGCTGGCCACCGACGACGAGATCGACCGCCACCTGGCCAACATCGCGGCGGGCGGCCTCGACCTGGCCCTTGCGCCGATGATCTCCGCCTGGGGGCGCCGCCCGGAGGACTGAGGTCCGGACTCCGCGATCAGGCTCAGGTACCGGGGGCTGAGGAGGCCCTGAGAAGCTCAGCAGGACTCCGGGCTCCCGAGCGCCCCCAGAATGCGCTCGGCCGCCAGAGTGGGCGTCAACTCGCCGTCCCTGACCTGCTGTTCGAGGAGCGGTGCGACGGCCTTGACCCCCGGGTCGGCGTACAGGCGGCCGAGCAGTTCGTCACGGACCATGCTCCACGTCCAGTCGACCTGCTGGTCGCGGCGCTTGGCGGTGAGGCGGCCGGTGGAATCGAGGAGCGTGCGGTGCTGTTCGAGGCGTTCCCACACGGTGTCCAGGCCGGTCGACTCGCGGGCGCTGCAACTCAGCACGGGCGGCGTCCAGTACGCGTCCTTGCCGTGCATCAGCCGTAGCGCGCCCGCCAGTTCGCGGGCCGCCGCGCGGGCGTCGCGCTCGTGCGGGCCGTCCGCCTTGTTGACGGCGACGACGTCGGCCAGTTCCAGGACGCCCTTCTTGATGCCCTGGAGCTGGTCGCCCGTGCGGGCCAGGGTGAGGAGGAGGAAGGAGTCGACCATGTTCGCGACCGTGGTCTCCGACTGGCCGACGCCGACCGTCTCCACCAGGATCACGTCATAGCCCGCCGCCTCCATCACGATCATGGACTCCCTGGTGGCCTTGGCGACCCCGCCCAGCGTGCCTGCGCTGGGGGAGGGGCGTACGAAGGCGGCCGGGTCCACGGCCAGGCGCTCCATGCGGGTCTTGTCGCCCAGGATCGACCCGCCCGTACGGGTGGAGGACGGGTCCACAGCGAGCACGGCGACCCGGTGACCGAGCGAGGTCAGCATGGTGCCGAACGCGTCGATGAACGTGGACTTGCCCACGCCCGGCACTCCGCTGATGCCGATCCGCCGGGCCCGGCCGCTGTGCGGCAGCAACTCCGTCAGCATCTGCTGTGCCAGCGCCCGGTGGTGCGGGCGCGTGGACTCGACGAGGGTGATGGCGCGGGCCACCAGGGCCCGCTTGCCGTCGAGAACACCCTTCACATACGTGTCGAGATCGATGGCTGCCATCAGCTCTGCAGGTCGTGACCGAGGTCGGCCGCCAGCCGCGTGATCAGATCGTGTGCCGCGTCCGGAATGACCGTGCCGGGCGGGAACACCGCCGCCGCGCCCATCTCCAGCAGCGTCGGCACGTCCTGCGGCGGGATCACCCCGCCGACCACGATCATGATGTCCTCGCGTCCCTCCTCGGCCAGCTGCTCCTTCAACGCCGGTACGAGGGTGAGGTGACCGGCCGCCAGCGAATTCACGCCGACGATGTGCACGTCCGCCTCGACGGCCTGGCGGGCCACCTCGGCCGGGGTCTGGAACAGCGGGCCGACGTCGACGTCGAAGCCGAGGTCGGCGAAGGCGGTGGCGATCACCTTCTGGCCGCGGTCGTGGCCGTCCTGGCCCATCTTGGCGACCAGGATGCGCGGACGGCGGCCCTCGGCCTCCTCGAAGGCGTCCACCAGGGCGCGGGTGCGGTCCACGGACGGGGACTCTCCTGCTTCGTTGCGGTACACGCCGGAGATCGTACGGATCTGGCTCGCGTGCCGACCGTACACCTTCTCCAGGGCGTCGGAGATCTCGCCCACGGTCGCCTTCGCGCGGGCCGCGTTCACCGCCAGCTCCAGCAGGTTGCCCTCGCCCCCGGCGGCCCGGGTGAGCGCGTCCAGCGAGTCCTGGCACGCCTGCTCGTCCCGCTCCGCGCGCAGCCGGCGCAGCTTCTCGATCTGCTGGGCGCGCACGGAGGAGTTGTCGACCTTCAGGACCTCGATCGCCTCGTCGTTCTCCACCCGGTACTTGTTCACGCCGATGACCGGCTGGCGCCCGGAGTCGATACGGGCCTGGGTGCGGGCCGCGGCTTCCTCGATGCGCAGCTTGGGGATACCGGCGTCGATCGCCTTGGCCATGCCGCCCGCCGCCTCGACCTCCTGGATGTGCTGCCAGGCCCGGCGCGCGAGGTCGTACGTCAGCCTCTCCACGTAGGCGCTGCCGCCCCAGGGGTCGATGACCCGGGTGGTGCCGGACTCCTGCTGGATCAGCAGCTGCGTGTTGCGGGCGATGCGGGCCGAGAAGTCGGTGGGCAGCGCGAGCGCCTCGTCGAGGGCGTTGGTGTGCAGCGACTGGGTGTGGCCCTGGGTGGCCGCCATCGCCTCGACGCACGTGCGCGTGACGTTGTTGAACACGTCCTGCGCGGTCAGCGACCAGCCGGAGGTCTGCGAATGGGTGCGCAGCGAAAGGGACTTGGTGTTCTTCGGGTCGAACTGCTTCACCAGCTTCGCCCACAGCAGGCGCGCCGCCCGCAGCTTGGCGATCTCCATGAAGAAGTTCATGCCGATCGCCCAGAAGAACGACAGCCGGGGCGCGAACGCGTCCACGTCCAGGCCCGCCTCACGGCCCGCCCGGATGTACTCCACGCCGTCCGCGAGCGTGTACGCCAGCTCCAGATCCGCCGTCGCACCGGCCTCCTGGATGTGGTAGCCGGAGATCGAGATGGAGTTGTAGCGGGGCATCCGCTGCGAGGTGAAGGCGAAGATGTCGGAGATGATCCGCATCGACGGCTTCGGCGGATAGATGTAGGTGTTGCGGACCATGAACTCCTTGAGGATGTCGTTCTGGATGGTCCCGGCCAGCTTCTCGGGCGCGACGCCCTGTTCCTCGGCGGCGACGATGTAGAGCGCGAGCACCGGCAGCACGGCGCCGTTCATCGTCATCGACACCGACATCTTGTCCAGCGGGATCCCGTCGAACAACTGCCGCATGTCGTAGATGGAGTCGATGGCCACGCCCGCCATGCCGACGTCACCGGTCACCCGCGGATGGTCGCTGTCGTAGCCGCGGTGCGTGGGCAGGTCGAAGGCGACCGACAGGCCCTTCTGACCGGCCGCCAGGTTGCGCCGGTAGAAGGCGTTGGACTCCTCGGCGGTGGAGAAGCCCGCGTACTGGCGGATCGTCCAGGGCTGGTTGACGTACATCGTCGGGTACGGGCCGCGCAGATACGGCGTGGCACCCGGGTACGTGCCCAGGAAGTCCAGGCCCTCCAGGTCCTGCCCGGTGTACAGCGGCTTGACCGGGATGCCCTCCGGGGTCTCCCACAGCAGGTCGTCCCCACCGGCCGCCCTCTTGACGGCCGTACGCCACTCGTCGGCGCCGCCGTCGGCGGAAGGCGTCCCCAGCTCGATCCCGGAGAAGTCGGGGACGGAGGGGCCAAAGGGGGCGGTCATCAGGACACTCCCATGCGGTCAAGGGTGGCGGACAGTACGGCGACGGCGTCACAGCCCGCGAAGACGTACGCGTCGACACCGGCGTACTCACCGGGACGGCCGGCCAGGAACACGTGCGAGGCACCGGCCGCCTTCAGGTCGGCGGCCACGGTCGCCGCCTGCTCCTCGTACAGGGCGTCACTGGAGCACAGGCAGACCTCCGAGGCGCCGCTGTCCTCGAACGTGCCCTCGGTGACGGGCTCGATGCCCCCCGCCTGGAAGAGGTTCGAGGCGAACGTGAGGCGCGCGGTGTGCGCGGCCGCCGGTCCCAGGGCGGCCAGGAAGATCCGCGGACGGGAGCCCGTCGCGGCGAGGTGGGCGTCGGAGCGGGCGCGCAGTTCCTCGTACGCCTCGTCGCGGCGCACGCGCGGCAGCCCGCCGGACGGCGGCTCGGGGGCCGGCTGCCGCTCCACGGGCTTCTCGCCCAGGTGCGGGAACTCGCTGACGCCGGTGACGGGTTCACGCCGCTTGGCGAGCTTGCCGCTCCGGGCCTGCCAGGTGTCGGCGAGGTCCTGCCCCAGCTGCCCCGAGCGAAGGGCGGTCGCGAGGCCGCCGCCGCGCTCGATCCGCTGGAAGAACTCCCAGCCGGCCCGCGCGAGTTCGTCGGTCAGGCGCTCCACGTACCAGGAGCCTCCCGCGGGGTCGATGACCCGGGCCAGGTGCGACTCCTCGATGAGGATCGTCGAGGTGTTGCGGGCGATGCGCCGGGCGAACCCGTCCGGCAGACCGAGGGCGTGGTCGAAGGGCAGCACGGTGACGGACTCGGCACCACCCGCTCCGGCGGCCAGCGTGGCGATGGTCGTGCGCAGCATGTTCACCCACGGGTCGCGGCGCGTCATCATCACCGGCGACGTCACGGCGTGCTGGAGCTGCGCCCCCGCCTGCGGCGCCCCGCAGACCTCGGCGACCCGCGCCCACAGTCGGCGCGCGGCCCGCAGTTTGGCGATCGTCAGGAACTGGTCGGCGGTCGCCGCGTACCGGAACTCCAGCTGCCCACAGGCCTGTTCGACGCTCAGCCCGGCCTCGGTGAGCTCCCGCAGATACGCGACACCGGTCGCCAGCGAGCAGCCCAGCTCCTGCGCGGCCGAACCGCCGGCCTCGTGGTACGGCAACGCGTCCACGGTCAGCGCCCGGAGCCCCGGGTACTCCTCGGCGCACAGCCGCGCGAGAGAGGCCACCGCCGGGAAGTCGTACGACTGCCCGGTACGGGCCTCGTGACCCAGCGGATCGGCGCCCAGGTTGCCGCGCGCCGCGTCCTTGGCGACACCGCGCTCCTCGTACAGCCGCAGCAACGCGCGCGCGGCGGGCTCGGCGTCGCGCCCGGCGTCGAGGACGACGGGGGCCAGGTCGAGGTAGACACCCTCCAGGGTGCCGCCGAGCGACGACACCGGGATGCCGCCCTCGCCGACGACCAGCCACAGCGACGTGACGCCGTTCTCCAGGTCCCCCAGGACCGCGGCGCCGTCGGCCGTGGTGTGCCGCTGGCGTACGTCCCAGCCGCCCACCGTGTTCCCCTCGGCGCGGCTCCCGCGTACGAAGGGGGCGAATCCGGGCAGGCCGGCATCGGGCGCGGCGTCGTGCGCGGTGTACAGAGGCCGGGTGCGCAGCCCGTCCTCCAGCGCGGTGGACAGGGCTTCCTCGGCCTGGGCTCCCTCGACGTCCTTGCCCGACTTGCGCAGCACGCCCGCAACAAGGCGCTGCCACTGCTCGTGGGACACGTCAGGGAACTCGGCGGCCAGCTCAAGCCCGTCGTCAGGCAGGACCGTCATGCTCGGATGCTAGGCCAGAGGCGCAAAGGAGCAGCAGGGGGCACGGCTGTGACCTTGCCCTCTCTGTGGCTGTGACCTCGGCCTCTTCGCGCTCCGCAGCCCGGAGTTGCGAGGTGTCGCGTCCCGTCGGGGAAGGGTGGGGGACCCGGCGAGTTCGCCCAGTATCCGGGCCGCCGATGCCGGGTCGGTCGGCCAGGCGTCGCCCTCGCGGATCAGCCGCTCCTGGAGGGCGAGGGGCGGGCTCATGCTGTCGGTCGGACGCACATGCCGGGTTCCCGGCCGTGGGCGATGCGGTCGACGAGGTCCGGGCGTGCGTTGGCCGTGGCGGTGGCTGCGTCGGCCGCGGCGGTGGCCGTGATGCCGCCGCGGCTGCGCGAGCCGAGGATCACCGGGCCCTTCCGCCTGGCCCGGTCCAGGATCCCGATCAGGTGCGCGGCGTTGTCGGCGAGCGTGACGCCGTTGATCGCTCCGGGTGCCGTGGCGAGCCCTTCGGGATCCCGGGGCGTCTGCCGGGCGCGCGGGCAGGTGGCGCCGAATCCGTGGCCGGGCCGGTCCACCGCGACCGAACGGTGGCCGAGGAAGCCGAGTTCGGCCTGGAGCGGTGCGCAGGACCTGGTTCGAGCGGGCGGCGGCTGTACCTTGGGGCCGAAGACCCGAAGGTGACTCGCTCTCAAGAAGAGGGTCGAGCGCGGACCGACGTACGCGTCATGACACCACCGCGCGTCAGTACCGGTGGTACCGGACGGCGCTGGCGACGACCAGGTCCTGGAGCGACGCGCGGCGTCTGCTGAGCGGGATCCACAGCAGCCCCACGGGAAAGGTCACGCACAGCGCGGCACGCAGCAGCGCGCGCGGCGTGCCGAGCAGCCGCCCGGCACGCCGGGCGACCCGCAGGCCCAGCAGCCGGTCGCCTGCGGTGCCTCCGGTCACGGCCCAGCAGACGCCCAGATAGAGCACGGCCAGGACCCAGCCGCCGACACCGGTCAGCCAGGAGGGCGGGTCCGGGACCCGGAAGGGGGGCCCGTCGACGAGCAGCCGCACACCGCCGATGGCGACCTGCACGGCGAGACCGATCCCGACCACCACGAAGGCGTCGACCACACCCGCCAGGCACCTCGACACGACTCCCGCCGTGTCGCTCTCCGGGTCCCGTTCCCGGTGGTCCTGCGGCACGGCGTCAGCCCGTGAGGTCGGTCCGCTCGGGGGCGGTGACGGGTCTGTGCAGCAGCCGGTCGGCGACGCGGTTCACCGCCCGGTCGGCCCGTACGGTCCGCGACCGGAGCGCGTCCACCGTCTCCTCGGCCATCCCGCCGCTCGTCTCCCGCACGATCCGCCCCAGGTCGATCTCCTCCAGCACGGCTCTGGTGAGCGTCACCAGATCGACCCGGGCGATCACTGCGTCGACGTCCACGCGTGCGGCGATCCGGTCGACGTCGATCCGTGCCGCGATGGCGTCCACGTCGATGCGTGCGGCGATGGCGTCCACGTCGACCCGTGCCGCGACGGTGTCCGCGTCGACGCGCTCGGCGACGCGAGGCACGTCCACGCGATCGGCGACGCGGTTCACGTCCACGCGGTCGGCCACGCGGTTCACGTCCACCTGGTCGGCCATCGCGTCGACGTCGACGCGGCCGGCGACGCGCATCACGTCCACCCGGTCGGCGACCCGGTTCACGTCGATGCGGGCGGCCAGGCCGTCGAGATCCAGACGGTCCACGACCGCGGCGGTCACCGTGCGGAGCGCAAGGTCGGCCACGAAGCCGGCGGATCCCAGCGCGTACCGCGTCACACGCCCCGCGATGTCGAGGGGGTTCACGACAGACCAGCCCATCTCACCAGCGCAGCACGGTGCCGACTCGGTCGCATCACCCGCCGGGGGTGAACCGCACCGTGTCGAAGGGCGCCCGGCCGTGGCCGGTTCGGTGTCAGGACCAGCCGAAACGACGGTCCACGACCGCCGCGAACTCCTCCAGCGTCAGCACCTCGTCGCCGTTCTGGTCGGCGGCGTCGAACAGCGCCGAGGAGGCGTCGTCGTCGCCCACCGCCCAGACCGGCAGATCTCCTGAGGCGGCCAGAGACGGGCCCTTCGTCCGCAACGCGGTGATCACCTCTATGCGGGTCAGGGTCCCGTTGTGGTCGAGGTCGAGCGCCTCGAACAGCTTCCGAGCCTTGTCGCTCATCGTGTCGCCTCCGTTCCTGTCGGCAGGCGAGCCGGCCCACCCCGTCACCAGACAAGAACGCCTCCGCGGCCGCGCGGGTTCCCTCGATGCCCAGATCATTCGGATCAGAGGGTGCGCGATCCGCGGAGTGAGTGGGGCGGCTCAGGACCTGGGGACGGTCAGGACAGCGAGCAGCTGGAGCCGTTGAGTGTGAAGGCCGTGGGGATGGGGTTCGCGCTGCCCTTCGTGGCCGTGAAGCCGAGCGTCACCGAGCTCGCCGGGGCGATACTCGCGGTGTACGACACGGAGGCGACGCTCACCTCGGTGGCGCTCTGCGTCGCGGTGCCGCCCCACAGGTTGCTGATGCGCTGGCTGTCCGGGAAGGTCCAGCGCAGCGTCCAGCCGTTGATCGCGGAGCTGCCGGTGTTGCGGATGACGACCTCGGCCTGGAAGCCGCCGGGCCATTCGTTCGTCACCCGGTATCCGACCCCGCACGTCGTGGGCGAGCCTGCGGAGGCCGTCGTGACGGTCACCGTGCCGGAGCGTGGCGAGCGGTTGCCGGCGGCGTCGCGGGCGTAGACGGCGAAGGTGTAGGAGGTGGCGGGGGCGAGGCCGGTGACCGTGGCGGAGGAGCTCGTCGTGGAGGTGGCCGCGGTCTCCGTCGCGCCGCTGACGCGGACCACGTCGTAGCCCGTGACCCCGCCGGCGTCGGTCGCGGCGGTCCAGTTCAGGGTGACGGACGAGGAGGTCACGGCGGAGGCGGTCGGTGTCCCGGGCGCGGTCGGGGGAGTGGTGTCGCCCCCGCCCGAGGCGTAGACGGTGGCTTCCTTCGAGGTGGCGGCGATGCCGTTGGCGCCGTTGAAGACGCGTCGGCCCCAGGAGCTGAGCCGGGTGGGGTCGAAGTCGATCGCCAGGTCGAGGACCGGGTCGGTGTTGCCGCTCCAGGACCAGGCCAGGTAGCCGAGCCGGAGCTGCTGGGCGGCGGCCATCATGGTGTCCTCGTCCGGGTCGCCGTACTGGTCGGGCGGTCCTCCGAACTCGCCGATGACAATGGGCAGTCGGGCGTTGACGAAGGCGTTCAGATAGTCCGTGATCTCCTGCGCGGTGTCGTAGACGCTGTACATGTGGATCGAGAAGATCAGGTTGCCGGTGGGGTCGGCGTCGTGGACGGCCTGGGCGTTGGCGCGCATGACGCCTTGCCAGTCCTGGCCCCAGTTGGGTGCGTCCACCATGATCGTGTGGGCGAACCCGGCGTCGCGCAGCTTCTCGACGGCCGCGGTCGTGGGCTCGGTCCAGCCGGCGGGATCGGTATTGCCCCAGGGCTCGTTGCCGATGTTGATGATGACGTAGTTCTCCTGGCCGGTGAGCACGTCCTTCAGGCCGATCCAGTAGTCGGCCGCGTGGTCGAGGGTCCCGGCCGCGGACTCCTCTCCGTAGCCGGTGGTGTCGTGCACCTCCAGCACGCAGATGAGCCGGTTGGCCTTGCACTCGGCGATGATGCCCGCCACGTCCTCGGCGCTGTTCCTGGTCCAGCGGTGGCCGTCGGAGAGGACGACGCGGACGGTGTTGGCACCCAGCCTCTTGACGTCGGCCAGCGACTGCGTCTCGCCCGGGTACCAGGTGTGGGCGTGGTTGACGCCGCGCATCACGAAATCGCTGCCGTTCGCCTCCAGCAGCCGGCCGTTCTGAATGTGGAGACCGGTGGCCGCCGCCTGGGCGGGCGTCGCGAAGGAGAGCAGGGGGACGAGCAGGCCGAGAAGGGCGGCCACGACGACGGCCAGCCGTGGAGCGGTGGGGGTGCGCGATCTCATGGCGGCTCCGAAGGGTGGGATGGATTCGAGGGGTGAGACGGTGCGTGCCGTGCGGGTGACAGCCGCCGACGGGCCGTCGGCGGCCGGTATCACGGGTCCCCCGGATCACTCGTATCGCCGGAATCTCCGGGCCCCGGGGCATACGGAAGTGCATGACGGGTGGGAGCGCTCCCATGAGCTATCAAGCCATCCTTGTCATTGACGCGTCAAGACGCGGGTGGAGGGTGGGGGAATCCTTCTCGGCACAGGTGGCACTTGGCTGGGGATGCGAGGGACGCGAGGAATTCGATGGGCGGTGCTGGTTGCCCGGCGCCGCGGCAGGGCGGCGGGAGAGACGGTTCGGCGGGCGTGGGAGGAGCCCGGCCGTGAACGGGATCTGGCGGTGCAGGCGGTCAAGGCGGCTCTGGCGGCGTGCGTGGCATGGGCCGTGGCGGGCTGGTGGCTGCAGGCGCCGATGGCGTTCGTCGCGCCATGGGTGGCGGTCGTGCTGGTGGAGTCGACGGTGTACCGGTCGATCGCGCACGGGCTGCAGCAGGTGGCAGCCATCGCCGTCGGGACGGTGGTGGCGACAGGCGTCGTGCTGATGATCGGCTCCCCCTTGGGGGCCATGTGCCTGGTGCTGCCGGCGGTGGTGCTCCTCGGCAACTGGCGGCGCCTGGGCAGCCAAGGAATCTACGCGGCCACGGGCGCCTTGTTCGTTCTGACCGCTGGGCCGGTCACCGTCGCGGCGTCCGCGGCCCGGATCGCGGAGGCGGTCTTCGGCGCGGTGGTGGGCATCGCCGTCAATGCTCTCATCCGGCCTCCGGTGTATCTGCGCAGCACCCGTGCCGCGCTGGAGGACGCGGCCTGCGAAGCGCGGCAGATTCTGGACGCGGTCGCCGACCGGCTGGCCGCGGACGACTGGGATGCCCGTGTGGCCGGCTCCCTGCACGAGCGTGCGCTGCGACTTTGCCGTCTGGTGGACCAGGCCCGTGCCGCGGTCGGCTGGAGCCGGGAGAGCCTGCGCGCCAACCTCCGCCGCGGCGTCGTCTCGCCGCCCGGACAGGGCTACGACGACGCGGTCACCGTCCTGGACTACGTGGCCGTCCACACCACGGGCGTGACCAGGCTGGTGCTGGAGGCCTGTGACGGCGACGGGAAGAAACCACGGCCGGGCCCGCACATCACCAAGCCGTACGCGGAGTTCCTCTACTGCAGCGCCCGCGCCATACGGTTCTACACCCGGAGCCGGTTCGCTCCGGCCGGGCAGGACGTGGAAGCGGGCCGGGAACTGCGCGAGGTCGTCGAAGAGCTGGTGCGCAGCCTGGACGATCTGCGGCAGCGGTTGCACGAGGCGATGCCGGCCGATCCCGACGGGCTGGCGACGTACGGCACGTTGCTCACCCAGGCGCGTCGTCTGACCGAGCAACTGGTCAGGCACTGACCGGGCGGGGCGTGCGGGTGCAGCGGTCTGGCGTCAGCCTTTTCGTCGGTGCCGCGTGGGCATCACCAGAACACCTGCCAGGGGCGCGGATTGGCCCGCTGCCGGCCCCGGCGGGCGCCTGGGGGCCGCATGCAGTCCGGTTCACGCCCTGCGGCGGGCAACACCCCCGTGTGGGCGGGGAGTTGGCCGCACCGCACCTGGGTGTGTCGTGACCCTCGCCGCCGGGGCGCCCCTGGACGACGCCCCCCCCGCGAGAGGATCCGCGACGGCATCCGCGCCGGCGCCTCACCCCGCCACGTCCCCCGACGAGATCCTCGAAGTGCCGGGCGCCCCGTACACCCGAACCGGCAAGAAAGTGGAGGTCCCGGTCAAACGACTCCTTCAGGGCGCTCCCGTAGGGCAGGTCGTCACCCCGGCCGCGGTCGACGTGCCCGACCTCGTCTGAAATGAGGGTGAATCCCCTTATTGCCTGCCCGATATGGGCGTGTCGGACTCATGGTGACGTTCTGAAGCGCTTCTCGCTGCAGATGTGATGTCCCCCATTGCGCAGCCGTGCCGATGCCGTGAGGCTCTCGTGGAACTGGCGTCCGAATAACTGTTATGCGAGGCCCATCGAGCGATCTCCCATGCATCGGACAGCACCGTTCGGCGTCGAGGACAGGGAAGCTTGTGATGAGTACAGAGCGCGCGAGGGAGTCGGCGGCACTGGTGACCGCTGCCCGAGGAGGCGATCCGGAGGCTCAGGACGCCCTGGTCAGTGCGTACCTGCCGCTCGTCTACAACATCGTGGGCCGGGCGCTGAACGGTTCGGTCGATGTCGACGACGTGGTGCAGGAGACCATGCTGCGCGCCCTCGACGCGCTGGGCGGTCTGCGCACACCCGAGAGCTTCCGCTCCTGGCTCGTGGCGATCGCGATGAATCAGGTCCGGGCCCACTGGCAGGACCGGCAGTCGGCACCGGACGCCGTGGATGAGGCCGAGGACTTCGCCGACCCGGGCGCGGACTTCGTCGACCTGACCCTGGTGCAGCTCCAGCTGTCCGGCCAGCGCCAGGAGACCGCACGCGCCACCCGCTGGCTCGACCCGGACGACCGGGGACTGCTGTCGCTGTGGTGGCTGGAGTGCGCGGGTGAGCTGACCCGGACCGAGGTCGCCGCGGCCCTGGAGCTGCCGGCGCAGCACGCGGCGGTCCGGGTGCAGCGGATGAAGGCGCAGCTGGAGGCGGCCCGCGTGGTGGTGCGGGCGCTGGACTCGCGGCCGCTGTGCGAGGAACTGCGGGGCCTGCTGGCCTCCTGGGACGGCCGGCCCTCGGCGCTGTGGCGCAAGCGAATAGCCCGGCACGCCCGCGGATGTGTGCGCTGCTCCGGACTGTGGAGCGGGCTGATGCCCGCGGAGGGACTGCTGGCCGGCCTGGCGCTGGTCGCGGCGACGCCCGTGCTGCTGGAGCGGGTTCTGTCCGCCTCCGGCGGGATGGCGGCGGTCGCCTCGGCGCCCCGGCCGGCCGTGTCCGCAGGCCATGGAGCATCGGGTTCACGGGCCGGGCGCGGCCGTTCGGCCTCCCGCAGTGAGGTCCGCCGACGTCGCCGCAACCGGCGCCGGGCCGTAGGCGGTGCCGTCGTGGCGGCCTGCGTGGCCGGTGGCGGACTCTGGTACTTCGACACGGACCCGGGGACCGGAACCGGCGTCGAAGAGGCGACCGCCGCGCGGACCGCCGGGGCCCCCGCGGTGGACCTCGGGGAACCCAGCGCTGTCGGGACCTCTCCGTCGGCGTCCCGATCGCCGTCGCCGTCGCCGTCCGCGTCCCCGTCGAAGAAGGCGAGCCCTTCGAAGGCCCCGCGCCCTGCCACGAAGAGCCCGACGCCGCGGCTCTCCCCTCGCCCGGTTCGGAGCGCGTCCGGTACGCCGCAGTCCCAGCCGGCCCCGACGGACACGGTGGCGCAGGTGGTCGCGCTGGTGAACAAGGAGCGGGCGGACGCCGGTTGCGGGCCGCTCACGGAGGATCCGCTCCTGAACAAGGCGGCGCAGGGCCACTCCGACGACATGGCCGCCCGCAACTTCTTCGACCACACCAACCCGGACGGCGCCGACCCCGGCCAGCGCATCACCGCCGCGGGCTACACCTGGTCGACGTACGGGGAGAACATCGCCCAGGGCCAGCAGACCCCGGAGGCCGTGATGGACTCCTGGATGAACAGCCCCGGCCACCGTGCCAACATCCTCAACTGCTCGTTCAAGGACATCGGCGTGGGCGTCCACGACGGCTCGGGCGGACCTTGGTGGACGCAGGACTTCGGCGCCAAGCAGTGAGGTCGCGAACCGCTCCTTACCCGATGGACGGATTCACGCCTCCGATGGACGGATTCACTTCTCCCTCCGCTGGGCAGTGACCCGAGAAAGTGTCATGAGCACGACTCCCTTCCCCCACGAGGAGGTCGCACATGCACGTCCGTAGCCTGACCGTCAGCCTGGCCACCGCCCTGGCGGTGTCCTTGTCCCTGGTGGGCAGCCAGGCCGTGGCCGCTTCCCCCGACGCCCCGGACCACCCCCTGGCCGCCCGTGTCCTCACCTACGACGCAAGCGGCTCCGCGGAGTTCAGGAGCGCGGTGGACCGGGGCGCGGCAATCTGGAACGAGAGTGTGAACGCTGTCGAGTTGAAGCCGGTCGCCACCGGGCAACGCGCCAACATACGGGTCCTGGCGGACAACGGCTGGCCGCGTGCGCTGCCCACCACCTTGGGCAACGGAACCGTCTACATCGGACGGCAGGCCGTGGACCAGGGCTACGACACGATTCGTATCTCCGCCCACGAACTCGGTCACATCCTCGGCCTGCCCGACCGCAAGCCCGGGCCCTGCTCCAGCCTGATGTCCGGCTCCAGCGCCGGAACCGCGTGCACGAACCCGTATCCGGACGCGGCGGAGAAGGCGGAAGTCGAGGACAACTTCGCCGGTGCGGTGGTCCGCCGAGCTCCGCTGCCCGTGCGTGCCGGCGTGATCGTGGACTGACGCGCGTCGCGCTTCGAGGCGTGCGGAACGAGAGGAAAAGAGGGGGGCGTCCCGGCGTCCCCCTCGCCCCTGCGCGCGTCAGGTACCTGACTCCCTCTCAGGTACCGAGAGCGGTTGCTCGGTCCAGATCGTCTTGCCGTTGCGGCCGTACCGCGTGCCCCACCGCTCGGACAGCTGAGCCACCAGGAACAGGCCGCGTCCGCCCTCGTCGGTGCTGCGGGCCTGGCGCAGATGGGGGGAGGTGCTGCTGGTGTCGGAGACCTCGCAGATGAGGTGGCCGTCCCGGATCAGCCGCACCAGCACCGGGCCGCCGGCGTACCGGTAGGCGTTCGTGACCAGTTCGCTCACGATCAGTTCGGTGGTGAAGGCCAGTTCCTCCAGCCCCCACTCGGTCAGCCGCTCACTCACCAGGGTCCGGGCCCGGCCGGCCGCGGTGGGCTCGGCCGGCAGCTCCCAGGTGGCCACCTTTTCCGCGGCCAGTACCCGGGTCCGGCCCAGCAGCAGTGTGACGTCGTCGGCGGGACGGTCGGGCAGCATCGCGTCCTCGACCGCCTTGCACAGGTGCTCCAGTGAGGGGGCCGGACCGGTCAGTGTGGTGCGCAGCAGGGACAGACCCTGGTCGATGTCCCGGTTGTCGGCCAGCAGGAGGCCGTCGCTGTAGAGGGCGAGCAGGCTGCCCTCCTCCAGTTGGAGCTCGGCCGACTCGAACGGCAGCCCGCCGAGGCCCAGGGGCGGTCCGGCGGGCGGGTCGATCGGGCGCACCTTGCCGTCCGGTCCCACCACGGTCGGCGGCGGGTGCCCCGCGCGCGCCATGACGCAGTGCCGGGAGACCGGATCGTAGATCGCGTACAGGCAGGTCGCGCCCACGATCTGGGGGGTGTTCCCATCGGTCTGCCGCTGTTCGGTGGCCAACTGGTCCACCAGGTCGTCGAGCCGGGAGAGGACCTCGTCCGGGGCCAGGTCGAGGTGCGCGAGGGTCTGTACGGCGGCACGCAGCCGGCCCATGGTCGCCGAGGCGTGCATGCCGTGACCGACCACGTCGCCGACGACCAGGGCGACGCGCAGCCCCGACAGCGGGATGACGTCGAACCAGTCGCCGCCGACTCCGGTGGAGGCCTGCGCGGGCAGGTACCGGTGGGCCGTCTCGACGGCCGGATGCTCGGGCACCTCACTCGGCAGCAGGCTGCGCTGGAGTGCCTCGGCGGCATGGTGCTGCTGGGTGTAGCGGCGGGCGTTGTCGATGCAGACCGCGGCCCGGCCGGCGAACTCCTCCGCGAGGGTGAGGTCGTCCTCCTCGAACGGCTCCGGCCGCTCCACCCGCCACATGCAGACCACGCCGAGCACGACACCGCGGGCGACCAGCGGCACCACCATCAGCGAGTGGACACCCAGGGCGAGCACCTTCTCGGCCCGCACCGGGTCGGCGGAGAACCATGCCGGGTCGAGGTCCAGGGTGGGCTGCAGGATCGGACGCCGCTCGGCCAGACAGCGTTCCTGCGCTGTCCCCTCGGGGAACGAGAACAGATGGTCCACGGGGCGCATCACCCGCAGCCCCTCGGCCAGAATGCTGCGGGCCGCCATCCTGCGCAGCGGGCCCGTGGCGTCGGGGGCCGGCTCCTCCCCGTGGGTCACGGGTTCCAGCAGATCCACCGAGAGGGCGTCGGCGAGCGCGGGAACCGCCGCCTCGGCCAGCTCACGCGCCGTCGTGCCCACGTCCAGGGTGTTCCCGAGCCTGGCGCCGACCTCGTTGAGCAGCGCCAGCCGCCGACGGGCCCGGTGGCGGTCGGTGACATCCTCGACGATCTCGGTGACGCCCAGTACCCGGCCGGACGGGTCCTGCATGCGGAAGGCGGAGACGGAGACGATCAGTTCCTTCGGGGGGTTGCCCATGATGCGGCAGTGCTGCTCGGCGAAAATGAGAGGCTCGCCCGTCTCCAGCACCCGCTGCAGCCGTCCCTCGATCAGCTCCGCGTCCGGGCCGACGAGGTAGTCGGTGGTCCGGCGCCCGTGATACGCCTCGCTCGGCAGCCCGCCGAACCGTGCGATCGCCCGGTTCACCCGCAGGATGCGCAGGTCCGGGCCGAGCACCGCGACCCCCACGGGGGAGCGGCGGAAGAAGCCGTCCAGCATGGCCCGGTCGATGTTCCACTGGACGACGTCCTCGGCGCGCGAGCCGACGAGGAGCCACTCGACGGTGGAGTCCAGTCGTCGCACCCGGCGGGCCCTGAATCCCACGAACACGCGGTGGCCCGCGCCGTGCCGCACGGGCAGCAGTCCGAACCAGCCGCCCTCCCGCACGCACGTGGCGGCCGCCTCGGCGATCAGGGGCCTGTCCCCGCGTTCGATCAGGACATCGCGCACCCGCCGGCCCAGCACCTCCTCGGCCCGGTGGCCGAGGAGAGCGCTGGCCTGGTCGCTCCAGGCGACGATCCGTCCGTGGTCGTCCAGAACGGCGGACGCGGACTGGTGCACCGAGAACGGATCCTCGGGACTCTCGCTGAGTGTCGTCGGGGATGTGTCGTGCATCGCCCACCCATCCGGCGCCGTTCGCGGGAGTCCTGGTGCGGCGCCCCCGGGGCGCTCATGCCGTTCCATTCCGTATGTCTGGCTTTGCAGTGGCTCATTTCAGTATCGGCTGGCCGGGCACCGCGTGCCTCGTCGTTGCGGCTGACCTGGACTGTCCGTCGGCCGTGCGACGGCCGGGTCACCGGGGCAGCGCGCGGGCCAGGAGGACCGCCACGTCGTCGTCCGCCGCCTCGGGCATGACGTGCGCCAGGAGGTCGTCACAGATGTCCTCCAGGGGATGCTCGGGATACCGCAGCGCCTGGGCCAGACGGCGCATGCCCTGGTCGAGGTCGGTGCCGCGGGTCTCGATCAGGCCGTCGGTGTAGGTCACCAGGAGGCTGTGGGGAGGAAGGACCACCTGCTGCACCTCGCAGTCCTGCCCGCCCACGCCCAGCGGCGGGCCCGCGGGTCCCTCCAGGAAGGCGACCGCGCCCCGCCCGTCGGCGACCACGGGCGGCGGGTGGCCCGCCCTGGCGATCAGACATTGGCCGGTGACCGGGTCGTGAACGGCGTACAGGCAGGTGGCCATCTCGTTGTCGCCCAGGTCGGCGACGGCGGCGTCCAGGAAGCGCAGCACCTGGTCGGGCGCGGTGTCCCGGCGTGCCAGGGTCCGTACGGCGGTGCGCAGCTGCCCCATGACGGCCGCGGCGTGGATGCCGTGCCCCATCACGTCCCCGATCACCAGGGCGGTCCGGTCGCCCGACAGGGCGATGGCGTCGAACCAGTCGCCGCCGACCTCGTGGTCGCCGGCCGGCAGATAGCGCCCGGTGAGTTCCAGTCCGCTGACGGTGGGCAGGGAGGGGTTCATCAGGCTGCGCTGGAGGGTGAGGGCCGCGTCGCGTTCCCGGCTGTACATGCGCGCGTTGTCGATGTTCAGCGCCGCCCGGGCGACCAGTTCGTCGATCAGCAGCGTGTCCTGTTCGTCGAACGGCTCCCGGTCGCGGGTCCGGGTGACCGATACCGCGCCCAGCACGGTGCCACGGGCCACCAGCGGGACCAGGCGCGCCGAACCCACGCGGGTGCGCAGATAGTCGTGCAGCCGGTCGGCGCCGGGAATTCTGATCAGCGGGTCGATGTCGCTCCGGTACAGGTTGATGGGACGCCCGGCGGTCATGATCTGCTCGTACACCGAGCCGGGCGGCACCTGCAGGGTCATGCCGACCGCGAGGAGGTCGGCCGGCGCGGCCGGATCGGTGAACACGGCCGCCACGCGGCGCACCACGCCGTGCGCCGAGGCAGCGGTCTCGTCCGGGGCCACCGCCTCCTCCAGCAGCTGCACATCGGCGGAGTCGGCCAGCCGGGGCACCAGGACGCGGACCACCTCCTGCGCCGTCTGGGTCAGATCCAGCGTGGAGCCCATCTGCGTACCCGCCTCCGCCAGCAGCGCCAGGCGATGCCGGGCCCGCTCCGCCTCCAGGTGGGCCCGCTGCCCCTCCGTGACGTCGATCAGCGAGGCGATCACTCCCACCCGCTGGCCGGCACCGCCGATCAGCGGGGCGTAGGAACAGGACCACGTCCGCTGCCGCGCCGGGTCCGTCGTGCCGGAGGAGGTGTGGCGGAAGTCCACCACCGCCTCACCCCGCTCCAGGACCTGCCGCATCACCGACTCCAGCCTGCCCGCGCCGGGTGCGATCTCGGTCACGCTTCGGCCGACGTGGTCGGCCACCGGGACGCCGTCCATCCGCGCCAGCGCCTCGTTGACCCTGAGGAAACGCAGGTCCGGGCCGAGCATGGCCAGGCCGATCGGGGACTGGGTGAACAGCCCCTCCAGCGCGGCCAGCGCATCGCGCATCCGCTCCACGGCGGATGTCTCCGCCGCGATGGCCAGCATGCCGGTACGGCCCTGCGCATCCGCGACCGGACAGTGCCACATCTCCATGTCGACCAGGGACCCGTCGCGATGCCGGACCGGCAGCCGTGCGACGACCGCGGCCCCAGCCCGCACCTTTTCCCCCAGCCGGTCGGCCAGTTCCTGGTTGCCCTCGGGCACGAGGACGCGCTTGGCGTCCTGGCCCACCACCTGCTGCGGCGTGTGACCGAGCAGATCCTGCGCGGCGAGCGACCACTGCACCAGGCGCCCCTCGGCGTCGACCATCCACAGCGCGAGCGGGAGCAGATCCTGGAACACCCCCGCATGCCCCACCGCGGGCGCGCCCGGACCCGGCGTTTCGCCGATCGCATCACGGGCACGTGCACCGCGGTGACTCGCGCTGGTCATGAGGGCACCTCGCTCACACACCCTTGACCACAGGAAGCTCAAGGACAGCGTAGGCCGCAAGTGGCCCGGCTCACATGGCGTAAGCGGGATGCCGCCGACACCATGGGTGCTCTCCGTCACCGGCAGGCTGAAGGGATCAAGAATGTTCCGCAAGGTGCTGGTCGCCAACCGCGGTGAAATCGCGATTCGGGCGTTCCGCGCAGGCTACGAGCTGGGCGCGCGCACCGTCGCCGTGTTCCCGCACGAGGACCGCAACTCCCTGCACCGGCTGAAGGCCGACGAGGCCTACGAGATCGGCCAGCCGGGACACCCGGTGCGCGCCTATCTCTCCGTGGAGGAGATCGTCCGCGCCGCACAGCGGGCCGGAGCGGACGCCGTCTACCCGGGCTACGGCTTCCTGTCCGAGAACCCCGACCTGGCCAGGGCGTGCGAAGAGGCGGGCATCACGTTCGTCGGGCCGAGCGCGGAGATCCTGGAGCTGACCGGGAACAAGGCGCGCGCGGTGGCCGCCGCACGCGCGGCCGGCGTACCGGTGCTGGGTTCCTCGGCGCCGTCCACCAACGTGGACGCCCTGGTGAGCGCCGCGGAGGACATCGGCTTCCCCGTGTTCGTCAAGGCGGTCGCGGGCGGTGGCGGTCGCGGCATGCGCCGCGTCGAGCACCCCTCCCAGCTGCGCGAGTCCATCGAGGCGGCCTCCCGTGAGGCGGCGTCCGCGTTCGGTGATCCCACCGTCTTCCTGGAGAAGGCGGTCGTCGAGCCCCGCCACATCGAGGTGCAGATCCTCGCCGACGGGCAGGGCAACGTCATCCACCTCTTCGAGCGGGACTGCTCGGTGCAGCGCCGCCACCAGAAGGTGATCGAGCTCGCGCCCGCCCCGAACCTCGACCCGGACCTGCGCGACCGGATCTGCGCCGACGCCGTGCGCTTCGCCCGGCAGATCGGCTACCGCAACGCCGGCACGGTGGAGTTCCTGCTGGACCGCGACGGCAACCACGTCTTCATCGAGATGAACCCGCGCATCCAGGTCGAGCACACAGTCACCGAGGAGGTCACCGACGTCGACCTGGTGCAGGCCCAGCTGCGCATCGCCGCCGGCGAGACCCTGGCCGACCTCGGCCTCTCCCAGGAGACGGTCACCCTGCGCGGCGCCGCCCTGCAGTGCCGTATCACCACCGAGGACCCCGCCAACGGCTTCCGCCCGGACACCGGCCGCATCAGCGCCTACCGCTCGCCCGGCGGCTCGGGCATCCGTCTCGACGGCGGCACCACGCACGCCGGTACGGAGATCAGCGCGCACTTCGACTCGATGCTGGTGAAGCTCACCTGCCGGGGCCGGGACTTCGACGCCGCGGTGGGCCGCGCCCGGCGTGCCGTGGCCGAGTTCCGCATCCGCGGCGTGGCCACCAACATCCCCTTCCTGCAGGCGGTCCTGGACGACCCCGACTTCCAGGCCGGCCGGGTCACCACGTCGTTCATCGAGAAGCGCCCGCACCTGCTGACCGCCCGCCACTCCGCCGACCGCGGCACGAAGCTGCTCACCTACCTGGCCGACGTCACCGTGAACAAGCCGCACGGCGAGCGGCCCGACCTGCTCGACCCGCTGACCAAGCTGCCCGCGCTGCCCGCCGGCGAGCCCCCGGCCGGCTCCCGCCAGCGGCTCGCCGAACTCGGCCCCGAGGGCTTCGCGAGCTGGCTGCGCGCCTCGCCGACCATCGGCGTCACCGACACCACCTTCCGCGACGCCCACCAGTCGCTGCTCGCCACCCGGGTGCGCACCAAGGACATGCTCGCCGTCGCCCCGGTCGTCGCCCGCACCCTGCCCCAGCTGCTGTCCCTGGAGTGCTGGGGCGGCGCGACCTACGACGTCGCCCTGCGCTTCCTCGCCGAGGACCCGTGGGAGCGCCTGGCGGCCCTGCGGGAGGCCGCGCCGAACATCTGCCTGCAGATGCTGCTGCGCGGCCGCAACACCGTCGGCTACACGCCGTACCCCACCGAGGTCACCGACGCCTTCGTGCACGAGGCCGCCGCCACCGGCATCGACATCTTCCGCATCTTCGACGCCCTCAACGACGTCGACCAGATGCGGCCCGCCATCGAGGCCGTACGGGAGACGGGGACGGCGGTCGCGGAGGTGGCCCTGTGCTACACCTCCGACCTGTCCGACCCCGCAGAAAAGCTCTACACCCTCGACTACTACCTGCGTCTGGCCGAGCAGATCGTGGACGCGGGCGCCCATGTCCTGGCCGTGAAGGACATGGCGGGCCTGCTGCGGGCACCGGCCGCGGCGAAGCTGGTGTCGGCGCTGCGCCGGGAGTTCGACCTGCCGGTCCACATCCACACCCACGACACCGCCGGCGGCCAGCTCGCCACCTACCTCGCCGCGATCCAGGCCGGCGCGGACGCGGTGGACGGAGCGGTGGCGTCCATGGCCGGTACGACCTCGCAGCCGTCGCTGTCGGCGATCGTCGCCGCGACCGACCACTCCGAGCGGCCCACCGGCCTGGACCTCCAGGCCGTCGGCGACCTGGAGCCGTACTGGGAGAGCGTCCGCAAGGTCTACGCCCCCTTCGAGGCGGGTCTCGCCTCGCCGACCGGACGCGTCTACCACCATGAGATCCCCGGCGGGCAGCTCTCCAACCTGCGCACCCAGGCGATCGCGCTCGGCCTCGGCGACCGCTTCGAGGAGATCGAGGCGATGTACGCCGCCGCCGACCGGATCCTCGGCCACCTGGTGAAGGTCACCCCCTCCTCGAAGGTGGTCGGCGACCTGGCCCTGCACCTCGTGGGTGCAGGCGTGTCCCCGGCGGACTTCGAGGCGGAGCCGGACCGGTTCGACATCCCCGACTCCGTCATCGGCTTCCTGCGCGGCGAGCTGGGCACCCCGCCCGGCGGCTGGCCCGAGCCGTTCCGCAGCAAGGCGCTGCGGGGCCGCGCCGAGGCCAAGCCGGTGCAGGAACTGAGCGCCGACGACCGCAAGGGCCTGGCGAAGGACCGGCGGGCGACGCTCAACCGGCTGCTGTTCCCGGCACCGACGCGCGAGTTCGAGACGCACCGCGACTCCTACGGCGACACCAGCGTGCTGGACAGCAAGGACTTCTTCTACGGGCTGCGCCCGGGCAAGGAGTACGCCGTCGACCTCGAACGCGGTGTGCGGCTGCTGATCGAGCTGCAGGCCATCGGCGACGCGGACGAGCGCGGCATGCGCACCGTGCTGTCGTCCCTGAACGGCCAGCTGCGGCCCATCCAGGTCCGCGACCGGGCGGCCGCCTCGGACGTGCCCGTCACCGAGAAGGCCGACCGGTCCAACCCCGGCCACGTCGCGGCGCCGTTCGCCGGCGTGGTGACCCTCACGGTCGCCGAAGGGGAGGAAGTGGAGGCCGGTGCCACGGTCGCCACCATCGAGGCGATGAAGATGGAGGCCTCGATCACCGCCGCGAAGTCCGGCCGGGTGGCCAGGCTGGCCATCAATCCCATCCAGCAGGTCGAGGGCGGCGACCTGCTCGTGGAACTCGCCTGACCACAGCCGGGAACGCCGTCACGCCCCGCGCAGGGGGAAGCTTCTGCGCGGGGCGTCGGCGTGCTGGGGCGGCGTCGACGAAACGCTCGGTCTGCCGGACAGTATCTGAATGGCCGTCATGACGGCCTGCGATGCCGCGAGTTCCAGCACCGACCCAGGAGGCGCCCATGTCCGAGCCGTCCGTCCTCGCCGCGCTGGTGTCCGGGTTGCGGGGCGGGTCGATCGAAGTCGTCGACCTGACCTCGCCGTTGTCGTCGTCGACGCCGGTGATCCAGCTGCCGCCCGAATTCGGCCAGACCGCCGTCTTCGAACTGGAGGAGATCAGCCGGTACGACGACCGTGGCCCCGCCTGGTACTGGAACAACTTCCGCAGCGGCGAGCACACCGGCACCCACTTCGACGCCCCGAACCACTGGGTCACCGGCAAGGACCGCACCGACGTGGCCTCGGTGCCGGCCCGCAGACTGATCGCACCCGCGGCCGTGCTGGACTTCACCGCCGAGGTCGCCGACAACCCCGACTTCCTGGTCGAGATCGACCACGTGAAGGCATGGGAGACCGAGAACGGCCCCTTGCCCGAAGGGGGTTGGCTGCTGCTGCGCACCGGCTGGGACGCCCGCGCCGAAACCCAGGAGGCGTTCCTCAACGCCGACGACAACGGCCCGCACACTCCCGGCCTGTCGCCGGAGTGCGCCCGCTGGGTGGCCGAGGAGTCGCCGGTGATCGGCCTCGGCGTCGAGACGGTCGGCACGGACGCCGGACGCGCGTTCTCGTTCGACCCGGCCTTCCCCTGCCACGCCTACCTGATGGGCAGCGACAAGTACGGCCTGACCCAGTTGCGCAACCTCGCCGCGCTCCCGCCAACCGGGTCCGTCGTCGTCGCGGGACCGCTGCCCATCGTCACCGGCTCCGGTGCTCCCGCGCGCGTGCTGGCCCTGGTGGAGCGCTGATGAAGGTCGCGGAAGCGGTCGGCCGGGCAATGTGCGCGGCCGGGGTGGGCCAGGTCTTCGGAGTGGTCGGGTCGGGCAACTTCCACGTCACGAACGCGATGGTCGCGGCGGGCGCGCGGTTCGTCGCCGCACGCCATGAGGGCGGCGCGGCGACCATGGCCGACGCGTACGCCCGGACCTGCGGCACGGTGGCCGTGGTGAGCGTGCACCAGGGCCCCGGGCTGACGAACGCGATGACGGGGATCGCGGAGGCGGCCAAGAGCCGTACTCCGCTCGTCGTGCTCGCGGCCGAGGTGACCGAGCGAAAGTCCAACTTCCACGTCGGCCAGGAGGAGTTGGCCCGCGCTGTGGGCGCGGTCGCGGCCCGGGTCACGTCGGCGCGGAGCGCGGTCGAGCAGGCGTGTGCGGCGGTAGGGCTGGCGGTGCGGGAGCGGCGTACCGTCCTGCTCAACCTCCCTCTGCCGGTGCAGGCCCTGGACGTGCCCCACGGAGCTTTGGCGCACGCCGCTCCGCCGCACGAGCGGGCCGCCGTCGAGCCGGACGCGGACGGTGCGACGGCCCTGGCGGACCTGCTGGCCCGGTCCCGGCGGCCGGTCTTCGTGGCCGGCCGGGGAGCGCGGGGACCCGGCAGCCGGCAGGCGCTGGAGGCACTCGCCGAGCACCACGGCGCGCTGCTGGCCACCTCGGCCGTCGCGCACGGGCTCTTCCACGGCAACCCCTGGTCCCTGGGCATCTCCGGCGGGTTCGCCTCGCCCCTGGCCTCCGAGCTGATCCGGGGCGCGGACCTGATCGTCGGCTGGGGCTGCGCCCTGAACATGTGGACGATGCGGCACGGCGGTCTCATCGGCGCCGGCGCCACCGTCGTACAGGTCGACGACGAGCCGTCGGCACTCGGCGCGCACCGGCCGGTGCACCTCGGCGTCCTCGGCGACGTCCGGCTCACCGCACGGCAGGTGTGCGAGGCGGGCGGCGCACCACGGCAGGGCTACCGCGGCCCGCAGACCGGCGAGGCCCTCAGGGCACGCGTGCGCCTGCGCGACGTGCCGTACGAGGACACCGGCACCCGGGAGCGGATCGACCCGCGGACGTTGAGCATCGCGCTCGACGACATCCTCCCCGCGGAGCGGGTGCTCGGCGTGGACTCGGGCAACTTCATGGGCTACCCGAGCGCGTACCTGTCGGTGCCGGACGAGAAGGGCTTCTGCTTCACGCAGGCGTTCCAGTCGATAGGGCTGGGGCTGGCCACCACGATCGGGGCGGCGCTGGCCCAGCCGGACCGGCTGCCCGTGGCCGCGCTCGGGGACGGCGGAGCGTTGATGAGCGCCGTCGAGCTGGACACGGTGCGGCGGCTCGGGCTGCCGATGGTGGTCGTCGTGTACGACGACGAGGCGTACGGCGCCGAAGTGCACCACTTCGGTCCCGACGGGCACCCACTGGACACGGTGCGCTTCCCGCCGACGGACATCGCTGCCGTAGGGCGGGGTTATGGCTTCGAGGCCGTGACCGTCCGTACGCGGGCCGATCTCAAGGCCGTGGCGGACTGGGTCGCCGGACCGCGATCCGCGCCGCTGCTCATCGACGCCAAGGTCGTCGCCGACCGCGGGTCCTGGTGGCTGGAGGAGGCGTTCCGCGGCCACTGAGCGCGGGTGGGGCGGCGGCGGAGGCGCCACATCGGCCCGGCCACCCCTCGAACGGCCCAGTGGCGCTGTGCCGGAGGAGCGAGGGTGAGTGACTGATGTGACCGTGGTGGAAGGGATCGGTGGGCACACCGGGACGAGGAGGCGCGATGGAGGGACTGGCCCAGGGCGGAATGGCTTGCGCTGCCCCGAGAGGTGGCGCGGACCCGCTGCCGGACCGGCCCCCGTGCGCCTTCGAACGGCTGAGCGCCGTGGCCGACGCCGTTCTCTACGAGGGCTACCTCCTGTATCCCTACCGGCGGTCATCGGCCAAGAACCGCGTCCGGTGGCAGTTCGGGGTGCTGTTCCCCCGGGACTGGGTGGCGTCGGACGGCCCGGTCGTTCCCGGCGTGTCCGGCTCCGCCGACTCCTGGTACCAGCAGACCGAGTGCCTGCTGAGGATCCGACGGCCCGGCGCGTCCGTACGGGTGAGGCTGCGCTACCTGCAGATGCAGCGGAAGCAGGTGCTGCAGGAGACCCGCCCGGACGGCGGCCACCGTGCCGTCGAGTCGCTGCGGACCGACGACGGCACGGTCCACCTGACCTTCGACGAAGCAGTACCGCGCGAAGTCGACGTCGCGTTCTTCCTGGACGCGCTGCTGCAGAGTGAACACACGGTTCCGGTGGGAGCGCCGGCCGGTGTGGAGGCCGAGCCGCTGGCAGGCGGGGCCGGGCGGGTGGAGCGGCGCCGCGAGGAGGTACGGGCGAGTACGACCGTCGCCGCCGAACCGCTCTCCGCGGATCTCTGCCGGCTCCGGGTACGCACCGCCAACACCGGACCCGCGCCGGATCCGCGCACCGCGCGCGACGAAGCGCTGCGCCATGCGCTCATCGCGACCCACACCCTCATCGGCGGTGACGGCGTCGAGTTCGTCTCGCTGACCGATCCACCGGCGGAGCTGTCCGCCCCCGCGGGCGGGTGCCGCAACGAGTTCACCTTCCCCGTGCTCGGCGGGGAACCCGGCACCGCGGACGTCCTGCTGTCCGCACCGATCATCCTCCCCGACCATCCGCAGGTGGCCCCGGAGAGCCCGGGGGATCTGCACGACGCCGCGGAGATCGACGAGATCCTCACGCTGCGCACGCTGCTGCTGACCGACGAGGAGAAGCGCGAGGCGCGCGCCACCGACGAGCGGGCCGCCGCGATCCTCGACCGGGTCGAGACCATGCCCCCGGAGGTCTTCGCACGGCTGCACGGCGCCGTCCGCTCCCTCGCCCCGGTCACTGAGGCACCCCCACCCGGCGAGCGCCCGGCCTGGTGGCAGGAGGGCGCCGACGACGGACTCTCCCCGTCCACCGACACGGTGCTCGTCGGCGGCGTGCCCCTCGGCGCCGGCAGCCGGGTACGGCTGCGCCCACGACGGGGCGCCGACGCCCAGGACATGTTCCTGGAGGGGCGGACCGCCGAGGTGGCCGCCGTCTTCCACGACGTGGACGGCAGCGTGCACCTCGCCGTCACGCTCGACGACGACCCCGCGTCCGAACTGCACACCTGGTACGGCCGCTTCCACTACTTCCGGCCCGGTGAACTCGAGCCACTGGAGCCCGCCCCATCCGAATCCCCCCGCAGCGGAGGCCGATGACATGACGACTCACAGCAGCACCATCGAGGTCAGCGGCGAACCCGGTCGCGGCGAGGACCGGCAGGGCATCGACGAGATCCACATCCTCTGGATCTCCGAGGGCATGAGCTGCGACGGCGACACGGTCTCCCTGACCGCCGCCGACCAGCCCTCCATCGAGGACCTCGTGCTCGGCCTCATCCCCGGTCTGCCGAAGGTGAACCTGGTCAACAAAGTGCTCTCACCGAGCCTGGGCGGCGAGGACTTCCTCGCTCCCTACAGGGCGGCGGCTCGGGGCGATTTGTCACCGTTCATCCTCGTCATCGAGGGTTCGATCCCCAACCAGAACATCATCAAGGGCGACGGCTACTGGACGTCGTTCGGCAACGACCCGGAGACCGGTGAGCCGCAGACCCTGAACTGGTGGATCGACCAACTGGCCCCCAGGGCCTGGGCGGTGGTGGCCGCCGGCACCTGCGCCACCTTCGGCGGCATCCACGCGATGGCCGGCAACCCGACCGGGTGCATGGGCCTGGCCGACTACCTGGGCTGGGACTACAGGTCCCAGGCCGGCCTGCCAGTCGTCAACGTCCCCGGCTGCCCGATCCAGCCCGAGAACTTCATGGAGACCCTGATCTGGGTCCTCTACCACGCGGCCGGTTCGGCGCCCCCGCCCCCGCTGGATCACATGCTGCGCCCGCAGTGGCTCTTCGGGAAGACGGTCCACGAGGGCTGCGACCGCGCCGCGTACTACGAGCAGGCGGACTTCGCACGGGACTACAACTCGCCCAAGTGCCTGGTGAAGACGGGCTGTTGGGGCCCGGTCGTCAACTGCAACGTGCCCAAGCGCGGCTGGATGGCCGGCATCGGCGGCTGCCCGAACGTCGGCGGCCTGTGCATCGGCTGCACGATGCCCGGCTTCCCCGACGCGTTCATGCCGTTCATGGACGAACCCGCCGGCGCGACCTTCTCGTCGCTGGCCATCAAGCCGTACGGGGCCGTCATCCGCCGGCTGCGCGGCATGACGAACGAGCTGGTCAACCACGAGCCCAAGTGGCGCCACAACAAGCGCAAGCTGACCAGCGGCTACAACCCGCGCTGGCGGCCCTGAAGCCGGGCGAGGCGCACCCCACCACTCACCCACGGAACACCGACAGCGAGGGGCATCACCGCACATGACCACCACCGAGGCCCGGCCGACGGAGCGCAAGCCACCGCAGCTCGTGGACATGTCCTGGGATCCGATCACCCGGATCATCGGGAACCTGGGCATCTACACGAAGATCGACTTCGCCAACCGGGAAGTCGTGGAATGCCACAGCACTTCGTCGCTGTTCCGCGGCTATTCCGTGTTCATGAAGGGCAAGGACCCACGCGACGCCGGTTTCATCACCTCCCGCATCTGCGGCATCTGCGGCGACAACCACACCACCTGCTCCGACTACGCCCAGCAGATGGCCTACGGCGTCAAGCCGCCCCCGCTGGCCGACTACATCGTCAACCTCGGCGAAGCGGCGGAGTACATGTTCGACCACACGATCTTCCAGGACAACCTGGTGTTCGTGGACTTCTGCGAGGCGATGGTCAAGGCCACCAACCCCGGTGTACTGGCCCGCGCCGAACGCACCGAGGCACCGCGCGGCGACATCCACGGCTACCGGACCATCGCCGACATCATGCGGGCCTTCAACCCCTTCGAGGGCGCGGTGTACAAGGAAGCCCTGAAGATGAGCCGCGTCACCCGTGAGATGTTCTGTCTCATGGAAGGGCGCCACGTCCACCCCTCCACGCTCTATCCCGGTGGCGTCGGCACCATGCCGCAGCCGACCACCTTCACCGACTACCTCAGCCGACTGATGCGGATCATCGACTTCGTCAAGAAGGCGGTGGCCCTCAACGACGACGTCTTCGACTTCTTCTACGAGGCGCTGCCCGGCTACGAGGAGGTCGGCCGCCGCCGCATCCTGCTGGGCTGCTGGGGCGCCTTCCAGGACCCCAGGACCGTCGACTACCGGTACGAGACGATGAACACCTGGGGCAAGCAGATGTACGTCACCCCGGGCATCGTCGTCGACGGCGAACTGGTCACCAACAACCTCATCGACATCAACCTCGGCCTGCGGATCCTGCTCGGCAGCTCCTACTACGAGGACTGGACCGGCGAACAGCCCTTCGTCACGCACGACCCGCTCGGCAACCCCGTCGACATGCGCCACCCGTGGAACCAGACGACCGTCCCCGTGCCGCAGAAGCGCGACTTCGACGACAAGTACAGCTGGGTGATGAGCCCGCGCTGGTACGACAAGAAGACGGATCAGCACCTCGCCCTCGACACCGGCGGCGGTCCGCTCGCCCGGCTGTGGTCGACCGCGCTGAGCGGACTGGTCGACACCCCCTACGTCAAGGCCACCGGCAGCAGCGTGCGCATCTCGCTGCCCAAGGGGGAGGAACTGCCGGAGACGACCCTGGAGTGGCACATCCCGCAGTGGAGCAACACCATCGAACGGGACCGCGCCCGGCCGTACTTCATCGCCTACGCGGCCGCCATGGCCCTGCAGTTCGTCGAAGAGGCCATGGGGCTCGTCCGGGCGGGCGAGACCAAGGTGTTCCAGAACTACGAGGTGCCCGACGAGGCCATCGGCTGCGGCTTCCACGAAGCGGTGCGCGGCGTCCTCTCGCACCACCTGGTGATCAAGGACAAGAAGATCGCCAACTACCACCCGTACCCGCCCACGCCGTGGAACGCCAGCCCCCGCGACATGTACGGCACCCCGGGCCCGTACGAGGACGCCGTCCAGGGCCAGCCCATCTTCGAGGAGAACGGGCCGGACGACTTCAAGGGCGTCGACATCATGCGCACGGTGCGCAGCTTCGACCCCTGCCTGCCGTGCGGCGTCCACATGTACGTCGGCAAGGGCAAGACGCTGACCACGCTGCACTCGCCCACCTACGGAGCGAACCATGGCTGAGGCCGGGCAGGAGCCCGGCGCCCAGCGGCTCGCGGACCCGGCCGTGGAGGCCCGGCTCGCCCGTCTCGACGAGCTGCTGGAAGGCCTCGAGTCCGCTCCCGGCCCCACCACGCGCTCCGCGGTCGAGGCGGTACGGCTGCTGACCGAGGTCTACGGCGAGGCGCTGGCCCGGGTCCTGGACCATGCCGACGGGCAGCTGGCCGCACGCCTGGCCGACGACGAGCTGCTGGGGCACCTGCTGGTGCTGCACGCGATCCACCCGGAGCCCGTCGAACGCCGGGCGGCCCGCGCGGTCGAACGGCTGCGCCCCGCCGTGCGCGAACGCGGCGGTGACGTGGAGTGGGCGGGCGTGGACGGGGACGTGGCCCGGGTGCGGCTGACGGCGGGCGGCGGATGCGGTTCCGGATGCGGCGGCGGATCGGGGGACGAGGTCGGCGCGGCCGTCCGGGAAGCGGTGCTCGCCGTCGCTCCCGAGCTGACGGCGGTGGAACCACTGCCGAGCACGCCGGCCCCCGCGTTCGTACCGCTGGCCACGCTGACGCACCGAGGCACACGGTGACCACGGACGGCGCGCTGGCCCGCCTCATCGCCTCCTCGGCCGACCGCACGGCGGCGGCCGAGGAGGAGGCGTGCGACCTGTGCGCCGCGCCGGTGCCCGACGAGCACGCCCACCTGTACGACACCGAGCGGCAGGAGGTGTGCTGCGCCTGCGGCCCCTGCTCGGTGCTGTTCGCCCAGGGCGGCGCCGGCGACGGCCACTACCGGCTCGTGCCGCGGCGCCGCCTGCGGCTCCCCCGGGTCGACACGGAGGTCCTGGGCGTACCCGTCGGGCTGGTCTTCTTCGTGCCCCGGACGGACGGCACGGTCACCGCCGAGGGCCCGAGCCCGGCGGGGGCCATGCGCTGGGACGTGGAAGCGGCGGCCTGGCAGCGGCTGGCCGAGACGTGTCCGCAGCTCGCCTCCGTGGCACCCGACGTGGAGGCACTGCTGGTCAACACCGTGCACGGCCTCGACCACCACTGGATCGTGCCGATCGACGACTGCTACCGGATGGTCGCCGTCGTACGCCGGGAATGGCGCGGCCTGTCCGGAGGCGGCCGCGTCTGGTCGGCCGTCGAGCGGTTCTTCGAGGACCTCACCGAGCGGTCATGAGCACGCACTCCGCACGTCGGAGGCGAGGAAGGAGACCCCCATGGGCAGCATCAGAGTGGGCCGGCCCCAGGCGAAGCCCGACACACCCCGGCACGTCCGGGGCATGCACCAGGGCAACCAGGGCCGGTACGAGGACGAGAGCGGGCACCACGAGGACGGCACCGCCGACGCGCGCCGCTCCACCGGGATCCGCGCGAAGCGCCACGACGCGCTGACGGAGACCATGCCGAACATCTCGCCCGGATGAGAGACAGCTGGGAGTCACCGCAATGAACGTTCAACTTGCACGAGGGTCCGCCGACACGGGCGGACGAGCCGGGATGACAGGACAGCGGGTGCTGATGGCCGAGGCCGCCCTGGTGGGCGGGCTGGCGCTGGCGCTGCTCGTCTGGGAGCTGCCCAGCCTGAGGCGTGAGATGCGGATCTGGCGGATGGCCGGCGGTTTCCGCGCCGGCCGCCGCTACCCGTGAGCCGGCCGTGCACGAGTTGTCGATCGCGACCGCGATCATCGAGCGGGCCGGCGAACTGGCCCGGGCGGACGGGACGGACGCCGTTTCGGCAGTGACCGTCCGGGTCGGCGAGCTGGCGGGGGTCGTCCCCGACGCCCTCGACTTCGCCTTCGAGGTGGCCCGCGACGGCACCGCCCTCGCCGCGGCACGGCTCGTCGTCGAGCAGATTCCCGCGCAGGCCTACTGTGAGCCGTGCGCCGAGGAGTTCCCGGTGGGCATGCCGCCGTTCTTCTGGTGCCCGCGCTGCGACCGTCCCTCCACGGAGCTGCGCAGCGGCCGGGAACTGGAGATCACCGGGATCGAGCCGGCCCTCGCCTGACGCAACCGGGCCCCGCCGGTGCAGGCAAAGCACCGGCGGGACCCGAGCGCACGCATCAGCAGATGCGCGGCAACTGCTCGCCCAGGGGCAGGTCCACCACCCTCGTGCCGCCCAGGCCGGTGGAAACCACGACCATGCCCGGATGGTCGGCGACGCACTCGCCGATCACCGTGGCTCCGGAGCCCTGCGGATGGGCGCGCATCACGGCGAGGACCTCCTCGGCCGCGGCCGGGGGCACGAAGGCGACCAGCCGCCCCTCGTTGGCGACGTAGAGCGGATCGAGCCCCAGGAAGCCGCAGGCGTTCGCCACCGCGTCCGGCACCGGGATGGCGCGCTCGGCCAGCCGGACACCGGTTCCCGAGGCACGGGCGATCTCGTTGAGGGACGCGGCGAGGCCGCCCCTGGTGGGATCGCGCAACACATGGATGTCCGGCGTGGCGGCCAGCATGGCCGCCACCAGGTCGGCCAGGGGCGCGGTGTCACTGGCGACATCGACGCCGAACTCCAGTCCCTCGCGGACGCTCATGATCGCCACACCATGGAGGCCGATCGGGCCGCTGACGATGACGGCGTCTCCGGGCCGCGCCCGCTGGGGACGGATGTCCACCCCGTCGGGGACCAGCCCCACACCGGCGGTGGTGACGTACACACCGTCGCCGTGCCCCGACTCCACCACCTTGGTGTCGCCCGTGGCGATGGTGACCCCGGCCGCCCTGGCCGCCGTGCCCATGGAGCGCGCGATCCGTTCGACCACGGTCAGCTCCACGCCTTCCTCCAGGACGAAGGCGGCGGAGAGGTACGCGGGCCTGGCGCCGCTCATCGCCAGGTCGTTGACGGTGCCGTTGACCGCGAGGTCGCCGAGGCTGCCGCCGGGAAAGAACAGCGGCCTGACGACATAGGAGTCGGTGGAGAACGCCAGCCGCGCGCCGCCCAGTTCGAGGACGGCGGAGTCGGTGAGCGCGGCCAGGGTGGCGTTGCCGTAGGCAGGAGTGAAGACCTGCTCCATCAGCTCCGCCGACAGCGCTCCGCCTCCGCCGTGGCCCATCACCACGACCGGCTGGTCGCGCAGGGGAGCGGGACAGGTCCAGTTGGCCGGATCGACCGTTTCGGCGAGTTCAGGCAACGGGGTTCATCTCCTCCCGCGCGGCCCGGTCGGCCTGCGGCGTCGGGGCGTTCATCCGGCGGTACAGGTAGTAGGCGGCGCAGGCGCCCTCGCTGGAGACCATGGTGGCGCCGAGCGGGGTGCGCGGGGTGCAGGTGGTGCCGAACGCCGCGCACTCGGTCGGTTTGATCAGCCCCTGGAGCACCTCGCCGCTGCGGCACTCGGCGGGCTCCTCGGTACGGATTCCGGAGACGTCGAAGCGGTGCTCGGCGTCGTACGCGCGGAACGCGTCGGTCAGCCGCCAGCCGCTCGAAGGGATGCGTCCGATGCCGCGCCAGTTGCGGTCGGTCACCTCGAACACCTCCTCGATCATGCGGACGGCGGCCGGATTGCCGTCCTCCCGCACCGCCCGCGGGTAGGCGTTCTCGACCCGGTGCTCGCCGCGTTCGAGTTGGCGGACGGCTCGGCGGATGCCCTCGAGGATGTCCAGGGGCTCGAATCCGGTCACCACCATCGGAACGCGGAACCGCTCGGCGAGCTCCGGGTACTCGGCCGTGCCCATCACGCTGCACACATGCCCGGCGGCCAGGAATCCCTGCACCCGGCAGGTGGGGGCCGTCATGATGGCCTCGATGGCCGGGGGTACCCGCACATGGGAGACCAGGAGGCTGAAGTTGGCCAGACCCAGACGGCGTGCCTGGTGCACGGCCATCGCGTTGGCGGGGGCGGTGGTCTCGAAGCCGATGGCGAAGAACACCACCTCGCGGTCGGGGTGGCGACGGGCCAGCTCCAGTGCGTCGAGCGGGGAGTAGACCACGCGGACGTCGCCGCCCTCGCCCTTGACCCGGAACAGGTCGCGGTCCGTGCCCGGCACGCGGAGCATGTCGCCGAAGGAGCAGAAGATCACCTCGGGGCGCGCGGCGATGGCCAGCGCCTTGTCGATGACGTCCAGGGGCGTGACGCACACGGGACAGCCGGGACCGTGGATCAACTCCACCTGCTCGGGCAGGAGTTGGTCGATCCCGTGCCGGATGATCGAGTGGGTCTGGCCCCCGCACACCTCCATCAGCGCCCACGGCCGGGTGGCGGTGGCGCGGATCTCGTCCAGCAGCCGCCGGGCCAGCTCGGGGTCGTTGAACTCGTCGATGTACTTCATGCTGTTCCCGCCTCCTTCGCCGCCTGCTCCCAGGCGTCCGCGAACTCCTCCTCCAGCAGCCCCAGTTCCTCGAAGAGCTTCAGCGAGGCCAGCGCCGACTCCTCGTCCAGACGCTGGAGCGCGAACCCGACGTGCACGATGACGTACTCACCCACCCGCACGTCGGGCACGTACTCCAGGCACGCCTGTTTCTGCACTCCGCCGAAGTCGACCGTCCCGGTGAGCGGGTCGGCGCTGCCGTCGATGGCCACGACCTTGCCGGGCACTGCCAAACACATGCGTCACTCCTCCAGTCGTCGGTGCGCCGCGACCACCAGCTGGCCGAGGGCCAACCCGCCGTCGTTCGGCGGGACTTCGCCGTGCCGCAGTACCGCGAAGCCGTCCCCGGCCAGCAGCCGCGTGCACTCCTCCTCCAGCAGCGCGTTGGCGAAGACCCCGCCGCTGAGGGCGACGGTGGTCAGACCGGTGTCCTGGCGCGCCCGCCGGCAGATCTCCACGACGGCCCGCGCCACACCCCGGTGGAAGCGCGCGGCGAGCACCGGGACCGGGGTGCCGCGCCGCAGGTCGGCGACCAGTGCGCCGAGCACGGGTGCCGGATCGCAGGCGCCGCCGGCGATGCCGAAGGCGTACGCCGAGGTGTCGGTGCCCCAGACCGATGCGGCCGCGGCCTCCAGTTCCAGGGCCGCCTGGGCCTCGTATTCCGCGCGGTGGCACACGCCCGCGAGGGACGACACCGCGTCGAAGAGCCGGCCCATGCTGGAGGTCGCCGCACAGGCCAGGGCGCGGTTCAACTGCCGTTCCAGCAGCGTCAGTTCCCCGGGGGTGCAGGCGGCGACGCAGGGCAGGTCCGCGTCCCACGGCACCCCTGCGGCCCACAGCCGGGCCAGGGCCAGCCGGCAGGGGTTGGCCACCCCCGCGTCCCCGCCGGGCAGCGGGGCGGGGGTCAGACGGGCGAAGCGCCGGAAGCCCGCGTAGTCGGCGAGCAGGATCTCGCCGCCCCAGACGGTGCCGTCGTCGCCGTAACCCGTGCCGTCGAAGGCGACGCCGATCACGGGCCTGGTGCCGTCGAGGCCGTGCTCGGCCATGGCGGAGGCGATGTGCGCGTGGTGGTGCTGGACGAACACGGGCGTGCGCCCGGGCAGCGGCGCCACCCGCCGACGGGCCCACCGGGCCGAGTGGTACCCCGGGTGCCGGTCGGCGGCGACCAGCTCAGGGGTGACGCCGGTCAGGCACCGCATCCGGGCCTCCGCCCGCCCGGCCGCCTCCAGGGTGGCCAGGTCGCCCATGTCCCCGATGTGCGGGCCGAACCAGGCCTGGTCACCCTCCCCGACGCACAGTGCGTTCTTCAGGTCCCCGCCCACGGCGAGCGTCGGCCGCACCGCCACCGGCAGGCGCAGCGGACGGGGTACGTACCCCCGGGACCGGCGCAGCACCTGTTCGGTGCCGTCGGGGCGCACCCGCAGCAAGGAGTCGTCGCAGGGCGAGGCGATGGGCCGGTCGTGGGCGAGCCATGCGTCGGCCAGCCCGGCCAGCCGGGTCAACGCCTCGTCGTCGTCCGTGACGATCGGTTCCCCCGAACGGTTGCCGCTCGTCATGACCAGCACGCGCGGGCCCGGTGGATCGCCGGGCAGCCCGAACAGCAGGGCGTGCAAAGGGGTGTAGGGCAGCATCACGCCGAGGTGCGGGCTGCCGGGGCAGACGCCGGGGGCGAGCAGCTCCTGAGAGGCACGTCGGCGCAGCAGGACGATGGGGCGCCGGGGGCTGGTGAGGGCGGCCACCTCGGCCGGGGACGGGGTGGCGATCCGCCGTACGGTCTCGAGATCCGCGCACATCACCGCGAACGGCTTTCCGCCGCGCGCCTTGCGGGTGCGCAGCGTGTCGACGGCCCGTGCGTCGGTGGCGTCGCACGCCAGGTGGTAGCCGCCGAGGCCCTTGACGGCGACGATCCGTCCGCCGGTCAGCAGCGCCCGGGCCGTCGCCGGCGCGCCTGCGTCCCGCGCGGGGCGGACACTGCTGCCGGCGGCGGGCACCAGACGCAGCCGGGGGCCGCAGTCGGGGCAGGCCACTGGCTGGGCGTGGAAGCGACGGTCGCCGGGATCGCCGTACTCCCGGGCGCAGGCGGAACACAGGGGGAACCCGGTCATGGTCGTGAGCGCCCGGTCGTACGGCATTCCCGTGGCGATGGTGAAGCGGGGCCCGCAGTGGGTGCAGGTGACGAACGGGTGCCGATGGCGGCGGTCGCCCGGATCGGCCAGCTCCCGCAGGCAGTCGGCGCAGGTCGCCGTGTCGGGCGGGAGCAGGGTGCGGCCCTGGGACCGCTCGGTGGAACGGATCGTGAAGGCGTCGTCGGCCCCGGTGGTGATCAGGTCCTCCACCTCGACGCCGGTGACGGTGGCCAACGGAGGCGGCTGCGTGGCCAGCCGGTCGCAGAAGCGGGCGACACCGTCCGCCGGGCCCTCCACCTCGATGAGCACACCGCTCGCCGTGTTGCTCACGAACCCGGCCAGTGTGAGGTCGGTGGCCAGGCGGTGCACGAACGGGCGGAACCCGACGCCCTGCACCGTGCCGCGCACGGTGACGCGGCGGCGGACCGCTTGCGCGGCGGGCGCCGTCACGAGACGCGGCCGGCCGCGACGCCGGATGCGGCGTTGTCGTGGGAGTGCGGGTGCGGCGCCAGCGGCGGGCGGTGAACGGGGGCGCCCTCCCGCGCGGTGAGCACCCGCTCCAGGAGCGTGTCGACGCCGTCGCCGCTGCGGGCACAGGACCGCACCACCTCCACCCCGGGATTGACCCGCTGTACATGTGCCTCGAAGGCGGCGGCGTCGAAACCGGCCGGCTCGGCCAGATCGGTCTTCGTCAGCACCACCAGATGGGCGGACCCGAAGGCCGTCGGGTACTTCAGCGGTTTGTCCTCGCCCTCCGTCACCGCCATCAGCACGATGCGCAGGCTCTCGCCGAGGTCGTAGGCCGCCGGGCAGACGAGGTTCCCGACGTTCTCCACGAACAGCAGCGAGGTGTCCCGTGGCAGCCAGCTCTCGACGTGCCCGCGCAGCTGCCGGGCCTCCAGATGGCACAGTCCGTCGGTGAGCAGCTGTTTGACCGGTGCCCCCGAGCGCGCCAGCCGGTGCGCGTCGTTCTCGGTCGCCAGGTCGGCGGTGAGGGCGGCCACCGGGATGCGCCGCTCCACCGCCCGGGCCAGCACCCGGCCGAGCAGCTCCGTCTTGCCGCTGCCCGGGCTGGACAGGAGGTTGACCACGCAGACCCCGCGCCGGGTCAGTTCGTCGCGCAGGCTCGTGGCCAGTCCGTCGTTCTTCGCCAGGACGGCCTGCGTGACCTCGTCCACGGACTCACACATGGGCGCTGCTCCTCGCCGTCGGTGGGGGCGGACCGGGCTGCCGGTCCGTCACCGATCCTCCGCGCCGCCGCTCGCCGTGGGCCGGAGCCCGGCCGGGGACAGGGCGGTGGATTCGTCCGGGCGGCTCAACGGGGGAGTGGCCGCGGGGTCCGCGAGCAGCACCGGCACCATGGTGTGCAGGGCCGCGACGGCCCGCTCGACCGCTTCGCGTACCGTCGCGCTCATGCCCGGGGCGATGTCCTCGTCGCCGCGGGGCCGCAGCTCGGGTTCGCAGGCCAGGACGAGGACGCGGGGCAGCGGCTCGTCGCCCAGATGGGTGGCCAGGGCCAGGACCTTCGCCGGGTCCATGCCGTGCGCCTCGGGCGGGGCGGCGCCCCGGGTGCCGTCGGGGAGTTCCGGCTCGACCAGCGACAGGGTGCCGGGACGGTGGCCCCGCGCCGCCGCGTCGACCAGGACGGCCGTGTCGTAGCCGTCCAGCAGCTCGTACGCGAGATCCATCCCGCGGATGCCGAAGTCCCGTACCCGCACCTCGGGCGGCCACGGGTGCCGGTCCAGGGCACGGATCACCTCGGGGCCGAAGGCGTCGTCCGCGAGGAAGATGTTGCCGACCCCCGCCACCAGCAGACGCGCGCTCACCGGGCACCGCCCGTGGCCGGTGCGGGATGCGAGCCGCTCGGTTGCTTGCGGACGAAGGCCGCGCGCAGGGCGTGGTACGGGGCCTGCGGATCGAAGAAGATCTCGCGCATCCGGGCGAGTTCGGCCCGCCGGTACTCGGCCAGCGGACGGCGCGCCTCGGCGGCCTGCCGTGCCGCGGCCTTCGCCGCGAGCCGTCGCGCGAGGTCCGGATCGTCGGCGACGGCGGCGGCCAGGTGCCCGACCTCGACTCCGAACTCCTGCGCCGGTACGGCCACCAGACGGTCCGCCAGCCCGATCCGCACGGCGGTCGCGGCGCTCACGGGCAGCGCCTCGGACGTCAGCCGCTCGGCTGTCTCGGATCCGACGCGGCGCGGGAGCGTGTAGGTCCAGAACTCCGACCCGTACAGGCCCATCTTCCGGTAGTGCGGGTTGAGGACGGTGCCAGCGCGGCACCACACCTCGTCGGCGGCCAGGGCGAGCATGACCCCGCCGGCCGCCGCGTTGCCGCCGAGCGCCGCCACCACCAGCCGGTCGGTCGTGCGCAGCACCGCCTCGACGACGTCGTCCATGGCGTTGAGGTTGGTCCAGGACTCACCCGCGGGGTCGGCGGCCGCCTCGATGACGTTCAGGTGGATGCCGTTGGAGAAGAAGTCCCTGGATGCGCCGAGCACCAGCACCCGGGTGGGTCGGGTGAGCGCGAACCGGTAGGCGGCGAGCAGCCGACGGCAGTGGTCCGTGCTCATCGCCCCGCCGGGGAAGGAGAACGTCAGGAAGCCGACGTCGCCGTCCTGCCGGTAGCGGATGTCGGTCCAGGTGCGCCGCTCGGGGGGCAGTTCGAGAGGGGCGGCTGCTTCCGGGAGCCGCGGCTCGGCCGGTCGCCGGCACGAGGCCAGCACGGAGGCCGCCGGGCGGCGGAACGGTGCCGGGTCGCCGGAGCTCTTGCGGGGGCGCAGTTCCGGGATCCAGACCGCGCCGTCCACGGTGGCGCGGCAGATCGCCCCGGCCCGCGTCGCGAGCAGCTCTCCGGGGCGTCCGCGCAGCCGGTCCTCGGGATGCCCGCCGTGCAGGAAGACCTCCCGGCCGAGGAGTTCGTCCAGGACGCCCGGCTGCGAGTCGGCCCCGCGCAGCTTGCGCAGCACCGCCGAGGTGGTGTCGCCGTCCCAGTCGATCCGCCGCTGCTCCTGTCGGAAGAAGTCGCGCCACCTCACGAGGACGTCCGGATCGCGCTGGGACTGCGGCTTGAACGATCCTTCGGCGAACCGCTCCACGGCCGACAGGACGGCGGCCGAGGCGGCGTCGGAGACCTCGTTGCGGTACAGGTCGCTCTTGCCCACCGGCGGCACCGGGAAGCTCTGGGTCGCCCATACGTCGCCCGCGTCCATCGCGGCCTCGGCTTGGAGTACCGTCACTCCCCAGTGCGATGCCTCCTCGGCGATCGCCCAGTCCAAGGAGGACGGACCGCGATCGCCGGGCGGTCCCGGATGCACGATCAGGCAGGTGTGCTCCCGCCACACGTCCTCCGGGAGCGCCGTCCTCAGCATCGGAGCGATGATCAGGTCCGGGTGAGCCGTGCGCACGGCGGCTCGGACCGCTTCGGCGCCGTGCGAGGCGAGAGAGACGTCGACCCGGTGCCCTCGGTCGGACAGTTCCGCGTACACGCGCTGGGACAGGCTGTTGAACGCGCTGACGACGAGCAAGATCTTCATGGTCCGGCATGCTCGTCGCTTTGCGGAGGGGCGAGAAGGACCCGGGCGGCGTTTCGCCGGCCGGCGTCCGGTCTCTTCCTCCATCCGGATCCCCGAGTACGGGGCGAGCGCCGACCGGCTTGCCGTCCCGCGGCGGACGGCAAGCCGGTCAGGGCGTCGGGATCAGACCGCCGGAGCCGGGTAGGTCGGGTACTCCACCCCGGAGACGTGCTGGACGACGCGGATGACCTGGCAGGAGTAGCCGAACTCGTTGTCGTACCAGAGGTAGAGGATCGCGTTGTCGCCCTCCACCTTCAGCGCGCCCGCGTCGACGATCGAGGCGTGCCGCGACCCGATGAAGTCGCTGGAGACCGCGTCGGGGGCCGTGATGAAGTCGATCTGGCGGCGCAGCGGCGAGGTGAGCGAGACGTCGCGGAGGTAGTCGAGGACCTCCTCGCGGCTGGTCTCACGCGCCAGCTGGAGGTTGAGGATCGCGATGGAGACGTCCGGCACCGGGACGCGGATCGAGCTGCCGGAGATCTTCGCCTTGAGGTCGGGCAGCGCCTTGGCGACGGCCGAGGCGGCACCGGTCTCGGTGATGACCATGTTCAGCGGCGCGGAGCGGCCGCGGCGCTCGGACTTGTGGTAGTTGTCCAGCAGGTTCTGGTCGTTGGTGAACGAGTGGACGGTCTCCACGTGCCCGCGCAGCACGCCGTACTCGTCGTCCATCGCCTTCAGCGGCGGCACGATCGCGTTGGTGGTGCAGGAGGCGCAGGACAGGATCTGCTCGTCCGGCTTGACGGTGTCGTGGTTGACGCCGTGGACGATGTTCGGGACGTCGCCCTTGCCCGGCGCGGTCAGGACGACCTTGTCGATGCCGGGGCGCAGGTGCTGGGACAGGCCCTCGCGGTCGCGCCACTTGCCGGTGTTGTCGATGAGGATGGCGTTCTTGATGCCGTACGCCGTGTAGTCGACCTCGGACGGGTCGTTCGCGTAGATCACCTTGATCGCGTTGCCGTTGGCGAAGATCGTGCTGCTCGCCTCGTCGACGGTGATCGTGCCCTGGAACTGGCCGTGGATGGAGTCACGGCGCAGCAGCGAGGCGCGCTTGACGATGTCCTGGTCGCCGCCGCCGCGCACGACGATGGCACGCAGCCGCAGCCCGTTTCCGGAGCCGGCCTTCTCGATCAGCAGACGGGCGACGAGGCGGCCGATGCGGCCGAAGCCGTAGAGGACGACGTCACGTCCCTCGCCGCCCTCGATCTTGTTGGCGCCGGTGGCACCGGCGACGGCCTCGGCGGTGAACGCCTCCACGGACAGACCGCGGTCGTCGGCCTTGTACGTGGCGGCCAGCATGCCGATGTCGATCTGGGACGGGCCCAGGTCGAGCGTGGAGAGGGCCTGGAGGAAGGGCAGCGTCTCGGTGACCGAGAGCTCCTCGCCGGCGATCTGCCGGGCGAACCGGTGGGTCTTGAGGATGCTGACCACCGACTTGTTCACCAAGGAGCGGCTGTGGAGGAGGACGGTGACGTCCCGCTCCCGGTGCAGCTTCCCGATGAGCGGGATCATCGACTCCGCGATCTCCTCGCGGTTCTTCCAGTTGGTGAACGAGTCGTCGTTGACAGTCACGGGCCTATCTTTCGAGCTAGGTGGCGCTCATATGCTAACCATGCGGTGCGGCGGGCCTTCACAGGGGGGTCACGCATGGGTGAGATGACCGATATTGGGGTGTATGTATGGCGTGCGGGCCGGGGAAGTGACGGGTGGAGCTGGAGCTGCGCCATCTGCGCGTGCTGTGTGCGATCGCCGACGCGGGGAGCGTGGGCCGGGCCGCGGCGGACCTCGGCTACTCGCAGCCCGCCGTGAGCACCCAACTCCGGCGCATCGAAGGGCACTTCGGCGAGCCGCTGTTCGAGCGCGGGCCGACCGGGGTGCGGCCGACCCCGTACGGCGTCGAGGTCGTCGCCCAGGCCCGCGACGTCCTGGACCGAGCTGCCGCGATCGGACGCCGCCCGGCACCCGGCGCGACGCCGGCACGGCGGACCCTGCGGGTGGCGGCGACGAACTCACCGATGCTCGTGGGCATGATGTCGGGGCTCCGCGCCCGGCTCCCGGAGCTCTCGCTCGCGGTGAACAGCGTGTACGCCTCCTCGCGGATCGTCGAACTGCTGGAGGAGGGCGCCGTGGACGCGGCCATCGCCGCGGACTACCCCGGCAGGGAACTGGAGCACTCGGACGCGGTGGACCACCGGGGGATCGTCACCGAGCCGAACTTCGTCGCCCTGTCCTCCCGCCACCCGCTCGCGCGCCGCGCTCAGGTCGGCCTCGCGGAACTGGCCGAAGAAGCCTGGTTCCTGACGCCGGACGACGGGGCCGGATGGCCCGGCGTCTTCTACGCGGCCTGTGCGGCGGCCGGCTTCACTCCGTCGGCGGTGCACGAATTCCTGGGCGACCGGCTGGAGTTGCAGGGAATGATCGCCGACGGGCTCGGCGTCGCCGTCGTACAGGCGACGACGCGGCCGATCCCGCAGGTCGTCGTGAAACCGCTGACCGGCACGCCGCTGTGGTGCCGCTATGTGCTGGCCTGGCGGCGCGACACGGTGAGTGAGGAGACGGCCGACGCGCTGCTGCAGTCCGCCACCGCCGCCTACCGCCAACTCGTCGGCCGGTCCCCGCACTTGAGGACCTGGGCGGCGCGCACATGGAGCGTGCCCAAGGTGTAGACGACAGCCGGGCGTTATGGCCCCGCGGCGCGATGTGCTATGTCACACACCATTGTTGAGGGTGGCGGGCGTTGAGACAGTGCCTCACACGCCTCAGCACCCCAACCGAGGCGCATCCATCCGTGGAGGACACCAGATGCGCTACCGCTCCGTGCTGCCCGGACGCGTGGCCGCCGTGCTCGCCGTATGCGTCACCGTCTCCGGACTGCTGTCGACGCCCGCGCTCGCGACACCCGCGGCCGAACCCGGCCCGGCCACCACGGCGTCCGCCAAGACGCCCCCGCCACCGACCGGCCCGACCACCGACACCCTCTCCGCCGTCCGGGACCGGCCGCGCACCCCGGCCACCCTGCCGCCCCTGACGCCGACACGCCCGCCCACCCGTCCGCACTCGGAAGCCGCCTCGAAGGCGGCCCCGTGCAGTCCGTCCGACTTCGGCGGCAGAACCGGCGCCGCACTCGTGGACTTCGTCAAGGCCTCGACGACGGACTGCGTCAACAGCCTGTTCGCGGTCACCGGCACGGACGCCCGCGCCGTCTTCCGCGAGTCCCAAATGGTCACCGTCGCCCAGGCGTTCACCCGCACGGCACAGCGCTACGCCGGCGACAACTCGTCCCGCGTGTGGCAGCTCGTCCTCTTCCTGCGCGCCGGCTACTACGTGCAGTTCAACCACCCCGACGACGTGGGCCCGTACGGCACATCGCTGGCCCGGAACACCACGCGCGGCCTGGACACCTTCTTCGCCCGCCCGCACTCCCGTGACGTCACCGCGGCCAACGGCGACGTGCTCGGCGAGGTCGTCGTCCTCACCGACAGCGCCGACCAGCAGGCCCGGTATCTGAAGGTCTACCGACGGATACTGACCGGCTACAACAGCTCGTACGACGCCATCCGCAGCATGCTGGCAGCCGTCAACGCCGTCTACACCCCGCTCTGGCGCGGCAACTGGAACCCGGACTACGTCAGGGCCGTCACCGCCGACCCGGCCGTCGTCCGGACCCTTCACACGTTCGCGCTCGACCACCTGGACCTCCTCGCCACCGACCGCGCCTACCTGGCGTCCAACGCCGGGATGAACCTGGCCCGTTACGTCGAACACCCGGCACTGCGGACCACCGTCCGGCCCCTGGCCAAGGAACTGCTGGACGCCTCCCGCATCACCGGTCCCACGGCCGGCCTGTGGGTGACGGTGGCGACGCAGGCCGAGTACTACGACGGCGCCAACTGCTCCTACTACGGCGTCTGCGACCTGCCGGGTCAGCTGACGAAGGCCGCCCTGCCCATCACCCACCCCTGCGACGCGACGCACAGCATCCGCGCCCAGGCCCTCACCCCGGGCGACCTCGACGCCGCCTGCGCCAGCGTGCTCGGCCAGGACTCCTACTTCCACGGCCTCGTGAAGGACGACGGCCCCATACCCGGCCAGTACCTGTCGACCATCGACCTGGTCGTCTTCGCAAGCCGCGCCGACTACCGCACCTACGCGGGGGCGATCTTCGGCATCAGCACCGACAACGGTGGCATGACGCTGATCGGAGACCCCACCGACGCCGCCAACCGCCCCCTCTCGGTCATGTACCAGAAGAGCCAGGACGACGGTCACGCGGCCCGGATCTGGAACCTCAACCACGAGTACACGCACTACCTCGACGCCCGCCACGACATGAAGGGCGACTTCACCCAGCAGACCTCGGTGCCCGACGTGTGGTGGATCGAGGGCGTGGCCGAGTACGTCTCCTACGGCTACCGACACATCACCTACGACCAGGCGGTCACGGAGGCCGGCAAGCACACGTACCGGCTGAGCACGCTCTTCCAGAACACGTACGCCAACAGCGACGTGACCCGCACCTACCCGTGGGGCTACCTCGCCGTCCGGTACATGGTCGAGAAGCACCCGGCCGACATCGACCGCATGCTCGCCCGCTTCCGCGTCGGCGACTACACGGGCGGCCACGCGGTCTACGCCACCGACATCGGCACCCGTTACGACGCCGACTTCGACCAGTGGCTGACGGAGTGCGCCGCCGGTGCCTGCGCGGCGCCGCCGGCCGTCAGTCGAGCGTCGTCTCCGGGATCTGCACGTTGATCGGCTCTCCGGAGCGCGGGTCGACGGTCAGCCCCCGGCCCGGCCTGCGGTTGCGCAGCTGAGCCTGGGTCAGGCGCACGCCGAGGATGTCGCCCTCCATCACGCTCTGGGGGTCGAGGAGCATGCCCCGGCGGTGCCGCTTCAGGGCACTGAGCCAGCCCATGGCGCCCGCCATCGTCTCCCCGGTGACACCGGCGGCCACGCCGATGCCGCGGTCCCGGCCGGACTCGACCAGGGCGCGCAGATCCTGGTCGATCTCCGGCAGGATCAGCAGGTCGGCGTCGTCGACGAGCACCACGCGAGGCTCGTCGCCGCCGCGCAGCGCGGCGGCGAGCTCCTGCGCCGTGGGGGACGGCGAGGCCAGCAGGCGCACGCCCGGATGACCGTTCAGCGCACGCAAAGGCGACTCCCGCGGCGTGAGGACGACGAGCCGGGTGCCGGAGGAGAGCAGGGACACCGCCAGGCTCGCCAGCGTGGTGCTGCGGCCCGAGCCGGGCGGCCCGGCCACCACGAACGTCGGCGAGGAGCCCGCGAAGTCCACCCCGACCGGTGCGACGTCGTCGCCGCCCAGCCCCAGCAGGCCCCACATGGGCCGGCGCAGCTCCTTTGGCACCTTCTCGTACGCGTCCGTGAACGCCACCTTCGCCGGCAGCGTGCCGATCCGCACGGGCCGGCGGGCGGCGGGCAGCCCGGCGTCGCGGCGGGTCGCCTCGGCGCCGATGGCACGCAGCGCCTCCGCCTGCTCCTGACCGGTCGCCCCGGGTGCGAGCAACGCCACCTGGATCTCGGTCCCGTCGGAGGTCCAGCCCTGCCCGGGCCTGATCACGTCGGGCAGGTCGCGGGGACGCATCCCGACGACGTGGTAGTCGGAGCGGTCGTTGAGCCGCAGCAGCAGCTTGTTGTCGTTGAGCGCGGTGGCCCGCCCGGCCAGCAGGGCCCGTTCGGACGTGGCCACGACATGCAGCCCCGAGGCGGCGCCTTCCCTGAGCAGACGGTTCAACTGGTCCATCTGCCGCCCGCCGTTGTGATCGGCGACGAGGTCCACGAGCGCGTCCCAGCCGTCGATGAGCAGCAGCACGTGCGCCGGGCGGGAAGAAGCGGGGACGATCTCACGGAGTTCCGACAGGTTCGCCGCGTGATGCCGGGTCAGCAACTCCTGGCGCCGGTGCAGTTCGGCGTCGAGCCGGGTGAGCAGTCGCTCCAGCCGCTCGGCGTCGCCGCGCGGTACGACCGCGCCGCAGTGCGGCAGCACACCCAGGGCCGACAGCGCGCCGCCCGCGAAGTCGATGCCGTACAGATGCACGTCCGCGGCGGTGTGGGCGCGGGCCAGCGCGCCGGCCATGGTCCGCAGCACCTGCGAACGGCCCGAGCGCGGGATGCCGATGACATACAGGTGGCCGAAGGCGGCGAGGTCCAGCCGCACCGGCTCCTGCGCCTGGGCGCCGGGCAGGTCCGACAGGGCCCAGGGCACCGGAGCCGGACGGGCGTCGCCGGTCGGCTCGGGCTGCGGCAGGTCGTCGACCAGCACGGACTGGCCGAGCGGCGGCAGCCACGGGCTGGGCTGCGGGGCGCAGCCGGTGAGCTCCGCCGCCTCGCGCACCGCGTCCACCAGCGCGTTGAGGTCGGTGGGGGAGCCGTCGTCCACGGCGGAAGCGGTGGGCTCGGCTTCGGCGCTCGGTATGCCGACCGCGCGGCCGAGGCGCTGCCAGGGCAGTTCGGTGCCCCAGATCCGGGGTGCCCCGGCCTCGGTCGCCGGCTGCGGCTGCCGGGCGGGAGCCGCTCCCGGCCGGACGGCTCCGGAGTAGGCGGTCTGGAACGGTACGACCGTGCCGTGACCGAGGCGGGCCAGCGCCCGGCCGGGGGTGCTCGGGGAGATGCTGACGGCGTCCTTGCTGTCGATGACGTCCTGGCTCTCGGCGGCGTCGGTCACTCGCAAGGCGATCCGCAGGTTGGTGTTGGCGCGGATGTCGGCGTTGACCACACCGGCCGGACGCTGGGTGGCCAGGATCAGATGGATGCCCAGGGACCGGCCGCGCTGGGCGATGCTCACCAGGCCCGGGATGAAGTCCGGGATCTCCCGGTAGAGGGTGGCGAACTCATCGATGACGATGACGAGCCGGGGCACGGGTGCGAGCGCGGGTTCCCGGCGGCGCATGCTCTGGTACTCGGGCAGGTCCTTGGCCCCGGCGGCCGCCAGGATGTGCTCGCGGCGCACCAGTTCGGCCGACAGCGAGGTCAGTGCCCGCTGGACGAGGTGGCTGTCGAGGTCGGTCACCATGCCGAGGGTGTGCGGCAGCCGCACACAGTCCTTGAAGGCGCTGCCGCCCTTGTAGTCCACCAGGACGAAGGTCAGCTCGTCGGGCCGATTGACGGCGGCGAGGGAGGCCACGAGGGTCTGGAGCAGTTCCGACTTGCCGGATCCGGTGGTGCCCGCGACGAGGCCGTGCGGTCCGTCCTTGACCAGGTCGAAGGCGGCCGGACCGTCGTAGCCCGCGCCGAGCAGCACCTCGGTGGACGCGGGGCGCCCGGCCCAGCGTGCCGCGACCGCCTCACCGCTCGGTTCCGGCAGGCCCAGCAGATCCAGCAGGCCGACCCGGTCGGGCAGACCCTCCGAGGCGTCGGGGGTGACGTCGTGGATCGGGGCGATGCCCCGCGCCAGGCGCTCGCACCAGGCCGGTTCGACCAGGTCCGGGCGGATGTCCGCGATGGCGGGCAGACCGGTGCGGCGCAGGGTGAGCCGGTGGTTCTCGTACCGGACCACCGCGGTGCACTCCTCGGGCAGGAGCCGCTCCTCGTGGTCCAGGCAGAGCGGGAAGATCCGTACGGCCGGGCCTTCCTTGAGGATGGACACGACACCGGGGACGTCACGCAGACGCCGGGCGCCGTCCATCACGACCAGCACGTCCGGCTCGCTGAGCAGCGCCTTGCTCATGGTCGACTCCGCGGCCCGCTGCCGGGTGCGCAGGGTGGACACCAGCTCGGCGACCCGGTTGGCGACCGTCTCCGGGTCGTTGCCGATGAGGGTGACGGCGCCGCCGCGGGATCCGGGCAGATCGTCCCGGGAGTGCGGCAGCCAGCGGGCCCAGTCCCAGGACTCCTCGGCCGACTTGTCGGTGAGGACGACGATCCGCAGATCGCGCGGGGTGTGCAGCACGGCGGCCTGGGCCGTCATCCAGCGGGCCAGCGCCTGCACGGAGGCGGTCTCACCGGCCAGACCCACCACTCCGCAGTGTTCGAGGTCCACGCTGACGGGCGCGTCCGGGATGGTCCAGTGCACGGAGGTGTGGTTGTCCTCGCGCGCCGCGTCCTCGATGCCGAGCAGGGACGGCTGGCTCGCGGTACCGATGCGCAGGGCCAGGTGGTCGGGGTCGCCGCGCCGGCGCTCCCACAGCCGGCGGCCGGGGCCGACTCCCCACAGCCCCGCCATCGCCGGGTCGGGCGCGCTCTCGGTGCGCAGCCGTTGCTCGGTGACGACCTTCTGCCGGACGTCCTCCTCCAGCGAGGCCCGGCGCAGCCGGTAGGTGCGGGACTTCTCCTCGAAGTCCTTGCGGGCCGTGCGCCGACCGCTGACGTGGTTCGCCGCCATCAGCATCGGCGACATGAACATGAAGAGCAGGTAGTAGTACGAGTGCCAGATGAGCACCATGCCGAGGCCCATGAACATGGGGGCGAACGCCACCATGAACGGGATGGGCCTGCGGCTGGGCGGCTCGGGCGGTGCGGGGAGGCGGAAGCGCTCCGGTTCGAGGTGCGGCAGGATGCGCGGCGGCCGGTTGTAGTCCAGCCCGCCGCCGCCCTCGGACGGCACCACTGCTGCGTCCCGCTGCGTCGGCTCGGTCAGCCGCAGCAGGTACTCGCCGAGGGCGAGCTCACCGCCGAGCGGCCAGGGCACCCAGCCGTCGGGGAGGGCGGCGGTCTCGGTGACCTCCTCCTCCGACTCGTCCCGCGTGTCCTCCTCGTCCTGCTCCGCGAGGGGGAGCAGGGCGACGTTCGGCCTGCCCCGGTGCTCCGGCGGCTCCGGCACGGACAGACGCGCGCCGGCGTCCCGTGGCAGTTCGACGATGGCGGATCCGTCCGGGCGTACGGAGATCCGTATGCCCTCGGACGGGAGGCCACGGCCCTGAAGCGGCACGGCGGAGCCCTCCAGCGGGCCGATGCCATGGGTGGCGACGCCGAGCGCGTACACCCGCCCCGCGTCCGGACCGCCCACCACCTGGAGTTCCACCACCGGTGAGTGGTCCACCCGCTGGGGTTGCGGCATGGCGAAGCGCTGGGGTCCGTACTGCGCGCAGGACCGGGGGACGGGCGTGCCGAGGCCGATGACGCTGCCGTCCATCACGGGCGTTCCGGCCAAGGGAGCTCCGGGGGACAGCGGGTCGTCGCCCAGGTAGCAGACGGGCGCCTGATCCGGCGTCGAGGCCGGGTCGTCGGCGCGCAGCCGGGCCAGGTGCTCGGCGATGTCGCGCACGGGGGTGGCGGCATCGGCGCTCAGCACGACGTCCTGACGGTTTGCGGGATCGCCGTCGACGACGGTGGTGATGAGGAGTTTCATGTCTCCCCTTCAGGGGTGGTTCGCGGGGCGAGCAAGGGGCAGCGGTGCCGGACTGCGGACTCAGGACCGGACTCGGGGTCACGGACTACGGTCGAGCCCGGCGGGCGGGTCACTCCCCGCCGGTGGACGACGCCTCGGCGGAACGCGCCCGGGCGGTGGCCGGTTCGGACAGGAGGTCGGAACCGGCGATGGTCCGGGCCGGAGAGGTGGCCGGGTGCCGGGATTCCTCGACGAGCTCGGGCAGTGCGGACCTGTCGGGCAGCTCGGCCGTCTCGGGCGCCTGCCGCTCCGGTTCCGTACGCGGTTCGACGGCCGGCTCGATCGGCCACTGCCGCGCCGGCGCCCGGCGTGCGCGGCGCCGGTCCGCCCGGACGGCCGCGGCGACGGCCCTGCCCAGCGGGGCCGAGTCCGCGTACAGGTCGAGTTCCGGGGCGGTCACCCGGCCGCGGCCGTTGACGCGCAGCGCCCAGCTGTGCCCGGCCGCCGGGCCGTCGGCGAGACAGACGACGGTGCCGGTGGCGGCGAGCGCGCTCAGCCGCCGGGCCTGTTCGCGGGTGGGGGAGGAGCAGACCACGACCGTGATCGTGGAGGCGACGGCTCCTTCCCTCTCCGTTGTCGGGGCGGGCGTGTTCTCCAGCCGGCGCAGCACGGAGTCGAGCGGCTCCCCACGGTAGTGCGGGTGGACGCCGTCCGTCACGGTGACCGAGGCTCCGCTGCCCGGCCGGTCCAGCTGCGCGGCCAGTGCCTGGAGCAGCCGGGAACGAGTGGCGGCATCGCCCTCGACGGTGATCATCCGGGGCCCGGCGGCCAGGTCGAGGTGCACGCACAGGTCGTCCGCCATGCCGACGGCGACCGGCAGTGGCCGTACCCGGGAGCCGGCGCGGGGCGCGGCGTCCGGCAGCGACTCCTCGTCGTCCAGGCTCAGACACCAGGACTGCGCGCCGAGCCCGTCGGCGACCCCCCACGGGGCGGGCGGGTCGGGCAGCCCGCGGGCCGCGATCTGGACGGCGGCCCAGCCGGGCTCCGTGCGCAGACCGTACGCGAAGGCTCCGGGGACATCGCCGAGCGCCGCTCCGGCCGCGTCCAGCAGCCGGCGCACGAGCAGGCCGGACCGGGGGTCGCACAGGTGGCGGGACAGCGCCCGTACCCCGCGACGGTGGCGGCGGAAGGCGCGCAGCGGCTCGCCGAACGCCCGCCTGGTCAGGGTGAGTTCGCGGGCGACGCCCCGCCGGAACCGCCGCCAGCCGCCCCGCTTGCGCACGACGTGCCGGAGGAGCAGGAACAGCAGCAGGAGCACGGCGACGGTGACGAGCAGCGCCGTCACCAGGGACGAGTCGGGCCTGGCCAGCGAGATCTGGTGGCTCTGGGCCGGGGCGGGCGTCATGCGGCCACCAGCGCGTCTTCGGGATGGCGTCGGCGCAGCTCGCGTATCGCGTGATGCGTGCGCGACTTGACCGTGCCCGGCGGGATGGACAGGGCGTTTGCGGCATCCGGGCCGGTCCAGCCCAGCACGTAGACGTAGAAGAGCACCTCGCGGTGAGGCAGGGACAGGTGGGAGAGGGCGTGCACGAGGAAGCGGCGGTGCACCACCTGGCCGATCGGGTCGACGGGCTCGGCGTGCGACTCCAGGAGTTCCTGGTGGTACTCGGGGCGGACCTGCTCGCGTCGCGTCCAGTCCACCACCAGGTTGTGCGCCACGCGGAACAACCAGGTTCGGCAGGGCGACCAGTCCGGCGGCTGGTCCGCGCTGCTCAGCCAGGCGCGCAGCAATGTCTCCTGGACGAAGTCCTCGGCGCGCTGCCGGTCGCCGCCCATCAGGCGGGAGACGTAGCGCAACAGGGGACCGTGGTGCCGCTCGAAGAGCTCACGGAAGGATGCGTCGCTCGTGGGAGCGCTCCCGTCGCGTCTGTGTGAGTTCTCGGCGTCGTGACAGGTGGCGGACGTACTCATGTGGTGCCTCCCCCAGAACCGGCGTCCGTGTCATGAGCCGGTCCGTTCGGGCGCCGCGGGCGCGGCGAGTGCTGAGCGGAGTGAATACGAGAGTTCAGGTGACACCGCCACCACAAGCGGAAGCGGCAACTCCCTTTATGGCGGCGAGTCTATGGGTGTTGTCGCGAGCTTCAACCCCCTTTAGGTGAACGTGACGTTTGACTTACGCACACGACCAGGGCGAATGGGGGCTATGTCCCATTCGCCCTGGTTCAGTCTTCACTTGTTGAGCATCAGGCAGGGATGCCGCCGGCGATCTGGCTGTCCAGGTCGCTCACGGAGTGCGCGATCTGCTGGAACTGCTTGGCGAACTCGGTGATGTTGTTCACCGCCTGGGTCACCGACGTGTTGAAGTTCGCGTAGGACTCGCGCAGCTTGGGGCTGGTCTGCGCCAGTACCAGGCCGTCGCCGAGCAGCCCCTCGACCTCTCGCTGGAGGTCCGACAGCTGGGGGACCAGCGTGGAGCTGACAGCGTTGTTGAGCTTGGCGGCTGTCGCGTTGACCTGCTCGTCGTCGACGTGGGTCTTGGCCATGGGGGCCTCTTTCTGTTGCGGTGCGCCCGGTCGCGACCGGATGTGCACCTGGGTGATGGAACTGCCGGGCCCGCAGATGCGGGCCCTGGGGACCCTGCGGGCGCCGGGGGGGGGTGGGCGCCCGCAGGGAGCTCAAGGGGTGGGCCGGAGGCTGTCCGGCCCTGGCCGGGAGCGATCAGCGCCAGTTCTCGCCGATCATCCCCAGCGGGGGTTCGTCGCCGTAGCGCTCGTGCTGGGTGATGGAGTCCTTCAGGTACCAGTCGCCGTACCGGTTCTTCTGCCAGACCTCCTGGATCTCGCCCTTGTCGTCGGCGACATAGCGGCTGATGCCCGCGGTGACGACGTGCAGGCCGGAGCCGTCCGGGCTGGTGTAGTCGGTACGCGAGGCGTTGCCGGGCAGGTCGGAGGTCGTTTTCCCCGGCGAGAAGGCGCCGTCGGCCGGTTTCCCGGTCGCGTCGACCATCGGCTTGTCCACGGTCAGGTAGGCGGGCGGCCGCTCCAGGTACTGCATCGGCCGCTGCCCGAATTCAACGTAGTCGTAGATGCCGAGGGGGTCGTCGTCCCGCTCCGGCTCCTCCTGTTTGGCCTCGTTCTGCAGTGTCCAGTCGCCGTCGGGCGCCTTGAGCCAGACCTGCAGGGTGTTGCCCTTCTCGTCGGTGACGTACCGCCTCATGAACCCCTTGCCGTAGAACTCGTCGTTCGCGTCCTCGTAGACCTTGGTGACCTTGCCGTCGGAGCCCTGGGTGGTCGTCACGGAGTCGCCCTCACGGGCGAGTGATCGGTGGGTCTCGGTGTACGTCAGCCCGTTCTTGTTGGTGATCGTCGTTGTCGTCTCGACCGGGTTGCCGTTCTTGTCGACCTCGATCTCACCGTTGGCGTTCAGCTTGTACTCGATCTTCGTGTGGCCGTTGTCGTCGTCCCGCTCGTAGGTGGTGGGTACGGGGGGCGGTGGGGTCTCCGCCGGGCCGTCCCCGCCGAGCTCGCGGTTCATGTGCAGCGGGTTGGGTTCGCCGCTCTCCGGGGTCCAGGCCGGCTTCTTCGCCAGCTCTTCCTGCTCCGCGGCGTAGGCCTTCTGCATGTCCTCGGCCCGCTGCGTCAGCGGTTCCTGGTCCTCGTCGAGCTGCTTCTGCGCCTCTTCGGTCGCGGCCTGGTCCTTCCACAGGTCGTGCTGCTTCTTGTCCAGCGCGTCCCATTCGGGGGTGAAGGCGTCCTGTTCCTTGCGCAGGGCGTCCCGCTCCCGGTTCAGGTCGTTCTGCTCCGTCGCCTGCTTGCCTTCCAGGGCCTTCTGCGCGGCGTCCTGCTCCTCCCAGAGGTCCTGCTGTTTGCGCCGCAGCTCGTCCATCTGCTCGCGGGAGGGTTCCCGCCCCGCGGTGAGCGCCGCCCGTTCCTTGTCCAGGGCGTCTTGCTTCGCCGTGAAGCCCGCCTGAAGTTCCGCGCGCTCGGCCTTCTGCCGCCGCCACAGCTCCTGTTGCCGCTGGGTGAGTTCGTCCTGGCGCTGCCGCAAGGGCTCCTGCCGCTTCTGGAGCTCTTCCTGCTGCTTGGTGAGGTCCTCCTGGCGCTTCGCCTGGGCGTCCTGCTCCTTCTGCAGAGCCGCCCGCTTCTTCTCCAACTCCTGCTGCTGTCGCTCCAGGTAGAGCTGCCCGGGTCTGTGCCGCCGCTCCAGGTTCGCGGCCTCGGCCTGTTTGTACATGGCGTCCTGCCGCTGCTTGTAGCCGTCGTTCGCCGCTTTGATGTTCTGCCGCTGGTAGGCCGCCGCCATCGACGCGGCGCCGGCCGCGGTCTGCGCGTCGGAGTCGTAGAAGGCCTTCCCGATCTCGTCGAGGAGGTTGCCGAGGTCGGTCATGACCTGCCAGCCCTCGGTGAACGCCTTCTTCCAGGTGGTGGAGAAGTTCGCCAGTTCCTCGGCCGTCTCCTGGCGGGGCCCGATGTCACCGGCTTCGAAACTGTGCTTCACCCCTGCGGGGACATCCATTTCATCGCGGAGATGCCAGACCTGGCGGGCGAGGACGTACATCAGATCGTAGTCGATCGAAATGCGGGTCACGTATTCCCATCCTTTCTTCCGGCATTCGGCTGACGAGGCAGCGATGTTCGTGATGCCGAACAAGTGGTGGCATCGTGTCCGACCTGTAGACGCAGAGACGGACCCGAAAGGTTCAAAAGAATTTCGGCCGGAACCTTACTGACCAGCAAGTATGTGGCTTCGGTCACTTCATTGAACCGCTGATCCCCTTGAATGCGTCACCAGGAAGTCATCCGCATGCAAAGGGTCGACCCTTGCGCCGTGGACATCTTGGAGGACCTTGTGGCCAGCCCTGGCGACTGGAATCAAGTGGGGTACGGCGGAAATCCCGTCGCCGGGAATCCTCGTGTCCTCGACGGCTTCACACGGGATTTCCGTCTGCTTCGGGATCTGGCAGGTGATGTCGACGCCGGCCTCGACGACATGCTGCGCACCGCGTCGGACGGCGGCTTCGAGGGGAAGACGGCGGACGCCCTGCGCACCTATGTGAAGCAGTCGCTCAAGAAGTTCATGGCGAACGCCCACAGCGCCTTCGACCTCGCCGCCTCGGCCACGGCCAGATACGCGAACGCCCTGCGGGAGGCCCAGGGCCGGGCCGAGAGCGCCGCGCAACGGGGCGGCGCGGTGGCGATCCCCCCGGCCGGCCTCGTGGGCAAGGACGCCCCGCCCCCCGCGGAACTCACCGCCGCGAAGAACGACATCGAGGCCGAGGTCGACTTCATCACCGGCGAGGCCAAGATCCTGGAGGACGCCCTTCGGACGGCGGCCGACATGGTGTCCTCGCCCATCGCGCCGCCGAAGAAGAGTTTCAAGCAGAGGCTCATCGAGGGGCTCTGGAAGGCGCTGGAGGTCGTCACGATCGTGGTCGGGATCGTGGCGATGATCATCGGCGGCCCGATCGGGCTGCTGGCGTGGGGCCTGGGCGCCGTCCTCTTCGCCAAGGCGCTGGTGGACTACAGCCAGGGCAAGATCAACGGCGTCGGCCTCGCCCTTGCCTTCCTCGGCGTGCTCTTCCCGTCGACCAAGGGCCTCACCACGGCCGGCGGACTGCTGCGTCTGCTGAAGTCCGGCGCCAGTGCCGGCCTGAGGGGCGCCGGCAGGGCCCTCTCCGCGGGGGGCCGCCTCATGATGCAGGGCGGCAGGCTGCTGATGGCGCCCCGGACGCTCGCCGCCCTGACCGGCCAGGGGCTGCTGAGGCTGTCCCAGGCCGGCGGGCGACTGTTCGCCACCGGCATGTCTCGGCTGCCCGGCCTCCTCGCCGGCACGCCCCGGGCCTTCGCGAGCGCGATGCGGATGGCCGGCGGGCTCGCCAGGGGCGCGGTGCGATGGGGGCGGTTCGCACTGCGCCGCGACTTCTTCATGACCACCGCTTTCGTCGGCGGAGGCATGGCCCGACGGCTGGGCGTCTATGCGATCACCAACGTGGGCCGGGCCTTCGACTTCGTGCTGTCGGCGCTCCTGCCGCTCCGCTACGCCGAGCTCGCCAAGTACGGCTTCCGGGGGGCCTGGCGCATGGGCATCCTCGAACGCGGCCTGCTCAGGAAGCCCTCGATCGGCGGTGCCCTCGGCAGGACGGCGGGCTCCGTCGGCGACCTCGCCGCCAGGACCGGCCGAGGGCTGAGCACCCCCGACGCCGCGAGGCCGCTCGGGGAACGCGGCAAGCTGGTCGTGCCCGGCACCCGGGCCTGGGACAACGCGCTCGACGAGCTGACGGAGTTCATGCCCCCGCCTACCGCGCTGCCGCGCTCGACGGGCGCGAGTTCCCTGCCCCGCGTTCCCGGGATCCCCATGGGCCGGTTCTCCAGTGCCTTCGACGACCTCGCGGAGCCCGTCGCCTTCAGGGACCTGGACGCCCTCGGCTCCCGTTCCGGCCCCCTGCTGCGGGGCGGCGCCATCGATGTGGCGGACCTGGGCGCCGGTGGACTGCTGCCCCCGCAGATCCGCAACGCCCTCGACGCCCTGGACGACCTCGACGAGTTGGCCGGGACCGGCACGGCCCCCCGGCCCGTCCTGCTGGAGCAGCCGCAGAGCGCGGTGACCCGACTGCGGGACCTGGACGCCTTCGCGGGCCTGGACCGCACCGGAACCGGCCTGCTGAAGCCCATGGACGAACTGGCGGAGCTGGCGCCCTTCAGCATCGACGGCAAGTTCGGCGGTCTGACCACCGGCCAGCTGCGCAAGGTCCTCGACGGGGAGATCGACCTCGTGGACGTCGCACCGGGCGGGGTGATCCTGCGCATCGGCAAGACCGACCCGGTGAACGTCCATGTCGGACTGAAGGACGAGGTGACGATCCGCGTCCTCGACCCCGACGAGCCGGCCACCGGCCCCCTGGCGGGCAAGTTCACCGGACCGGACTCGCCGACGAGCCCCGGCTTCAAGCTCGACGAGCTGGCCCGACTGCTTCCGGACAGGCCGGGCGAGCTGGGCCGCGCACGGGAGTTGCTGGGGCTGGGGCCGCTGAAGACCGACCTCGCCACCAAGCCGGTCACCACGCAGCCCGGGTTCCCCCCGCTCACCCTGCGCGAGATCATCACCGGCGGTGCCGTCGGCAAGACCGGCGCCGAACGCTTCCAGGCCTGGGTCAGGGCGCAGAACGCCGCCGTCGACCTCGACACGGCGGGCCAGAAGCTCGCCCAGGTCGCCGACCTGCCCGAGGTGCCGGCGCTGCACCGGGCCGAGGCCGAACTGGACCTGAGCGCGGCCGAGTTGAAGTTCAACCACGCACGACTCGAGTTCGACCGGCTCGGCATGAACCTGAACACCGTCCGTCAGGACATCACGGTGATGATGGCCCGCCTGGACGGTCCGGCGGCGCACCTGCCCACCGGCGAACTCCGGCTGCTGGACGACCTGGCACGGCCCACCGGGCGATGGATCACGATGGAGCCCGGAGAGCAGCTCACCTACGTGCTCAGAACGGACGCCGGGATCGTCCCGGACGTCAGGGTGGATATGGTCGACGGCCACTTCACCGTCACCGCCCCCGACGGCATCGTCACCAGGTTCGGCCCGGACGGCGCGCCCCTGCGCGTCGACGTCCCGGTGCGCCCGGAGATGCCGGCGGGCCCGTCGACGGCCCATGGCGCCGATCCGGTGCAGGTGGACGTACCGGCCCTGCCGCAGGTCCACTGGCTGGTGCGGCAGGACATGGACTTCGCGGCGTCAAGCCTCAAGTCCGGCATGAAGAGCCACCTGACGCCCGACGGCCTCGCACCGGTCAAGATCGACGGCACCATCACACCGCTCCAGGCGGTGTCGACGGCCAACGCCAAGGCGTTCAAGGCGGAAAGCCCGTTCACGGCCTTCTCCCCGCCCGGCAGCATCGTCAAGAGTTACGGCAACCAGGAGCTCGGACTCGATCTGATCGCCCTCCGGAACGACATCCACGCCGGGGTCGAGAACGTCAGGAACATCGAGATCCTGTCCGCCACCAGGGTCCAGGACGAGATCCTCGATGAGATCCGGATCAAGACCGGCGTGCCCGACCTGGAAGTCCCGTCGACGTTCACCCACACGACCGGAAACAAGGAGATTCAGGAGTTCCTGACCAGGAACGGCGTCACCAAGGGAACGGCCACCAAGGTCACCGCCGACATCAAGACCCTGTTGCAGGTACGCCGGGACAACACCTGGCTGATCAAGGGCACCATCCCGTCGAACTACCTGAAGGGGCCGTATCCGACGGTCGACTCCCTCAAGCACATACCGGCCGCACCGAGCACACCCCTCACCGCCGCCACGAACACACTGGAGTCGGCGGGCCGCGCCTCCGGCTCCGGGCTGCCTCCGGTGGAGGTGCCGAAGCCGGTCCTCAAGTCGGACGACTTCTACATGTCCCACGTCGATCTCGAAGACCTGCGCGGGGTCAAGCTCGTCCGGCAGGACGACTTCCACATGGTCCAGCAGGACCTCAAGGGGCTGCGCAAGTCGTACTTCGATCCGGACGTCGGCATGATCCCCGCCAACCCGGAAGGAAGGACGACCGCTTTCCAGCATGTCGCCGGTGCGGAGAACGCCACGCGGAAGAGCAACAGCCCTTTCACCTCCTTCGCCGAAATCGGCAACCACAAGGTCTACGGCGACATGGAGTTCGCCCTCGACGCCTACAAACTGGGCGTGGACATCAAGGCCGGACGGCTGCCGGGTGTGGGCATCCTCCCGGCCCGGGACCTGCAGCGGCTGATCGCCGACCAGATCGAAAGGACCATCGGCAAGCGCCTGGACTTCACCTCCGCGCTCACCGGGAACAGCTCCCGGCAGGACGTCCTGAACTTCCTCAAGAGCCACGACGTCAATCCGGCCAAGTCCAACAAGTTCGTCTCGGATGTCCGGGTCCTGCTCAACACCACCCGTGACCAGGAATGGCTGATCAAGGGCACCATTCCCAAGAGCTATCTGGAGGGTCCGTACCCCAGGGCGGCAGCCTCCTTCGGGATCGGTGACGCGCTGTCGGCCGGCCCGCTCAGGGGCCTCGACGAGGCCGCCGGCAAGCTCCGTCTGTCGGACACGTTCAAGACGGACTTCGAGGCGAAGCCCGTCTTCGCCGAACTGCACAACCCCGAGGGCGTGAACTCCGGCACTCTGCGCATCGGCGAGGCCGGCACGACCGGTGAGCGCGCGGCCTTCGACGGCCCGGCGGTCCCGGCCGCTCCCGTCACCGCCACGACCCTGCCTCCGGCTCCGCTCGCACCGCCGCGGCCTCCCGCCGTTCCGCCCGCTCGCCCGGTTCCTCATGCTCCTTCCGCTCCCCCCGTTCCGCCGCTCGGCAAGGGAATCGGGGCAATGGCACCGGTTCCACCGCCCTCCGCGGGCAAGCACGGGTTGGGGTCGGGACTGGATGCCGGGACCCCCGTGATCCGGCACGCACCGGACGGGGACACCTCGCACTGGGTGATCGACGGCAGGGCTCCGTTCGGACGCTACAAGATCAGGAACACCGAAGACGGCTCCGTTTCCCTGGTCTCCACCAGCGATCGCGCGTGGGCGACCCTCGACAACGCCGCCGCCTCACGCCAGATGTTCGAGGCGGAACAGCTGAAGAGGGCGGCCGAGCAGCTGAAGAAGGCGGATCTGCAGGAGGGCGGGAAGTACCTGAGCTCCGGGTACCGGTCGATCAATCCGCTGCTGGCCGCGTTCGAGGAGGCCGGGTACAAGGCGGCACAGGTCCGACAGGTGGGCTTCGACTTCTCGGACCGGGCCGCGGACGTTCTGGAGAACTGGAAGCGGGTGGCCACCGAGCGAGGGTACGCGTCGCGGGAGGTGACGGATTCCTGGGACATGCAGGACCTGCACAGGTGGCATGACAGCATCAAGGCCATCCATCGCGCGTGGGACGACTTCCCGTCCCCGGCGATTCCGGGCAACACCGTGGTGCGCGGCGACAGCCAGCAGATCTTCTCGTCGTTCGACGGGATCCTGGATCCGGCGCACTACCCGGGAGGCGGATACCACGACGTCGGGAGGACCATCTCCTGGCCGGGGATCATGTCAACGACCACGGGGAGTGCCACCACGCACAACTTCGTGAACTCGAAGGCCGTGATCTGGAAGTTCGACGTGCCGGAGCAGGGGAATCCGGGCCGTGTGCTGGGGTCGGAGAACCCGGCCGAAGCGGAGGTGACGTTCCCGGTCAACACCCAGATCAAGATCAACCAGGTGCTGGTGCGGGACGGCCACTTCGCGCACGAACTGACCGGCGAGTTCGGCGACAAGGCCAAGGTGATCGTGTTCGCCGACATCCTTCCCGCCGGCGGTGCGGTCCGCGGGACCGTTGACGAGCTCGCCGGCAGCCTCCGCGCAGGCGACACGTTCACGATGAACGTGCCACGGCTGGACCGCTTCGACGCTCCAGCGCCCCGCAGCGAGACGGTGCTCCTGCGTCCGGAGCAGGTCGCCGGGACGTCGCACATGCGGGTGGAGTGGGACCGGGCTGCGCTGGAGGGGGGCGGTTTCACGCTCACCGACGAGGCGGGCGGTGTGCGCCTGGTGTTCGGTGCGGACGAGGCTCTTCAGTTCCGCGACTACCGGGTTCCGGGGACGGACGGCTTCCTTCGGTTCGAGGCCGCACCGGGTCCGGACACGCTGCCCCGGTGGGTCGGTTCGGACGGGCTGCCGTTGTCCGGGGGTGTGGCGACCGAACCTGTCAGGGGCGCGCTCGGTGTCGTCACCGGTGTGAAGGCGGGGACGCCGGACGGGGCCTGGGTCGCCCGGTTCGACCTCGACGGCACACGGCTGTCCGAGGAACTGCGGCTCTCCGGGCACGCCGACGGTGCACTGACCGACGCACGGCTGGTCACGACGTTCACCCGAGGGCCGGGCGGTGAGATGGTGCCGACCCTCCGGTTGACCGCGCCGGGGCTGGGCGACGGGGCCTTCTCCGTCGTACGGCTGCCGGGTGGTGAAGCGGCCGGGCGGCTGCCGGCCGGGGGCTTCGCGGTGACCGATCTGGCGAGCGGCAACCGGTTCTTCTTCGACCGCGCAGGCCGGTTCGTGGATGTCCCCGCGGACGCCCCGCCGATACGGCTGGACCCGGCCGGGACGACCCTGCCGGATCCGAACGCCGGCCCGCTGACGGCCCTCGACGACTTCGGCGGCCCGCTGTCCGAGCGGTTCCCGCTGCACTCCGTCCCCGAGCACAACTCCCTGGACGGCGCCGCGACCGACCTGCCGCGGATCGAGCTGCCGGGTGCCGACGCGCCGGCCGTCGCGCGTGCGGCGGACGTCGCGATGCCCGCCGACCTGTCTCTCACGCGTCTCACCGAGTTCCGGGACGTGCCGCTGTCCGGCGCGGGCGACCTGGCCGGGCTGGAGTTCCGGATCGTCGGCGGTCCCGCCACCGACGGCGTTCCCGGTACGTTCCGGCTGGACGTCACGCAGGCCGCCCCGAGACCGCACGGGGCGGGAGGGCAGCCGCGGTTCACTGTCGAACGCCTGGACAGCGGCGCGTTCCGCGTCACCGACCCGGCCGGCACGACACGCTGGGAGTTCAGCGCCGGCGGAGACTTCCTCGCCCGCGAGACGGCGCTCGTCGACCACGATCTGGGGCTGCCCTCCGGGCTGTGGTTCAGGACCACGGCCACGACCACGACGGACGGCATCACGTCCAGGATCGTGGGGCTGGTCGGTCCCCGCGAAGTCACCGATGCGTTCCCGCTCACCACCATCGACCGGATGCTTCAGGACCGTCTGCCGGGCGGCTTCACCCTGACGGACAGCGTCACGGGCAGCCGCTTCCACTACGACGCCGACCTCAACCTCGCATTCCGCGACCTGCCGGCCCATGACGGCCCCGGATTCCTGCGCTTCACGGAGGGCGCGTCCGACGTCCCGCCCGTCCGGCTCGACGACCTGGGCGGCTCCCCGGGCCCGGACGACCTCGCCGGGATCTTCCAGCGCACCCTGGACGAGGCATCGGGCGGCACGCGACCGCTGTCCGACGTCACCGACCTGTCCCTCGGTGCCGCCCTGCGCCTGCCCGGCCTGGACGAGTCCGCCGCCCTGCGCCTGACCGACGCCGTGGGAGAGCACGGCGAGCAGTGGCTCACCCGGCTGAGCCCGGGTGACGCGCCCGACCTCGACCTGCGCGCGGTCTGGCGAACTCTGGACGAGCACTGGACGGGGCTCCTGGAACGGACGCCCGGGATCCGGCTTTCCGGTGCGGACGACCTCGCCGGTCTTGAGATACGGGTGGTGCGCGTACCGTCCACCGACTCGGCAGAGGGCTCGTTCCGCCTCGAACTCCTCGACCGTGCCCCGCAGGCGGACGGAACCGTCCGCGGCGCGGACTTCACGGTCGAACGGCTCCCGGACGGCGGGTTCACCCTCATCGACCCGACCGGGAACACGACGTGGTTGGTCGCCCAGGACGGCTCCCTCCTGGGCCGCGAGACCCTGCTCACCGGGGAGGGACTCCCCTCCGGTCTGCGGGTCTCGGCGACCCACAACGAGGCGGATGGGTTCACGCAGGTCGATCTGATCGGTCCTGACAGTGCCGTCAGGTCGCTGCGGGTCACCGCCCCGGAGGGCGCGCTCGCCGGGCGACTGCCCGGCGGCTTCACCCTTACCGACACCGTCACCGGCAGCCGCTTCCACTTCGACCGGACCGGGGCCCTCGTCTTCCGCGACCTGCCGGCCCATGACGGCTCGGGCTTCCTGCGGTTCACGGAGGGCGCGCACGGCGCGCAGCCGACCCGGCTGGTCGACCCGCTGTCCGAACGCTTCCCGCTCAGCGCCATCCCGGAGGAAGACGTCCTCGACGAGGGCCTCACCGACATCTCCCAGATCTTCGACCGCACCCTCGACGAGGCGTCGGCCATACGGGCTGCCCTGCCGGAGGACACGGCAGCAGCGGACCTGTCGTCCATCACCGGAGCCATGGAGTTCCTGCACGCCGCACCTGACTCCCACGCCCTGCAGAACCTGGACCTCCTGCGCGTGGGTCAGCTCGCGAACGACGCCACCGACTCGCTGAACCGGTTCCCCGGCCTGCGGCCCGAACTCCTCCACGACCAGCTCCGTCAGATGACCGCACAGGCCCACGAGGGCATCCGGCAGGGCGCCGCCACCGTCCTGCGGGAGTACCAGAACCTGCCCCTGGCCGCACGCCTGGAGGACCTCCAGGGCGGCGCCGGCCGCGTCTTCGGCGACTTCACCGTCACGCCGACCCCGCACGGCGGCCCTGGCGGCAGCCGCTTCACCGTCACGCATACGCCGACCGACCTCACCACGGGCTTCGGCCCGAACCGCGAGTTGCTTTACCGGGAGGTGTTCGTCAGGGGCGGCCCCGCCGAACTCGACGGGACCAAGCTCGGGCTCACCGGCCGTGCGGCCGAGGGTGGTTGGGCCCCCGACTCCTTCCAGTTCGCGGGCACACACGGGGCCGACGACGCGTTCACCGTCACGCGTCTCGACCCGAACCTCCCGGCCGACCTGCGCGGCGGCTTCACCCTCACCGACGCCGCCGGCACGACGAAGTGGCACTACGGCCCCGAGGGCACGCTCGCCCTGAGGGACGTCCAACTCGCCGGAGACCGGGGCGTGTTCCGGTTCGAGGCGGGCGCTCCGGACGGGGTGCCCCGGGTCCTCGACACGTCGGGCAACGCGTCCCTGACCCTGCGCGCGGAGCGGCTCGACGACGGCCGTATCGCCCTGATCCACACCGGCCCGGGCGCCCCACCGCTGGAGCGGACCGTCTTCGACGCGAGCGGCGGCAAGCTGCTGGAGGAGACCTTCGCCATCCGCGGCAAGGGCGGCAGGCCCACCGGCTCGTACTGGACCCTCGACCACGCGACCGGCAAGGGCGTCCGCGTCAACGGCGACAACACCCCCTTCACCGGACGCTTCGACACCGCCAAGCTGGAGACGTCCCCCACCGGACAGGTCAAGCTCACCGGCAAGGAGCCCGGCAAGGTCACCCTGTTCGAGCGCGAGGTCCTCAAGAACGGCAACACCCTGCATATCGCCCGGGACCGCTTCGGCCACGCCCGCTGGACCGAGTTCGACGACGCAGGCAACCGGGTCCGGTCCGGCGAGCGCATCGGGGACCCGGACCAGCGGACGTACCACGACGTGCCGGACGGCTCCTGGCGCCTGCTCAACAACGTCGACGTGCGCACCTACCACAAGGCCATCGACGGCGGCCTCGTGCGCGCCGAGAAGGGCGCCGACGGCCACTGGACCTGGCAGCGCTTCGACAAGGACGGCGTGGAGGCTCTCTCCGGCACACGCCACTGGAGCGCGAACCACGTCGCCTTCAAGGACACCTTCCCCGACCCCGCCACCGGACTGGAGACGGTGGCCCAACAGCGTGGCCAGACCTGGCCGTTCGGCGGACTGCACGGCTCCCGGATGTACCAGGAGCACTCGCTGCTGCCGGGCCACGCCCCGGCCGGGACACGCATCGACCCCGACACCTACCTCGGTCACGGTCCGGCGAACGCGCAGATCGAGAGCCTGGAGACACTGGCGGACGGCGGCAGCCTGCTCGTCAAGCGGTTCGCCGACATGCGTCCACCCGCCTTCCTGTGGAAGGGCGCGGCGGGCCGCAACCCGTTCGACGGCTTCTTCCGCGACCTGTTCGCGGGCGACTCCCTGAACCGCGTGAGCCACTGGACCCAGACCGCCGCCGACGGCACCACGGTGACGGGTGTCCGGCTCAACCCGTCGGCCGCCAACTGGGTCGACGTCGACCAGTTCGGCCGCGTCGTCCGGGAGAGCCGCAAGCTCGACGACGGAAGCGTCATCGAGATCGGCCGCAGCGCCGACGACGCCACGCGCTGGGCGCCGCTTCCCGAGTACCGCGAGGGCGCCCCGTACGAACTGCACTGGCGGAACACGACGACCGGCGAGACCGGCACACGGCACGCCGACGGCGTCGGGGGCTGGCGGGACGTCTTCACCGACAGCGAGGGTGTCGAACGCGTCCGGCTGCGCAGCGAGGGCGCAGGGACACGCGAGTACCTCTTCGACGCGCCGACCCCGCACGACCTCGCCCGCAACGACCGCGCGGGCATCTGGGTCGACAGGAACTCGCTGCTGCACATCACCGGTCGGCGGGACCTTGTGGGCGACGTGTTCGTCGAGTCGTCCGGCAGCCCCTACCGCACCAGCTGGACCTGGAAGGCGTACGACTCCGCCGACCCGGCCACCGTGCTCGACGAGGGCATCCGAAGGCAGAACCGCGGCTCGCTCTACTCACGCACCTGGGACGACTCGTTCGTCGACCTCGACCGGTTCGGCAACGTGGCGCGCGAGCGCAACGTCACCGACATCGGTGCCTCCTGGATCGACGCGGTGCGGCAGCCCGACGGCACGTACACGTGGACGAAGACCGCCGCCGACGGCACGGTCCACTCCGAGGGCGTCCGGGTGTACGACGACGTCGCGAAGGGCCGCTGGCGGGACCTCGTCGACGACCAGGTGGTGCGCAGCAGGGACGGCGGCCGGGTGCGCGAGTACGCGTACGAGATCGTCACCCCGCAGCCGCCTGCGGCCGAACTCACCCGTGCGACGACGCTGCGCGACCTCCTCGACCAGTCCGCGCGCCACTTCGAGCCGCCCCGCACGGTCCGCGTGGACCGGGAGGCCTGGAAGGAGTACGACCTCGGCAAGGTCTACCGCGAGCGCGTCAAGGTGGACGGCGATCCCGTCCGCTACCGCGAGGTCGACAAGCAGTGGGGCCAGTGGCGGGAGTACCAGAACGGCCATCTCGTCGAGCAGCGCGTCTTCGACGGACGGGTCTACAAGACCGACGCCTTCGGCCGGCTGAGCATGTCGGGCCCGGCCGTCATCCCCCACCACCTCGCCGGGGTCCTGCCCAAGGTCGGCGGCGAGGTCGGCCTGCCCGGCGACCGGGCCTGGCAGCTCATCGGCCGGGAGTTCGACTACCGGGGCGCCGATATCGAGGCCCTCGGCTATCTGCGCGAGGTCCAGGACCCGTGGCACGGTCTGTTCCAGGGGGTCAGGAACGGCGAGTCCGTCGAGATGCCCATCTGGCAGCGCGAGCTCCGCGGCTTCCTGACCTCGTTCAGCACCGGCTTCGTCACCGACTTCACCGCGAGCCTGCTGATCACCGAGCTCACCAACAACGGCAATCTCAAGCCGGAGGACGTCTTCAAGGCGCTGCTGTCCGGCACGGTCGGCGGCACCTTCAGCGGCGGGCTCAACACCCTGTACAACCACACCCGGCTCGGGTACTTCAAGACCAGCATGGGTGCGCGCGACTGGGGCGGGCATCCCAAGCAGTCGATGGCGAGCAACACCGACGACTGGGTCACCGACTGGGCCGCCTTCGAGAAGCCCACCCGCTGGCGTAACGCCACCTACGCCAACACCGTGGGCCTCGCGACCGGCGCGCTCAGCGGCTTCGTCAGCAACGCCATCAGCGCAGCGGTGTTCGGGGTCAACGGCAACGAGGTCAAGGGCACGGACGCGCTGCTGGCCGGCGGATGGGGTGCCGCGGGCTCGCTGTTCGGTGGGGTGAGCACCGGCCTGGCGCGCAACGCCTGGCACCTGGCCACGGGCTCCCGGGTCTTCCACAAGGGCGGCCTCGGCGAACTGGGCATGAACTGGGTCGAGTCCGCGCTGTCCCGGTACATCGCCGCCCAGATCGCCAAGGCGGACAGCGAGAACGGGAACAACCTGCCGGCCCCCGGCCGGGCGTTCCCGAAGCCGACCACCACGCCCGCGGCGACACCGGCATCGCCCCCGTCGGCCCCGGAGCCCCCGGCCGATCAACCCGCAGCACTCACCGAGGGATTGGAGCTCCCGTGACCGCCACCGCCATCCCTGCCGTGCACCGGGTCGCCCCCAAGGGCCGCGGCGCCCACCGCAGCATCACCGCCGCCGTACGCGCCGCGGCCGACGGCGACGAGATCCGCATCGCCCCCGGCGACTACGTCGAGATGCTGGTCCTGGACCGCGCGGTCAGCCTGCTGCCGGACGAAGGGCCGGACCACGCCGTACGACTGCTGGCGGCGGACCCCGGCCGGCCCGTCCTGGAGATCACCGCATCGGACGTCCGCGTCGACGGAATCGCGCTGACCGGCCAGGACCCGGCCATACCCGCGGTACTGGTGGCGGCCGGCGGCCTGGAGCTGGACGGCTGTGAGATCTCCGGCGGCCGCATCGAGGCCGGCGGCGACGCCTCGCTGGCGCTGCGCGACTGCCGGGTCTTTGGTGCCGCACTCGCCGGAGTGCACGCGAACACCACCGGCCGGACCGAGCTGACCGACACGCTGGTCGAGGACGTCGACGGCACCGGAGTCGTCCTGGGCTCCGCCACCACGGCGGACCTCCTCGGGCTGACGGTCCGGGACGTCACCGGATCGGGGGTCCGCGTACGGGGCCGGGCCGCGGCCGTGCTCCGCGACTGCCGGATCACCGGCCCCGGCCGCAGCGGGCTGCTGACGGAGGACGAGGCGTCCGTGGCCGTGCTGGACTGCCGGCTGGAGGAGACCGGCGCGGAAGGCGTACGCGTGCTGGGAAGTTCCCGCCGCCCCGAGGGGAGTCCGGGGCGTCCCGAGGCCGCCGAGGGCGGTGTGGTCCTCGCCGACTGCCAGGTGCTGCGGACCGGCACCGACGGGGTCGCCGTCTCCGGTAGCGGGGACGTCCTGCTCCTGACCACCGGGATACGGGGAGGCTCCGGGGCCGGTGTGAGCGCGGACGAGGACAGCACGGCCGTGCTGGTCGACTGCCGGGTGGACCGGCCGCACGGCTCGTGCCTGGTGGCCCGGGGCACCGCCCGGCTGTCCGCGCAGGGCACCTCGGTGCACGGCAGCCGGGCCAACGGCCTGCTGGCGGGCGGCCGTTCGCAGGTGACCCTGGCGTCGAGCGACGTGACGGACTGCGGTTTCAGCGCCGTCCACGCCAGCGACGACTCCCGGCTGTCGCTGGCCGACTGCCGGATCGGCTCCACCCCGGAACACGGCGTCCGGGCCACCGACCGGGCCGAGCTCACCGTCGAAGGCGTGCGCATCAGCGACTGCGGACTGTCGGGCCTCCAGATCGACTCGGGGGCGGCCGCGCGGGTCCGCGGACTGTCCGTGCTGCGCGGCCGCACCGGGATCAACGCCGAGTCCAGCGGCACGGTCGTCCTGGAGGAATGCGACGTCACGCAGGCCGAACGCGCCGGCATCACCTGCGGCACCGGCACCTCGGCCGTGCTGCGGGACTGCCGGATCAGCGGCACCGGCACCGCGGGCCTCGTGATCGGCGAGGGCGCGACCCCCAGCATCGAGGACTGCACGGTGCGCGACGCGACCGGCTCCGGACTGGTACTCGGTCCTGCGGCCGAACCGCGCGTCAAGGCCGTCACCGTGGCCCGCACCGGCAAGAACAGCCTGTTCGTCGGCGAGAAGGCGCGCGGCACCTTCGAGGAGTGCGTCTTCGCCGGCGCCGGCCACGACGGCGAGGCGTTCCCGGCCGTCCACATGGCGGCGGGCAGTGCGCCCCTGCTGCGCGGCTGTGTGGTGCGGGACGCGGAGGAGGACGTCGCCGCGGAGAAGGGAGCCCGCCCGGTGTTCGACGGCTGCGTCTCACGCAACGTGACCCACCCCGCCCTGCCCACCGGCCGCGCCGAGGCGCTCGCGTCCGCCGAGGGCGGCGACCCGGCCGCGGCGACCCGGGCGCGGGAGACCGAAGCCCCCTCCGAGGACACCCTGGAGGACCTGCTCGCCGAACTCGACGGACTGGCAGGTCTGGACAGGGTCAAGAACGACGTGTCCTCGCTGGTGAAACTGATGCAGACCGTGCGCCGCCGCGAGGAGATGGGCCTCGCCGCGCCCCCGCTCAGCCGCCACCTGGTCTTCACCGGCAACCCCGGCACCGGCAAGACGACCGTCGCCCGTCTCTACGGCCGTATCCTCGCCGCCGTCGGCCTCCTCGACCGCGGCCATCTGGTCGAGGCCGACCGCTCCGCCCTGGTCGGCGAGTACGTCGGCCACACCGGCCCGAAGACCACGCGCGTCTTCGAACAGGCCCGGGGCGGTGTCCTCTTCATCGACGAGGCCTACACCCTCACCCAGTACGCCGGCACCAACGACTTCGGCCAGGAGGCCATCGCCACCCTGCTGAAGCTGATGGAGGACCACCGCGACGACGTGGTGGTGATCGTCGCCGGATACCCGCGGGAGATGGAGGTCTTCGTCCGCTCCAACCCCGGCCTGGCCTCCCGCTTCAACCGCACGCTGCTCTTCGAGGACTACGGCTCCGCCGAACTGGTCAGCATCGTGGAGCACCAGGCGGCCCAGCACCAGTACGAGCTCACGCCGACCGCCCGCGAGGCCCTGACCGCCCACTTCGACACGCTGCCCCGGGAGCGCGGATTCGGCAACGGCCGCGCCGCCCGCCAGCTGTTCCAGGCGATGACGGAGCGTCAGGCCTACCGCGTCGCCGAGCTCTCCGACATCTCGGAGTCGGACCTGATGACCCTCACCCCGGAAGACGTCCCGTAGGGCGACCCTGCCCGCCCCCTCTCGAAGCCCACTCCTTAAGGACCCGCCTCATGCCGCAGACCCCCGTTCGACCCACCCGCTCGGACGGCGAGTTCGCCGACCTGTTCGCCCGCAAGGCGCGTACCCCGCTGCGCGGCTTCCTGCCCGGCCGCAGGGTCTGGAACGCCGTCGGGGGTTCCGCGGCCGTGGTCCTGGTGATCGCGGGCGCCACGGCGGTCGTTTCCCGGATCGACTTCAGCAGCGGCAGCGAGGACAGGGTGGCCACGGCGGCCGAGAAGAAGGACGCCGTTCAGGGCAGGACCCCCGCGGACAGCGGTACGCCGAGCGCGTCCGCGTCCTCGGCCGCACCTGAGCGGCAGGAAGGGGACAAGGGCCCGGCGGTGGTCTATCTCCCCGCCCCCGGCGGCGACGGGAACGCAGGCTCCGGCGGCTCGGGCAGGACCGACGACGGCGGCACGACCGGCACGACGCGGACCTCCGAGCCCCGGTCGACGGCCCCGACGCAGCAGGCGTCGACCGGCTTCCTCTGGTCCGACGGCACCGTGGAGGGCGACTCCAACCCCTACTGGGACCAGAGCGCCGTCACCGTGCAGACCACGAAGACGCTCAAGAGCCTCAAGGTCGTCGTCAAGATCACGCAGACGGGCGGCGTGGCCGGCACCGGCACCTGGACCAACCTCGGGGACAAGGTGTCGGTGGCCTCCGCGTCGAGCAGCGGCGAGCTGGACTACGTGGTGACGCTGAAGCCGGGCATCACGGTCGACCCCGGCACCTACATCTTCAGGTTCCAGTACAACCACAACCAGGGCGCTCGTGACGCCGGCGGCGACCGCTACAACGTCACCGCCACCTCCACCGCCGGGGCCACCGAGTTCCGCAAGGGCGGTTTCTGAGCCGGGAGCCGTCGCGGGGCGCCGGCTTCACGAGTGAGGCGCGATGTGGGTGTTGCGTGTCGAAGTGCTCCAGGGATCTTCCGGAACGCGCGCCGGCCGTGCACAGTCAGGAGCCGCCCTGCACGGTCGCAGGCCACGTCGTCGGGAGGACAGCCGATGGGAGCACACCGCCGGGAGCGGCCGGACACCGCGTCCGCCCCCGCCACCGACGGCATGGGCCGACGCAGGTTCCTGGGGTATGTGGTGGCCGCCTCGACGCTGACGGTGGCCGCCCCGCTCGCCGAGACGCTCCTCGCCCCCGCCGAGGCGGCCGCGGCCGTCCCCTCGGCGCCGGGCCCGGCCGAGATCTACGACCTCAACGACATGCTCACCCACGCCGCACTGCCCACGGCCGACCTGATCACGATCCGCCTCGACCCGGACGGCACGGCCTCCTTCGCCCTGCCCCGCGCCGAGGTCGGCCAGGGCATCACCACCTCCAGCGCCATGCTCATCGCCGAGGAACTGGAGCTGCCGCTGGAGAAGATCCGCGTCACCCTCGCCGACGCCCGGCCCGAGTTGCTGTTCAACCAGCTCACCGGCGGCTCCAACACCACCATCTCCACCTACACCCCGATCCGCGTCGCGGCCGCCGTGGCCCGTGGCCGCCTGCTGCGGGCCGCCGCACTGGAACTGGGGGAGGCCCTCGACACCCTGACCGCGAAGGCGGGGGTGATCACCTCGACCGTGACCGGCAAGAGCCTCACCTACGGCGAACTCGCCGGGAAGGCCGCCTCGGTGGCCACCGGTCAGGTCTCCGTCACCCTCAAGGAGCCCGCCGACTTCAAGGTCATCGGCACCGCGCGGCGGCGCATCGACGCGCTGGAGGCGGTCACCGGCCGCAAGAGGTTCGCCATGGACGTGCACGTGCCGGGCGCGCTGCCGACGATGGTGTGCCGCCCGCCGACGATCAACGGCACCGTCCGCTCGGTGGAGAACCTGGACGAGGTGCGGGCCATGCCCGGCATCACCGACGTCGTCCGCGTCTCCACCGGCGTCGCCGTGCGCGGCCGTACCTTCGGGCAGTGCATCGACGCGGTCCGCGCGCTGAAGGTCACTTGGGGGCCCGGAACCGCGGAGGGCGCCTCCGACGACACCATCACCGCCGAACTCCGCAAGGCCGAACCGCCCCTGCCCGCCCTCGACCTGCTGACCAAGTCGGTCGACGCCCGCTTCACCTTCCACTTCGCCAGCAACAGCGCGCTGGAGACCAACTGCGCCATCGCCGACGTACGCGAGGACTCGGCCGAGATCTGGGCGAGCCTGAAGTCCCCGATCACCGCCCAGGAGGACATCGCGACCAAGCTCGGGCTGCCGGTCACCGCGGTCACGGTCCATGTGACCGAGGGCGGCGGCTCCTTCGGGCGGAAGCTCTTCTACGACGCCGCAGCCGAGGCCGCCGAGATCTCGAAGGCGACGGGCAAGCCGGTCAAGCTGATGTGGCACCGCACCGACGACTTCCGGCAGGGCCGCACCCACCCCATGTCCACCTCCCGGGTGCGCGCCGGTTACGCCCTCGGCCAGGTGCTCACCTACGACCAGCGCCACACCTCCGTGGCCACCGACTTCGGTCACGGCGTCGGCGAGATCATCACGGCCGAGGCCGCGCGCCTGCCCGTCGGCGACCTCACCTTCTCCGAGACGATCTTCACGCTCACTCAGCAGACGCCGTACGACTTCGGTGTCGTCACCCAGCTCCTCAGTGAGACCGACAAGCGCTTCAACACGGGTTCCATGCGCAACATCTACTCGCCCAACGTGCGGTGCGCTCAGGAACTGGTGGTGGACGAGCTGGCCAGACGCATGGGCAAGGATCCGTACCGGTTCCGCCGTGCCTTCCTGAAGGAGGAGCGGGCGCGTGCCGTCCTCGACAAGGTCGCCGAGGTGGGGGAGTGGGGCCGCAGCATGCCGGCGGGGACGGCGCAGGGCATCGCGATCCACCCCGAGTACCACGCGTACGTCGCCGTCCTCACCGAGATCGACTGCCGCCCGGAGACCACCGGACGCGAGATCCCCGACGCGTACGCGGGCCCGCGCGTGACCAAGGTCGTCTGTGCCGTGGACGTGGGCCTGGCGGTGAACCCCCGCGGCCTCCAGGCCCAGATGATGGGCGGCATCATGGACGGCATCGCGATCACCCTGAGCTCTGGACTGCACCTCAGGGACGGGCATTTCCTGGAAGGCAGTTGGGACAACTACTTCTACACCCGGCAGTGGAACACCCCGCCGGAGCTGGAGATCGTCGTCATGCCGCCGACCACCGACACCCCCGGCGGCGCTGGCGAGTTGGCCGTCGCGGGCGCGATGGCGGCCGTGGCCTGCGCCTACGGACGCGCGACGGGCACGATGCCCACGACCTTCCCGATCAACCACGGCGAGCCGCTCGGCTTCGAGCCGCTGCCCACCAGCCCGTCCATCCCCGCGTCGCCCACCGACGGCCTCAGCCGCGCCTTCTAGGAGCCACCGTGCCGGAACACACCTTCATCCTCAACGGCGAGTCCGTGACCGTGGACATCGAGGACGACGTACGGCTGCTGTGGGTACTGCGGGACGTCCTGGGCGTCACCGGACCGAAGTACGGCTGCGGCCTCGGCGTCTGCCAGGCCTGCACGAGCCACATCAACGGCAAGGCGTTCAACCCCTGTTCGGTCCCGGTGAAGGACCTGCGCCCCACGGACGAGGTCACCACCATCGAGGGCCTGCCCGCCACGGTCGGCAAGGATCTGCACCCGATGCAGGAGGCCTGGCTGGAGCACGACGTCGCCCAGTGCGGCTACTGCCAGCCAGGCCAGATCATGACCGCCGTCGCCAAGGTCCGCCAGGCTCGCGCGGAGGGCCGCGACATCAGCGAGGCCGACCTCGACGAGATCCGCAACGTCTGCCGCTGCGGGACGTATCACCGCATCCGCGAGGCGATCGTGGCGGGCGCGAAGAAGTACTGAACACGTCCGGTGTCCGCGCGGGGTGTCCGCGCGGACACCGGATCGTATGCGTCAGCAGGCGGGGCGTCGGGCGTGAGCCGGGTCGAGGGCGTTCAGGACGAGGCGCGTGGCCAGGTCGTTGTAGCTGATGTTGATGTGCTCGACGACCTCGGCGGGGCACAGGTCCTGGAGTTTGATGTTGGTGACGTTCGGGGCGGCCGCGAGATAGGCCGAGGTGTACGGGGTGACGACCTCGTCGTACCGGGTGGTGATCACCGTGTAGGTGACGTCCGGATCGGTCTCGCCGCCCGCGTTCAGCCCCTTGAGGAAGTCCGAGCCGATGAGCTGCTGGCTGCATGCGGGGCAGGCCACGCCGAGGAGTTCGTCGCCGCCCGGGATCGCGCGGGCGAGGAGGCCGAGGCCCGAGAACGTGGTCCCGTGGTTGGACGGGGTGAGGGCGACCAGCTTGTCGACCGCGTCCGCGCCGCCGAGGTTCTTGATGTAGTAGCGCGGCATCATGCCACCCTGGGAGTGCCCCACCAGGTCGACCTTCGCGGCGCCGGTGGCGGAGCGGACCCGGTCGACGAAGTCCGCCAACTGCCGGGCCGAGGCGGCCTCGTCGCCGGTGCCGAGCAGGGGGCCCGACTCGCCGCCGTGGTTGAGGGCGAAGACGCAGTACCCGGCCTCCTTGAGCAGGGGAGCCAGCGCCGCCCAGTTGTCGTAGCGATTCTCGAAGGTGCCGTGCACGAGGACGACGGGACGCGGATGCTCGGGGCCGGGGCGGCAGGTGAAGTCGTTGGCGCCGGAGGGTACGGCCGTCGGGTGGGCGACGGAGTAGGCGAGTGCCGAAGCGAAGTCGTCCTGGGGCGGACCGACCGGGTCGGCCGCCACCACCGGCGCGGCGTCGCTCGTGTCCGGTGCCGCCTGAGACCGGGCGACGCCGGACACGCCGATACAGACGGCCGCCGTGAGCCCGGCGAGAGACGTGGTCAGAAGGCGTCGGCGCGGCGTGCGCCGGAGTCTGCGGCTACGCATGAGGGGTCTCCTCTGCCTGGTCGTGGGGTGCGGCAGTGGATCCGCGCGGCCTGGTCACAAGGGGATGGGTCAGGAGGGTGTGAAGCCTTGTCACAGGGGAGAGACACGGAAGCTACTGGCGCGTAACGTCAGATCCACACTCGCTTCGCCCGCGGGAGCCGACCAGGAGAGCCGCGGGGGCGACGGGAAAGGTGTCATGAGCGTGACACCTTTCCGGGGCTGTGCCTCACCGGGGGCAGCCCTGTGCGCACCGCACCGCTGCCGACCACCCCACGGCGGGCACCCCTGTCACGCGCGCCCGCCGTGCCCGCCACCCCTTCCCCCCTCACCCGCCGCCCGAGACGGAGCCACCGCGATGACGTCACAGGCCGAGACGTTCACGCGTCAGCCCTGGCACGAGCTGCACCCCGTACTGGCCGCGCTGATCCGTTCCCGGACCGAGAACATCGTCGCCGACATGATCAAGGCGATCCGTGACGAGGTGCCCGCCTACCGCCGGCCGCTCGACTCCGCCGTCGGCCGCGATCTGACGGAGTCGGTACGCCGGGCCGTGCGCCAGTTCGCCGAGCTGATCGAGCACCCCGACAGCCCGCAGGACCATCACCTCCACCACTTCCGGCACCTGGGCCGGATCGAGTTCCTCAACGGCCGTACGACGGACGGTCTCCAGGCCGCGTTCAGGGTCGGCGCGCGCGTGGGTAGCCGGCGCTACGCCGAGATCGTGCAGGAGGCCTCGCTGCCGCCGGAGACCGTCCTGACGCTGCACGAAGCCGTGCTGATCCACATCAATGCCCTGTCCAACGAGTCGGTGAAAGGTTTCCTCGCTGCGCAACTGCGCTCGGAGGGCGACGTGAAGCGTGCCCGCCGGGCCTTGGTCGAGCGGCTGCTGGAGCCACCGAGAGGGCGGGAGCGTGCCCCGCTGGGACCGCTCGCCGAACGCGCCCGCTGGGCGCTGCCGGGTGCCGTCGCGTGTGTGGTGGTGCGGTCGGCCGGGCGTCTGTCCGTGCCCGGCGCGGACGGTGAGCTGCTCTGCGTCAACCGGGGGAGCGATCTCGTTCTGATCGTGCCCGAGCCGGCGACGAGCGGTCTGATCGAGCGGGTGAAGGGCGCCGCCCGCGGCCGTGTCGCCGCCGTGGGTCCGGCCGTTCCCGCGCATGAGGCATGGCTGTCCCTCCAGTGCGCCCGCCTCGCACTCGACCGTCGACCGCATTTACCGGCGGAAGAGGGCGACGGGACCTTCCTGCACGTCGACGACGAGCTGGCCGATCTCCATCTGCTGCGCAGCGCACCCATCGGGCAACTGCTCGGGCGACGCGTGCTGGGCGTCTTCGCGGACCTGCCCCGGGGGAGGGCCGCCCGGCTCGCCGAGACCCTGGACGCCCTGCTGATGTCCTGGGGGCGTACGGCTCCCGAGGTGGCCCAGGCGCTGGGCATCCATCCGCAGACGGCCCGCAAGCGACTGCGCCAGCTGGAGGCGCTGTTCGGCGACCGGCTCGGCGACCCGCGCTTCCGGTTCGAGGCCCTGCTGGCGCTGCGCACGCATGCCCTGCGTCCCCAGGAGGGCTGAGCGGCAGGGCGGTCACCAGTCGCGGGCGATTTCCATCAGATGGTCGCGGACCAGGGCGACATGAGGGTTGCCGGAAGAGCCGGGGCGCTGGACCAGGAAGCCGGTGTTGATGGGCGGGTCGTCCGGGTCGTGCAGCAGGACCAGCGCGCCCGAGGCCAGCTCGGCGGCGCACAGGTAGCGGGGGAGCACGCTGAAGCCCGTACCGCCCGTCACCGCGGCCTTCACCGCGTTCAGGTCGGGCATCGTGACGGCCGGATGGCACACCAGACGCTTGCCGAAGACATGCCGCCAGTAGCGGCGCACGATCGGCACGTCCTCGGCGTAGGCGACCAGCGGCACGCCGTGCAGCGCGGCGGGCCCGTCGCCCGCGATACGCGCGGGCCCGCCGATGCGCTCCGCCCAGGCGGGGGCCGTGACCAGGACGAACTCCTCGTCCATCAGCGGCACCGAGGCGAGGGCGCGACCGCGCGGCCGGTAGGTCGAGAGCACCAGGTCGTAGTGGCCGGCGCGCAGTTCCTCCAGGAGCGGCTCGGTCAGGCCGGGCGTGATGCGCAGCCGTACGCCCTTGTCGACCAGGGGCGCGAGGGCGGGCATGACGCGGTGGGTGAGCAGCTCGGTCGGACCGGCGAGGTGCACCGGCTCCGCCGGGTGGACGTCCGCGGAGCCGCCCGGTCCCGTGACGGTGGCGAGGGCGTCCAGTGGCCCGACGATCCGGGCCGCGAGCTCGTCCGCATACGGAGCGGGCGCGACGCCGCGCGCCAGACGCTGGAACAGCTCCCGGTCCAGCTGCCGCTCCAGCGTGCGGATCTGTGTCGTGACCGTCGGCTGCGACAGCCCGAGCAGGCGGGCGGCGGCGGTGAAGGAGCCGGTGCGGTACACGGCGAGGAACGTGCGCAGCAGGTTCAGGTCCACCTGCGCCGCGCCGCCGAGCCGGTCTCCGTCCGTCTGGGCCACCTCCGCGATCTCATTGGAATCCCTATGTCTCATATGCGTGAGCCTATTGGATTCCAATGGCAGGGTGCGCGTACGGTCAGGGCATCGACGTACTGACGATCTGCACGCACAGCGTCAGGACGCCCAGGAATCCCCAGGAACCCCTGACACGCGAAAGAGCACCCCATGTCGAAGATCCTTTTCGTGATGACCGGCGCGGACCACTGGACGCTGGCCGACGGCACCAAGCACCCCACCGGCTTCTGGGCCGAGGAGGCCGTCGCCCCGTACGAGGCCTTCAAGGCCGCCGGTCACGAGGTCGTCGTGGCCACGCCCGGAGGCGTCGTGCCGCCCCTGGACAAGGCCAGCCTGGCGCCGCAGTTCAACGGCGGCGAGGAGGGCGCGCAGAAGATCGCGGACGCCCTCGCCTCGATCAGTGAGCTGCAGCACCCCATCAAGCTGGAGGACGTCGACCTCGACGACTACGCCGCCGTCTTCTACCCCGGGGGCCACGGCCCGATGGAGGACCTGGCCGTCGACGCCACGTCCGGCAAGCTCCTCGTCGACACCCTCGCCTCCGGCAAGCCGCTCGGCGTGGTCTGCCATGCCCCGGCGGCGTTGCTGGCCGCCACCCTGGCCGACGGCGGCAACGCTTTCGCCGGCTACCGGCTCACCGGCTTCAGCAACGCCGAGGAGACCCAGGGAGGTCTCGCGGCGGGCGCCAAGTGGCTGCTCCAGGACCGCCTGGTCGAGATCGGCGCCGACTACCAGGAAGGCGAGCCGTGGGTGCCGAACGTGGTCGTCGACCGCAACCTGGTCACCGGCCAGAACCCGGCCTCCTCCGGCCCGCTCGCCGCCGAGCTGCTGAAGAAGCTCGGCTGAACCATGGCCACCGACCGGCTCGACGAGGTCCTCGACGCCGCGTACGACTGCCTGACCCGGTACGGCGTGCGGCGCACCACGATGGACGACATCGCCCTGCGCATGGGCGTGTCCCGGTCGGCCGTCTACCAGTACGTCCGCAGCAAGGACGACGCCTTCCGGAAGCTCGCCGCCCGCCTGCACACCCAGGCGCTGGAGCGGGCCCGGGACGCGGCCGCGGCCGAGGACGCCCCGTGCGCGACCCGTGCACGAGGCGTCCTCGCCGCCAAGCTCGACCTGGTCCACCGGCTCACCGGAGACTCCCCGCACACCGCGGAACTCCTCGACGAGAAAGCCCGGTTGTTCGGCGACATCTGCGCCGCCTTCACCGCCGAACTGCGACAGCTGCTGACGGCCCTGTTCACCCAGGCCGGTACCCCCGCCGGACTCGGGCCCGCAGAGGCCGCCGACGTCTGTCTCGCCCTGGTCACCGGCCTCGAATCGGTGCCGGACGGAGAGCGGCTGCTCGGCCCCGCGTCGGACGCACTGCTGACCGGCCTCCTGGGAGCATCGCAGGCGTCCCACTGATCGGTGACCGTCTTTCCAGGCGGAGTGAGCGGTGCGACGATGCCGGGATGATCACACCCTCGGACCCCCTCGACGGCGGACCCACCGGCCGAAGACTCCAGGTGGAGACCCACGGCCTCGACGTGATCGCCGACGCCGAACGCAAAGGCACGCCCCGCACCCTGTTCTGGCCCTGGTTCGGAGCCAACGTGTCCGTCCTGGGCCTGAGTTACGGCGCCTTCGTCCTCGGCTTCGGGATCTCCTTCTGGCAGGCGCTGGCCGCCGGGGTCGTCGGCATCGTGTTCTCGTTCCTGCTGTGCGGGTTCGTCGCCGTGGCCGGCAAGCGCGGCTCGGCGCCGACCATGGTGCTCGGCCGCGCCGCGTACGGCGTGCGCGGCAACCGCCTGCCGTCGGTGATCTCCTGGATCCTCACCGTCGGCTGGGAGACCGTGCTGTGTTCCCTGGCCACGATGGCCACCGCGACCGTGTTCGGGCGGCTCGGCTGGGGCGGCGGCACCGGGACCAAGGTGGTCGCGCTCGTCCTGGTCGGGGCGCTGACGGTCGTCGTCGGGGTCATGGGCTTCGACCTGATCATGCGGCTGCAGACCGTGATCACCCTCGTCACGGGCGTCCTCACCGTCGTCTACGTCGCCCTCGTCGCCGACCACGTCCACTGGTCCACCGTCAGCGCTATACCGGCGGGCTCCGCCCAGGAGTTCATCGGCGCGCTCGTGTTCATGATGACCGGCTTCGGCCTCGGCTGGGTCAACGCGGCCGCCGACTACTCCCGCTACCTGCCGCGCACCGCCTCCACCCGGGGTGTGATCGGCTGGACCACCTTCGGCGCGTCCCTCGCGCCGCTGCTCCTGCTGGTCTTCGGCCTGCTGCTGGCCGGCTCGTCCAGCAAGCTCAATACGGCCGTGGCCGCCGACCCCATCGGCGCGCTCACCACCATCCTGCCCACCTGGTTCCTGGTGCCCTTCGCCGTGGTCGCCGTCCTCGGCCTGGTCGGCGGCGCGGTCCTCGACATCTACTCGTCCGGCCTGGCCCTGCTGTCGGCGGGCCTGCGCGTGCCGCGCCCGGTGGCCGCCCTGGTCGACGGCGTATTGATGATCGCGGGCTCGGTCTACATCGTGTTCGTCGCCGACGACTTCCTCGGCCCGTTCATGGGCTTCCTCACCACGCTCGGCGTGCCCATCGCCGCCTGGTGCGGCATCATGCTCGCCGACCTGGCCCTGCGCCGCCGCGACTACGACGAACCCGACCTCTACCGCCCGGCCGGCCGCTACCGCGACGTACCGCTGATCCCGCTGCTCCTGACCGTCACCGCCACCGCCCTCGGCTGGGGTCTCGTCACCAACTCGGCCGCGAACCGGCTGGACTGGCAGGGCTATCTGCTCGGTCCCCTGGGCCTCGGCGGCAGATCCGGGGACTGGGCGTACGCCAACCTCGGCGTCCTCGCGGCCCTCGCGCTCGGCTTCCTCGGCACGCTGGTGCTGCGGCGCGCACGCGTCCGTGCACAGGAGGCGCAGGCGCCGACTCCGACGGCGGACGAGGGGGCGGCCGTATGACCCCCGGGTTGCTCGCCGTCATCGACATGCAGCGTGTCTTCGCCGACCCCGGCAGCCCCTGGGCCGCACCCCGGTTCGCCGATGCGGCGGCGGGCGTACGGCGTCTGCTGCCGGCCTTCGGGGACCGGGTCACGTTCACCCGCTTCGTGGCACCCGGCACACCGGAAGGCGCCTGGCGGGCGTACTACGAGCGGTGGCCCTTCGCCCTGCAACCGCCGGACGCCGGGCTCTGGCAGCTGGCGGACGAGTTCGCCTCCGACGCACGCCACGTGCTGGACGCCACCACCTTCGGCAAATGGACCCCCGAACTGGCCCGACGTACCACCGCGTTGGGCCGCCTGGTGCTGGCCGGTGTCAGCACCGACTGCTGCGTCCTGTCGACGGCCCTGGCGGCCGCGGACGCGGGCGTCGAGGTGCTGGTCGCCGCCGACGCCTGCGCGGGAGCGGACGACGACTCGCACGCCAAGGCGTTGCAGGTGCTGGACCTGTACCGGCCGCTGGTCCGGGTGACGACGGTCGACGAACTGCTGGAAGAGGCGACCTGAGGCATCCCCGCACAGCCGGTCACGGCTCCGAGGTCTCCGATTCGAGTGACGTCCGGGTCGCCCGGCCGTAGACGCCGGACTCGTCCGCGAGGAGGAAGCGGGCGAGCTGGTAGCCCCGCACGGCGTTCTCCACCTCACGGTCGTAGTCGCCGTCGGCGTCGCCGCTGTAGAAGCCGATCTGCCGCAGGCGGAGCTGGAGTTCGCCGACCTCCGGTCCCCGGTCGCCGAAGCGGAGGACCGGGGGCTCACCCTCGGGGGCGCTCGGCCCGGTGGTGGGGGAGGCGCTGCCGGTGGCGACGGGGGTGGACGGGGCGCCGGTCGGGGTCGTGGAGCGGGCCGGGCCGGCCGAGCCGTCCGTCGGTGTCGTACTCGGCGACGGCGTCGGGCTCGGGGATGCCGAAGCGGACGACGTGCTGTGGGACTGCTCCCCGGGGGAGTTGTCGTCCCCGGCCGAACCGTCGGGCACGGGAGCCCGTACGTCGTCGGGCAGGGCACCGTCCCGGGTGGGGCTGTCGTAGGAGAAGAGCCCGCCGACGAAAGCCCCCGTCAGCAGGACCGCCAGGGCGGCCCCCGCGCCGGTGATCAGAAGGGCGCGGCGCCCGCGCCGGGAAGCCGCCCGCGTGCCCGTGTCCTGCGGTTGCCGTTCGGTTTCGGCGAGTTGAGGGATCCCGGCGACGACGTCGGGCTCGGTGTCACGTGTCGCCGACGAGGAGATGACGGACAGGGGCGCGTCCGTGTCGTCGGGTTGCCCGGTTTCCTCACCGAGTTCCACGAACGGCCGTATCCGCAGCGGATCGAAGTCCTCCGCGGCCGCCGCCTCCGCCGTGCGCGTCTCGCGATGGGCGTCGGACGCGAGGCGGCCGCAGGAGCAGGCCGGTGTGCCGTCCGAGGCCCGGGGAGTCCCGCACTCCGGGCAGACAGGGCCGTTCGGTTCGCTCACGTGGAGTCCCTCTCCGTAAAGATGTTCGGAATTAAAACAGAGGTCCTCCACGCAATCTCCATGCACCCGGGAATTGACGGAACGAGCCCCTCCGGACCGTCGAGAACGAGCCGCGCCGGCTCAGGCGGACCGGCGTGGTGTCCCCGCGGTGGGCCGGTCGAGGTGGGTGGTGAACCAGTCCCGGGCCAGTTCGGCGACCGTGGTGAGGGTGCCTGGCTCCTCGAAGAGGTGGGTGGCGCCGGGGACGACCGCGATCCGGTGCTCGCAGTGCATCCGGTCGGCGGCGAGGCGGTTGAGGCTGAGCACCTGCGTGTCGCGGCTGCCGACGATCAGCAGGGTCGGCGCCCGCAGACGGGTCAGCGCCGCCGGGGTGGCCAGGTCGGGACGGCCGCCGCGGGAGACGACCGAGCGGACGTCGGAACCGGACAGCGCGGCGGCCTCCAGCGCGGCGGCGGCTCCGGTGCTGGCCCCGAAGTAGGCGACGGGCAGGCCGGTTTCACCGCGCAGCCACACGGACGCGGCGTGCAGGCGCCGTGCCAGCAGCAGGATGTCGAAGACGTTGTGCCGGTCGTGCGCCTCGTCGTCGGTGAGGAGGTCCAGCAGCAGCGTGGCCAGGCCCGCGCCGTTGAGGGCGGTGGCGACGTACTGGTTGCGCGGGCTGTACCGGCTGCTCCCACTGCCGTGCGCGAACGCCACGGCCGCCTGCGCCCCGTCCGGCACGACCAGGCGGGCGCCGACCCGCGCGCCGGCCGCCGGGATCAGCACCTCGCGGTCCGACGGCGTCGCCGGTGCCGTCGCCCGGGAGGCGGGCGCCGTGGGGGAGCGGGACGTCGTGCGGGCGGCCTCCGCGAGCAGGGACGTGACCTCGGCGTCGGAGACCTGGGCGAAGTCCCGGTACCAGGCACCCACCGAGCCCAGGATCCGGTGCGTGTGCGGGCAGACCACGTCGTCGGCCACCTGCCGCAGCCGGGCCACGCTGTGCGCCGCCCCGACGGGCACGGCGAGCACGATCCGGGCCGCGCCCTGACCTCGTACGACCCGACAGGCGGCCTCGGCCGTGGCGCCGGTGGCGAGCCCGTCGTCCACGACGACGGCCGTCCGCCCGGCAACCGGCAGCGCGGCCCGCTCCTGCCGGTAACTACGCACCCGCCGTTCCAGCTCGCCCCGCTCGGCCGCCTCCACGGCCTCCTGCTCTTCGGCGTCCAGCCCGGCCGCGTCGATCACGTCCTGATTGAGGACCCGGACCCCGTGCTCGCCGATCGCCCCGAAGCCCCACTCCGGCTGCTCCGGGACCCCCAGCTTCCGCACCACCAGCACATCCAGCGGGGCACCGAGACGCCGGGCCACCGCGGCCGCCACGGGCACCCCGCCCCGCGGCAGTCCCAGCACCACCACGTCCTGACCGCGCAGCTCCGCAAGCTTCTCGGCCAGCAGCTGTCCGGCCGTCCTGCGGTCGTCGTAACGCATACACGCCTCCCGCGCCCAAGAGGACGGGAGCCTGTCCCTTTCCCTTCAGGCTACGACTGTTCGTCCGCGCCCTCGGCACTTGGCGATATCCGGTCGGTACCCCCGCGGCGGTTGCCGTGTTCAATCACTCGTATCGCGTCACCCGTCACGGCACGACGGGACGGCCCCCCACGTCAGGAGGCATCGTGATCGCCCCTCCCGAGCCCGGTCTGACCGAACGCGACATCGTCGAACGCGCCGTGAACCTGCGGCCCGTGCTGCTCGAACGCCAGCCGGAGACCGAACGGCTGACGCACTACCCCAAGTCCACCCACGACGACTTCCTGCGGGCCGGCTTCTACCGGATCCTCCAGCCGCGCCGGTACGGCGGCTACGAGTTCGGCCTGCCCACCTTCTACCGCGTGGTCACCGAGATCGCCCGCGGCTGTCCCTCCACCGGCTGGGCGCTGTCCCTCACCGCCGCCCATGTCCTCCAGGTCGCCAGCGTCTTCGAGGAGCAGGCGCAGGCCGAGATCTTCGGCACCGACGGCGACTTCCGGGCCGCGTCCACCGTCACGCCCATCGGCGTCGCCCAGCCCGACGGCGACGGCCATGTCGTGCTCGACGGCACCTGGCCGTACTCCTCGGGCGCCCCGTACTCCACCCACTACGTCGGCCAGACCCTGCGCGCCCCCGACCGGCCGGGCGGCCCGCCGGGACCGCCGGTGCTGTTCGTCGCGCCGCGCTCGGTGTGGACCGTGCTCGACGACTGGCACGGCGTCCTCGGCCTGCGCGGCAGCGGCTCCAACAGCGTGCACATGGACCGGGCCCGCATTCCCGCCTGCCTCACCCGCGAGACCGGCCTGCTCGACCTGCCCGTCGAGGGCGGCAGCGTCGGCTCCGAACTGCACGGGAACCCCATGTACGCCGGGCGCGCGCCGAGCTTCTACCACGGTGAACTGGCCGCCATCATGATCGGCACCGCCTACGCCGCCGCCGACGAGTACGCCCGTGCCATCGCCGACCGCCCTCTCATCCTGGAGCCCGGCCGCACCCGCGCCGACCTCCACGACTACCAGCGCCACCTCGGCGAGGCCCTCGGCGTCATCCACACGGCCGAGGCGGCACTGCACCGCACCGCCGAGGAATGGATGGAGACCTGCCGCCGCAACACCACCGGCGACGCCCCCTTCACCCTCGCCGAGGACAACCGCCTGGCGCTGATGTTCCTGAACGCGGGCCGCATGACCTGGGACGTCCTCCAGGGCACCCTCTTCCGCACGGCCGGCTCCCGGCACGCGCGCGACGGCGAGCGCATGCAGCGCTACTTCCGGGACGCGGCCACGTACTGGACCCACGTGGGCCCCACGATGGCCGAACCCCTCGCCCGCCGGGTCGGCTGCGACCGCCTGGGGCTGCCGTCCGAGCACATTCCGTTGATTCCCTGAGTCCCGAGTGATTGCCCGAGACCCGAGTGACCTGCCTGAGACCCGCGAGGTCACGCGACCACCCGCGCCGATCCCCTGCCCGGCCATAGGAATGCTCGCGTCCGGATCGGGTACGTGAGCAGGACCGCCTGACCGCCGCTACCAGGGGATCTGCCATGGAAACTCCCGCGAACGACAACACCACCACACCGGCCCGGCGGGCGCTGGACGCGCTGGCCGACAACACCGAGGACAGGGCGGCGATGGACACGCTCGCGAGCAGCGAGGTCCTCGTGCCCGTGCCCGACGACGCCAGCGAGGAGGACGCCACCGACCCGGGCGCCGTGGCGCTGCCGGTCATCGAGCGCGCGGGCGGCGAGCCCGTCGTCCCGGTCTTCACCTCCGAGCCCGCGATGGCCGAGCTGCTGCCCTTCGTCTCCCGCTACCGGCTGGTCCCGCTGGGCGCCCTCGCCTCGCAGTGGCCGGCCGACGACTTGGCGCTCACCATAGACGCCGGCTCGCCACACCCGCTGACCCTGACCTCGGAGGGCGTACGAACGCTGCTGGCTCGGCCGTAACGCCGCAGGACGACGCCAAGGGGGGATGAGCGGCACCGCCTCCGCTCGTCCCCTTCGTGCGGTCGCGGCCCTGTCGTCCCGAGTCAGTCGCCGAGCATCCGTGCCAGCACGCCGCGCTGCAGGGGCAGGACCTCGGCGTGCAGATCACGGCCCTTGCGGGTCAGGGTGACGAACACACCGCGCCGGTCCTCGGCGCAGACGGAACGCTCCACCAGACCGTCCTTCTCCAGGCGGCCGATGAGCCGGGACAGGGCGCTCTGGCTGAGATGGACCCGTCCGACGAGGTTCTGAACCCGGCACTGGGCGCCTTCCTCGGGTACCTCGGCAGCGAGGATGTCGAGGACTTCGAAGTCGCTCGCGCCCAGGCCGTGGGGGTGCAGCACACGGTCGATCTCGGTCATCGTGCGCGCGTGCACCGACAGAATGTCCCGCCACCGTTGTTCGAGTCCGGCGTCGGCCGTCTTCACTGCCATACCGGCACGGTAGCACCGATCCGGCCACTCATTGACTGTGCAACTAGTGCATGTGCAAGGGTGTTGCGCAGGGGGCACGGACGCCATACGCAGGGGGCGCGGACAAGAGGGGAGCGGCCGACGGCCGGGACTCAGGCGGCCGGATCCTGGAGGATCCCGACGAGATTGCCGTCCGCGTCCTTCACGGACGCGATCAGCCTGCCGCCGCCGACGTCCTTGACGTCCTGCAGCGTCTCGGCACCCGCGTCCACGAGGGCCGTGAGGGTCGCCCTGATGTCGGCCACGTGCCAGTAGGGGACCGGGCCGGTCATGCCCTTGGCGTGCCCGTTGGGGTCCAGGCCGACGTCCTGCCCGCCGTCCTTGAAACCGACGTAGTACGGCTCGTCCGCATACGGTTCGGTGCCCAGCAGAGCCCTGAACAGGGCCTTCGACCGGTCCAGGTCCTTGACGGGATAGATGATCGTGTTGAGTCCGGCGGTCATGGCGTCCTCCCGGTGCCGTGTGCTCCGACGCGTTTCGTCGGTGGCTTCACGCTAGGACGGGGGCGCGGCCCCGGACTTCTCGATTCCTGACCGATCGCACGCCGACCCCACGCCGATCGCCCGCCCCGAGGGCACACCGACGGCTGCATCACCCGTGCGGCGCGCCCTCGCGGCCCGTGTACGCCGACTACGTCGAGTCCCGCTTCACCAGCTCCGTCGGCAGGATCACCGCCGCCGGGTCCTCACCGCCGATCTGCGCCAGCAGCAGCCGCACCATCTCGGCGCTGATCCGGTCGTAGGGCTGGCGGATCGTGGTGAGGGCCGGGCTGGCCTCCGTCGCCGCCACGGAGTCGTCGAAGCCGCCCACCGACACATCCTCGGGCACCCGGCGGCCCGCCCGGTGCAGCGCGGCCAGGGCGCCCTGTGCCATCAGGTCGGAGGCCACGAACAACGCGTCCATGTCAGGAGCCTGCGCCAGCAGCCGGTCGGCGCCCGCCTCGCCACTGGCCCGGCTGTAGTCGCCGGAGACGATGAGCCGCTCGTCGATCTCGACGCCCGCCTCCGTGAGCACCTCCTTGTAGCCGGCGAGGCGATCGACACCACCCGGGGTGTCCAGCGGTCCGCTCACCATGCCGATCCGGCGGCGGCCCAGCGACAGCAGGTGGCCCACCATGTCCCGGGCACCGTCCCGGTCGTCCGCGGCCACATAGCTCACCTTGGAACCGAGCCCCATGGGCTTGCCGCACTGGACGAGGGGCACCCCCGCCGCACGCAGCTCCTCGGCCACCGGGTCACCGGAGTGGCTGGACACCAGCAGCACCCCGTCGACGTGCCCCGCCGTGATGTACCGCGTGATGCGCCGCCGCTCGTCCCGCGTGCCCGCCAGCATCAGCAGCAGTGGGATGTCGTGCGCGGCCAGCGCCTGTGTGCAGCCGCTCAGCAGGACGTTGAAGTTGGGGTCCTCGAAGAACCTCTCCTGCGGCTCGGTCAGCAGGAAGCCGACCGAGTCCGAACGCCCCGTGATCAGCGAGCGGGCATGCCGGTTGACGACGTAACCCGTCTTGCGGATCGCCGCGTTGACCGCCTCCTGGGCGGCCGGGCTGACGTAGTGCCCGCCGTTGAGCACGCGCGAGACCGTGCCCCGTGAGACTCCGGCCTCGCGCGCCACGTCGTGGATCGTCGGCGGTCTGCGTCGGCCCCCCGTGTTGCTCATGGTCATGACTTTACGGCCCCGGAGAGCAGATCCAGGCTCCAGAAGCGCTGGATGACCAGGAAGAGCGCGACCAGCGGAAAGACCGCGAGGAACGCGCCGGTGATCACCAGCGTGTACAACGCGGGCGTGTTGGCGCCCTGTTCGAGGAGCGTGTACAGACCCAGCGTGATCGGGAACTTCTCGTCGTCGCTGAGCATGATGTACGGCAGCAGGAAGTTGTTCCAGATCGCCACGAACTGGAACAGGAACACCGTCACCATCCCGGGGATCATCATCGGCAGCGCGATCCGGGTGAAGATCCGCCACTCGCTCGCCCCGTCCATCCGTCCGGCCTCGACCACGTCACCGGGGACGGCGGCAGCGGCGTAGATCCGGGAGAGATACACGCCGTACGGCGAGAGGATCTGCGGCAGCAGCACGGACAGGTAAGAGTCCGTCAGGTCCGCCTTCGCCAGCAGCAGGTACTGCGGGACGGCGAGGATGACCGGTGGCATCAGCACGCCCGCGAGGAGGACGTTGAAGATCGTCTCGCGGCCGCGGAAGCGGTAGGTGGCCAGCGCGTAGCCGCTGAACGCCGACACGACCGTGGACAACAGGGCACCGAGACCGGCGTACAGGGCGGAGTTGCCCATCCACTCCCAGTACACGCCGTCCCGATAGGCACTCAGGTCCGAGAAGTTGTCCGCGAAGCCCGTGCCCGGCAGGAAGGTGAACGTGGAGAACAGCTCACCGCCGGACTTCGTCGCCGCGATCACCACCCACGCCACCGGCAGCAGGCAGTAGAGCGCGCCGAGCAGCAGGGTGACCGTCGGGACCAGCGCGATCCGGCGGCGCAGCGGTGGCCGGTCCTGGACGGTGCCGGGCGCCGGACCGGCTGCCGCTCCGGTCTTGCTGACGGCAAGAGAACTCATCGCGCTGCCTCCTGCCTGTTACGACGGTTCGCGGCCCGCAGGAAGCCGAAGGACAGCAGCAGCGTCGCCAGGGCGATGATCGTGGCCTGGGCGGCCGCCGCGTAGATGTCGTTCTTGCCGAAGGCGTCCTGGTACACCTTCATCAGCGGACTCCAGGTGGTGGACACGGAGTTGGTGAGCGGCTTGAGGGTGGTCGGCTCGTTGAACACCTGGAGCGTGGCGATGATCGAGAAGAAGAAGGTCAGCACCAGCGAGGGCGCCACCATCGGGATCTTGATCTTCAGCGCGATCTGCAGCGGCGTGGCACCGTCCAGCTTGGCCGCCTCGTACACCTCGGCCGGGATGGCCTGGAGCGAGGTGTAGATGACGATCATGTTGAAGCCGGTGCCGCCCCAGACCGCGATGTTGGAGAGGGCGAGGTAGAGCGGCCCGCCGTCGAGGAGGTCCGGCTGCGGCAGGCCCAGCTTCTCCAGCACGTAGTAGAAGGGGCTGACGTCCGGCAGGTACAGGAAGCCCCACAGCAGCGCCGCCACGACGCCGGGGATGGCGTACGGCAGGAAGATCGCGAGCCGGGTGAAGGGCGCCAGCCGCACCTTCTCGGAGTCGAGCATCAGCGCGAACAGCAGGGCGAGGCCCAGCATCACCGGCACGACGATGCAGCCGTAGCCGAGCACGCGCAGCGCGCCGCTGACCAGCTCGTTGTCGGTGAGGGCGTCGGTGTAGTTCTCCAGCCCGGCCCAGACCTCCTTGCGGGCACCGGAACCGAGCCCGAGCCCGGAGACCTTCACCTTGTGGAAGCTGAGCCAGACCGCGTAGCCGATGGGCAGCGCGAAGAAGAGCAGAAACAGGAGCGTCGCGGGGAGGAGGAAGGCGTACGGGGCCCCCTTCACCCCGTACGCCTTCCGGCTTGTGCCGGTCACTCGGAGACCTCGAAGCCCTGCTTCTTGAGGTCGGCGACCGTGTCGTCCTGCATGGTCCTGAGGGCGGCGGTGAAGTCCGACTTGTTCTTGGCGGCCTTGCCGAAGGCGTCCTTGAAGGTCGTGTAGGCGACGTTCACGTTCGGGCCCCAGGCGGACGGCGCCGTGCTCTCGGCGATCTCCGCGGCCTTCGTGTAGAAGTCGGCCTGGTGGGAGAAGTAGTCCGGCGGCGTGGTGAAGGCGCCGCTGAGCTGGGCCGCGGTGGAGGCCGGGTAGATGCCGCTCTCCTTGGCCAGCGCGTTGAGGGCGTCACCGTCGGTGTTCAGCCACGCGGCGAACTTCGCGGCGGCGGCCTTGTGCTTGGAATCCGTGGTGACGGCGGTGGAGGAGCCGCCCCAGCTGCCGGTGACGTTCTCCGACTGCGACCACTGCGGGAGCGGGGCCATCGCCCACTTGCCCTTGGTGTCGGGTGCGGCCGTGGTCAGCGTGCCCGGGGCCCACACGGCGCTGACCCAGGCGATCTGCTTGCCGGTGTTGAGCGCCTTGTTCCAGGCCGGGGTGTACATCGGCTGGTTGTCGATGGCGCCCTCCTTGACGAGACCGCCCCAGAACTGGGCGACCTTCTCGGAGGCGGCGTCGTCGATGCCGACCTTCCACTTGTCGCCCTCGGTGGTCCACCACTTGGCGCCGGCTTGCTGGGCCAGGCCCGCGAAGAGGCCGGAGTCGTTGGCGGAGAAGGTGGTCAGGTCCTTGTCCGGGGCCTTCTTCTTCAGCGCGCGGGCCGTCTCGGCGAACTGCTCCCAGGTGGTCGGGACGCTCAGGCCGTACTTCTTGAACAGGTCCTCGCGGTAGTAGAACATCATCGGCCCGATGTCCTGCGGCACCGCGTAGACCGCGTCCGTGCCCAGCGTGGTCTGCTGCCAGACGCCCTCGGCGAACTTGCCCTTCGCGTCGCCGACCTCGCTCGCTATGTCCGCGACCGCGTCATTGCTGACCAGCGTCGGCAGCGCCTGGTACTCGGCCTGGACCAGGTCGGGGGCCGTGCCGGCCTTGTGCGCGGTGAGGATCTTGGTGACCAGCGTGTCGCCGGACGCCTGCTTCTTCACCGTGACCGTGATCCGGTCCTTCTTGCCCGGGCCCTTGTTCCACAGGTCGACGACCTTGTCCATGCCGGGCGTCCAGGTCCAGTAGGTCAGCGAGACCGGACCGGACTCGGTCTCGTCTGCCTTCTCGGAGCCGCAAGCGGCGAGGGCGGTGGCGCCGAGGGCCACGGCGATGGTGGATGCCACGAGGCGGGTGCGCTTCGTGATGGGCATGGATCTCTCCCCTGACCTGGGTCTTCGCCTGCTGCGAAGACCTGCCATGCTTCTGTGAGCGTTCACAGTAGAGAAACATCCCGGACACTTGTCAATGGTTGTTGCTGTGCGGTTATGTTGGGCTCACACCGCCGACGATGTGTGTGCACGTTCCCAACTGATCGATAATCGGGAGACATTCCATGCCGGAGACAACCCCCAGGGGCCTCACCAGGCTCGCCTTCGGTGGGGACTACAACCCCGAGCAGTGGCCGGAGAGCGTCTGGCAGGAGGACGTCCGGCTGATGCGGGAGGCCGGAGTCACCATGGTGAGCGCCGGGATCTTCTCCTGGGCGCTGCTGGAGCCCTCACCCGGGGTGTACGACTTCGGCTGGATGGACCGCCTCCTCGATCTGCTGCACGAGAACGGCATCCGCGTCGACCTCGGCACGCCCACCGTCTGCCCGCCGGTGTGGTTCTACCGGGAGCATCCCGAGGCGCTGCCGGTGACGGCGGAGGGGGTGCGTCACGAGTTCGGCTCCCGCGCCGCGATCTGTCACAGCAACGCCGCCTACCGCACCGCCGCCGCGACGATCACCACCAAGCTCGCCGAACGCTACGGCGACCATCCGGCGCTCGCGATGTGGCACGTGCACAACGAGTACGGCGTCCCCGTCTCGGCCTGTTACTGCGACTCCTGCGCCGCACACTTCCGCCGCTGGCTGGCGGCGACGTACGAGACGGTCGACGCGGTCAACGAGGCCTGGGGCACAGCCTTCTGGGGCCAGCGCTACACCGACTTCGCGCAGATCAACCCGCCGCGCCGGACGCCCACGGCCGTCAATCCGGCCCAGGCGCTCGACTACAGGCGGTTCGCCGACGCCACCATGCGCGAGAACTTCTGCGGGGAGCGGGACATCCTGCACCGGCTCTCGCCGGGCGTCCCGGTCACCACCAACTTCATGACGGCCCTCAGCCAGTGCGACTCGGTCGACTACTGGGCCTGGGGCCGCGAGGTCGACATCGTCACCAACGACCACTACCTGATCACCGACGGCCGCCGCACCCACGTCAACCTCGCGATGGCCGCCGACCTGACACGCTCGGTGGCCGGGGGAGCGCCCTGGATCCTCCTGGAGCACTCCACCTCGGGCGTCAACTGGCAGCCCCGCAACCCCGCCAAGGCTCCCGGCCAGATGGCCCGCAACTCCCTCGGCCACGTGGCCCGCGGCTCGGAGGGCGCCATGTTCTTCCAGTGGCGGCAGTCCCGGCGCGGCGCCGAGAAGTTCCACTCGGCGATGCTTCCGCACGGCGGCACCGACACGCGCGTGTGGCGGGAGGTCGTCGAACTCGGCGCCGCCATGGACTCGTTGAGCACCGTCCGCGGCACCCGCACCCAGGCCGACGTGGCGATGCTGTGGGACTGGCACTCCTGGTGGGCGCAGAACCTCGACTGGCGACCCAGCGAGGACCACGACGCACGCGAGCGTGCCGACGCCTTCTACGAGGTCCTTTACGACCGCCATCTCACGGTCGACTTCGCCCACCCGGAAGCCGACTTGTCGGCCTATCCCCTTGTCATCGTACCGGCCCTGTACCTGATGACGGAGAGAGCGGGCCGCAACCTGCGCCGGTACGTCGAGAACGGCGGCACCCTCGTGGTGTCGTACTTCTCCGGCATCGTCGACGAGCACGACGCCGTGCACGAAGGCGCCTACCCCGGACCGCTCAGGGACGTCCTCGGGCTGACGGTCGAGGAGTTCTCGCCCCTGCTCCAGGACCAGCTGGTGCGCATCACCGGCCCGGACGGCTCCGAGTTGAGCGGCGACGTGTGGACCGAGTTCGTCGTGCCGCGCGGCGCCGAGCCGGTCTGGACGTACGCCGACGGCCTCACCGCCGGCCATCCGGCCGTCACCCGGCACCGCCTCGGAGAGGGCACCGCCTGGTACGTCTCCACCCGCCTGGGCGCCGAGGGCCTCGATGCGCTGCTCGGCTGGGCGATCGAGGACGCGCAGGTCGCGCCGCGTGCCGACCTGCCCCGGGACGTCGAGGTCGTGCGCCGCGCCGGCGAGTCGGGCAGCTACCTGTTCGCCCTCAACCACACCGCGTCGGACGCCAAGGTGCCGCTGGAGGCGCCCGGCACCGAGCTGCTGACCGGTGAACGCGCCGCGGGCCGCATCGAAGTTCCCGCGGGAGCCGTCCGGGTCGTCCGACTCGACGGCTGAGCCGACTCCCCTCCGCCCGCGCGTGCCGCGAGCCGCGGGCGGAGGGGTTCCTCACCCCTGTGGTGAGGCCCTCTCAAGCTGCTGAGGGACACCCCCAACCCCATACGTCGAAGGGACGACGGACGACGATGTTCCATCCCAGACGCACCCTCCGAGCTCTGCTGGTGCCGCTCGCCGCAGGGCTCGCCCTCACCGCCCTGCCCGCACAGACCGCCTCGGCCGCCGGCACGCTCACCAACGGCGGCTTCGAATCCGACGGCACCGGCACCGCCACACCGGCAGGTTGGTCCACGTACTCGGCGGCCGGCCAGAACTCCGCATCCTTCACCGAGGCCGGCGGCCACAGCGGGAGTCACCGCCTGACCCACTGGTCGTCATCGGCGTACAAGGTGGAGGCCTACCAGTACCTGTCCGGGCTGACCAACGGGAACTACAAGCTCACCGCCTGGGTCCGCTCGGGCGGTGGCCAGAACTCGGCGTACATAGCGCTGAAGAACTGCGGCGGTGCCGAGCAGCGCACCGATCTTCCGGTCTCCGCGAGCGGCTGGATCCGTATCGTCGTGCCGGTCAATGTGAGCAACAACCAGTGCACGATCAGCATCAACAGTGACGCGAACGCGGGCAACTGGATCAATGTTGACGACCTGACCTTCGCGTCCGGCACGGCCGGCACGTCGATCCACGGCGCCGACATCTCGTCCCTCGCCAAGAGCGAGGCCAAGGGCGGCGTCTACCGGACCGGCTCCGGCACCACCGGCGACGCGATCACCATCCTGAAGAACGCCGGCATGAACTACGCGCGCCTGAAGGTCTGGGTCAACCCGGCCGACGGCTACAACAACAAGACGCGTGTCCTGGCGATGGCCAAGCGCATCAAGGCGTCCGGCATGAAGCTGCTGGTCGACTTCCACTACTCGGACACCTGGGCCGACCCCGGCGCCCAGGGCAAGCCGGCCGCCTGGGCGGGACACTCGTACAGTCAACTCAAGACCGATGTGTACAACCACACGTACGACGTGTTGAACGCATTGAAGGCTCAAGGCACCACCGCCGACATGGTCCAGGTGGGCAATGAGATCAATGGCGGCATGCTGTGGTCCGAGGGTTCCACGGACAACTGGTCGCAGCTCGCCGGTCTGCTCAACTCGGGCTACGACGCCGTCAAGGCGGTCAACCCGTCCACCACGGTCGCGCTGCACCTCGCCAAGGGCGGTGACCTGTCCGGCACCCGCTGGTGGTTCGACAGCGCGGTCGCGAACGGCGTGAAGTTCGACGCGATCGGCCTGTCCTACTACGGCTACTGGCACGGCTCCCTCCACGACTTCCAGACGACGCTGGACGACGCGGCCTCCCGCTACGGCAAGCCGGTCTTCGTCGCCGAGACGGCCTACCCGTTCCGGCTGGACAGCGACGACTCGCTCACCAACCAGATCGACACCACCGGGGAGCTGGTCTCCGGATACCCGGCGAACACGGCCGGTCAGCGCCGGTGGATGAACGACGTGGCGAGCATCGTGGAGGCCGTCCCGAACGGCCGTGGCCTCGGCGTCTTCTACTGGGAGGCGACCTGGACCGCCGTCTCCGGCAACGGCTGGGACCCCACCGACGCCTCCTCCGGCAACGGCTGGGAGAACCAGGCCCTGTTCGGCTACGACGACACGGCCCTGTCGTCGATGGCGTGGTTCCGCCACCGCTGACTCCCGTGACGAAGGGGCCCGGCCGCACCCATGCGGCCGGGCCTCGACGCGTGCGAGCCGAACCACCTTGTGTCGTACGGCCGTTCGGTACCGGACAACGCTCCGAGAGTCCCGGACAGGGTGGCTGCGACTGCGGGACAGTGGGAGGACGCGTGACGACGCGGCCCGACGGAGGGAGGGGCAGGGTGCTGAGGACTCCCGCCGGCGCGAGGCGCCTGGACATCCTGGAATGGCTGAAGGATCCGGCCGCGCACTTCCCGAAGCAGCGGCAGGCCGACCCGGTCGAGGACGGCGTCAGCGCGGACGCCGTGGCCGCGAAGCTCGGGGTGCCGCGCAGGGTCGCCGAGACCCACCTCGGGCTCCTGGTGGCCATCGGCGTACTGCGCACGAAGCGGATCCGGCGGCGCACCTACTACCGGCGTGACGAGGTGCGGATCGCCGAGGTCGCGCGCATGTTCGAGAAGGGCTGGTAGCGGCGCTGCCCGGGCCGGGGGCCACTGGGGCGGAGCCGGGTTCCCGTCCCGTCCGAGTGGCCCCCGTACGTCTACTCGGGCACATCGGGCCGCGCCTGGTCCCCGGAACGGGGGCCCGACGACCCTCGTCCGCGGTGCCGTCGCTTCCGGGGCGTGCGTTCCGGCTCGTCGAAGTCCTCGAACCGCTCGCACAGCAGCCGGCCCACCAGTGCACCGCCGTAGACCACGAACCCCACACCGACCAGCCAGGACTCCACCACCAGGACGGTCCCGACCGGGCCGTAGCTGATCGCGTTGGTGACGAGCAGCGGGGTGAACATCAGGAACGAGAACCAGCGCAATCCGACCAGGCCCGCCATGGTGGCGAGCGCACCGGGCAGCAGGTCACGCCAGCGCACCTCGCCGCTGAGCAGGAAGTGCGGCCCCCACCAGAAGAACAGCATGCCGACCGCCGTGCTCAGCAGGATGCGGGGCGTGCCCTGCAGCACGGTACGGGTCTGCACCTGCGCGTACACATACGCCATGAGCATGATCAGCCAGACGGTCTGCCGCCACACCCGGTGCCAGGGCCCCGCGGGCAGCCGCCAGATCCGCTCGTAGCCGTTCTGGACGCTGGCGGCGAAGGACACACCGAACACGGCGAGCAGCGCCACACTCAGCGCGCTGGTCGTGCTCACCACCTTGCGGGGCGGGGTGAAGACCTGCGAGAGGGCGCGGGCCGACCGGCCGGACAGGTCCATGCCGTCCACCAGCCACAGGGCGAAACCGCCGCGCCCCAGGGGATCCACGGCCGCCACCACGATCAGCAGCGGAGCCAGCGTGACCAGAGAGAGCGCGGCGAAGCCCATGGCGCGGTGCAGCAACTCCAGCTCCTTGCCACGCCGGTAGAGCTCCGCGAGCCCCAGCCGGTGCCACGCCGTGTGTGGCCAGGAGTGCCGGACCCTCAACGCGACCGCCGCAGGTCACGGGCTCCTCTGCCGGAGCGGCGCTCCACGTACCACTGGGGCGGACGCGGCATACGACCACCCTCTCTCGCCTGTTGTGCGCGCCTGACCGAGTGGCCAGGGGATCTCCCACGTAAACCGTGGCATACCGCCCGCGGACCGGGGTGGATGACACGGCGCGGTCCGGGTACCCGGGCGCGCGTCGTCGCGACGTCCGCGCGTGGCCGTGACGTCCGCACCCGGCCCGTGTATGCCGGTACCGACTGTCGCGACCCCGAACGGGAGACTTCCATGGACCGTCCCACCGAGCTCGTCCCGCTCCGCTACGTGGCGATCGACGGCCGTGGCCCGGAGGACGTGGTCGCCGACGTCCGGGGCCGGGTGCTGACCGGCGTCGAGGACGGCCGCATCCTGCGTATCGACGGCCTCTCGGAGCCGTCGGAGACCCGCGTCGAGGTGCTCGCCGAGACAGGCGGCCGCCCGCTCGGCCTCGAACTCCACCCGGACGGAGACCTGCTCGTGTGCGACGCGGAGCGCGGGCTGCTGCGGGTCGGCCTCGACGACGGCGCCGTGCGCGTCCTGGCCGACTCGGCGGCGGGGGAGCGGCTGCGGTTCTGCAGCAACGTGGTCGCCCTGTCCGACGGGACCGTCTGCTTCACCGTCTCCAGCCGCCGCTACCCCCTGCACCAGTGGATCGGCGACATCGTCGAGCACACCGGAACGGGCCGCCTGCTGCGCCTGGCCCCCGGCAGCCAGACGCCCGAGGTGCTGCTGGAAGGGCTGCAGTTCGCCAACGGGCTCGCTGCGAGCGGCGACGAGTCCTTCCTGGTCGTCGCCGAGACGGCCGCGTACCGCCTGACCCGCTACTGGCTGACCGGACCCCGCGCCGGACACAGCGAGCCCTTCGCCGAGAACATGCCGGGCATGCCCGACAACCTCTGGCGCGGCACCCCGGACGGCCCGATCCACGTGGCCCTGGCCGGCCCCCGCGTCCCCCCGCTGGACCTGCTCCACCGGGCCGCCCCGGCCGTACGCCGCCGCGCCGCCCGCGTCGCCGTGCGCGCCCCCTTCCGCCCCACCGGCGCGATCGGCGTGCTCGCGGTCGACGACACCGGCCGGGTCGTCCACCACCTGGCCCGCCGCCGCTCGGGGTTCCGCATGGTCACCAGCGTGTGCGAAGCCGGCGGCCGACTGATCCTGGGCAGCATCTGGGAGCGGGGCATCGCGGTCTGCGAGGCACCCGGCCCCGAATGAGCCCGGCGTACCCTGTTGACCGGCCGCGATCACCACGCGAGGTGTCGTGACGAGGGCCAGGCAGGAGACGTACGACCATGACAGCCCCGGAGACCGACACCCTCCGCGCCCCCGTCCCTGTCCGGCGGCGGCACGCCTGGCGGACCCAGGCACCGATCGTCGCGGTGGTCGCACTCGGTGGAGCGGTCGGGGCCACGGCACGCTACGCCTGGTCCCTGTGGTGGCCCGCCCAGCCCGGCGGTTTCCCCTGGGCGACCTTCTGGACGAATGTCGTCGGCTGCGCCGTGATCGGCGTGTTCATGGTGGTCATCACCGACGTGGGGGCCGCCCACCGCCTCGTCCGCCCCTTCTTCGGCACCGGCGTGCTGGGCGGCTTCACCACCTTCTCGACCTACGCCGTCGACATCCAGAAGCTGGTGGACAGCGGCCATCCGCGTACCGGACTGGCCTACCTCGCGGCGACGCTCGTCGCGGCGCTGACGGCGGTGTGGCTCGCGGTGGTGACCACCCGCCGTGTCCTGAAGTGGAGGCAGCCATGACGAGGCTGACCGGACGCGCCCTGCGCGTGACCGTCTTCATCGGCGAGAACGACACCTGGCACCACAAGCCCCTCTACGCCGAGATCGTGCACCGCGCCCACGCCGCCGGACTCGCGGGCGCCAGCGTCTTCCGCGGCATCGAGGGCTTCGGCGCCTCCTCACTGATCCACACCTCCCGGCTGCTGTCCCTGAGCGAGGACCTGCCGGTCGCCGTCGTGATCGTCGACACCGAGGAACGCGTACGGGGCTTCCTGCCGCAGCTCGACGAACTCGTCACCGAGGGCCTGGTGATCCTCGACGACTGCGAGGTCATCAGATACGTCGGCCGTGACGACAGTCCACGCACATCGGACACGAAAGGTAAGAAGTCGTCGTGAGCTGGCTCCTGGTGATCGCGGGTGCCATGGTCGGTGCCCCCCTGCGCTACCTCACCGACCGCGCGGTGCAGTCCCGGCACGACTCGGTGTTCCCCTGGGGCACCTTCGCGGTCAACGTCACCGGCTGTCTGATACTCGGCCTGCTCACCGGCGCGGCGGCGGCCGGCGCCGCGAGTTCCCACCTCCAGCTGCTGCTGGGCACCGGCCTGTGCGGGGCGCTGACCACGTACTCGACCTTCTCGTACGAGACCCTGCGGCTGACCGAGACGGGGGCCGGGCTCTACGCCCTCGCCAACATCGTGGGCAGCGTGACCGCGGGCCTCGGCGCCGCGTTCGCCGGGGTCTCGATCGCCCAGGCGGTGTGGTCGTAGGAGCGCCGACCACGCGTCGGTCGCCACGGGTCCACACCGGCACCTGGTAGACAGTGCGCGCCACTGTCCCGCCAACCCCCGGAACTGGATCCCATGAGCGCCATCAGCGTCGGTCAGGCCCTCGTCCTCGGAGCCGTCGAGGGGGTGACCGAGTTCCTGCCCGTCTCCTCGACCGGCCATCTGAAGATCGCCGAGGGGCTCATGGACATCCCCGTCGACGACGACGCGGTCGTGGGCTTCTCGGCCGTCATCCAGGTCGGCGCGATCGCCGCCGTGCTCGTGTACTTCTTCAAGGACATCGTGCGGATCGTCTCCGCCTGGCTGCGCGGACTGCGCGACAAGGAGGAGCGCCACCACCACGACTACAAGTTCGCCTGGTGGGTGATCTACGCGACCATTCCGATCGTCGCCGTCGGGCTGGCCGCCAAGCCGCTCATCGAGGGGCCGCTCGCCTCCCTGTGGGTGGTCGCGGGGTCCCTGATCGTCGGCAGCGGGGTCATGTGGGCGGCGGACCGGATGGGACGGCACAAGCGCGGAGAGGACGACACCTCGCTCAAGGACGCGATGCTCGTCGGCAGCTCCCAGATCCTCGCCCTGCTCTTCCCGGGCTTCTCCCGCTCCGGCGCCACGATGTCCACGGCGCTGATGCTCGACCTGGACCGGGTCGCCGCCACCCGCCTGTCCTTCTTCCTCGGCATCCCGGCCCTGACCGGCGCCGGCATCTACGAGCTGAAGGACGCCCTCGGCACGACCGGCACGGGCGCGCTGCCGCTGGCCGTCGGGACCGCCGTGTCCTTCGTCGTCGCCTACGCCTCCATCGCCTGGCTGCTCAAGTTCGTCGCCAAGCACTCCTTCAACGCCTTCGTGATCTACCGGATCGTGGTGGGGGCGCTGCTGTTCGGCCTCCTGGCCACCGGTGTGCTCGGCGGCTGACGCAGATCGGGGGTGTGAAGCCGGCTTTCAGGCTTCACACCCGATGAATCTTTCCTTTCGGCTCCCTTGACACCACCGTCGGCTCACCCGGAGTATCTCTCCCGTGAACCTGTCAGACAGCCGGACAGCCAGTCAGCCTCCGCGGCGCGTCAGCGCCATGGAAGCGGTTCTGGCGCACCTCCGTAGCGCCATCGAGCGCGGCGAGTACGCCATCGGCGACAAGCTGCCCTCCGAGGCGGAGCTCTGCCGCAGCCTGGAGATCAGCCGCCCCGTGCTGCGCGAGGCCCTGAGGGCCCTGCAGACCATGGGCCTGACCGTCTCCAAGACCGGCAAGGGCACCTTCGTGGTCGCCAACACCGTCGAGGACCCCACCTTCGGCGACTACGCGGCCAGCGACCTGCTCGAAGTGCGCCGTCACGTCGAGATCCCGGTCGCCGGATACGCGGCGCTGCGCCGCACCCCGGAGAACCTCGACCACCTGGCTCACCTGCTCGACCGCATGGAGCGGGAGACGGACACCACCGCGTGGGTCGCGATGGACACCCTCTTCCACCTGGCCGTGGCCGAGGCCGCCCAGAACCCGGTGTTCCGCCGGGTCATCGAGGAGATCCGTGACGCACTGGCGCGTCAGTCGGCCTTCCTCAACGAGCTGGGCGGCCGCCGCGAGCAGTCCAACCGCGAGCACCGGGCCATCGTCGAGGCGCTTATCGACGGTTCCGAACTCGACGCGACGGATGCCATGGCGCATCACCTCGATCGCGTCGAGACCACCCTCACCGACATCGTGCGCCCCGCGCGCACGGACAGCCCCACGGAAGGCGGACCCGAGGCGTGAGCGAACAGCACCTCAAAGAAGAGACGCGCCCCTCGTCCGGTCACGTAGACGCCGGAGACGTCGGCTACAGCAAGTCGCTGAAGTCCCGGCACGTCAACATGATCGCCATCGGCGGTGCCATCGGCACCGGCCTGTTCCTCGGTGCCGGCGGCCGTCTCGCCGACGCCGGCCCGTCCCTGTTCATCGCCTACGCGGTCTGCGGCGTCTTCGCCTTCCTCGTCGTCCGCGCCCTGGGCGAACTCGTCCTGTACCGCCCGTCCTCCGGCGCCTTCGTGTCGTACGCCCGGGAGTTCCTGGGCGAGAAGGGCGCGTACACCGCCGGCTGGATGTACTTCCTCAACTGGGCCACCACCGGCATCGCCGACATCACCGCGGTGGCCACGTACACCCACTACTGGGGCATGTTCTCCGACATCCCGCAGTGGGTGATCGCACTCATAGCCCTGGCCGTGGTCCTCACCGTGAACCTGATCTCGGTGAAGATCTTCGGCGAACTGGAGTTCTGGTTCGCGATCATCAAGGTCGGCGCGCTCGTCGTCTTCATGTGCATCGGCATCTTCCTGCTGGTCACGCAGCACCCCGTGGACGGCCACACCCCCGGCCCGTCCCTGATCACCGACAACGGCGGCGTCTTCCCCAACGGCCTGCTGCCCATGCTGCTGATCATCCAGGGCGTCGTCTTCGCCTACGCCTCCGTCGAGCTGGTCGGCGTCGCCGCCGGTGAGACCGAGAACCCCGAGAAGATCATGCCCAAGGCGATCAACTCGATCATGTGGCGCGTGGGCCTGTTCTACGTCGGCTCGGTCGTCCTGCTGTCGATGCTGCTGCCCTGGAACAAGTACACGGCCGGCCAGAGCCCCTTCGTGACCGTCCTGTCCAACATCGGCATCCCGGCGGCCGGCGGCGTGATGAACCTCGTCGTGCTCACCGCGGCCATGTCCTCGCTCAACTCCGGCCTGTACTCCACCGGCCGCATCCTGCGCTCCATGGCGATGTCCGGCTCCGCCCCGAAGTTCACCGGCGTGATGAGCCGCAGCCAGGTCCCGTACGGCGGCATCCTGCTCACCAGCGGTATCTGTGTCCTCGGCGTCGGCCTCAACTTCGTCGTCCCCGCCGAGGCGTTCGAGATCGTGCTGAACTTCGCGGCCATCGGCATCCTCGCCACCTGGGGCATGATCATGCTCTGTCACCTGCTCTTCTGGCAGAAGACCCAGAAGGGCGAGCTCACCCGACCCGGCTACCGACTGCCGGGTTCCCCCTGGACCGAACTCGTGACGCTGGCCTTCCTCGCCTCCGTCCTGGTCCTCATGTACGCCGACGGAGGCGCCGGCCGCACCACCGTGCTGTGCTTGCCCCTGATCGTCGCCGCTCTGGTCGCGGGCTGGTACGGCATCCGAAGCCGTGCCAGGCGCGCCTCCATCAAGGCCGACGCGTGAAACCCGTGTCGGTCGACGAACCCTCATCGACCCACGACAACCAGGCAGTGATGTTCAGCAGTTCCACAGCGGACGCACCCCTTGTCCGCGAACCCCTGCACGCCCCCGTCGCCCACCTCATACGCGGCGGAATGATCGAAGGCATCCACTACGGCTCCGTCGCCGTCCTCGGCGCCGACGGCGAGGTCCAGTTCCAGCTCGGTGACATCGAGGCCGCCTTCTACCCGCGCTCCGCGCTCAAGCCCGTCCAGGCCGTCGCCATGGTCCGGGCCGGGCTCCCGCTCGACGGTGAGCTGCTCTCCCTCACCGCGGCGAGCCACTCCGGCGAGGAACGCCACCTCGCCGGAACCCGGCGGATCCTCGAACTCGCCGGGCTCACCGAGGAGCATCTGCGCAACGTGCCGGACATGCCCTTCGACCCGGTCGTCCGGGACACCTGGGTACGGGAGGGCCGCGCGCCCTCCCGGCTCGCCCAGAACTGCTCCGGCAAGCATGCGGCGATGCTGTACACCTGTCGGCTCAACGGGTGGTCCCTGGAGGACTACCTGGATCCTGCGCACCCTCTTCAGCAGGCCATCGCGGAGATCGTCGAGGACCTCACCGGGCAGCGGATCGCTCGCGCTACCGTCGACGGGTGCGGGGCGCCGTTGTTCTCCGTCTCGCTGAACGGGCTTGCCCGGGCGGCCGCTCGTATCACCACTGCGGCACCGGGTACGCCCGAGGCGCGGGTTGCTGACGCGATGCGGGAGCATGCGGAGATGGCTTCCGGTTCGGGGCGGGATGTGGCTGCGTTGATGCGGGCCGTGCCGGGGCTGTTGGCCAAGGACGGGTTCGAGGGTGTGCAGGTTGCTGCCCTTCCGGACGGGCGGGCCGTTGCTGTGAAAATTGCCGACGGGGCCAATCGGGCACGTGTGCCGGTTGCTGCAGCGGCGCTTGCTCGGGCCGGGGTCGACCCGGATTTGCTCACCGAGTTTCAGGGTGAGGCGCTTCTGGGAGGCGGCCAGGCGGTCGGGTGTGTCCGGCCCGTTCGTTCGCTGGAGCCGGTTGTTGTTCCGGCTTGCGCCTAGGTACGTGCCGGAATTTCTGGTTCGGCGACTGCGGGCCCGTTGTGGCTGGTCGCGCAGTTCCCCGCGCCCCTATGGGGCGCGTCCACCCTCACTTCTTTGAAAGAGGACCCGTTCCCTCATGACCGTCGTCACCCGTAGCGAACACGATCTGCTGGGCGACCGTGACGTCCCCGCCGAGGCGTACTGGGGTGTGCACACCCTGCGCGCCACGGAGAACTTCCCCATCACCGGCACGCCCATCTCCGCCTACCCGCACCTCATCGACGCCCTGGCCGCGGTGAAGGAGGCCGCCGCCCTCGCCAACGAGGAACTCGGGCTGCTGGACCCGAAGAAGGCCGCCGCGATCGTGGCCGCCTGCCGGGAGATCCGGTCCGGCAAGCTGCATGACCAGTTCGTCGTCGACGTCATCCAGGGCGGCGCCGGCACCTCGACCAACATGAACGCCAACGAGGTCGTGGCCAACCGGGCGTTGGAGCTGCTGGGCCATGCCAGGGGCGAGTACCGGTTCCTGCACCCCAATGAGGACGTCAACCTCGGTCAGTCGACCAATGACGTCTATCCGACCGCTGTGAAGATCGCGACGGTGTTCGCGGTGCGCGGTCTGCTCAAGGCGATGTCTGTGCTGCAGGACGCGTTCGCCCGCAAGGCCGTCGAGTTCCGCAGTGTGCTCAAGATGGGCCGTACGCAGTTGCAGGACGCGGTGCCGATGACGCTCGGTCAAGAGTTCTCGGCGTACGCCGTCATGATTGACGAGGACCGGTCCCGTCTTGCCGAGGCCGTCGAGTTGATCCATGAGATCAACCTGGGCGCCACGGCCATCGGCACCGGCCTCAATGCCCCGGCCGGATATGCGGAAGCGGCCCGCCGTCACCTGTCCGAGATCACCGGGCTGCCGCTGGTGACCGCGGCCAACCTGGTCGAAGCCACCCAGGACTGCGGCGCGTTCGTGCAGATGTCCGGGGTGCTCAAGCGGATCGCGGTGAAGCTCTCCAAGAGCTGCAACGACCTGCGGCTGCTGTCCTCCGGACCGCGTGCGGGCCTCGGCGAGATCAACCTGCCGCCGGTGCAGGCCGGTTCGTCGATCATGCCGGGCAAGGTGAACCCGGTGATTCCCGAGGTCGTCAACCAGGTCGCCTTCGAGGTGATCGGCAACGACGTGGCCATCACCATGGCCGCCGAGGCCGGACAGCTCCAGCTCAACGCCTTCGAGCCGATCATCCTGCACTCCCTGTCCGAGTCCATCACGCACCTGCGGGCCGCCTGCCTGACGCTCGCCGAGCGCTGCGTGGACGGCATCACCGCCAACACCGAGGCGCTGCGCAAGAGCGTGGAGAACTCCATCGGCCTGGTCACCGCCCTCAATCCGCACATCGGCTACACGGCGGCCACCGACATCGCCAAGGAGGCCCTCGCCACCGGCCGGGGTGTGGCCGAACTCGTCCTGGAGAAGGGCCTGTTGCCCGCGGAGCGGCTGGCAGATCTGCTGCGGCCGGAGGTCGTCGCGGGCAGCGGCCAGGCCCTGGCCTGACCAGGGGCAACCATCCGGATGCGCACCAGGACCGGCACGGAGGCACAATGGTGATCATGGCAGCGTCGACGTCGTCACTGACCTTCCAGCCGATCCTGGAGCGCATCGCCGAGGAGATGGAGCGGACCCCCGGGCGCGGTCGGCCCGCCGACTACATCCCGGCGCTCGCGGCCCGCGACCCCCGCCGCTTCGGCATGGCTGTCGCGGAACTCGACGGCACGGTGTACGGCGTGGGGGACTGGCGGGAGCCGTTCTCCACGCAGTCCATCACCAAGGTCTTCACCCTCGCGCTCGACCTCGCCCGCGAGGGCGACGAACTCTGGGAGCACGTGGGCCGCGAGCCGTCCGGCAACCCCTTCAACTCCCTGGTCCAGCTGGAGTACGAGAACGGCATCCCGCGCAACCCGTTCATCAACGCGGGCGCGCTCGTCGTCACCGACCGCCTGCACACCCGTACCGGCGACGCGGCGGGTGAACTCCTGGCCTTCCTGCGCGCCGAGAGCGGCAATCCGGCCCTGGACTTCGACAGGGACGTCGCCGCCTCCGAGTCCGCGCACGGCGACCGCAACGCCGCCCTGGCCCACTTCATGGCGTCGTACGGCAACATCGACAACCCCGTGCCGGTCCTGCTCGACCAGTACTTCCGCCAGTGCTCCCTGACGGCGTCCTGCGCCGACCTCGCCCTGGCCACCACCTTCCTGGCCCGCCACGGCGTCCGCGCCGACGGCACCCGCCTCCTCACCCGCAGCCAGGCCAAACAGGTCAACGCGGTGATGCTGACCTGCGGCACCTACGACGCGGCGGGCGACTTCGCGTACCGGGTGGGCCTGCCCGGCAAGAGCGGCGTGGGCGGCGGCATCATCGCGGTCGTACCGGGCCGGTGCACGCTGTGCGTGTGGAGCCCGGGGCTGGACGAGCGGGGCAACTCGGTGGCGGGAGTGGCGGCCCTGGACAGATTCACCACATTGACAGGCCTCTCGGTGTTCTGACGGGACTTCTTGACCTGATCACCGGCCGGACACAGTTCGGCTTCCACCCGGAGGGGTTGACGTCAACTTCCAGCCACCCGCCGTTGACACCCTGACCGAGTGTTGGCCATGGCTTTCCCCGTCGATCTCCGCCGCTGCCGGATCCTCGGTCTGGCCGGTACCGCCATCCTCGCCCTGGGCGGTGAGACGGCCGGTGCCCTGCCGGTCCGGGAACTCCTGGCACCGTCCTCGGTGCACGCGGCCCTGGGCCTGGTCGGCGTCTACTTCGGCGTCGTCCTGCTGATAGCGGCGTGGCTGCTGCTCGGCCGACTCGTGCGCAGCGCCGACCCGCCCACCCCGCGCGCCCTGCTGATGGTGCTGGCCGTGTGGGCCGCCCCGCTGCTGATCGCGCCGCCGCTGTTCAGCCGGGACGTGTACAGCTACCTCGCCCAAGGGGCCATGGTCGACGCCCACATCGACGTGTACGCGTACGGACCCGCACACCTCGGGGGCCCGCTCGCGGACGAGGTCGCCCCGCTGTGGCGGCACACGGCGGCACCGTACGGCCCCGTGTTCCTCGGCGTCGCCTCCGCACTGTCCGGCCTGACCCGCGGCGAACTCCCCGCCGGGCTCCTCGGCATGCGCCTGATAGCCCTGCTCGGGGTGGCGCTGATGGCGGCCGCGCTGCCGCGCCTCGCCCGGCACAGCGGAGCCGACCCGGCCGCCGCCCTGTGGCTGGGCGCCCTCAATCCGCTGGTACTGCTGCACCTGGTCGCGGGTGCCCACAACGACGCCATCATGCTCGGTCTGCTCGGCGCCGGGCTGGTCGCGGCCCTCGGCCGGTGGCCCGTCCTCGGCGCCGTACTCGTCACGCTCGCCGCCCTGGTCAAGGCGCCCGCCGCGCTGGGCCTCGCCGCGGTCGTGCTGCTGCAGATGCGGGCCGGCCACCACCCGGCCAAGGCCGTGCTGACCACGGTGGCCGCGTCCGCCGCCACCACGGTCGCCGCAACGGCTGTGGCCGGCACCGGATACGGCTGGATAGGTGCCCTGGACACCCCCGTCTCCCCGCAGAACTGGGCGCTCACCAGCCTGCTCGGCCGGGCCACCGCCTCGCTGCTGGAGGAGATCGGCAGCGATCTGGCGCCGCTGGCCGTCCCGGTGTGGCACGTCTTCGGTCTCGTCCTCACGGCGGTCCTCGTGATCCTCATATGGTGGCGCTGGCGCCCGCGCCCGGTGTATGCCCTCGGCCTGAGCCTCGCCGCCGTGGCCGCCTTCGGACCGGCGATCCGTCCCTGGTACGCCCTGTGGGGCCTGTTCCTCATCGCCGCCGCCGCGCCCAGTACCTCGGTACGGCACCGGGTGGTGGCCCTGACCGGCGTGCTCGCGCTCGCCGTGCTGCCGAGCGGCGGCCCCGCGGACGTCGGCCAGTTGGTGCTGGCCGTGTCGGGGGGCGCGCTCGCCGTGGTCGTCCTGTGGCAGGCACATCTGGCCGCGCAGGCCCCGGCGTTGGAGCGCACCGCATGAGACTTCCCCGTACCGACCGCGCCCGGCTCGCCCTGGTGCTGGTACTCGCCGCCGCGGTGACCGTCTTCACCGCGACCGTGCCGCTGCTGCGCGACTGGTTCGACCTGCGCGTCTACTACGGCACCGTCGACAGCTGGATCCACCACGGCGGCCGCATCTACGACTACCGGGTGCCCGGCACGACGTACGGCTTCACCTACCCGCCGTTCGCCGCCGTCGTCATGCTGCCCATGGCCCTGGTCGAGCTGCATGTCGCGATCGCCGTGGCGCTGCTGCTCAACCTGGCGGCACTGGCCTTCGTGCTGCGCGTCCTGGCCGGACGGGACTGGCGGCGCCACGGCTGGTACGGCTGCGCGCTCGCCGTCTGCGCGCTGGCCCTGTTCGAACCGCTCAGGGACACCGTCAGCTTCGGCCAGGTGAACATCCTGCTGCTGGCGCTGGTGCTCCTCGACTGCCGGCTGCTGGCCACGGGGCGGGAGCGCTGGGCGGGCGTGGGCATCGGCCTCGCGGCCGCCGTGAAGCTGACGCCCGCCGCGTTCATCGGCCTGCTGCTGGTGGCAGGGCGCCGCCGAACCGCCGCCATGGCGACGGCCGTTGCCGCGGCGGCGACGGCGCTGGCCGCCTGGGTGGCCCCCGACGCCTCCCGCTTCTACTGGACGCACGCCATGTGGGACACCACCCGGGTGGGCCGCCTCGACTATGTCTCCAACCAGTCGCTGCAAGGCATCCTGGCCCGGCTGGGCGTGACCGACCGCGCGGTCTGGGCCGTGGCCGTCCTGCTGGTCCTGGGCGTCTGGGTGGCGCGGACCCGGCGGGCGGTCGCGGCCGGGGACTGGACGGCGGCCTTCGCTCTCACCGGGCTGACCGCGTGTCTGGTCAGCCCGATCACCTGGGTCCACCATCTGGTGTGGCTGCTGCCGTCCTTCGCCGTCCTCGTCCGCGCCGGCCACGCACGGATCGCGGGCGCCCTCTACGCGGTGCTGTGCACCAGCGTGGTGTGGCTGTGGTTCGACGACGCGTCCGGCGTGGACGGCTTCCTCGGCAGCAACACGTACACCTGGATCACCCTCGGTCTGCTGCTCCACCTGCCGCTCGGTCAGTCCTCCTCCGACCGTTCGACGACCTTGCCGCGCAGCACCAGTGAGGTGACACCGGCTCCCACTCCGGCGGCGCCCGCGATCGCCCAGCACTCCGCCCAGCCCACGTCGGCGGGGCCGCCCCGCGGTGCCACGTCCGCCGTCACGGGCGACGCCTCGGGCTCCGGCTTCGGCTTGACCCGCAAGGCGTCGAGCGACCCCACCGGTTCGACCCGCCCCGCCGCGCCGAACCCCCAGTCGAGCAGCTCGCCGGCCTCCTCGTAGACGGCCGCGCCGCCCGCCCGGGGGTTCAGCACCGTGACGACGAGAGTGCGGTCGCCCCGGCGGGCGGCGGCGACGAGAGTGTTGCCCGCCCTGCTGGTGTAACCGTTCTTGATGCCGATCAGCCCCGGATACGGCTCCACACCGTCCGCGCCGGTCAGCAGCCGATTGGTGTTCCGGATCTCGTACGACCATCCGTTCCGGCCCGGGAACCAGGCCTCGGCCGTGCCGCAGTACCGCGCGAAGTCCGCGTTGCGCAGCCCTGCCCGGCCGAACACCGCCAGGTCGTACGCCGAGGAGACCTGGCCGGGTGTGTCGTAACCGTCCGGCGACACCACCTTCGTGTCGAGGGCGCCCAGCGCACGGGCCTTGTCCTGCATACGGCCGGCCGTGACGCGCCAGCCCCCGTTCAGCGCGGCCAGCACGTGCACGGCGTCGTTGCCGGAGCTGAGGAACACGCCGCGCCACAGATCGGCCACCCGGTACGTATGCCCCTCGGTGACCCCCACCAGACTGCTCCCGGGCCCGATCCCCGCGAGCTCCTCCTCCCGCACCCGGTGCCGGATGCCGACGGGCAGCGTCGGCAGCACGGTGAGGGCGAACAGCGTCTTCAGGGTGCTGGCGGGCGGTAGCTTCCGGTGTGCGTCGTGCGCGGCGAGCACCTCTCCGGTCCCTGCGTCGGCCACCAGCCAGGACAGCGCGGACACCGGCGGCAGGCGGGGCGCCCTCGGACGGGGCCGCACGTGTGTACCGGGCCGGTACAGCAGCGACGGGTGCGGGGTCGTCACCCGCGGCCGGTCCGGCGTGTCGGGGTCGTGCCCGGTACGGGCGACCGCGGCGGTGGGCGCGAGCGCCAGCAGCCCGGCCGCACACAGCGCACAGGTGGCCGCAAGGGTCCGAGAGGGAAATCCGATGGTCATACCGTCAACGTAGGAACGCCTGCTGCGGACACCACGCTGCCCGGGCCGAGACCGCCGAGCGAGCACCCGGATGCCGCACGCGGGGCCGCGACGGAGGCACGATCAGGGTGAGCCGCGCACGGACAGGAGTTGTCCCGCAGACCCGCAGACCCGCGGTCGCGCCGTCATGCCCCGTCCGCCGGCAGTGTCGGCTGGATCCGCCGCAGGAACGCGGCGTTGTCGGGTGTCTCGCGCATGCGCTCCAGGAGCGTTTCCAGGCTGGACTGGCCGTCCCGGCTCTGCAGGACCCGGCGCAGGCCGCGTACGGCCGTCAACTCGGCCGGAGGCAGGAGGAGTTCCTCGCGCCGGGTGCCGGACGGGTTGATGTCGACGGCGGGGAAGACGCGGCGGGAGGCGAGGTCCCGGCTCAGGCGCAGCTCCATGTTGCCCGTGCTCTTGAGCTCCTCGAAGAAGAAGTCGTCGGCCCGGGAGCCGGTTTCGACCAGCGCGGTGGCGAGGATGGTGAGCGAGCCGCCCTCCTCCGCCAGACGCGCGGCGCCGAAGAACCGCTTGGGCCCGTGCAGGGCGGCGGCGTCCACGCCGCCGCTGAGGGTACGGCCACCGGAGGCGGCCGCGTTGTTGTGCGCCCGGCACAGCCGGGTCAGGGAGTCGAAGAGGATCACGACGTCCTCGCCGGCCTCGACGTGCCGCTTGGCCCGCTCGATGACGAGCTCGGCCAGCGCGATGTGCTGCTTGGGCGCCCGGTCGAAGGTCGAGGCGTACACCTCGCCCCGCACCGAGCGCCGCATGTCGGTGACCTCCTCGGGGCGCTCGTCGAGCAGGACGACCATGAGGCGGCACTCCGGGTGGTTGCCGGCGACGGCCGCCGCGATCTGCTGGAGCAGTACGGTCTTGCCGGTCTTGGGCGGGGCCACGATCAGCCCGCGCTGGCCCTTGCCGACCGGCGCGATCAGATCGGCCACCCGTCCGGTCAGGCCGGACGCCGGGTGTTCCAGACGGATCCGCTCACGCGGGTGAAGCGGCGTCAGCTCGCCGAAGTGGCGGCGGTTCTTGTCGGGGGCGTGCCCGTTGACGCGGGCGACCTGGGTGAGGGCGCGCCGGTCGCCGAGGACGCCCTCGACGAGGTCGCCCTTGCGCAGGCCGTACCGGCGCATCAGCGCGGCGGGCAGCTGGGGGTCGGACGGCGACGGCAGGCAGCTCTCGGCGCGCAGATGGCCCTTGCCGCTCGCGTCGATGTCGAGGACGCCCGTGACGTCCCTGGTCGGGAGCTGCTGCTGGACAGGAGGGTTTTCGAGTGTGGGGGCGGTCATGGTGGTGGGTCCTTTCACGGACGGAAGACATGAGACGTGCGGAAGGAAGGGGTGAGCCGCGGACTGAGGGAAGGCGGACAGAACGCCTTCGGGCGGCGGGAAACAGCACCTCGGGTACGGCGGAACCGCTGGTCACGAGGTGGTGAAGCAGAGCCGGTACGTCGACCGGCGAACTGAAGGAGAACCGGCACCGGCGCCCACGACAGGGCGTACACAAGTGCTGACGGCACCGTACCACACGCCAACGCGCCCAGGACTTCTTCTATTCCGGAGGTCCACTTGGGGGAGGTGTCGATTCGGTCCCGTCCCGTTCGTCGGTGAGGTGTAGGAAGCTCATGAGGACCGGGAGGAACCATGAAGTACATGCTGCTCGTCTGCGGCGACGACACCGCCGACGCCTCGGGCATGGCCCCTGTCGAACCCTGGGTGGAGGGGCTCGGCGACCGCGGCGTACGACTGCACGGCCACCGGCTGGCACTCCCCGCCGACGCCGTCACCGTGCGGGTGCGCGGCGGCGAGGTGCTGCGCAGTGACGGCCCGTTCGCCGAGACCAAGGAGTACGTCGCCGGCTTCGACATCCTCGAGTGCGAGAGCCTGGAGGAGGCGATCGAGGCGGCCGCCCGGCATCCCGTGGCCGCCATCGGGGCGATGGAGGTCCGCCCGTTCTGGGAGGACGAGGACGCCGAGGGGCAGATCCGCCTGCTCGACACCCGGCTGACCGAGGCGGCGCGCGAGCGGGACATCGAGCGGATCGCCGCCTGCTACGCCCCGGACGCGGCGGTGTACGCCGACGGCCGCGAACACGTCGGAGCCGACGCCCTGCGCAAGTGGCTGGACGAGATGTTCAGCGGCGTCACCGGGCCCGTCACCCGCGAGGTGCTCGAATTCCGTGTCCATGTCGACGAGAGCATCGCCTTCGGGCACGCCCTCGTACGATTCCGCGCCACCCGCACGGACGGCGCGTCCCTGAACGACCTGATGCGCATCACCACGGGGTACCGCAATGCCGGTCTGCGCTGGGTGATCGCCCACCAGCACATCTCCCAGGAGCGGTCATGAAATACGTCCTGTTCATCTGCACCCCCGCCGGCGGCGAGGAACTCAGCCCCGAGGAGATCGCCGAGGACCCGCGCTTCACCTCCTACATCGAGGAGGTCCGCAGCCGTGACATCGTGAGGGGCGGGGCACGTCTGCGGCCGTACACCGACGCCACCACCGTCCGTGTCCAGGGCGACGAAGTCCTGCTCAGCGACGGGCCGTTCGTGGAGTCCAAGGAGTACGTCGCCGGAATCGACATCATCGAGGTCGCCGACCTGGACGAGGCCATCTCCCTCGCGTCCCGGCATCCGGCGGCCCTGGCCGGCGGTTCGGTGGAAGTGCGGCCGGTCTGGGAGTGAGCGCGACGAACGGTGTCGAGGAGGTCGTCGCCGCGGCCTTCCGTGAGGAATGGGGCCAGGTCGTCGCCACCCTGATCCGGGTGACCGGCGACTGGGACCTCGCCGAGGAGTGCGCGCAGGACGCCTTCGCCCAGGCCCTCGACCGGTGGCGGCGCGACGGAGTGCCGCGCCGCCCCGGCGCCTGGCTGACCACGACCGCCCGCAACCGTGCCCTGGACGTGCTGCGCCGGGAGGCGGTGGGGGCGGCGAAACTCCGGGAGGTGGCGGTGTCGGCCCGCGACGAACCGTCGTACGAGACCGAGGACGGCGACGACAGTGGCGTTCAGGACGACCGGCTGCGGCTGATCTTCACGTGCTGTCATCCCGCGCTGCCCATCGAGGCGAGGGTCGCACTGACGCTGCGGACGCTCGCGGGACTGACCACACCTCAGATCGCCCGCGCCTTCCTCGTCCCGGAGGCGACCATGGCCCAGCGTCTGGTGCGGGCCAAGCGGAAGATCCGCAACGCCGGCATCCCGTACCGGGTGCCGCCCGCGCACCTTCTGCCCGAGCGCACGACCGGCGTGCTCGGCGTCATCTACCTGCTGTTCAACGAGGGGTACGCGGCCAGTTCGGGTGCCGATCTCGTCCGCACGAACCTGTGTGCCGAGGCGATCCGCCTGGCCCGCGTCCTGGCCGGCCTCATGCCGGACGAGCCCGAGGTGCTCGGCCTGCTCGCGCTCCTGCTGCTGCACGACGCCCGCCGGCACGCGCGCGTGGACGCCGCGGGCGACTTGGTGACCTTGGAGGACCAGGACCGCGGGGCCTGGGACCGGGCAGAGGTGGACGAGGGCGCCGCCCTGCTGGAGACCGCGCTGCGGCGCGGCCGCCCCGGGCCCTACCAGATCCAGGCCGCCATCGCCGCCTGCCACACCACCGCACCCACCGCCGCGGAGACCGACTGGGCCGACATCGCCGCCCTCTACGGCGAGTTGGCCCGCCTGGTGCCCTCCGCCGTCGTCCGCCTCAACCGCGCCGTGGCCGTCGGCATGGCCCAGGGCGTGGAGCAGGGCCTGGCCCTGGTCGCGGAGCTGGAGGACGAGGGCGAGCTGGCCGGGTACCACCTGCTCCCGGCCACCCGAGCCGACCTGCTGCGCCGCGGCGGCCGCAGGGAGGAGGCCGCCGAGGCCTACCGGCGGGCCCTGGAGCTGGTGGAGAACGACGCGGAACGGAGGTTTCTCGAAAAGCGGCTCGCGGAGTGCCGAGCCGGACGCTGACCGGTCGGCGGTGCGCGGCCGTCACGCCGTGCGGGCCTCCGCCTCCTTCGCGATCCGGTCGAACTGCGCGCCCATGGCCTCGCCCAGAGCCTGCGCGCCCGACAGCGGTCGGACCATGACCATGAAGTCGTCGATCAGGCCGTCCTCGTTCACCCGCAGGAAGTCGCAGCCGGTGATCTGCCGGTCGCCCACACGCGCGGTGAAGACCAGCGCGTGATCGCGGCCTCCGGGATCGTTGATCTCGCGCACATAGCGGAAGTCCTCGAAGACCCGCACGACACCGCGCAGGATCGCCGCCGTGATCGCCTTGCCGGCGTACGGCTTGAACACGACCGGGCTGGTGAAGACGACGTCCTCCGCCAGCAGGGCCTCCATGGCGTCGGCGTCGCCTGCCTCGACCGCCTCGCGGAACGCGCGCATCGGGTCACCTCATAGTCAATTAGTTGAGTAGGTGCCGATGAGAATAATCACCTGCTGTTAACGTGTCCACATGTCCCTCAAGTACGCCGTCCTCGCCGCCCTCCTCGACGGCGAGGCCTCGGGCTATGAGCTGTCCAAGGTCTTCGACGTCTCGTTCGCCAACTTCTGGCCCGCGACCCCGCAGCAGCTCTACCGGGAGCTGGAGCGCCTCGCGCAGGACGGCCTCGTCGAGGCCCGGTTCGTGCGGCAGGAACGGCGGCCGAACAAGCGGATGTTCACGCTCACCGAGGCCGGACGGGAGGATCTGCGCGCCTTCGCCGCCGAGCCGCCCCGACGTCCCACCGCCGTCCGGGACGAACTCCTGATCAAGCTGCAGGCCATGGAGGACCCCGAGGCCGCCCGCGCCCTGATCGAGGAACGCATGGTGTGGGCGCGCGGCAAACTCGACCGCTACGAACGCGTCCGCGCCCGCGTCCTCGCCGGGCGGACCGAGGACGAGTTCCTGCGTGACCACGACCGCGTCGGCCCGTACCTGACGCTGCTGCGCGGAATGTCCTTCGAGGAGGAGAACCTGCGCTGGTGCGAGCGGGTGCTCGCCGTCCTGAAGCAGCGCGTCGCCCAGGGGTGACGCGGATGTTCAGCCCCGAAGGCCCCACCCTGCGCGAACTCGCCGTCCAGGCGCTGTCGTCCGTCGAGCGCGGATACGACCTGCTCGCCCCGAAGTTCGACCACACGCCGTTCCGTACGCCGGACTCGGTGCTCTGCGCCGTCGCGAAGGCGCTCGCGCGGACGGGCCCGTACGACGACGGCCTCGACCTGTGCTGCGGGACGGGCGCGGGCGTGGACGTGCTGGCCGAGGTGTGCCGGCGTAGTGTCACCGGCGTCGACTTCAGCGCCGGCATGCTCGACGTCGCCCGGCGGCGGGTGCGGACGGGGGAGCCGCGTGTCGCCTGGGTCCGCGCGGACGCCCGTGCCCTGCCGTTCGCCCCCGCCTTCGACCTCGTGGTGAGCTTCGGGGCGTTCGGCCACTTCCTGCCCCGTGAGGTGCCGGGGCTGTTCGCCCAGGTCCACTCCGTCCTGCGGCCCGGCGGATGCTTCGCCTTTCCTGTGGTGGCCCCGCCGCGTCCCGGGTCGCTCGCCTACTGGATGCTGCTCGGCTTCGACACGGTGATGCGGGTGCGCAACGCCGTGTGGCGGCCGCCGTTCGTCATGTACTACCGGGCCTTCCGGCTCGGCGAGGCGCACAGGGAACTGGCACGCGCGGGCTTCCGGGTGGAGCTGCAGGCCCTGCCGGAGTTCGGGCGGCGGCGGGACGGGAGTCCGCGCGTGCGGATGGTGGTGGCGCGCCGCACGGATTGAGTGAGGTGGATTTCCCAACCGCCGCCCGCTGGAGGGTCTGTTCTTCAAACTCGCGAGGCTCGGCACTGTTCGGCGCGGGGTGTCGAAGGCCGCCGTACGACGGATCCCTCCCGTTCGCCCGGCAGCCGCGGGTCGTACGCGCTCAGCCTGTCGCGGGCAGCGTGAACTCGTAGACCAGCGCGTCCTGTTGGGCGTCCACGACGAGGTCCGTGACCTCCAGCGGTCGGGCGTACTGGTCGTGCACGCGTCGCGTGACCCGCACCGAGGGTGCGCCCGGGTGCCGGGTGATGGCGTCCCGGTGGTGCAGGGTGAGGCCCGCCTTGCGCATCCAGTCGTAGGCGCGCCGCAGTTGGGCCGACCCGCTGCCGTCGGCGCGGTCGCGGTAGCGGCCCAGCTCCGCCACCTCGGCGAGCGCCACCGCGGAGAAGGACGTCACGGCCGTGCGCCGGCCGCGGCCGTCGGCGCCCGCGGACTCGTAGCGGTGCACCAGAGTCGGCCGGTGCGGGCCCAGTCCCAGGACCTCGGCGTGCTCCGGCGGGGGCGTCTCCCAGGCGACCGTGGCCCGGTCCACGGCGCCCGGACCCGAGGCCTGGGCGCCGAGCGGGAAGGTGAGGGACGCCGGGGTCTCCACCGGCAGGCCGGGCAGCGTGGCATGACTGCCCCGCCGGTCGGTCGCGACCAGGCCGCTGCGGCGCAGCACCTCGAGTGCCTGCCGTACGGTCTCCCTGCTGACCTCGAAGTGCTCCGCCAACTGCCGTTCGCCCGGCAGTCGTTCGCCGGGCGGAATGGTTCCGTCGCGCAGCTCGCCGAGCAGTTCGGTGGCGATCCTCCAGTAGAGCGGCTGTTCCCCGGTGAGCGGGCGGTCGTGCGGGGTGGTGCGGGCCATGCCGCGCCTCCTGTTGGTGACATGTCGTAGCCGTGCGGGCTCCTTGCGTCACCAGATCCAAGCATTGGTCTAAACCAACAGGGAAGGGTGGCCTGTCACTTCGGCTGAAACGCCCCGCATCGGCCGGCTCTCACAGGGCGCTGTACAGGGCGTCCACCAGCGCCGTCTTCCGCGGGTCATCCGCGATATGAGGGCCCATCCGGTTCATCACATAGCCCAGTGACACCCCTGCCTCCGGGTCGGCCAGGCCACAGGAACCCCCGTAGCCGTCGTGTCCGAAAGCCCGGGGATTGGGCCCGTACGAGCCGCTCGGCCCGCTCAGCCAGAGGCCGAGGCCGATCTCCGTGTCCCTCCCGAGCCCGGCGCCGAGCACCAGGTCCCGGCAGCGGCCCTGCCCCTCCCGCACCCGCTCGGCCGCCTCGGGGGAGAGGATCCGATGGCCGTCCTGCACTCCGTCGCCCGCGAAGATCCCGTACAGCGCGGCGACCGCCCGCGCCGTGCCGTGACCGTTCGCGGCGGGGATCTCGGCGGCCCGCCACTCGGGCGAGTTGGCCTCCGCTGCACCCAGGGCGGGATTGGTCAGCGCTGCCAGCGCCGCGGGTGCCAACTGGGCGAAAACGGCTGCCTGTTCACTGCTCGTCGCCACCGGCGGCTGTACCAGCTCGGCCACTCGCCCGGAGTCCTTCTCCGGCAGTCCGATCGCGAAGTCGATCCCCAGCGGCCCGGTCACCTCCCGCTCCAGGAAGGCTCCCGGCAGCAGCCCCGACACCCGCCGCACGACCTCCCCGACCAGGAAGCCGTACGTGAACGCGTGATACCCGGACCCCGAGCCCGGCGCCCACCACGGCTCCATCGCCGCGAGTCGCTGCGTCGTCAACTCCCAGTCGCAGAGCTGCTGGAGAGAGTGCGGCTCGCGCAGCCCGGACAGGCCCGCGCGGTGCGACAGCAAGTGCCGTACGAGGATCTGCTCCTTGCCCGCGGCGGCGAACTCCGGCCAGTACGCGGCCACCGGCGCGTCGAAGTCGAGCAGTCCCCGGTCGGCGAGGATGTGCGCGCACAGTGCCGTCGGGCCCTTCGACGTCGACCACACATTGACCAGCGTGTCGCGCTCCCAGGGACGGCTGCGCGCCGCGTCCGCCCACCCGCCCCACAGATCGACCACCGTCCGGCCGCCGACGCTGACGGCGACCGCGGCACCCAGCTCCCCGCGCTCCCGGAAGTTCGTCTCGAACGCCGTCCGTACCGCCGCGAACCGCGGATCGCAGTGCCCGTGCACCTGCGTCTCGTGCTCCGTCATCAGCCGTCCTTCGTCGTCCGCCGGAAACCCGGGCCGCGACACTGCGACCCGGGCGCCCTGAACGTACCGACTGGTCGGACCGGACGGAAGGTGCCGGACAGGCCGAACTCAGACGAAGAACCGCGTGCCATCCGGCTCCCGGTGCCCCGCGACCGTGTGCCAGTAGTCGCGGGTTTCGACGGCCAGCCCCGACGCGTCGAAGAGCACGAAGACGCAGCCGGCGAGCGTGGCCGGCGCGCCGTCCTCCTCGGCGAGGACCCGGAACTCGGCGACGGCGACACCGTCCTGGCCGATGACCGGCGGGGAGAAGCGGACGTCGGTCACCCGCTCGCCGGCGAACGACCAGCGCAGGTACTCCGCCAGCTCGGCGCGCCCGCGGTGCGGCGCGCGGAACGGCATCGAGCGGTGGACGCAGTCCTCGGCGTACAGCTCAAGCAACGCGTCCACGTCATGCTCGGCCCAGGCCCTTTCCCAGACCCGGACGAACCGCTCCGCGGCCTCACGCGTGTCCATACGTGCCCTCTCAGGCGTGCGAGCGCAGCCAGTCCAGCTTGGCCGCCTCGTGGAAGGGGCCGCCGCCCTCGTGGTCGTTGAAGTCGTACACCTCGATGGCCTTCTCGTCGTGGGCCCAGGCGTTGAAGGCCGCGAAGACGGTGGAGGGCGGGCAGGTCTGGTCCTCCAGGGCCGCCGAGAAGAGGGCGGGTGCCCGGCCGCGGGCCGCGAAGTGGACGCCGTCGAAGTAGGACAGGGTGCGCAGGACGTCCCCGGTGCGGCCCCGATGGGTCTTGAGGTACAGGCCGATCTCGCGGTACGGATGGCGGTCCGTGATCGTCGCCGCGCGCGGGTAGTCGCACAGGAACGGCACGTCCGGGGCGACCGCCGTCAGGTCCGTCACCAGGCCGCCGACGGCGATGGTGATGCCGCCGCCCTGGCTCCCGCCGAGCGCGACCGTGCGCGAGGCGTCGGTCAGGGGATGCGAGCGGGCCGCCTCCACGGCACGGACCGCGTCCGTGAAGACACGGCGGTAGTAATAGTTCTCGGGCGCATCGATGCCGCGGGTCATGAACCCCGGGTAGGCCGGCGCGGCCCCCACCGGGTCGGGCGTCCCGCCGCCGGCGCCCCATGCGCTGCCCTGGCCGCGCGTGTCCATCATGAAGTGCGCCCGGCCCGTGGACGCCCACAGCAGATTCTCGTGCGGCAGGCCGCGCCCCCCGCCGTAGCCGATGAATTCCACGACCAGGGGCAGCGGTTCCGTGGCTCCGGCGGGCAGCCGCAGCCAGCCCTTCACCGGATGACCGCCGAATCCGGCGAACGTCACGTCGTAGACCTGCACGGTCGACAGCCCCGTGTCGACCGGTTCGAAGCGGGCGTCCAGATCGTGCTCGCGGGCCTCCGCAAGAGTCTTGGACCAGAACGCGTCGAAGTCCTCGGGTTCGACGGACTCGCTGCGGTACTCGCGCAGTTCGTCGAGCGGAAGGTCGAACAGGGCCATCTGTGACCGCCTTTGCGAGGAGTGAGTGCGGATGATCACACCGTACGTCGCTGATCGGAGGACCCGCCAGGCCGCACGGGGTCGCGGACGTCCGGGCACGGCCTCTTGACGTCGGGGGATATTTGGGACAGAGTCTATATGTACGTCGTAAACGTACGGCGTCGGGACGCAGTCAGGAGTCTCGTGCCATGACGCCCAGCAAACCGTCGCCGGTGAAACGTCCCGGCAGCGGAACCGGGTCTCCTGGCCCGCCGTCGACGATCCTCGTCACCGGGGGAGCGGGCTTCCTCGGCAGTCACGTCTGCGTCGAACTGCTCGATCACGGCTACGAGGTGATCGTCGTCGACGACTACTCCAACAGCGCCCCACAGGTCCTGCCCCGCGTGGAGCGCATCGCCGGGCGCTTCGTGGGAGCCGTCTACGAGCTGGACATCCGCGACCGGCGTGCCCTGTACGCCGTGTTCGACCGGCACGCCGTGGACGCCGTCGTACACTGCGCCGGTTTCAAGGCCGTGGGCCCGTCGACCCGGATGCCCGTCGAGTACTACGACGCGAACGTCGGTGGCCTGACCGCCCTGCTGCGGACCATGCACGACCACGGGGTGCACCAGCTCGTCTACTCGTCCACCGGCTCGATCTACGGCGACGCTGGCCATGGGCCGCTCGACGAGGACACCCCGGCCCGGCCCACGAACCCCTATGCGTCCTCGAAGTGGCTGGGCGAACAGATCCTCGCCGACGTGTGTCTGCGCCGCCACGAGTACTCCGTGCTGTCCCTGCGGTACTTCAACCCGGTCGGCGCCCACCCCAGCGGGCTGCTGGGCGAGGACCCGGCCGGCTCCCCCGACAACCTGATGCCCTTCCTCGCGCAGGTGGCCATAGGCCGGCAGGCACGGCTCAGCGTGTTCGGCGGGGACTACCCCACGGGGGACGGCACCGCCGTCCGGGACTATCTCCATGTCATGGACGCGGTCGAAGCGCACCGCATCGCACTGGACCACCTCACCGATGTGCCGGGCATGAGCGTGTACAACCTGGGCATCGGCCGGGGCCGTTCCGTCCTGGAAGTGGTCGCCGCGTTCTCCGAGGCGAGCGGCCGGACGATTCCGTACGACATCGTGCCCCGCCGTCCCGGTGACGTGGCCGAACTGGTCGCCGACGCGAGCTCCGTGGCGCTCGACTGGGGCTGGCGGCCCACCCGGGACCTCGCCGACATGTGCCGGGACGCCTGGCGGTTCCAGCAGGTCAATCCGCACGGTTACGCGGGCGCCGCGCGGCGCCCGAACCCGAAGCACTGAGGCCGAACGCCGTCTCGACCAGGGCGATGTGGCTGAACGCCTTGGGCGCGTTGCCCAGTTGGCGACCCTGTTCCGGATCCCACTGCTCCGAGAGCAGGCCGACGTCGTTGCGGACGGCCAGCACACGCTCGAAGGCGTCCCGGGCCTGTTCCGTGTGGCCGGTCGCCGCGAGGGCGTCGGCGTACCAGAGGGAGCACGACACGAACGCGCCCTCCGGGCCGGCCACGCCGTCCACCTCGTTCACGCCGTCGCCGTCCGTGGCGTACCGCCGTACGAAGCCGTTGTGCGCGAGTTGCCGCATCGCACGGACGGTGCCGCGCACCCGCTCGTCCCAGGCCGGCAGGAAGCCGAGCCGGGGCATCAGCAGCGCCGAGGCGTCCAGGGTCGAGGAGCCGTAGAACTGCACGAAGGTCCGCCGCTGCGCGTCCCATCCCTCGCGGCACACCTGGCGGTGCACCTCGTCCCGCATGGCCCGCCACTCGCCCGAGGAGCCGTTGCGGCCGAGCAGCCGACCCATCCGCACGGCGCGGTCGGCGGCCACCCACGCCATGACCTTGGAATGGACGAACTGCCGGCCCGGTCCCCGCACCTGCCACAGCCCGTGGTCCGCCTCCCGCCAGTGGCGCTGCAGATGGGCCATCAACGCCTCCACCATGCTCCACACATGGGCCGGCATGGGGATCCCGGCCCGCAGCGACAGGCAGAGGGTGTCCAGGACCTCGCCGTAGACGTCCAGCTGGGTCTGGTTCATCGCGAAGTTGCCGAACCGGACCGGCTGCGAGCCCTCGTAGCCGGGCAGCCAGGGCGCTTCGGTCTCCGGCAGCAGCCGCTGACCGCCGACGCCGTAGACGGTCTGCAGATCGCCGGGGGCGCCGGCGACGGCCCGCACCAGCCAGTCCACCCAGGCCGCCGCTTCCTCCCGGTATCCGCTGCGCAGCAGACAGGACAGGGTCAGCGTGGAGTCGCGCAGCCAGCAGTACCGGTAGTCCCAGTTGCGCTCGCCGCCGATGCAGCCGGGCAGCGACGTGGTCGGCGCGGCGACGATGCCGCCCGTGGGGGCGTAGGTGAGTGCCTTCAGCGTGATCAGGGAGCGCACGACAGCGTCCCGCCACGGTCCCTCGTAGCGGCACTGGGCGCTCCAGCGCCGCCAGTAGTCACCGGTCTCCTTCAGGAGGGTCTCGGCCGGAAGGGCGAGCGGCGCGGGCGTCTCGGGCAGATGGGAGGGCGACCACACCAGCGTCAGAACGAGCCGTCGTCCGGCCGGGACGGTGAAGTCGTACACCGTGGAGTCCTCGCGGTCGCGTGCCCGCACCGGTCCGTCGGTGTCCAGCCAGACGGCGTCCGGGCCGGCGACCGCCACCGCGCACTGGTCGACGGCCCGGATCCAGGGCACGACCCTGCCCTGGTGGAAGCGCAGCCGCAGCTCGCTGCGCATGGCTACGACGCCGGAGAGTCCCTCGATGACCCGGACGACGCACGGCAGTTGGGCGCGGGGCGGCATGAAGTCGGTGACCCGCACGGTCCCCGTCACGGTCTCCCACCAGGTGTCCAGGACCAGGGTGTCCGGCCGGTAGGCCCGCCGTGTGCACGACCCGCGAGTGACGGGGGAGACCCGCCAGAACCCGTTGTCCTCCGTGCCCAGCAGTGCGGCCAGGCACGCCGGCGAGTCGAAGCGGGGGAGGCACAGCCAGTCGACGGAACCGTCCTTGCCGACCATGGCGGCGGTCTCGAGGTCGCTGATGAGGGCGTAGTCCTCAATGGGAGCACTCATGACGGAGTATGCTGCGTATATTTACGTTGTAAACATCATCCTCGGAAAGCGGCATCGCGTCAAGAGGGGGTGAGAAGGGGTATGTTTACGCCGTATATGCATGCTGTCGCCCCGGACCGGCCGCACGGTCGCGGGGCAGGGCGGGGCAGGGAGGCACCCCATGGCCGGCGGATCAGCAGACAAGCCCGCGCGACGCGCCAGTGATCGCGGGCGCTACGGCAGGCTCAGCCGCGAACGCGTGCTGGCCGCCGCCCTGGAACTGGTCGACCGGGAAGGACTCTCCGCTCTGAGCATGCGTCGGCTGGGGGCCGAGCTCGGCGTCGAGGCGATGGCCCTCTACCGGTACGCGGAGGGCAAGGACTCCCTGCTGGACGGCCTAGTCGAGGCCCTGTACCTGGAACTGGAACAGCGGCTCACGAGCGCCCCCGGCACGACCGCACAGCCGCCCGCCGACAGCGGGGCAACCGGATGGCGTGCCGAGCTGCAGCGGATCGCGCGTGCCCTGTACGACGTCTGCCTGGCCCACCCCCAGGTGGTGCCGCTGCTCTCCACCCGCATGATGGCCGTCCCGCTCGCCCGCAGGCCGCTCGCGGTCCTCAGGGACCACGAGCGCATCCTCGTCCTGCTCCGCGAGGCCGGGTTCGACGACGCCCGTGCCGCCTCCGTGTTCGGCGCCTACACCGCTTGGGTCCTCGGCTATGTGTCGGTGGAACTGAAGGCCATGGTGGACAACCCCGAGGAATCCGACCCCGCGTTCCGCCTGGGTCTGCACCGCATGCCGTCCCAGGAGCTGCCCGTGCTCCGTGAGACCGCCCCCGCCCTCGCCGAGCCCGGCGGACCGGAAGGGCTGTCCGCAGGACTCGGCGCACTGCTCGACCTCTGGGCGCCGGCGGACAGGACTGCCTGACACCGTCGCGGGTCGGCGGGTCGGCGGGTCGGCGGGTCGGCGGGTCGGCGGGTCGGCGGGTCGGCGGGGTGCAGGGACGCCGGGTCGGCAGGTCGGTGGCAGGACGGCCACAGGTCAGGCCCGACGGCCCGTCCACTCCGGCTCGGTCCGGGCCCACTCCTGTTCCCATTCGGCCAGGCGGCGACGCATCGCGGCATGGCGTACGACCGTGTGGCCGAGGAGGACCAGGGCGCCCGCGCCGCCCGTGGCGCAGACGCCGATCGTCACGGTCTGATGCCAGACCGCCATGCTGCCGGGAGGAGGGGAAACGCTCCGGCCCTGGGAGTCGAGCCACAGGTCGACCATGTCGCCGGACCGTGTCCCGGCCGCCACACGTGCCGTCGCCGTCCGCGGCCCGTCCGCCTGCTCCGTCCACCGGACCGTCGCCTTGGCGGGCAGCTGCCGTCCGCCCTGCGCCGCCGGCAGCGGTGCGGAACTCCTGCCGATGACCTCGGCCCGGACGTGACGGCGATCCGCGCGCTGCTCCCGCACCGTGGTCAGGGCGTCGTCATGGGCCCACCAGGCGGCGACCACCCCGGCCAGCGGCGCGCCGACGAACAGCAGGGCGATCACGGCCACCACCGTCCACGCCTCGACCACATCCGACCGGCGCCGCAGCGGACTGCGCCGCCAGCGCCAGCCACGCACCCGGCTTCGCATGCCGACCGGGTACCCCGTACACGTCAGGTGGTGCCTGACGATTCCCGGCGGCGTGGTCCATGACGCCGCCGGTCAGCCGAAGCGCTCGATCCGGATGCGGTCCACCGGCTGACCTGCCGCCACGAGCAGCCGCGAGGCATGCTCCGCGAACCCGTTGGAGCCGCACACATAGGCCTCCCACCCACCGGGAGGCCGCTCGGCCAGGAGGGGCGCCACATGTGCGGCGGCCATACGTCCCACCGGCACACCCTCCGGCGCGCTCCGCGTGAACACGGGCGTCGTCTCCGCGCCGTACTCCCGCGCGTAGATCAGCTCCTCGGGGCTGCGCGCCGACACCAGCATCCGCAGCGGCACGTCCAGGCCCCGCGCCCGGTGGTGCCGCAGCATCGACATCAGCGGTACGACACCGGATCCGGCGCCGACCAGCAGCGCGGGCCGGTTCCCGGGCCAGGCGAAGAAGCCACTGAGCGGGCCGCGGACCTCGACCGTGTCACCGGGCTCGGCGACCGTGTGGAACCAGCCGGACACCTCACCGCCCTCGACGTGGTCGAGGGTCAGCTCGATGTGCCCGGTGTCGTCCGGTGCGGACGCGATCGAGTAGTGGCGCTGGGCCACATAGCCGTCCTCGGCGGTCAGCCGCAGCATCAGGTGCTGGCCGGGCAGATGGCCCGCCCACGCGGGCACCGCGAGCCGGAAGGTGGCGGCGTGCGGGGTCTCGCGGCGGACCTCGGTGATCGTGGCGGTCTGCCACTTTGAGGCGGCCCCGTCGCTGACGGCGATCCGGCCGGGCACGGCGAAGCGGGTGGGGGGAGCGAAGGTCTCAGTCACCGGAGTACCGCTGCTCCTCCCACGGGTTGCCCCGCGCGTGATAGCCGTTCTGCTCCCAGAAGCCCGGCTCGTCGTGGTCGAGGATCCGCAGGCCCGCGATCCACTTGGCGCTCTTCCAGAAGTACAGGTGCGGTACCAGCAGCCGTGCCGGGCCGCCGTGCTCGGGAGCGAGCGGCTCCCCGTCGTACTCCCAGGCGATCCAGGCCCGCCCGCCGGTCAGGTCGGCGAGCGGCAGGTTCGTGGTGTACCCGGTGTGCGCATAGGCGACGGCATGTGTGGCGGACACATGGGGCCGGACCACATGGAGGAAGGCGTCCAGCGATACGCCGCCGAACCGCACGCCGAACTTCGACCAGCTCGTCACACAGTGGATGTCGCCCTCGTACACCGACGTCGGCAGCTGATGCGCTTCCTCCCAGCTCCACGTCCGCGGCTCCTCGACGAGACCGTCGATGCGGAAGGACCACTCGGCGGGCGTCAGCTCGGGCGTGACTTCGGCGGAGAGGACGGGCCAGTCGTCGCCCGCGTCGTACTGGCCGGGCGGCAGTGCGGCGTTCTGGACGCGTGGGCGTCCGGTGAAGCCTCGGGTGACGTTCATGCGGGGAGTGCCTCCAGGCCGTCGTGGGCGACGGCCCGCGGGTCGAGCGTGATCAGTACGTGCTCATTCAACCGTACGTGGCCGGAAGCCCTGGTGATCGTTGGGGTAGGGTGGCCATCCGGCCGGGACAGTCCCGGTGCTGCCGAGCCCAGGAGGTGAGACCCATTACCGCTGTGTCAGGTCGGGTGTTCTCATCTCGCATCGGCGCGGATCACGACCAGTAGGCGCGACCGCGAGAGCACCCTTCGGCTTCCGAAAGGCTCTCGGCTTCCATGCCCCCTCTGTCTTCTTCCTCGTCCTCGCCTTCGTCCCCCTCGCCGATCGCACACGACGCCGTCGTGACCGCACTGCGCGCCGCCGGCTGTGTCTTCGCCGAGGACGAGGCCCGGCTGATCCTGGCCGCCGCCCGCACGCCGGACGAGCTGGCCGCCATGGTGGACCGCCGCGTCACCGGCCTGCCTCTCGAACTCGTCCTCGGCTGGGCCGAGTTCCGCGGGCTGCGCATCGCCGTGGAACCCGGCGTCTTCGTACCCCGCCGCCGTACCGAGTTCCTGGTCGAACAGGCCCTCGCCCACGGCCCGGACGCGTCGGTCGTCGTGGACCTGTGCTGCGGTTCGGGCGCGGTCGGTGCGGCACTGGCCGCCGCACTCGGCCGGGTCGAGCTGCACGCCGCCGACATCGACCCGGCCGCGGTGCGCTGCGCCCGCCGCAATGTGGCCCCCTTCGACGGCCAGGTGCACACGGGCGACCTGTACGAGGCACTGCCCGCCGGCCTGCGAGGCCGCGTCGGCATCCTCGCGGCGAACGTGCCGTACGTCCCCACCGGCGAAGTCGGCTTCCTGCCCGCGGAGGCGCGTGAGCACGAGCCGCGCGTCGCGCTGGACGGCGGTCCGGACGGACTGGACGTCCTGCGCCGGGTCGCCGCCGAGGCGCCCCGATGGCTGGCACCCGGCGGCTGTCTCGTCGTCGAGACGAGCGAACGCCAGGCGCCGACGGCCTTGGAGGCCTTCACCAGCAGCGGGCTGTCGGCGCGCCTGGTGGTCTCCGAGGAGCTGTACGCGAATGTCGTCGTCGGCCTCAACATGCCTGGAAACCGGAGCTGATCACGTCTGATCAGGCCTGATCGGATCTCATCAGGCTGCCGCGCCACTCCTCGAAGAACCCTCCGACGGGTCCGGTGCCCGCCAGTCCCAGTGGCGAGGGCCGGGGAACTTGCCCCGCCAGTCACCCGGCCCCCGGTCCTGCTTCCCGTGCTCGTCCTTGTCCCAGTCCTCCCACGTGCCCGAGAGCACGCGGGAGGCCGTCCGGGTGTCGTCGTCGGATCGCGTGCCGACGAGGAAGGCGGCCTCGCCCTTCTTGAGGCCGCCGGTGCCGGAGCTCTTCTCTCCGTCGTGACGGACGGTGGTGTCCGAGCCGACGGTCCACGTCCACTCCGCGCCGTCCTCGCTCTTGACGGTGACCTGGTCGCCGTCGACCTTCTCGATGGTGCCGCGCTGCCAGATCCGTACGATCCACTCGTCGGTGTCGGGGTCCTTGACGGTCGCCTCGCCGTGCACGCCGCCTCCGCCCAGACCGAACCCCATACCGCCGCGCAGGCCGTGGGGCCCGTCCGCTGACGCCGATGCCGACGCGGAGGCCGCGGGCGTGGCCCCCTCGCCCGAACCCGAGGACGTCGCCGCGTAGGCGACCGTACCGCCGAGGGCCAGGGCGGCGACCGTGGCCGCCGCGGTCACCGCCCGGGCCCTTACGGACTGCCGCTGCCACAGCCCGCGCAGATCCGCACCCCGGGCGGGCTCGCGCTCCGGGCCGCCCGGTCCCGTCAGGACCTCGGATTCCGTGTCGCCCGGCTGCGGGCCGGGGTGGTGTCCGTGATCCGGATCGTGTGTCACCGCTCGCTCCCATCGGTCACGGCACCCGGCATCCCCTGCCATGCCTTGCTGTGATTGTGGATCGCGGACGGTAAGGACCAGGTAATCAGGAGCTGTGAAAAACGGGCCGCGCGTCCCCCGCGCAGACCGGGGCCCGCCGCACCACCCGGCGCGCGCCGTACCGACCCGCCCGTCGGCGCCGTACTCGTCAACTGGGCGTCAGCACACGGGCGATGAGCAGTGCCACGTCGTCGGAGTTGTCCGGCCGGTGCAGGGTGCGCAGGAGGAGGTCGCAGCACTCCTCCAGGGGACGGTAGGGGTCGTCGAGGAGCTCCAGGAGCGCGTCGAGACGCTCGTCCAGCGGATGCTGCCGCGTCTCGACGAGGCCGTCCGTGTAGAGGACCAGCTGGTCGCCCGGCTCCAGGTCGACGGTCGTCGTCGAGAAGGCGACGCCGCCCACGCCCAGCGGCGCGCCCGTGGGCAGTTCGAGGAGTTCCGGCGGGTGGCCGGGGCGGACGCGGGCGGGCGGCAGATGCCCGGCGTTGGCGATCCGGCACTGCCGCAGCTTCGGGTCGTGGACGGCGTAGACGCACGTGGCGATGGAGTGGTCCAGGCCCTCGGTGATCTTGTCGAGGTGCTCCAGGAGCCGGGTCGGTTCGAGGTCGAGGGAGGCCAGCGTGTGGGTCGCGGTGCGCAGCCGGCCCATCGTCGTGGCGGCGTCGATGCCGCTGCCCATCACGTCGCCCACGACGAGCGCGGTCTTGCCGTCCTCCAGCGGAATCACGTCGAACCAGTCCCCGCCAACCTCGGCGCTGGCGCCCGCGGGCTGGTAGCGGGAGGCGACCTCCAGGCCGCCGGTGACCGGGGGATGGCTGGGCAGCAGGCTGCGCTGGAGGGTGAGGGCGGTGTCGCGGGCGTTCTGGTACCAGCGGGCGTTGTCGATCTGCACGGCGGCACGGGCGGCCAGTTCACGGGCGAGCAGCAGGTCGTCCTCGCTGAACGGCAGCGGATTGCGGGTGCGCTTGAGGTCGAGGGCACCGAGCACCTCGCCGCGCGCGATCAGCGGCACCGCCAGATAGGAGTGCACGCCCGCCCGGCCCAGTTGCACGGCGGCCTCGGGGGAGCGGGCGATGCGGAGCAGGTCCTTCTCCTCGACGTGCGCCACCATGACCGGGTTCGCGGTGCGCACGCACTCGGTGACGAGGCGGTCCGGGCCGTACCGGGCGACCTGCCCGGGCTGGTCGGCGGCGCTCAGGGCCTCCGTGACGTGGTCGGCCCGGACGGCGAGGGCGCGGATCACGGCCGGCTCGGTGGGGCCGAGGCTGCTGCGTCTGCCCTCCACCACGGCTTCCAGCAGGTCCACGGCCGCCACGTCGGCGAGTTCCGGCACGGCGACGTCGGCCAGCTCGTACGCCGTGCGGTCCAGGTCCAGCGTGGTACCGATCCGCGCCGACGCGTCGGCGATCAGAGCCAGGCGCCGACGTGCCTCCTCGGCCTCCACGGCGGCCTGGTGCTGCTCGGTGATGTCCACGGCCATGCCGGCCACGCCCAGTACCGTGCCGGCCGTGTCCTCCAGCCGGTAGAGCGAGATCGACCAGAAGTGCTCCCGGTCCGGATCGGCCGGGGTTCGGCCCACGATGCGCTGGTTGATGAGCGGATCACCGGTCCGCAGCACCTCCCGCAGCGCCGCCTCGATGGCGTCGGCATCGATGTCCGGCAGCAGCTCGCGCGGCGTGTGGCCGATGTGGTCCTCGGCGGGGATGCCGTTGAGTTGCGCCAGCGCCTCGTTGACCGAGACGTACCGCAGTGCGGTGTCGAGGACGGCCAGACCGACCGGAGCCTGCGCGATCGTCCGCGTCGACAGCGCCACGTCCCGCTCCAGCCGCCGGACCGTCGACTGGTCGGCGCACAGGCCCAGCGCGTACACGTCGCCCTCGTCGTCGAGCAGCCGCATGTTGCGGAACTCCACCAGCCGCGTGGTGCCGTCCTTGCGCCGGATGGGGAAGGCGCCGGCCCAGCCCTCACCGGTCTCCATGACGTCGGAGAACAGCTTGACGACCAGGTCCACGTGCTGTTCGTGCACCATGATCCGGGCGGCGTACTGGCCCAGCGCCTCCTGCGCCGGATAGCCGAACAGCTCCTCGGCCTGGGGGCTCCACAGCACGATGCGCCCCTGGACGTCCAGCACCACCGAGGCCACGCCGAGCACGTCGAGCAGACCGCTCGGCCCCACGGGCCCGTGCACCGGCTCCTCGCCCTCGGGCACGGGACGTTCGGCTGCAGACATCCCACGCACCGCCTTCGCCCATTGTCGCGGCACGCCGTTCCCCCGTGCCGACTCCCCTAGTTCTACCGCGCTCAACCGTCTCCCGGCCCCCTCGGTCGCTCACCTCCACCATCCCTCAACACGGCGACGAACGTCCCCCGAAGCCGTCACGGGGGCACGTGACTGTGGCCGATCAGACAGCCCGCGTTCGCTCGCTTGGTCTGTACATGACCACATCGGGCCGCCAAACTGTGCGCCGACACGCACCCACCCCCCAAGGAGTCGCCCATGGCCCCGCGCGCCCGGCAACGTTGTCACGCCGCTCTCACCGGCCTTGTCGCCCTCGCCTGCGCCGCCGTGCTGTCCACCGCGCCGCCCGCGCAGGCCGCCGACACCTGGACGGAGGTGGGCTCCGACCGTGCCGACCCGCTGACCGAGAGCCAGGGCCTGACCTCCGTCGAGGTCCCGGCGAACAGCCCCAACCGCTACACCGGCATCGGCACCATCCCCCTCTCGGTCTCCAGCCGCGGCTGGAACCACGTGGGCGACCCGGACGCCTCCTACGACGGCTACTACATCGAGCCCTATCAGGCGGACTCGGGCACCGCGAAGATGTTCCGCGTGCAGGCGCCGAACGGGACCTGGTCGGAGTACGTCCACACCCTGGGCTCGGGGGAGGCGCTGAACAACTCCTTCGTCGCCATCGCGCCCGGCGGCCAGTGGATGGTCTCCGGCGAGTGGGGCACCATGACCCGGCTGCTGGTCCACCCCACACCGGGCGTCAACCCCGGCACGTCACCGTCGGGGAACCTCCCCTGGACCTCCAGCATCCGGCTCGACCGCGCCGTACGGGACGTCCAGGGCTGCGACTTCCTCGACGCGACGACTCTGCTGTGCTCCTCCGACGACCCCGCGGGCACCCTCTTCGGCATGACCAAGCCGCTGCTGCGGATCGACCTCTCGGCGGAGCCCGGCACCTCCGACGTGACCGGCCGTGTGACGGCACTGCGCCAGCTCCCCCTGCGCAGCTCCTGCTCCGGCGGGTTCGAGACGGAGGGCATCGACTACGACCGCCGTACCGGCACCCTGCGCGTGATCGTCATCTCGCCGGGGTTCTGCGTGCTGACCGACAGCAAGACGTACCGGTTCACGCGCGGCTGAGGCGCGGACGCTTCGGTTCCGCCGGTAGTGCTCGGCCGCCCGTGGTGCTTTTCTTGGGTTGGGGTCCGGTTCCGCGGGCAACCCGTGGCACCGCGGTGCGGCCACGAGAGGAGCGATCACGATGGACCGTGAACGACTGCACGAGGAACCCGTCTCCGTCGAGATCAGCGGATGCAGCAAGGAGGACGCCCGGATCGTGTTCGACACGCTGTGCGCGTGCTTCGAGTCCGACCGGAACCCCGAGGACGTGCCGCAGCAGCTGCACGAGACGCGCCCCATGGTGTGGCTCGGCACGTTCGAGGTCACGGACGCGCACGAGTGCCCGCCGCCCGCCCGGCTCTCGTCGTCCGTCGAGGCGGACGCACAGGGCGGATACTGGGCGATCGAACGGCTCCGTACGACGCTGGACTCCCTGTTCACAGTGCACGACCTGGCCTCGGCCTCGGGCGACCAGGAGCGGGAGCTGCACGTGGTGCTGGAGAGCCGGTGACGCCCACGCGCGCGTGGCTGCTCACAGGCCCAGGAGAGTGAACATGGCACGCCGGTACACGGCGTGGACCGCGGGCAGGTCCGCGAGACGGGCCCGCTCGTCCACGCCGTGCAGCCCCTCGTAGCGCACTCCGAAGCCCGCCGTCGCCGGGATGCCCTCGCCGGCCAGCAGGTTGCCGATGTTCGACGGACCCGCGGTCTTCGCCCGGACGGTCAGCCCTTCCGCGGCGGCGGCGTCCAGGAGCGCGGCGGCGGGCTGCTGGTCCTTTTCCAGGCGGTACGGCGGCCAGGACGCCACCGGCGTGATCCCGGTCGGCCGGGGCGCGGGCAGCCGGGCGTCCAGCTCGGTCACCGCCTCGCGGACCAGGCGTTCGGCGGCGTCGGCAGCGAAGGCCGGCGTGGTGCGGATGTCGACGCCCAGCTCGCACAGGCCGGGAACGACCGAGAAACCCTGGCCGCCGTGGCAGGAGGTCACCGTCAGTTTGGGCGGGAGCGGGAAGTCCGGGCCGGCGGGCGGGAGCGCGGCGGCGTCCAGCAGACGCACGAGCTCGGCCGCGCGGGACACGGCACCCGGCGTCGTCCGGCGGGACCCGGAGTGGCCGGAGTCGGCGTGCACCGCGATCGTGGCCCGCCACAGGCCGCGTCCGCCGACCACGACCTCGTCGAACCCCGGGTAGCCGATCATCACCCCGGCCGGGCGGACCGCCTCCGGGTCGTCCAGGTAGGTGCGGGCACCGCCGAAGCCGCCCGTGTGCTCGTCGACGTCGAGCAGCACCGCGAGGCCGCCGCGCAGGGCGGCGGAGCGTCCGTGCACCTCGGCCGCGAGGTGGCAGAACATCGCCGCTGCCAGCTTGGAGTCGGCGGCCCCGCGGCCCAGCAGCCAGCCGTCCGCGACCTCGCCGCAGTCCGGCGGGAACGACCAGGCGCCCTCGTCGCCGTAGGGGGCGGTGTCCAGGCAGGCGTCCAGCGTCCACCAGGGACCCGGCCGCCCGCCCGCGACCTCCACCAGGAGCCCGACGACCCCGCCCCGCTCGTCGTGCAGCCGCCGATGCGGCAGCCCGCGCTCCGCGAGCCAGCCCTCCAGGGCGGCGAGGACGGGGCCGTAGTCGTCGATGCCGGCGCGGCTCGGGCGGCGGATCAGCTGCTGGGCGAGGGCGACGACGCCGGCGTAGGGGCTCATGGGGGCACTGTGCCCGACGGTGGTGCGGGTCACGCCCTCCCGGTTGTGCAACTAGTTGCATAAAGGCTGTGCGGTCCTCTACAACTGCTTCAGGCACGACACCGCGCACGGAGGGCCCCGATGAGCCGTTACCCGCACCTGCTGAGCCCGCTGGACCTGGGCTTCACCACGCTGCCCAACCGCGTCCTCATGGGCTCCATGCACGTGGGCCTGGAGGAGGCCGAGCGCGGCTTCGAGCGCATGGCCGCCTTCTACGCCGAGCGCGCCCGCGGGGGAGTGGGGCTCATCGTCACCGGTGGCATCGCGCCCAACGACGAGGGCCGGCCGTACGAGGGCGGGGCCAAGCTCACCACCGACGCGGAGGCCGAGCAGCACCGGGCCATCACCGAGGCCGTGCACCACGAGGGCGGCCGGATCGCGATGCAGATCCTGCACTTCGGCCGGTACGCCTACCACCAGGACCTCGTCGCCCCGAGCCCGCTCCAGGCGCCGATCAGCCCCTTCCCGCCCCGCGAGCTCACCGACGCCGACGTCGAGCGGACCATCGACGACTACGCGCGCGCCGCCCGCCTCGCGCAGCAGGCCGGCTACGACGGTGTGGAGATCATGGGCTCCGAGGGCTACCTCATCAACGAGTTCATCGCCACGCAGACCAACCGGCGCACCGACCGCTGGGGCGGCTCGTACGAGAACCGCATGCGCTTCCCCGTCGAGATCGTCCGGCGTGTGCGCGAGGCCGTCGGCGAGCGGTTCATCATCATCTACCGGCTGTCCATGCTGGACCTCGTCCCCGGCGGCTCCACGCTCGATGAGGTGATCACGCTCGCCCAGGCCGTCGAGGCCGCCGGGGCGACGATCATCAACACCGGCATCGGCTGGCACGAGGCACGCATCCCGACCATCGCCACCTCGGTGCCGCGCGGCGCCTACACCTGGGTCACCAAGCGGCTGATGGGCGAGGTGTCCGTCCCGCTGGTGACGACCAACCGCATCAACACCCCGGAGCTGGCCGAGGATTTGCTCGCCGACGGCTGTGCGGACATGGTGTCGATGGCCCGCCCGATGCTGGCCGACCCCGACTTCGTCGCCAAGGCGGCCGCCGGGAAGTCCGAGGCCATCAACACCTGCATCGGCTGCAACCAGGCCTGCCTCGACCACACCTTCAGCGGCAAGATCACCTCCTGCCTGGTCAACCCGCGCGCCTGTCACGAGACCGAGCTGGTCCTCTCCCCGACCCGCCTGCGCAAGCGGGTCGCGGTGGTCGGCGCGGGGCCCGCCGGGCTGGCCTGTGCCGTGAGCGCGGCCGAACGCGGCCACGACGTCACGCTGTTCGACGCCGCGAGCGAGGTCGGCGGCCAGCTCAACGTCGCCCGCAAGGTGCCGGGCAAGCAGGAGTTCGACGAGACGCTGCGCTACTTCCGCCACCAGCTCGACTGGCACGGCGTGGACGTACGGCTGAACACCCCGGTCACGGCCGACGACGTGGCCGCCTACGACGAGGTCGTGGTCGCCACCGGCGTCACCCCGCGCACCCCGGACATCCCCGGCGTCGACCACCCGAGCGTCGTCGGCTACCTCGACGTCCTGCGCGACGGCGCCCCCGTCGGCGACCGCGTCGCCATCCTCGGCGCGGGCGGCATCGGCTTCGACGTCGCCGAGTTCCTCACCGACGGCGGCGACAAGGCGAGCGAGGACCCTCAGACGTACTTCCGCCACTGGGGCGTCGACATGGACTACACGGCACCCGGCGGCCTCGCCGCCCCCGAGCGGCCCGCCCCGCCGCGCACCGTCCACCTGCTCCAGCGCAAGACCAGCAAGGTCGGCGCCGGCCTCGGCAAGACCACCGGCTGGATCCACCGCACGGAGCTCAAGCACCGGGGCGTCACCATGGTCCCGGGCGTGCGCTACGACCGCATCGACGACGCCGGACTGCACGTCACCGTCGGCGAGGAGAGCACGGTCCTCGAGGTCGACACCATCGTGCTGTGCACCGGGCAGGAGCCGCGCCGCGGCCTGTACGAGGAGCTGCTCGCCGCGGGCCGCAGCGTGCACCTCATCGGCGGTGCCGACGTGGCCGCCGAACTGGACGCCAAGCGGGCCATCAAGCAGGGCACGGAGCTGGCGGCGAGCCTGTAGGGCCGCCCGAGCGCGTCCCTAGGATGAGCCCATGTCACTCCCGCACGCGATCCTCACCGCCCTGGTCGAAAAGCCGTCCTCGGGGCTGGAGCTGACCCGTCGCTTCGACAAGTCGATCGGCTACTTCTGGTCGGCGACGCATCAGCAGATCTATCGCGAGCTGGGAAAACTGGAGGCCGATGGGCTCATCCGCACCCTGCCGAGCGAACAGCCGGCCCGTGGGCAGAAGAAGAGCTACGAGGTCCTGCCCGCGGGCCGCGCCGAACTGGCCCGCTGGACCGCCGCGTCCCAGGACCCGAGGCCGCACCGCGACACCCTGCTGCTGCGCATGCGCGCCGCGGCCGTCGTGGGGACCGAGGGCATCGAGGCCGATCTGCGGCGCCATCTCGACCTGCACCGACGGCAGTTGGCCGAGTACGAGGAGATCGAGAAGCGGGACTTCCCGCCCGGCAAGGACACCTCGCAGGACCGGCTGCGGCACCTGGTGCTGCGCGCGGGGATCGACCTGGAGACCTTCTGGACCCAGTGGCTCACCCGCGCCCTGGAGGAGTTCGCGGAGCTGCCGGGCCACGACACGGCGTGAACCGAGGGGCCCGGCAGGCCCGGCAGGACTGGGCGGCGCGGTGATTCAGAGCCGGTACGGCTTCGACTTGCGGCGCAGGTACCAGGCCGCGGCCAGGCCACCCGCACCCACCAGGGCCCCGCCCCCGACCAGCGTCAGCGTGCCGTAGTCCCGCGAGCCCCCGCCCATGCCGCCCATGACACCGCGCGACGGCGAGGCGGTGGCGGACGAGATCGTGCGCGTCGGGGTGGGGCCCGAGACGACGACCGACTGGGTGCCCGCCGTCGTGCCGTTGGCACACACGACGATGACGGTGTACGTGCCCGCGCTCACGCCCGACCAGGCCGCCGACTGCAGCGCGGCCGTCCCCGACAGGGAGACCTGGCGCCCCTGGGCGAAGTTCGACTGCCGGCTGTTCAGCAGGGAGGCGGTGCCGAAGCTGCCGTTGACCGGCTGGCTGCACGCACTGGTCGTGACGGAGACCGTGGACCCGGTCGTGCTCACGGAGATCCCCGAAACCGCGGAGGCCGGCACGGCGGCCGCGGCGAGAGGAAGGACGGAGGCGGCTGCCACGGTCAGGCCCGAGCGGAGGAGTAGCGATGAGTTGCGCATGTGAACTGCCCTCCGGCGGCACGGTCGGCGGTACATCCCTGGCGCCGCCGAGGATCGGGAACGTCCCGTGCTGCCTCAGGGGCAGCCAACGCGCCCCGGCCGCGGACCGCATGCGGGCAGCCTCCGGACAGGTGACGGACTGCTGCATTCGGGGGACGCCGGAGGGAATGTCAGCCCTGCGCCCCGGTCGTCACCGTCCGCTCCGCCGAGAAGCCGCCCCAGGTGCCGTCCGGTAGCCTGCCCCGGATGCGAACCCGGTGAGCGACGCCCTTCTCCGGGCCGAGGTAGAAGCTGTACGTGGCCCGCTCGCGCGGCGCGCTCCCGCCGTACACCAGCGAGGTGGCGGTACGGCCGTCGAGCCGCACCTGGTACTCGGCGACCACGCCGTCCGTCCGTGGCGGCACCCAGCTCAGATCGAGGTGGTACGCCCCGTCCTCGCGATGCGTCGAGGCCCGGAAGGCGGTCGGTGCGGTGCCGCGCCCGTCGTCGGTACCGGGCGTGGTGACACGGACCGCCGCAGCGGCAGGGGAGAGGTTGTCGGCCGCGTCCCGGGCCCGGACCGTGAAGGAATAGCGCGTCCCGGGCCGGAGGCCGGTGACCACGGTCGCGGTCTGGTTCCCGCCCACACTGTGGATCTTTGTGCCGCCCTGATGGATGTCGTACGACACCACGTCCCGGTCGTCCGTCGCCCTCGACCACGACAGCTGAACCGCCCGGCTGCCGACCGCCCGGCCATGGACCTTCCCCGGACGGGTCGGGGCCGAGCGGTCGGCGGCCACGGCCCCGGGAGTCGTTGCCCGGACCTCCTCGCTCGGTGGGCCGAGCCGCCCGTCGGTGTCACGGGCCCGCACGGTGAAGGCATACACGGTGGACGGCTTGAGCATGGTGACATCCACCATGTGGGCGGAGCCCGGCACTTCCTTGACCTTCGTGGGGCCCCGATACACCTCGTAGCGGCGGACGCCTCGCTCCGCCGAGACCGCGTTCCACATCACGTGCACGCTCGTCGCGCTTCCCGCGGCGGCCGTTACACCCGTGGGCGCGGCGGGAAGCCGGCCGCCGGCCTCCCCCGCCTCGCTCCAGGCGCACGAGGAGAGCAAGAGCGCCGAACACAGGGCGGACAAGGGCACGAGAACGCGTCGCACGACTCTGCCTCCCGGGGCGGCCTTGCTGCAATGGTCCGGACCAATATGGCGCCGCTGACGCGGTCACATCAAGAGGCTGGTCGTTGGTTGCACGTCCGGGGTGTTGCGTATGCTGAAGCTCCTCGCGGCAACTCGCCACAGCGATAGGTGAGTTCATGCCGTCGGCACGGGTCGCTGTCGTCGCTGATCCCGCGCCGGATCCGGGTGGCCGGGGGCCGGAGTCCCGTCGCGGACCCGGGCCCCCGGCCCCTGTCGGAAGCGCGAAGACGGTCGCGTGTCGCCCGGGTGCAGGCCGAACGGACCCCTCTGGTGGCAGCATGATCCGAGCGGCATCAGATTGGCTGAGTGCCCTATGAACAACGTTTCTGACAATGCTTCGGGCTGAGTGCTCGTCACATTCCCGAGGAGAGGGGTCCGCATAGTGCGTGTCCGGTCGCTGACGCTGGCGGCGGCAAGTGCCGCCCTGCTCGCTCCGACAACGCTGCCCACACCCCCGCCCGCCACGCAGGAAGGGCCCATGGCGCGGCGCGAGCCCGACGTCGGCGCCGACGAGCTGCTGGCAAAGGTGCGCGACTGCACATCCGTCTCCCAAGGGCGCTATCGCACCGACAAGGGCGCGCCCGCGACGATCCCGGTCTGCGGGGCGCCCGGTGCGGTGTTCTGGAAGGCGGACATGGACATCGACTGCGACGGTCAGCCCACCGACCGCTGCAACAGCCGTACAGATCCGTTCTTCTCCGCCACGACGGCCTTCCAGCAGTCCGACGGCCGTCACCTGAGCGCCGAACACCTCCCGTACATCGTCGTGCCCGCCCCGAGCGGCATCTGGAACTACCGCGAACGCGGCATCCGCGGCGGCTCGGTGGCAGCGGTGCTGTACCGGGGCCGGGTCCAGTACGCGGTCGTCGGCGACGTCGGCCCGCGCGACATCATCGGCGAGGCGTCCTACGCCACCGCCGACGCCCTCGGCATCCAGGCCGACCCGCGCCGCGGCGGCACGGCCTCCGGGGTCACCTACATCGTCTTCAGCGGCGAGCCGGTGACCCCCATCGAGGACCGCGCGGCCGCCGTGGCGACCGGAAAACGGCTGGCGAGGGAGTTCGTGCACGGCGGGCAGGTCGTGGACGGTTCGCACGTTGCGCGCGGGGAGGAGTCCGTGCGCGGCGAACAGGTCCTGCGCGGTGACGAACCCGTGCGCAGTGAGTACGGCATGCGTGGCAAGGAAGCTGGGCGCGAGGAGCAGTCCAGGTACGGCTAGTAGTGCGTGCACGTATGCGTGCCCGCCGGTCGAAACGGCGTCAGACGGCCGACCAGCCGTCGTCGACCGGCAGAACCACGCCGTTGATGTTCCTCGCCGCGTCCGAGGCGCGACGATGCCGGTCCGAATGCCGCCCGGCGCGACGGCGTTCGCGCGTATCCCCTGCTTGCGGTACATCACCGCGAGGGACTTGGTCAGCCCTGGCGGACGCCACCGATGCGCAGTGGGAGCGGGTCATCCGGGTCAACCTCACCGCCCCGTTCCTGCTCACCCGTGCGGCGTTGCCGCACATGCTGGAGGCGGGCAGAGGCGCCATCGTGAACACGGCGTCCGAGGCCGGGCTCCGCGGCAGCGCCGCGGGCGCCGCGTACACGGCGTCGAAGGCAGCCACAGTCCGCCGCGCTCCTGCCTCTGAGACCCTCCCTTACACCTTCCGGTACGCGTACGCCTCCGTGGCCGCCGCCTCCACCGCCGCGAGGTCGGCGCCGGTGGACGCCGTGACGACCGCCGCCACCGCGCCCTCGACGAACGGCGCGTCCACCAGGCGGGTGTTGCCGGGGAGTTCGTCGCCCTCCGCGAGCAGGGCCTTGACGGTGAGGACAGCGCTGCCCAGGTCGGTCAGGACCGCGACTCCGGCGCCGTGGTCCACAGAGGCGGCCGCCGCGGCGATCAGCTCGGCGCTGGTGCCGAGGCCACCGCCCTCGGTGCCGCCCGCCGGGGCCACCGGCACGGCCGTTCCACCGCCCGCGAGCCCCTGCGCCAGCTCGGCCACCGAGGCGGCCACCTGCGCGCTGTGCGAGACCAGCACGATGCCGACGACGCGCTCGCGGCTCTCCTCGCCACTGGCTTTCCCGCCGCTCACCGCTGCATCACTCACTGCTTCGCCGCTCACCGCCTCGTCACTCACCGTTGGCCTCCGCGAGGCCCGCGATCAGCAGCGCCGAGGAGGTGGCGCCGGGATCCTGGTGCCCGATGCTGCGCTCGCCGAGATAGCTCGCCCGCCCCTTGCGAGCCTGCAACGGCGTCGTCGCCAGGGCCCCCTCCTCGGCGGCGGCCCGGGCCGCGGCGAAGCCGTCGCCGAGCGCGTCCACGGCCGGCACCAGCGCGTCGATCATGGTCTTGTCGCCCGGCGCCGCACCACCGAGCGCCATGACCGCGTCCACCCCCGCCCGCAGTGCCTGGGCGAACTGGTCCTCGCTCACCTCACCGGCGTCCCCGAGGGCCTTGCCGGTCCGGCGCAGCAGCGTCCCGTACAGCGGCCCCGACGCCCCGCCGACCGTCGAGATCAGCTGCCGCCCGGCGAGGGTCAGGATCGCTCCGGGCGCCTGCGGGGCCTCCTTCTCCAGCGCCGCCGTGACGGCCGTGAACCCCCGTTGCAGATTGCTGCCGTGGTCGGCGTCCCCGATGGGCGAGTCGAGGGCCGTGAGCCGCTCCGCCTCACGGTCGACGGCGGCTGCGGTCGCCGTCATCCAACGGCGGAAGAAATCGGCGTCGAGCACTGGATCTCCTTGCGTGACAGGTGCCTGGCGATCGTCGGTCTCCGGATCACATTCCCCAGCGCAGCCCCGGTGTCTTCACCGGTGCGTTCCACAGCCGCAGCAGTTCCTCGTCGACCTGGCAGAGGGTGACCGAGGCGCCGGCCATGTCGAGGGAGGTGACGTAGTTGCCGACGAGGGTGTGCGCGACGGGGACGCCGCGCTCGGTGAGCACCCGCTGCACCTCGGCGTTGAAGCCGTACAGCTCCAACAGCGGCGTCCCGCCCATGCCGTTGACCAGGACGAGGACGGGATTGCGCGGGGTCATGTCGTCCAGGATCGCGCCCACCGCGAAGTCGGCGATCTCGCCGGACGTCATCATCGCCCGCCGCTCCCGGCCGGGCTCGCCGTGGATGCCGATGCCCAACTCCAGCTCGCCGGGCGGCAGATCGAAAGTGGGGCTGCCCTTGGCGGGCGTGGTGCAGGCGCTCAGGGCGACCCCGAACGAGCGGGAGTTCTCGTTGACCTGACGAGCGACCGACTCCACCCGCTCCAGCGGCTGCCCCTCCTCCGCCGCGGCACCGGCGATCTTCTCCACGAACAGGGTCGCGCCCGTGCCGCGCCGCCCGGCCGTGTAGAGACTGTCGGTGACGGCCACGTCGTCGTTGACGAGCACCTTCGCAACCTGGATGCCCTCGTCCTCGGCGAGTTCGGCGGCCATGTCGAAGTTGAGGACGTCCCCCGTGTAGTTCTTCACGATGAACAGCACACCCGCCCCACTGTCCACGGCGGCCGCGGCCCGCGCCATCTGGTCGGGCACCGGCGAGGTGAACACCTCACCCGGACAGGCCCCCGACAGCATCCCCGGACCCACGAATCCGCCGTGCAGCGGCTCGTGCCCCGACCCGCCACCGGAAATGAGGGCGACCTTCCCTTCCACGGGGGCGTCCCGCCGTACGATCACCCGGCTCTCCACATCGACGACCAGCTCGGGATGGGCGGCCGCCATCCCGCGCAGCGCGTCCGCGACCACGGTCTCGGCGACGTTGATCAGCATCTTCATCGATACCTCCTGGTGGTACTAGCAGCTAGGTCGCTGACCTGCGTTTGTCCAGGTCGGAGCAGGTAGAGCCAGTTGTCGATCTCGGTGGTTCGAAGCTGTCAGGTGTAGGGGGTCGTGGTGCGTGTCGTCGCGGAGCCCTGATGTCGGCAGTATCGCCCTTGGAGCAGCGAAGGTCACGTGCGCGGGTGTCCCAGGGCGCGCCCCCATGGAGACCTGCTCCGCCATCCGCTTGCGCGCTCCGGTCGGTGGTGGAACAGTGTGCCGCGCTCTGTGACCTCGTAGTCACACTCACGGTGAGGAACGAAGCCAATGTTCTCGGCGTCCCCCAGCGGCCGCCGTCGGCTGCCCTGAGCGCCCGCTCTGCAGCAGTCTCAGCCTGCCACGCTGTTCCCTACGGCGGCCCCACGAAGCGGTGCCTGACGCATCGCCACTCTTCCGCGCCCCGAACTTGCCGAGTTCGCGAGGGGCATCTCCAGAGACTTCGTGAGGTCAACACCCACCATGGACGTCCAGATCCAGAGCTTTGCCGTCACCAACCTCCGCCGCCGTCCCTTGGTCGTCGAGACCGGCGGCTTCGTCGCGGGCTTCACCCCTGATACCGACCACCCCTACCTCAACTACGCGACCCCGCTGCCCGGCGCCGAGCCGACCGAGCAAGACGTCGCTGCGCTGATCGGGGCCTTCCGGGAGCGGGGTCTGCTGCCCCGGCTGGAGTTCGCACCGCAGGCCGCCCCCGCCGTGGCACCGGCCCTGCGGGCGGCAGGCTTCGGTACCGAGGCGGTGCACGAATACCTCGTCTGCACACCCCACACGCTGATACTTCCCCAGGCCGCCGACTCTCCCCGTGTTCAGATTCCGACCACCGACGAAGACTTCGCCGCGCTCGACGCCGCGCTTGCCGAGGCATTCGGCGGCGTGTTCGCCCCCTCCGCAGAGGGTGCGGCCCGACTGCGCCGCACCCAGCGGAGCGGCGGAGCAGTGCGCTTCGTCCGCGACCCGGAGGGCGGCATCGTCGGCGGGGCGTCCTGCTCCCCGGCGGCCGAGGGCACCGCGGAGCTGTCCGGCGTCGGCACCCGCCCCGCCTACCGAGGCCGCGGCATCGCCGCCGCAGTAACCGCCGCGCTGACCGAGGCGATGTTCGCCCAGGGAGCCGGTTCGGTCTGGCTGGAGTACTCCGGAGAAGGATCCCGCCGCGTCTACGAGCGCGCCGGCTACCGACCGCAAGGCACTCGCCTCTACCTCTCCTTGCCCCCGGCGCAGCAACCCTGACGGCCCCGACTCGCTCGGGGGTGGCCGCCTGCCACCCCCGAGTGTCCGGTTTCTGTCGATGACTTCGACATCGGAGTTCGGCTACGGCTGGGGGGAGCGGCGGGCCGCCACCCACGCCAGGGCCACTTCGTTGGGGCCGATGTCCTCCACGCGCAGAGGGATGACGTCCGGCCGGGTGTAGAAGGTGGCGGTCGACAGCGGGAGCACGCAGATGCCCGCTCCGGCGGCCACCAGTTCAAGCTTCTCCTCCACCTGATGGATCACCGGGACCTCGGGGCGTCGCCTGCCCCGCAGTTTCGACGCCTCTGATGCCCATCAGGTGCCGTCACCTGTCAGGGCGCGGGCCTGCTGAGAGCAGTTCACCCGCAGCGCGCTCGATGTCGGCCTCCGACACGAGCACCAACTGCGCTGCCTGCCCCAGCGGTACGAAACTGTCCGCGCTGGCGACCCGTCGGACGGTGCCGGCGAATCGGGCATCGACCAGGGCGGTGACGACCCCCTCCGACACGCCTCCCGTACGGCGCGTCTCGTCGACCACGAGGACGCGTCCCGTCGCCCGGGCTTCCCGCAGCAGGTCGTCGACCGGGAGCGGGGCCAGCCAGCGCAGGTCGACGACCCGGCACGCGATGCCCCGCTGCTCCAGCCGGCGTGCGGCGCGAAGGGAGAGGGGCAGACCGTTGCCGAAGGTGACGAGGGTCAGGTCGGTGCCCGTGCCGTAGGTGCGTGCGCGGCCGATCGGTACGTGCTCGGCGGGAGGCGGATACGCGGCGAGCCAGTCGTTGTCCCCGTCCGTGTGGAGGTCTCGCGTGTGGTAGAGCGCGATCGGCTCGAGGAAGACGCCGACCGTGCCGTCCACCTTCGCGGCCGCCACACACGTGCGCAGCATCGCGGCGGCGTCGTCGGGGCGGGAGGGGGAGGCGATGACCACACCGGGGATGTCCCGCAGGACGCCCAGCGCGTTGTCGTTGTGGAAGTGGCCGCCGAAGCCGCGCTGGTAGCCGTAGCCGGCGATGCGGATCACCAGGGGGTTGCGGTACTGGCCCTGGGAGAAGAACTGCAGCGTGGCCGCCTCGCCGCGCAGCTGGTCCTCGGCGTTGTGCAGGTACGCGAGGTACTGGATCTCCGCCACCGGCAGCAGCCCGGACAGCCCCGCCCCCAGCGCGAGGCCGAGGACGGCCTGTTCGTCGAGCAGGGTGTCGAAGACCCGGGCGGTGCCGAAGCGCCGCTGCAGTCCCCGGGTCACTCCGTAGACCCCGCCCTTGCGGCCGACGTCCTCGCCGAAGACGACCATCTCCGGGTGGCTGCCGAGCAGGTCGGCGAGGGTGTGCGTGATGGCCTGGGCGACCGTGACGGGTTCGCCCACGGGTGCTGCAGGGGGTTCGCTCGTACGGCGTGACGCCGTCGCGACGAGGTCGGGACGGCGGGGTGCGATGGGGGCGGCGATCTGCGTGGCGGTGGTCAGGGGCTCACTCTCCAGGGCCTCCTTGGCCACGGCGAAGACCCGTCCGCCCACCTCGTCGTACCGGTCGAGGACCTGCTGCGGGGTGAGGACGCCGGCCGCCGTGAGCAGCCCGGCGGTGGCCAGCAGGGGGTCGCGTTCCAGATCCGCGGCGACTTCGGACGGCATCCGGTAGGCGGCTTCGGCGTCCGAGCCCGCATGGCCGAGGAAGCGCACCATCGACAGGTGCAGGAACGCCGGTCGCCGGTTCTTGCGTACGTGGGCCACCGCCTCGCGCGCGGTGTCGAAGGCGGCGGACGGATCGCAGCCGTCGGCGGCGAAGTAGGCGAGGCCGGGCCGGTTGCCGTAGGCGTGCCGCACCCAGTCGTGCGGCGTCGGCACGCTGATGCCGAGGCCGTTGTCCTCGCAGACGAACAGCACCGGCATCGGCAGGCCCCGGTAGGCCGCGTGGCAGGTGCTGTTGACGGCGCCCGCCGCCGTGGAGTGGTTGACCGAGGCATCGCCGAAGGAACAGCAGACGACGGCGTCGCCGGGCCAGGCGCACTCGGCCCCGAGCCGTTTGGCGCGGGCGATGCTCCACGCCACTCCGACGGCTCGGGGGAGGTGGGAGGCGATGGTCGACGTCTGCGGGATGACGGCCAGCTCGCGGCGGCCGTACACCTTGTGCCGGCCACCGGCGATCGGCTCCTCGGCCCCGGCGGCCACGCCCAGCAGCATGTCCCTGACCGCATCGATGCCGCCGCCGGCCTGCCGGGCGCGGGCGCAGTAGAAGGCGCCGGAACGGTAGTGCAGCAGTGCAGGGTCGGTGGGGCGCAACGCGAGGGCCAGCGCGGCGTTTCCCTCGTGTCCGCTCGATCCGATGGTGTAGTAGCCACGGCCCTGCTGCTGCATCCAGCGCGCGGCGGCGTCGGCGTGCCGGCTCTCCAGCTGGGCGTCGAACAGGTCCAGGGCGGTACGGGTGTCCATACCCTCGCCGGCCTGCTCGATCACCGAGTCCGCGGACCGGAGACCGGCGACTGCCTCGCGGAAGTGCCGGTCCAGGTCCTCGACGGCGCTCACAGGCGGAAGGACAGGTCGGGCTCGAGCGTGGCCACGTCCATCTGCGCTTTCTGCAGCCGCCCGGAGTGGTCCCAGTTCATCGACTGCCAGCGGGTGAACTGGTCGAGCACCCACTGCCCCGACTGACGAGAGCCGTTGCCCGACTTGCCGTTGCCGCCGAACGGAAGGTGCGCCTCGGCTCCGGAGGTGGTGTTGTTGACGCTGACCATGCCCGCGGAGATGCCGCGCCGGAAGGTCCACACCTCGTGCGGGTCGGTGGTGTAGATCGCGGCGGACAGCCCGTAGCCGTGGAGGTTGGCCAGTTCGAGGGCCTCGTCGAAGTCCCGGTAGGTGGTCACTGAGACGATGGGGCCGAAGGTCTCGGTGAGGAACAGGTCGTCGTCGCGGCGTACTCCGTCGACGATCACCGGGTGGTAGAACATGCCCGCCTCGGGGTCCCCGACGAAGCCCTTGCGCGGGTTGCCGGACGTGATCCGCCCGATGCCGTCGGAGCCGTACGTCCGGTGGTGGTCCTTGATCCAGCCGAGGAAGGACTCGTAGCGCTGCGCGAACCGCTCGTCGAGCATCGGGCCGTACAGGACGTCCTCGAACGCGTCGCCGATCCGGGCCGCGCGGCTCGCGGCGTCGAAGCGGGCGAGGAAGTCCTCGTGCACCGACTCGTGGACGACGAGTGTCCCGAGGGACGTGCAGCGCTGCCCCGCCGTGCCGAATCCGGAGAACAACGCCCCCTCGACGGCCAGGTCGAGGTCGGCGCTCGGGGTGACCACCTGGGGGTTCTTGCCGCCCAGCTCCAGGCACGGGGTCTGCAGGTGGCGTCCGCACAGGGCGCCGATCTTCTGACCGACGACCGTGGAGCCCGTGAAGCCGACCTTGTCGACCAGCCCCGCGTCGAGGGAGGCCTCCAGACCGGCGTACGTCTGCTCCCCGTCGGCGAGGACGAGATTGAGTACGCCGTCGGGCAGGCCGCCTCCGCGCACGAACAGCTCGTAGAGGGCCTTGGCGCTCGCGGCGGCGTACTCGGCGGGCTTCCACACCACGGTGTTGCCGGTCACCAGCGCCGGCACGAGGTACCAGGCCGGCACGGCCACCGGGAAGTTTCCGGCGGTGATCACCGCGACCGCGCCCATGGGGTTGCGGAAGGTGAACAGCTGCTTGTCTGGCATCTCCGAGGGCACCGTCTGCCCGTACAGCCGGCGGCCCTCGCCCAGGAAGAAGTCGCAGGTGTCGATGATCTCCTGGACCTCGCCGAGCGCTTCCGCGTACGGCTTGCCGATCTCCTCGGTGACGATGCGGGCGAGCCGGTCCTTGTTGGCCTCGACGAGCCGGCCGATCTTTCCGATCGCGGATCCGCGCACCGGCGCCGGGACGTCGGCCCAGGACCGCTGAGCCGCTTTCGCGGCCTGGGCGGCGTCGACGAACGTCGAGGCGTCCCCGAGCGAGACCTCGGTGACCAGCTCGGCGGTACGACCGGGATTGGGGCGCTGAAGGGTCCCGCCGGGAGCGCCGGCGACCTGCTGGCCGGCAACGATCGATGCGACGGAACGGGCCATGACTTTGCTCCTTGTCGGCTGGGACGGGTCAGTCGCTGGGAGGGTCAGTCGACTGGTATGGATCAAGTCGGCTGGTACGGATCAGTGCAGACCGGCGAGGACCCGGTCGAGGGCCCGCAGAGCGACTCCGAGCTCGTCCTGGGTGATGGACAGGGCAGGGCGGAAGCGCACCGAACGCTCACCGCACGGCAATGCGATCACCTGCTCCTCGGTGCGCAACCGGAGTACCACTTCGTCGCGGACGCCGCTGTCGGGAAGATCGACGGCGCTCATCAGTCCACGCCCCCGCGAATTGGACACCACCGATGCGCGCCGCCCTTCCAGATCACGTAGTCCGGCCAGGAACCACGCTCCCACGGCAGCGGCATGGTCCACCAGATCGTCCCGCTCGATGATCTCCAGGATGCGGCGCGCCCGGACCATGTCGACCAGTCCGCCGCCCCAGGTCGAGTTGATCCGCCCGGAGACCCGGAAGACGTTGTCGGGTACCTGATCGACCCGGCGGCCGGCCATGATGCCCCCGAGCTGAACCTTCTTGGCGAAGGCGACGATGTCCGGTTCCAGGCCGAGTTGCTGGTAGGCCCAGGCGGTGCCGGTGATCCCCACCCCGGTCTGCACCTCGTCGAGCACGAACAGGGCGTCGTATTCGTGACAGAGTGCCTGCATCGCCTGCAGGAACTCCGGGCGCATGTGGTTGTCGCCCCCCTCGCCCTGGATCGGTTCGGCGATGAAGCAGGCGACGTCGTGCGGGTTGTCCTCGAACGCCCGCCGCGCCTGCTCGAGGGCCCGCCGTTCGGACTCCTCGACCTCGGCGAGGTGGCGCTCCAGGGGAAACCGCACAGCGGGTACGTCGATGCGCGGCCAGTCGAACTTCGGGAAACGGGCCGTCTTGCCCGGCTCGGTGTTGGTCAGCGAGAGGGTGTAACCGCTGCGGCCGTGGAACGCCCGCCGAAGGTGCAGGACCTTGGTGCCGAGCTCGGGTGAGCGGCCCGCGGCCTCGTTGCGGCGGCTCTTCCAGTCGAATGCCGTCTTGAGCGCGTTTTCGACGGCGAGCGCACCGCCCTCGACGAAGAACAGCCGCGGCAGGTCCGGATCACCGAGGACCCGGGCGAAGGTCTCGACGAACTCGGCGTAGTGCGTGGTGTAGATGTCGGGGTTGGCGGGCTTGTTCGCGGCCACCTGCGCCAGCACGGTCATGAACTCCGGATCGTCCACGATGCCCCGCGCGTTCAGCCCCAGCGGAGCGGACGCGAAGAACGAGTAGAGGTCGAGGAACCTGTCACCGGTGCGCGCGTCGACGATCCACGAGCCCTGACTGGCGAGCGGGTCGAGCACGAGTTTGAAACCGTCGGTCAGCACATGGCGGGCGAGTCTCTCGTGCACCTCGTCCGGGTGGACCGTCGACGCAGCAGCAACCGTCATGGAGGCACCTACTCTCGATAGCCGTTCACCGAAGGTCTTTCGCCAAACACGAGAATCAGCGGGAAATATTTTAGATATGCCCCTAGAAGAGCAGCAAGACTTCGTTCGCAGGTGAATACTTGGCTCTGCCTGCGGAGCTCGAACGCGGTGTCCAGTCTGGCCTGGTTCAACCGCTGTGAAGGGGTTTTCCAGAGCCGAACCGTGCGGTTCACCCGGTCGCTGCCCGCGACGAGTCGACCGTCCTCGTGTGGAGGCCTTGGACTCGCCGGGCCCGGGTCACCTCCTGGGCGAGGCGCTGACGTGGGGGGGGGGCCGGGGGGGCGGGGGGGGGCCCCCCCCCCCGCCGCGGCCCAACCACGCCCCCCCCCCCCCCCCCCCCGCGGGGGGCGGGGGGGGGGGCCCCCCCCCCAACCCGGGGGTGGGTGTTGA
>NZ_JBITLW010000011.1:245058-380984 GCF_044465645.1 Streptomyces sp. NPDC049627 | reverse complement strand
AAACGCCCGGTTACATTCCGAACCCGGAAGCTAAGCCTTACAGCGCCGATGGTACTGCAGGGGGGACCCTGTGGGAGAGTAGGACACCGCCGAACTCCTTTTAGAGCTCTGGCTCTTGGGCACACAGCCCGAGAGCCAGAGCTTTTTTGCGTTGAGGTAGGGTCAGGGGGCATCGTTGGTACGTTTCCCACTGGAGGCCCCCGGGTGGAGGTCCAGGAGACCCGTGTCCAGACGGACCGGGTCCTCACCATCCCCAACATCCTCAGCATGGCGCGGCTCGTTGGCGTGCCGCTGTTCCTGTGGCTGATTCTCAGGCCCGAGTTCGGCGGGCCCGAGAGTGACGGCTGGGCGCTTCTGGTGCTGGCTCTGAGCGGCGTCAGCGACTACCTGGACGGCAAGCTCGCGCGGCGTTGGAACCAGATCAGCAGCCTTGGCCGGCTGCTCGATCCCGCGGCCGACCGGCTCTATATTCTCTCCACTTTGGTCGGTCTCACCTGGCGCGAGATTCTGCCCATCTGGTTGACCGCTGTACTTTTGGCGCGAGAGCTGGTTCTGCTGGGGATGGTGGGCATCCTCAGGCGTCATGGCTATCCGCCGCCGCAGGTGAACTTCCTTGGGAAGGCCGCCACGTTCAACTTGATGTATGCCTTCCCGCTGTTGCTGCTCAGTGACGGACGTGGATGGATCCCGTCACTCGCTGCTATTTTCGGATGGGCGTTCGCCGGATGGGGTACGACGCTGTACTGGTGGGCAGGAGTCCTGTACGTGGTACAGGTCCGCCGCCTGGTCCGTGCGGACGCCATGGCCGATGGAACTCGCGGATTGAAGCGGGCGTAGCGGCTCGATGGCCCGCAGTGGAAAAGTGCGGGACAATCTGGACGGGTGAAGTCGGCTAGACCGTCGTCTCTTGGAGGAGGACGCTTCCGACATGAAGGCCGTCGTGATGGCCGGGGGCGAAGGCACGCGCCTGCGCCCCATGACCTCAAGCATGCCCAAGCCGCTCCTGCCGGTGGCCAACCGGCCGATCATGGAGCACGTTCTGCGGCTGCTCAAAAGGCATGGGCTTAATGAGACCGTCGTGACAGTTCAGTTCCTGGCCTCACTGGTCAAGAACTACTTCGGTGACGGTGAAGAGCTCGGAATGGAGCTCAGCTATGCCAATGAGGAGAAGCCACTCGGTACCGCCGGAAGCGTCAAGAACGCCGAAGAGGCGTTGAAGGACGATGCTTTCCTGGTGATCTCGGGTGATGCCCTGACCGACTTCGACCTCACGGAGTTGATCAATTTCCACAAGGAAAAGGGTGCGCTCGTCACCGTCTGTCTGACGCGCGTGCCCAATCCGCTGGAATTCGGCATCACCATTGTCGACGAGGAGGGGCGGGTCGAGCGCTTCCTCGAGAAGCCGACCTGGGGTCAGGTCTTCTCGGACACGGTGAACACCGGCATCTATGTCATGGAGCCGGAGGTCTTCGACTATGTCGACCCCGACGTGCCCGTGGACTGGTCCGGCGATGTCTTCCCGCAGCTGATGAAGGAGGGCAAGCCGATCTATGGGTATGTCGCAGAGGGGTATTGGGAGGACGTCGGCACGCACGAGAGCTATGTGAAAGCGCAGGCCGACGTCCTGGAGGGCAAGGTCGACGTCGAGATCGACGGCTTTGAGCTCTCTCCGGGCGTGTGGGTGGCGGAAGGCGCCGAAGTGCATCCCGATGCCGTTCTGCGCGGGCCCCTGTACATCGGGGACTACGCCAAGGTCGAGGCCGGCGCGGAAATCCGCGAGCACACCGTCGTCGGCTCCAACGTCGTTGTGAAGAGCGGGGCTTTTCTGCACAGGGCTGTCGTGCACGACAACGTGTACGTCGGACAGCACAGCAATCTGCGCGGCTGTGTCGTCGGAAAGAACACCGACATCATGCGTGCGGCCCGGATCGAGGACGGCGCGGTCATCGGTGACGAGTGCCTGATCGGTGAAGAATCGATCGTGCAGGGCAACGTGCGTGTCTATCCGTTCAAGACGATCGAGGCCGGTGCCTTCGTCAACACGTCGGTGATCTGGGAGTCGAGGGGCCAGGCGCATCTCTTCGGCGCGCGCGGCGTCTCCGGGATCCTGAACGTGGAGATCACTCCCGAGCTCGCTGTACGCCTCGCCGGCGCCTATGCCACGACCTTGAAGAAGGGGTCCACGGTCACCACCGCCCGCGATCACTCCCGCGGTGCGCGGGCGCTGAAGCGAGCGGTCATCTCCGCGCTGCAGGCCAGCGCCATCGACGTACGAGACCTGGAGAACGTACCGCTGCCCGTGGCGCGGCAGCAGACCGCGCGGGGCAGTGCCGGCGGGATCATGATCCGGACGACGCCCGGGGTGCCGGATTCCGTGGACATCATGTTCTTCGACGGGCAGGGGGCCGACCTGTCGCAGGCCAGTCAGCGCAAGCTGGACCGGGTCTTCGCACGGCAGGAGTACCGACGAGCGTTCCCGGGAGAGATCGGGGACCTGCACTTCCCGGCCAGCGTCTTCGACTCGTACACCGGGTCGCTGTTGCGCAACGTCGATACGACCGGGATCTCGGAGTCCGGGCTGAAGGTCGTAGTCGATGCGTCGAACGGCAGCGCAGGGCTCGTGCTCCCCAGCCTGCTCGGCAAGCTCGGCGTGGACTCGCTGACCATCAACCCCGGTCTCGACGAGTCGAGGCCCACGGAGTCGGCGGATACGCGGCGGTCCGGGTTGGTGCGGCTGGGAGAGATCGTGGCGTCCGCGCGGGCCGCGTTCGGAGTGAGGTTCGATCCGGTCGGTGAGCGGCTGTCGCTGGTCGACGAGAAGGGGCGGATCGTCGAGGACGACCGGGCTCTGCTCGTCATGCTCGACCTCGTGGCCGCGGAGCGGCGCAGCGGACGGGTCGCGCTGCCGGTGACCACCACGCGGATCGCCGAGCAGGTGGCGGCGTATCACGGGACCCAGGTGGAGTGGACGACGACCTCGCCCGACGACCTGACGCGAGTCGGTCGCGACGACACGACGATCTTCGGTGGTGACGGCAAGGGCGGGTTCATCGTCCCGGAGTTCAGCAGCGTCTTCGACGGTACGGCCGCCTTTGTCCGGCTGATCGGGCTGGTGGCGCGGACCCAGCTCACGCTCAGCCAGATCGACGCGCGGATTCCGCGGGCGCATGTCATCAAGCGGGACCTTGCGACGCCCTGGGCCGTGAAGGGGCTTGTGATGCGCCGGGTCGTCGAGGCGGCCGGAGATCGCTTTGTCGACACCACCGATGGTGTGCGAGTGGTGGAGACCGATGGCCGCTGGGTGATGGTGCTGCCCGATCCGGCCGAGGCGGTCACCCATCTGTGGGCCGAAGGGCCCGACGACGCGTCCGCGCAGGCACTCCTCGACGAGTGGGCGGCGGTCGTGGACAGCGCCGGCCGCTGAGACAGGCCGCACGCGCGCGTGCCGGACACGTGTCCCCAGTGGGGCCGGTCCGGCACGCCGGTGGGGCCATTCGGAGGTAGTGGTCGCGACGTGCGACGATGTGCGGCATGCCGCAGCCCCCCGTTCGGAGCACACCTACGCCACCCTCACGCCCGGACGCATCCATGTCGCTGCTCACCAACGTCATGGATCACAGTCTCGACGACGGGTACGCCGAGGCGGCCGCACGGAAGAAGGCGGCGGGTGACGGGGGCCTGCCCAAGACCCTCAGGGCGAAGCTGGGGCTCGCTGCGGGACTGGTGCTCGCTGCACTCGTGGTGACCGTGGGAGCCGCGCAGGCGCGGGTCGCGGCGCCCGTCATGGCCAAGGAGCGCGAGGAACTGGTCGACCGCATCGACCGTGAGACGGCAGCGGCGGACGAGCTGGAGAAGAGCGTCGACAAGCTGCGTGAGGACGTGAGCGCCCGGCAGCGCGAGGCGCTGGAGACGACCGGTGACGGCGATCGGGCTGAGTTGGCGGGCATTCTGGCCGGCGCTGTCGAGGTGCACGGGCCAGGAGTGAAGCTGGTCGTGAACGACGCGAAGGAAGCCTCCACAGGCGGCGACGGCGAGCCGCGCGGGACGTCCGGGTTCTCGGACACCGGGCGGGTGCGCGACCGCGACATGCAGCGCGTGGTCAACGGGCTGTGGGAGTCGGGCGCCGAAGCCATCTCGATCAACGGGCAGCGGCTGACGGCCCTGTCGGCGATCAGGGCCGCGGGTGACGCGATACTGGTCGACAACAAGCCGCTGGTTCCGCCGTACACGGTGCTCGCGGTGGGAAACGGGGAGCGGCTGAGCACCAGGTTCCAGGACAGTGCCGACGGGCTGTATCTGCACGCCCTGCAGGAGAACTTCGGGATCAGGACCAACATCGCCGTGCAGGAGGACCTCCGGCTGCCCGCCGCGCCGAGTGTGATCGTACGTACCGCACAGCCGAACACCGAGAAAACCGAGAAGGGCACATCGTGATCGCCGTACTGGGCCTCGTCGTAGGAGTCGTGGCCGGCCTTTTGGTCCGGCCTGAGGTTCCGGCGGTCGTCGAGCCTTACCTGCCGATCGCCGTCGTGGCGGCTCTCGACGCCGTCTTCGGAGGTCTGCGCGCCATGCTCGACGGCATCTTCGACGACAAGGTCTTCGTCGTGTCGTTTTTGTCCAATGTTGTCGTCGCCGCACTGATCGTGTTCCTGGGTGACAAGTTGGGCGTGGGGGCCCAGCTGTCCACCGGTGTCGTCGTGGTGCTGGGCATTCGTATCTTCTCGAACGCCGCGGCGATTCGCCGGCACGTGTTCCGGGCGTGAGGCCGATGAGCAATCACGACGAGACGGCCGAGAACAGGTTGCGCAAGGAGTTGCCCGAAGAGGTCCCTGCCGGCGCGGCCGAGACCGTGGCGCCTGCCGTGCAGCAGGAGGCGGAGCGCGCCGGGCTGACCGGGCGGCAGCGGCTGGTGAAGGGGCTGTGGCCGCCGAGGATCACCCGGGCCCAACTCATCGTCGCCGTGCTGCTGTTCGGCCTCGGTTTCGGCCTCGCCGTCCAGGTGGCGTCGAACAGCGACGGGGACAGTGCCCTGCGTGGCGCACGTCAGGAAGATCTCGTTCGCATCCTCGATGAACTGGATGACCGTACTCAGCGTCTTGAGGACGAGAAGCAAGGTCTCGAGAAACAGCGCGACGAGCTGGAGAACAGCTCGAACCAGGCCGAGGAGGCCCGCAAGCAGACCGTCGAGAAGGAGAGGCAACTCGGCATTCTGGCGGGCACGGTGGCCGCGCAGGGACCTGGCATCACGATGACCATCGACGACACGAAGGGGACGGTCGAGGCGGACATGCTGCTCGACGCGATCCAGGAACTGCGCGCGGCCGGCGCGGAGGCGATCCAGGTGAACGGCGTACGCGTCGTCGCCAGCACTTATCTGACGGATTCCGGCAACAGCGTGAGCGTCGACGGGAACAAGATCAACGCTCCCTATCGTTTCAAGGTCATCGGCAAGCCGCAGGACCTCGAACCGGCGCTCAACATCCCTGGAGGCGTGGTGCAGACTCTCGAGAAGGAGCAGGCCACCGTGACCATCGAGCGGTCGGACAAGATCGTCGTGGACGCCTTGCGAGCGGCGAAGCGGCCTGACTACGCTCGGTCGTCCTCCCAGTGAACCGGCGGTGCATGGGGGACGTCCGGCAAGGGCATGAGGTTGCGGGGGGTCGGCGCACCGAATGGGTGGTGCGTGGTGGAAACTGTCTGGTGCAGACGGACGTTGTGAGGATGTCCGGGTCGGCCAGTAGGTTCAGTCAGGGTTCGTCCTGCCCCACGGGCGGGTCTGTTTCGGTCAAGGGGAATCGCCCGTGAAGTTGTTTGCGAAGTTGTTCGGCAAGAGCGCGCGAGAGGGCAGCGACAATGCGACCGCTCGTCACCGCGCGCAGGGGGACGATGAAGGTCAGCGCCCACTCTTCAGGGACCAGGTGCCTGGTCCGGGCGGTGACACTTCGGGAGGCCAGGGCGCGCCGTCGGTTGACCCTGGCCAGTCCGGCGGCATAGGTTTCGGACAACCGTCAACCTCAAGTACGGGTGGAGGGTTTTCCCCGATGTCGGCCCTGGTGTGTACGAGGTGCGGTAACCGCAACGCGGAGAACAGCCGCTTCTGTTCCAACTGCGGTGCTCCGCTGCGGGGCGGCACGCCTGAGCGTCCGTCCGAGACCACCTCCACGATCTCCATCTCCGGCCTTGAGGCGTACGACGCCGAGGCCACCGGCCAGACGCCGATTCCGGCTCTGTCCCCCGAGGCTCAGGCGGCCGTCGACGCACTGCCGCTGGGCTCCGCGCTGCTGGTGGTGCGCCGCGGTCCGAACTCGGGCAGCCGCTTCCTCCTGGACAGTGATCTGACCACGGCCGGGCGGCACCCGCAGAGCGACATCTTCCTGGACGACGTGACGGTCTCCCGTCGGCACGTGGAGTTCCGCCGCGGCCAGGACGGTTCGTTCACGGTGGCCGATGTCGGCAGCCTCAACGGCACGTACGTCAACCGCGAGCGGATCGACCAGGTCGCTCTGCACAACGGCGACGAGGTGCAGATCGGCAAATACCGGCTGGTCTTCTACGCGAGCCAGCGGGGCTACTGACCCTCCCCCGGATGCCGTCCGGGGAGACCCAGGGAAGGTCCATGCTGAAAACACCGAGCGGCGGTGCCGGGCACGGTGCCGCCGCCACGGACAGTCGGCTGATGAGCATCGGCACGGTTCTGAACGTGCTGCGCGAGGAATTCCCTGACATCACCATCTCCAAGATCCGTTTTCTGGAGTCGGAGGGCCTCGTCGAGCCGCAGCGGACCCCGTCGGGGTACCGCAAGTTCAGCGCGCAGGACGTCGAGCGGCTCGGGCATGTCCTGCGGATGCAGCGGGACCACTATCTGCCGCTCAAGGTCATCCGCGAGCACCTGGACGCGATGGAGCGCGGCGAGGCCGCACCGCTGCCGACGGTGTGCCGTCAGCGTGGCGGCGAAACGGTCCTGGAGGCCGCCGAGGGGCCCACGGCGGCCCGGATAGGCCGAGCCGAGCTGCTGGCCGCCACCGGGATCGATGAGCAGGAGCTCGAGGTATGGGAGTCGTACGGCCTGATCGGCCCGTTGCCGGACGGGGTGTACGACGCGGAGGCGGTCACTGTGGCCGCACTCATCGCGGAGCTGGGGCGCTTCGGGATCGAGCCAAGGCATCTGCGGGTGATGAAGGCCGCCGCCGACCGTGAGGCGGGGCTCGTGGACCAGGTCGTGGCGCCGCTGAGGCGGCACCGCAACCCGCAGACCAGGGCGCACGCGGAGGCCCGTGCGAAGGAGCTGGCGGGACTCACGGTGAAGCTGCACGCCGCGCTGGTGCAGAGTGCTCTCGGGGTGCGGCTGCCCTGAACCGGGGATGCCCGGGGGGCCGTATCAGCCGCCCGTTCTCTGCTCGACTACCCAAACGTCCCGAGCACGGCCTAGGGTTGCTGTGTGAACGAGCTCGATGTCGTAGGTGTCCGGGTCGAAATGCCCTCCAACCAACCGATCGTGCTCCTGCGTGAAGTGGGAGGCGACCGTTACCTCCCCATCTGGATCGGGCCGGGGGAGGCGACGGCGATCGCCTTTGCCCAGCAGGGCATGGCCCCCGCGCGACCGCTGACCCACGACCTGTTCAAGGACGTGCTGGAGGCCGTCGGCCAGGAGCTCACCGAAGTACGCATCACGGACCTGCGTGAGGGCGTCTTCTATGCCGAGCTGGTCTTCGCCAGCGGAGTCGAGGTGAGCGCCCGCCCGTCCGATGCCATAGCGCTGGCCCTGCGCACCGGAACGCCGATCTACGGCAGTGACGGGGTGCTCGACGACGCGGGCATCGCGATTCCGGACGAGCAGGAGGACGAGGTGGAGAAGTTCCGCGAGTTCCTCGACCAGATCTCGCCCGAGGACTTCGGCACCAGCAGTCAGTGAGGCGTGGGTGGGCGGCTCGGCGGACTCGCAGTCCGTGACAGTGCGGCCCGCAGCCGGTTACGGCTCAAATGCCGGCATTTGCCAGCGGCGAGTAAGAGCGTCCTGAGGCCTGCTCCGAGCGCATTCGGCTAGCCTTTCCCCGCGGTGGGGTGCGGGAAACCACTCCTAGGGTGATTATCACTCGGCGTGCCGAGTGTGGCGATCGTTGACGCACCCCTGGTGACTGCCTACCGTCGAGAAGGCAGGTCAAGGACGGAGGTCGGCGTGAGCAGCAGCGGCGACGGTATGGCTGGGGGTGCCCCCGGACGCGGTCTCGGGGCGGGCAGTCCGTACCCTCCTCCGAGCTCTCAGCTGCGTTCGGCCGATCACGCTGTGCAGCGACCGACGGCCGTGCCGAGCAGCGGCGGAGGGGCGGCGTCCATGGCATCCGAGCAGATCGGTTATCGCGGTCCGACGGCATGTGCGGCCGCCGGCATCACCTACCGGCAACTCGACTACTGGGCGCGTACCGGCCTTGTCGAGCCGAGCGTGCGGCCTGCGTACGGGTCGGGGACGCAGCGGCTGTACAGCTTCCGGGACGTCGTCGTCCTGAAGATCGTCAAGCGGTTCCTCGACACCGGTGTGTCGCTGCAGAACATTCGCACCGCCGTGCAGCATCTGCGGGAGCGTGGCTTTCGTGATCTGGAGCGCATGACGCTGATGAGCGACGGTGCGACGGTGTACGAGTGCACGTCGCCGGACGAGGTGCACGCGCTCCTCCAGGGTGGGCAGGGGATCTTCGGGATCGCCGTGGGCGTGGTGTGGCGGGACGTCGAGAGTGCGTTGTCGCAGCTGCACGGGGAGCGGATCGACACCGGTGAGACGCTGATCGGGCACAATCCGGCGGACGAGCTGGCGCGGCGGCGCAACCGGGCGGTCTGAGCCGTCTTCGTAGCAGGGCATTGTCAGTGGCGTGAGGCAGCATCGGAGATGTGAGAAACGCGCCCACGATCCTGCATCTCGACATGGATGCCTTCTACGCCTCGGTGGAGCAGGCATCCAAGCCGAGCCTGCGCGGGAAGGCCGTGATCGTGGGCGGGCTCGGACCGCGTGGCGTCGTCGCCACCGCCTCCTACGAGGCCCGGGTCTTCGGGGTCCACTCGGCGATGCCCATGGCTCAGGCGCGCCGGCTGGCGCCCAATGCCGCGTATCTCGTGCCGCGCTTCGGGATCTACCGTGACGTCAGCGAGCAGGTGATGGGGCTGCTGCGGGAGCTGTCGCCCTTGGTGGAGCCGCTGAGCCTGGACGAGGCCTTCGTGGACCTGGAGGCCGGGGGAGCGGCCTGGGACGCGGAGTCGGCGCGGCTGGTGGGGGCGCGGCTGCGCGCCGACATACGGGCGGTCACCGGGCTCGCGGGGTCGGTGGGGCTGGCCGCGTCCAAGATGCTGGCGAAGATCGCCTCGGAGCAGGCCAAGCCGGACGGGCTGGTGCTGATCGAGCCGGGGACCGAGAGGGCGTTGCTCGGGCCGATGTCGGTGCGGACCCTGCCGGGGGTGGGGCCCGCGACGGGGGACCATCTGCGCCGGGCCGGGATCCACACGGTCGAGGAAATCGCCGAGGCGGGTGAGGACGAGCTCGTTCGGCTGCTCGGCAAGGCGCATGGGCACGCCCTGCACGCCATGGCGCTGGCGCAGGACGAGCGGCCTGTGGTGGCCGAGCGGGAAGCCAAGTCGGTGTCGGTCGAGGACACGTATGACGTGGACATTCACGATCGGGTTCGGGTGGGTCTGGAGGTGCAGCGGCTCGCCGATCGGTGTGTGCGGCGGCTGCGGGGGGCGGGGTTGTCAGGGCGGACCATCGTGCTGAAGGTGCGGCGGTACGACTTCTCCACGCTGACGCGTTCCGAGACGCTGCGGGGGCCGACGGATGATCCGGCCGTGGTGCGGGAGGCGGCGGCGCGGCTGCTGGATGCCGTGGACACGACGGGGGGTGTGCGGTTGCTGGGGGTTGGGGTCAGTGGGCTGGCCGACTACACGCAGGAGGATCTGTTCGCGCAGGCGGCGGGGGCCGCGGAGGCGGCGGGGGCGGCGGGGGAGCGGGGCGAGTACGCCGAAGAGGAGGGCGGGCACGAGGAGGCTGCGGAGGAGCGGCGGGATGTGTCTGTCGAGCGGCGGTGGGTTGCGGGGCATGACGTTCGGCACGTCGAGTACGGGCATGGGTGGGTGCAGGGGAGTGGGCTTGGGCGGGTGACTGTGCGGTTCGAGACGCCTGGGTCGGAGCCGGGGCGGGTGCGGACGTTTCGGGTGGACGATCCGGGGTTGGAGGGGGCGGATCCGTTGCCGTTGGTGGCGGGGAGGTCCGAAGGGGCTGTTACTGGGGCTGGTGGGGCTGGGGTTAGTGATGCCGGTGAGGCGGAAGTCGGTCTGACGGAGGCGAAGGGCGGGGGCTTGGGGGAGGCGCCTGCGGTGTCTGGGTAGGGCGCGTGGGTGTGCCGGCGCTGTGGCTCGCCCGGCGTTGGGGAGAGCCCAGGCTGGGTTCGCTCGCCCGCGCTGGCGGGGTGCCGCTGCGCCCACCCGTGCCGCCCCAGCGGCACGACTGCCTGCAGCTACGGGTGCCGCGTGGCTGGTGGCCCGGCGGACTGCAGCTACCGAGGGTGCCGTGTGGCTGGTGGCCTGGCGGGCTGCAGCTACCGAGGGTGCCGTGTGGCTGGTGGCCTGGCGGGCTGTGGCTGCTTGGAGAGGGTGCCGTGTGGCTGGTGGCGGCTGGCTGCAGCTGCGTGGCGTGCGGGATGCCGTGCGTGAGAGACGAGCGGAGGTCTGTTGGGGGCGTCGGTCGGCGGTGGGGTGGACGCAGCTCTGTGGGGTGAAGTCGGTGGGTGTCGGCTTGGTGGAGCTGCGTCGGGTGGGCGGTGTCCCCGATGGGGGTGTGTTGCCGCGCCGGGGAGCGGACGTCGGCTGTGGGGGGTCGTAAGTCGGGGGGCGTTGGCCGTCGTCAGCGGTGGGAGTGTGGGTGCGGGGCCTGGGGGCCCTTGTCGTTCGGGGTCTCCGTGCCGGCCAGTTTGCCGAAGTCCCGGTCGGGGAGTGGAGGGGGAGCGGCCACGTCCAGGCCGTAGTGGTGGTAGAGCTGGAGCTCCTGTTCGGGAGAGAGGTGGCGGCCTACGCCGAAGTCGGGGGCGTCCTTGATCAGGGCGCGGTCGAAGGGGACGTGGAGGCTGCCCTCCACCAGTTCGCTGGGCTCCAGGGGGACGAAGGCGTCCCGGGAGAAGAGGCCGGTGCGTATCGCGGCCCATTCCGGCACTCCGGTCGCGTCGTCGAGGTAGACCTCGTCGATGGTGCCGATCTTGGTGCCGTTGCGGTCGAAGGCCTTGCGGCCGATCAGGTTGCGCGGATCGATGTCGGTCTGCACGGGCCCTCCACTTGGTCGCAACTCGTCCGTAAGCACTACGAAAAGGCACATTCGGATGTGCGGCCACTCGAAAGACCGTGCGTTGACCCCGCTGGTAGTCTTGCTAGCGGCTGCTGACCCCGTGCGGGAGAGTCCTCCGGACACCATCGGAGGCGCCGAAGGAGCAAATCCTCCCCGGAATCTCTCAGGCCCACGTACCGCACGGACGAGGTCACTCTGGAAAGCAGGGCGGGTGTCGACGGCTTCCGCTCTCACCGACGGTGAAAGCCGGTGACCCTCAGGTGACCCGGTGAAGCTCTCAGGTTGAGATGACAGAGGGGGAGGCCGTCCGGGTACCCGCGCCGTGGTGCCCCTCGAAGGTCGCGTCAGACCAGGAGGCCTCCGCAATGACCGCCCATCGCATTCCGCTCTCCGAGCTCGAACAGGGCATCCCTTTCGAGCAGCGTCATATCGGCCCTGATCATGAGGCCCGGGCCAAGATGCTCGCCCAGGTCGGATACGGCTCGCTCGACGAGCTCACCGCCGCCGCGGTGCCGGATGTGATCAAGAACGCCGACTCGCTGGATCTGCCCGGGGCACGTACCGAGGCCGAGGTGCTCGCCGAGCTGCGGGCGCTCGCCGATCGCAATCAGGTGCTGGGCTCGATGATCGGACTCGGGTACTACGGGACCTTCACTCCGCCGGTGATCCTGCGGAATGTCATGGAGAACCCCGCCTGGTACACCGCCTACACGCCGTACCAGCCCGAGATCTCGCAGGGGCGACTCGAGGCGCTGCTGAACTTCCAGACGATGGTGGCCGAGCTCACCGGCCTGCCCACCTCCGGTGCCTCCCTGCTCGACGAGGGGACCGCCGCCGCCGAGGCCATGGCCCTGTCCCGGCGCATGGGGAAGAACAAGAGGGGGCTGTTCCTGGTCGACGCGGATGTGCTGCCGCAGACCATCGCCGTGATCGAGACCCGTGCCGAGCCCACCGGTGTGGAGGTCGTGGTCGCCGACCTCAGCGACGGCATCCCGGCCGAGATCGCCGGACGTGAGATCAACGGCGTGCTCCTCCAGTACCCGGGTGCCTCCGGCGTCGTACGGGACATCAAGCCCGTGATCGAGCAGGCCCATGAGCTCGGTGCCCTCGTCACCGTCGCCGCCGATCTGCTCGCGCTCACGCTGCTGAAGTCGCCCGGGGAGCTCGGCGCGGACATCGCGGTCGGGACGACCCAGCGGTTCGGTGTGCCGATGGGCTTCGGCGGGCCGCACGCCGGCTACATGGCCGTACACGAGAAGTTCGCGCGCAGCCTGCCCGGGCGGCTCGTCGGGGTGTCCGTGGACGCCGACGGGAACAAGGCCTACCGGCTCGCTCTGCAGACGCGTGAGCAGCACATCCGACGCGAGAAGGCGACCAGCAACATCTGCACCGCTCAGGTGCTGCTCGCCGTGATGGCGGGGATGTACGCCGTCTATCACGGGCCCGAGGGGCTGAAGGGCATCGCCCGGCGGACCCACCGGTACGCCACGATCCTGGCCGCGGGGCTCACGGCCGGCGGGGTCGAGGTCGTGCACGGTTCCTATTTCGACACGCTGACCGTGCGCGTGCCCGCGAAGGCCGCCGAGGTCGTCGAAGCGGCCCGGCAGAACGGCGTCAACCTGCGGCTCGTCGACGCCGACCACGTGTCGGTCGCCTGCGACGAGACCACCACGCGGACCCAGCTGGTCGCCGTATGGACGGCCTTCGGGGTCGAGGGGGACGTCGAGGCGCTGGACGACCGGACCGAGGACGCGCTTTCGGACGGGCTGCTGCGCACCGACGAGTACCTCACGCACCCCGTCTTCCACCAGTACCGCTCCGAGACGGCGATGCTGCGCTACCTGCGCAAGCTCGCCGACCGGGACTACGCGCTGGACCGCGGCATGATCCCGCTGGGTTCCTGCACGATGAAGCTCAACGCGACCACCGAGATGGAGCCGGTCACCTGGCCGGAGTTCGGGCAGCTGCACCCCTTCGCGCCGGCCGAGCAGGCGCAGGGCTATCTGACGCTCATCCGCGAGCTGGAGGAACGTCTCGCCGAGGTCACCGGCTACGACAAGGTGTCGCTGCAGCCCAACGCCGGTTCGCAGGGCGAGCTGGCCGGGCTGCTCGCCGTACGCGGGTATCACCGGGCCAACGGTGACGAGCAGCGGACCGTGTGTCTGATTCCGTCGTCGGCGCACGGGACCAACGCCGCCAGCGCCGTGATGGCCGGCATGAAGGTCGTCGTCGTGAAGACCGCCGAGGACGGCGAGGTCGACGTCGAGGACCTGCGGGCGAAGATCGAGCAGTACCGTGACGAGCTGGCGGTGCTGATGATCACGTACCCGTCGACGCACGGTGTGTTCGAGGAGCACGTCGGCGATGTCTGTGCCCAGGTGCACGAGGCCGGGGGCCAGGTGTACATCGACGGGGCCAACCTCAACGCCCTGGTGGGCCTTGCCAAGCCGGGGCACTTCGGCGGTGACGTCTCCCACCTGAATCTGCACAAGACGTTCTGCATTCCGCATGGCGGTGGCGGTCCGGGCGTCGGGCCCGTGGGTGTGCGCGCACACCTGGCGCCGTACCTGCCCAACCACCCGCTGCAGCCCGCCGCCGGGCCGGAGACGGGCGTCGGGCCGATCTCGGCCGCCCCCTGGGGTTCCGCCGGGATCCTGCCGATCTCGTGGGCGTACGTCCGGCTCATGGGCGGCGAGGGGCTCAAGCGGGCCACGCAGGTGGCGGTGCTGTCCGCCAACTACGTCGCCAAGCGGCTGGAGCCGCACTACCCGGTGCTGTACACCGGGCCGGGTGGGCTCGTCGCGCACGAGTGCATCATCGACCTGCGGCCGCTGACCAAGGCGACCGGGGTGAGCGTCGACGACGTGGCCAAGCGGCTCATCGACTACGGGTTCCACGCGCCGACGATGTCGTTCCCGGTGGCCGGGACGCTGATGATCGAACCGACCGAGTCCGAGGACCTGGCCGAACTCGACCGGTTCTGCGACGCGATGATCGCCATTCGTGCCGAGATCGAGAAGGTCGGGTCGGGCGAGTGGCCCGCCGACGACAACCCGCTGCGGAACGCTCCGCACACCGCCGGCGCGCTGGGCGGGGAATGGGAGCACGCGTACAGCCGTGAGGAGGCCGTGTTCCCGGCCGGGGTGTCGACCGCCGACAAGTACTGGCCGCCGGTGCGCCGGATCGACCAGGCCTTCGGCGACCGCAACCTCGTGTGCTCCTGCCCGCCGCTGGATGCGTACGAGGACTGAGGGCTGAGGACTGACGACTGACCCCTCACGTGCGCGGGTTGGCCCGCCGACGTGAGTGATGGGAAAGGGCTTCGCCGCGGCCGTGTCGGCCCGGGGGAGCCCTTTCCTGTTCCCTGCGCCCGTGGGTGCCTGCACGCCCCGTGCGTCACGCCGTGGTCAGTGCCACCTCCGTCGCCTTGACCAGGGCGACCACGGGGGCTCCGGGGGACAGGGCGAGGTCGGCGGTGGCGTCCTTGGTGATGGCCGCGGTCAGGGCGCCGCCCTCCACGGCGATCTTGACGGACGCCATGGCGGCGCCCGTGGCGAGGCCCGTGACGGTGCCGGGGATCTGGTTGCGGATGGACAGGCCGTCGACCGGGGCGGTGGCCAGGGCGATCTCCGTCGCTTTGACCAGGGCGGTCACGGCTGTGCCCGTGGTCAGCCCGAGGTCCTCGACGGCCTCCAGCGTGATCGCGGCGGTGAGATCCTGGCCGCCGGCGAGGCGGACTTTGACCGTGGCCATGACCTCGCCCGGCGTGATGGCGGTGACCGTGCCGGGGAGCTGGTTGCGGATGCTCAGGCTCATGGGGGCGCCTCGCAGACGGTGGGGAGTTTGTGGGGGTTCGGTTCTTGATCCCTACCGTAGTGCGCCGGGTTGTCCGCTCACGTGCGGTCGATGTGGACGTTCGTCGACTTCACGCGGGCGGTGGCCTCCATGCCCACCTCCAGGCCCAGGTCCTCGACCGCCTCGCGGGTGAGCAGGGAGACCAGCCGGTGCGGGCCGGCCTGAATCTCCACCTGAGCCGCCACGTCGCCGAGTTTGATCGCGGTGACGATGCCGGGGAAGGCGTTGCGGACCGAGGTGTACGAGGTCTCCTCCTCGCCGGTGCCGGACTTGGCGAGTTCGACCGAGAACGCGGCGAGGTCCTTGCCGTCGATGAGGCGCCGTCCGGTCTCGTCGCGGTGGGTCGCCACGCGGCCCGCGTCCGCCCAGCGGCGGGCGGTGTCGGGGCTGACGCCCAGCAGCCGCGCCGCCTGGCCGATCGTGTAGGAGTGCATGCCGGTCACGATAGGGGCACCGACGGGGAGCTGCGGGCGGGGGTGCTGCCACATCCCGCACGCCGCGCCCCGTTCAGAAGATCCCCGACGCCCTGAGCACCGCCTGCGTCGTCACGTCGTCGACCTGGTGCCCCAGCTGCTCCAGTACGTCCCTTCCCTCCAGCAGCGTCCCGTGTGCGCGTGAGCGGCGTACCCCGGTGTCCAGTTCGTGCCACAGCAGCGGGTTGGCGACCAGGGTCCGTGGGTCCAGCTCCAGGCGGTGGCCGTCCGTGTCCCGCAGGATCAGGTGAGCGGAGATGTCGCCGTGCTGCCGCACGCTCACCAGCGCGTCCGTACGCACGCACTGCCGTCGTACGAGCCCTTGGACCTCCAGCCATCCGGGGCCCGCGGTCACGCGCTGAGGGAGCAGGATCGTGAAGATCATGGCGGTCACGACGAGCCACAGCAGGGCCCGGGGCGGGGTCAGCGTCTCCGCGTCCAGGTCGACCAGCAGGGTCAGGCCGAGGAAGGCCGCGGAGCAGCCCGTGGCCAACCGGGCGCTGCCACGCCAGTGGCGGTCGTCGGTCGGGGCGGCACGCGGTCTGCTTCCTGCCACAGTGCCGACGGTAGGGCGCCCCGCCGCCGAAGTGACCGCCGCTGACGCCGCTCTGACGCCTTACGGTTCATCCTTGACGCGATCCTGATGCCCGAGAGGGTGTCAGCCGGTGTGCACGCGGGGCCTGCGCGCGCGGTCCGGTTCCGCTTCGCGCAGCACCTCCCGGGTGACCGGGGCGACCTCGCCCTGGCCGAAGAGGAAGAAGCGCAGGAAGTTGGCGAAGGGGTTGCCCTCGGTCCACTCGAAGTAGATGTGCGGGATGCAGCCGGTGGTGTCGCGGACGTGCAGGAGGAGGGCCGCCAGGGCGTTGGGGACGGAGGAGGACTCCAGGGTCAGGACGCGGTAGCGGTTGTGCATGACCTCGCCGCTTACCTGCAGTCCCGCCTCGAACTCGGAGGGGTCGGTGACCGTGACCTCGAGGAAGACGAAGTCCTCCTGCTCGGTCAGGTCGTTGTCGTTGCGGATCTGCTCGATCTTGTCGCGGTATTCGGCCTTGTCCCGCCGGTCGGGCTCGTTGGCGATGAACCGGATCTTGCGGCTGGCGATGTCCCGGACGAACCGTTGCGCCATGTCGTCCATGGTCACGTCGGTCACGCGCAGTTCGAAGGCGCGCAGCAGCCTCGAAAGCAAGGAGATGAGAATGATGCCGGCGATGAAGCAGGCGCCGATCTTCACGCCGTCCGGGCGCTCGATGACGTTCACCACGGTGACGTAGAGCAGAACCGCCGAGACGATCCCGAAGACGATCGTCCAGCGGCGCTCCTGGGCGCGGCGGGCCGCGATGGTCACCGCGATCGCCGCGGACGACATCAGCACCAGCACGCCGGTGGCGTACGCGCCGCCCTGGGCGTCGACGTCCGCGTCGAAGATCCAGGTGACCAGGAAGGCGACCAGGGTGAAGACGATGACCATCGGGCGCACGGCACGCGCCCAGTGCGGGGCCATGCCGTAGCGGGGCAGGTAGCGCGGCATGAGGTTGAGCAGGCCGGCCATGGCCGAGGCGCCGGCGAACCACAGGATGGCGATGGTGGAGATGTCGTAGACCGTGCCGAAGCCGTTGCCCAGGTACTCGTGCGCGAGGTAGGCGAGCGCGCGGCCGTTGGCCTGGCCGCCGTCCTCGAACTCCTTCTCCGGGATGAGCACCGTGGTGATGAAGCTCGTGGTGATCAGGAACACGCTCATGATCAGCGCGGCCGCGGTCAGCAGCTTCTTGGTGTCCCGGATGCGGCCCCTCGGCTGCTCCTCGGTGTCGTCCGGGTCGCCCTGGACGTGGGGCATCACGGCCACGCCGGTCTCGAAGCCGGACAGACCGAGGGCCAGTTTCGGGAAGACGATCAGGGAGACGCCGACCATGGCAAGAACGTTTCCGTGCTCGGCGGTCAGAGCGTTGGACCAGTCGGTGACCACATGGCCCTCGGTCAGCACGTGCCAGAAGCCGACGGCCACGACCACCGCGTTGAGGCCCAAGTAGGCCACGACGAGGGCCACCGCCACGCCGATCGCCTCCAGGAAGCCCTTGAGGAACACCGCGCCCAGCAGCGCGACCAGGATGAGCGTGATCAGCATCTGCTTGCCGTGCAGGACGCTGGTCAGGTGCGGGTTCTCCACGAGGTGGGTGGAGGCGTCGGCGGCCGAAAGGGTGATGGTGATCAGGAAGTCGGTGGCGGCGAAGCCGAGCAGGGTCAGGACGAACAACTTGCCCTTCCAGAAGGACAGCAGCCGCTCCAGCATCGCGATCGAGCCCTCGCCGTGCGGGCTCTCCTGGGCCACGCGCCGGTACACCGGCAGGGCGCCTGCCAGGGTGACGATCACCAGGATGACGGTCGCCACCGGGGAGAGCAGGCCGGCTGCGAGCGCCGCGATGCCCGGCTGGTAGCCCAGGGTGGAGAAGTAGTCGACGCCGGTGAGGCACATGACCCGGTACCAGGGCTGGCCCTTGTGCGGCGGTTCGGGTTCGGCGTGCGGGCCCTGGGCGCCGTGACCCTTGCCCATGTCCGACAAGCCCTCCAGCATCCAGGTGCGCAGGCGGCTGGGCGCCGGGTGTTCGGTCGTGGCCATCGACGTGCTCCTGATGTGCGGGACGGCATGCGATTCCGGCCATCACGCGGACGGCGGCACCAGCGTAAGCGGAGAGTGACGCGTGGGCCCATGGATCAGGGGGTCGGCGGCGTCAAGCTTCCGTTAAGACTGGCCGGGGCGCGTGACCGCCCTGGGGCGGTGAACACGCAGCGTCACGGCGGCTCCTCGGTGAGCATCTCCAGCGGCGTACGCGCCGCTCTGCCGGACTCCGCCTCGGCATGCCGTCAACGTCCGGCCCCTCGCCGTCAGCATGCCGTCAACGTCCGGCCCCTCGCCGTCAGCATGCCGTCAGCGTCCGGCCCCTCGCCGTCAGTATCGCGTCATGCGCCGTCCGCATCCCGGGCGCCGGGCATAGCGTCGGTGGCGAGCCCCGGTCCGCCTCCCCGCGTCCGGGGCGCCGATCCACCTCGCCCGATCCACCTCGGATCCTCCCGGAGGCATCCCATGGCAGACCTCTTGTCCGGTGACGACCCGGAGCCCTCTGATCGATTCCCGGCCGGCCCGCTGTTCGTTCCGGTCCGGCCGGGGCCGTCGGGATATGTCACCCGCCTCTTCCGCACCCCACTCGGCGACCGTACGGCCGTCGGCTTCACCTCCGAGCAGCAACTGGTCGCCACACTCGGCCCCGAGCAGCCGTGGATCCGGCTTGCCCACCCCGCGCTGTGTGCGCTGACGGCACCGCTCGGTGTCGCGGCCCTCACACTGGATCCGCAGTTCGCGGCACCGGCACCCGCGCCGGTCGAGCCCGTCTCCTCGGTTCCCGCGCTGCGGATCGGCTGAGGGGGGGCACCGCGCCATGACCACTCTGCACCGCCCCACGGTCACCGCCACCGCCGACGCCCTGTCCGTATGGCCCGCCTCCACGGCCGAGCCCCGGCCGGGCGCGGTCTCCGTCGGCGGCGTCCCCCTGGCCGAGGTCGCCGATCGCTTCGGCACCCCCGTGTACGTCCTGGACGAGGCAGAGGTGCGCGAGCGCTGCCGCACCTACCGGCACGCCTTCCCCGACGCCGAAGTCCTGTACGCGGCCAAGGCGTTCCTGTGCCGGGCGATGGCCCACTGGGTGGACGAGGAGGGCCTGGGCCTCGACGTCTGCTCGGCCGGTGAGCTGGAGCTCGCGGTCACCACCGGATTCCCGCCGGACAGGATCGTGTTGCACGGCAACGCCAAGTCCCCGCGCGATCTGCAGACCGCGCTGCGCCTCGGCGTCGGCCGTATCGTCATCGACAGCCCGTCGGAGACGGCGCGGCTGGCCGCGGCGCTCGGCCCCGACGGTCACCAGAAGGTGATGGTCCGCGTGGTGCCCGGCATCAGCGCCGGCGGGCACGAGAAGATCCGCACCGGCACGGAGGACCAGCAGTTCGGCCTGTCCATCCCGGACGGCTACGCCCAGTACGCCATCGCCCGGATACTGGACCAGCCGCAGCTCCAACTGACCGGGCTGCACTGCCACTTGGGCTCGCAGATCACCAGCGTCAAGCCGTACCTGGCCGCCGTACGGCGCATGGTCGGCCTGATGGCCCGGCTGCACGAGCAGTACGGTCTGGTCCTGCCCGAACTCGACCTCGGTGGCGGCCACGGCATCGCCTACCGCCCGGGCGAACCCGCCCTGGACCTCACGACGTCGGCCCGCAAGGTGCGTGCGGAGCTGGTCGAGGCGTGCGGGGCGGCGGGGCTCGCCGTGCCCCGCCTCGTGATCGAACCCGGGCGAGCCATCGCGGGCCCGGCCGGCATCGCGGTCTACCACGTCCTCGCCGTCAAGCGCAGCGGTGCGCACACGTACGTCGCCGTGGACGGCGGCATGAGCGACAACCCCCGGCCCGCCCTGTACGGCGTCCGGTACGCACCACAGCTGGTCGGCCGGCACAGCCTTGCCGACCCGGCCCCGGTGACCGTGGTGGGCCGCCACTGCGAGGCGGGCGACGTCGTCGCGGCCGACGTCGAACTCCCGGAGGACATCCGCCCCGGAGATCTGCTCGCCGTTCCGGTCGCCGGCGCCTACCACCTGTCCATGGCCTCCGGCTACAACCTGGTCGGGCGCCCGGCGGTGGTCGCCGTGAGCGACGGCCGGGCCCGTCTCCTGATCCGCCGGGAGTCACTGGAGGACATTCGCAGCCGGGACGTCGGCCTGTAGGCGGGGTGGGACGGGGCGGAGTGGTGCGGGCGGGGCGCTCGGCAACCGCGTACGACTCCGCTCCGTAATGTTCGCCAATTGAGCCGAATGTTTCGATCACTCTTTGCACGGACGAGGGGTCGAGGTCGGGTGGGCGTGAGGCGCCGTCGTCGACCTGACGACTCATGGTCGCCCGCTTCCCGGCCCTCCGGGGCGCCCGCGGGGGCCCGTTGGCTACAGATTTACCACGTACAAGGGGTTGCCACCGTTCATTGGCTGTCTCTAGGGTGCGGCAACAACGCAGCTTTCTGGATCAATTCCGAAAGTTTCGGTCCAGTGGACGGCCACATGCGCCGTCCCGTACCCAAGGAGCGCATGATGGGCGACCCGGGACTGTCCCGCCGCGGCTTCCTCGCGGCCTCCGCCGCGACCGGTCTGGGCATGACGGCACTGAGCGGTTGCGGCGGCGACGCGGACGGAGGGTCGTCGGACGGGACGACCACCATCGAGTGGTGGAACATTTCCACGACCGAACCGGCGAAGACCGTCTGGGCGGCGCTGGCCAAGAAGTTCGAGGCCCAGAACCCCAAGGTGAAGATAAAGATCGTCCAGTTGGAGAACGAGGCCTACAAGTCGAAGATGACGGCGCTGACCGCCTCCGGGAAGCTGCCCGACATCTTCCACACCTGGGGCGGCGGCGTCCTGAAGCAGCAGGTCGACGCCGGGCTCGTCGAGGACCTCACGGACCGTACGAAAGATTTCGCCGACGGCCTGCTGCCGGTCGCGAAGGAGCCGTACATCCTCGACGAGAAGGTGTACGGCATCCCGTTCGACACCGGCATGATCGGCTTCTGGTACAACAAGGCGCTCTTCAAGGACGCGGGGATCAGCGAGCCGCCCACCACCTGGGACGGCTTCCTCGACGCCGTACGCAAGCTGAAGGGCAAGGGCGTCACCCCGCTCGCCCTCGCGGGCAAGGAGAAGTGGCCGGGGATGTTCTACTGGGCCTATCTCTCGATGCGCACCGCAGGCGCCTCCGCCCTCCAGAAGGCCTACGACGACAAGGACTTCACCGGCGACCCCTTCATCCAGGCCGGACAGCACCTCCAGGAACTCGTCGACCTCCAGCCCTTCCAGAAGGGCTTCCTCGGCGCCGCCTACAACAGCCCCACGGGCCAGGCGGCCACGGTCGGCAACGGCAAGGCGGCCATGGAGCTCATGGGCCAGTGGGCGCCCGTTGTGCAGGCGGACGCCGGCAAGGGCCTCGGTGACGACCTCGGCTTCTTCCCGTTCCCCGCGGTCGAGGGCGGCAAGGGCGCAATCACCGAGGTGTTCGGCGGGGGCGGCGGGCACGCCCTGCGCACCGGAGCACCTCAGGCCGCCGTCGACTTCCTGAAGTTCTTCGCCTCGGAGGCCACCGACCGGGAACTGGTCGCGAAGACCAGTGCCATCCCGGTCGTCCCAGCGGCAGAGAGCGCCATGAAGGACCCCAACATCAAGGCCGTACAAGCCCAGTTGAAGGCCGCCACCGGCTTCCAGCTCTATCTCGACCAGGCCTACGCACCCGCCGTCGGCCAGGAGGTCAACGACAGCGTGGCCGCGCTCATCGCCGGGTCCAAGTCCCCCGAGCAGGTCGCCCAGTCGATCACCAAGGTCGCGAAGGAAGAGCAGTAACCGGCGATGACCTCCACGTTCCTGCCGGACAAGCGGACCGCGTCCGACCGCGCCCCCTCATCCCCGGCCCGCGGAGCCGGCCCAGGGCGGGCCCGGCGGCGTGCGCTGAACTGGCTGACCGCGCTCGGCTTCCAGGTCCCCGCACTCGCGCTGTTCGGCGTACTGGTCCTGCTCCCGATCCTGTTCGCGCTGTACGCCGCGTTCTTCCGCTGGGGCGGCTTCGGCATGCCCTCCGACTACATCGGCGCCGACAATTTCACCCGGCTGTTCAAGGACCCGGTCTTCCTGGGCGACCTGTGGCGCTGTCTGGTCCTGGTCGTGCTGTCGCTCGCCCTCCAGCTGCCGTTCGCGCTCGCCATGGCCGTGCTCCTCAACCAGAAGCTGCGAGGGCGGGCCTTCTACCGGATGCTGTTCTTCGGCCCGTACGTCCTGTCCGAGGCGATCACCGGCGTCCTGTTCAGCATGATCTTCGCCCCCGACGACGGGCTCGCCGACCACGTCCTGGGCTCCGTCGGCCTGGACGGACTGGGCGGGGAGTGGTTCGCCGACCCCTCCATGGTCATGGCCACTCTGTTCCTCGTCATGACGTGGAAGTACTTCGGCTTCCACATGATGCTGTACCTCGCCGGACTCCAGTCGATCCCCAGGGAGTTGACCGAGGCGGCGCTGATCGACGGCGCGAACGCCTGGCAACGGTTCCGCAGCGTCACCCTGCCGCTGCTCGCGCCCACACTGCGGATCAGCGTGTTCCTGTCCGTGATCGGGGCGATCCAGCTGTTCGACCTGGTCTGGGTGACCACCGCGGGCGGCCCCGACCACCACTCCGAGACCATGGCCGTGACCATGTTCCAGTACGGCTTCAAGCGCTACCAGGTCGGCTATGCCAGCGCCGTCAGCGTGGTCATGTTCGGCATCAGCCTCGTCTTCGCGCTCGCCTACCAGCGGTTCGTGCTCCGCCGCGACCTCCAAGGGGCCACCACGACGATGAGGGGAGACGGCGCGTGAAGGCCAAGTCCGGCGGGAAGAACCTGCCCCTGCACGTGATCCTCGTGGTGGTCGGCGCCGTGATGGCCGTACCGCTGCTGTACGCCGTCCTCTCCGGGTTCAAGACGACGGACGAACTCTCCCGCAACCCGGTCGGGCTGCCCGACTCCTGGGTCGTCTCCAACTACACCGGCATCCTGGGCTCGGGCGGCTTCTGGCGGATGATCGGCAGCAGCACCCTGATCGCCGTGGCGACGACCGTGATCGTGGTGGCGGTCTCCGCGCTCTCCGCGTTCTCCTTCGCCCGGTTCGCCTTCCGCGGCCGGGAGGCGCTGTTCACGCTGTTCACGATGGGGTTGATGTTCCCCTTCGCGGTAGCGGCGCTGCCGCTGTTCCTCCTGCTGCGCTCCATGGATCTGCTGGACAACCCGCTCGGCGTGATCCTGCCGCAGGCCGCCTTCGGGCTGCCGATGACGATCATCATCCTGCGCGCCTTCTTCCGGGAGATCCCGGGCGAGTTGGAGGAGGCGGCCACGCTCGACGGGTGCAGCTCCTTCGGGTTCTTCTGGCGGGTGCTGCTGCCGATGGCGCGGCCCGCGCTCGGTACCGTCTCGGTCCTCGCCGTCGTCGCCAGCTGGAACAACTTCTTCCTGCCGCTGCTGGTGTTCACCGAGGACACCTGGTGGACCATCCCCATCGGCGTCCAGCAGTTCCAGGGCCAGTACTCCGCGGACTACGCCCGCGTCTTCGCCTACCTCGTCCTGGCCATGGTCCCCGCCCTCGCCTTCTACTCGGTCGCCGAGCGCCAGCTCGTCGGCGGCCTCACCGCCGGCGCCAGCAAGGGCTGACGCGCACAGGCGGACGTACGGCTCGACACACCACCGAATCGTGAGGAGTCGCACCATGCTCACTACGGCCATCCGTTCCCGCACCCGCCTCAGACTCGCCGGTGCCCTCGCCGCCGTGCTGGTCGCGGCCGGCGTCGCCACCGGCCCGGCGGCACAGGCGGACGAGCGGCACGGCAAGGAGCCCACCCTCGCCGACCTCGCCCAGCGTCACGGCCGCTACTACGGCAGCGCCACCGACAACCCCGAACTCACCGACGAGCCCTACAAGGCGGTCCTCGGCAGCGAGTTCGACATGATCACCCCCGGCAACGGCATGAAGTGGTACGCCACCGAACCCGAGCAGGGCGTCTTCGACTTCACCCAGGGCGACGAGATCGTGAACCTCGCCCGCGCCCACCACCAGCGCGTCCGCGGCCACACCCTGGTCTGGCACAGCCAGCTGCCCGACTGGCTCACCGCCCGCGAGTGGACGGCGGCCGAGCTGAGGGCCGTACTGAAGAAGCACATCCAGACCGAGGTACGGCACTACCGCGGCAAGATCTACGCCTGGGACGTCGTCAACGAGGCGTTCAACGAGGACGGCACCTACCGCGAGACGATCTTCTACAAGACGCTCGGCCCGGGATACATCGCCGACGCCCTGCGTTGGGCCCACCAGGCCGACCCCAAGGCCCGGCTCTACCTCAACGACTACAACGTCGAGGCGATCGGCCCGAAGAGCGACGCCTACTACAAGCTGGCCAAGGAGCTGAAGGCCCAGGGCGTGCCGCTGCACGGCTTCGGCCTCCAGGCCCACCTGGCGCTCCAGTACGGCTATCCGGCCACGCTGGAGGACAACCTCCGCCGCTTCGCCCGGCTCGGCCTCGACACGGCCCTCACCGAGGTCGACGTACGCATGCTGCTGCCCGCGACCGAGGAGAAGCTCGCCCAGCAGGCCGACTGGTACCGGGACATGACCGAGGCGTGCCTGGCGGTGCGCCGCTGTGTGGGCATCACCATCTGGGACTACACGGACAAGTACTCGTGGATCCCGGCGTTCTTCCCGGGCGAGGGCGCCGCGCTGCCGTGGGACGAGGAACTGCGGCCGAAGCCGGCGTACTACGCGATACGGGAGGCGCTGCTACGCTGAGTGATCGTCTCCGGACGCACGTCGGGGCCGGCTCGCAGTCAGGGTCTGCGACCGGCCCCTGGAAGAACTCCGGGCGTGGCGTCGTCCCGCCCGGTGGTGCCTCTCCGGCGTGATCCGCCGGCAGGCGTTATGCGGCGGTCACCACTTTGCCGGTGCCCAGCGGGCGGTGCGGGGCGATGATCTGGCCGTCCGGCAGGAGCTCACCGGTGTCCTCGAAGAGCAGAACACCGTTGCACAGCAGGCTCCATCCCTGCTCCGGGTGGTGCGCCACGAGACGGGCGGATTCCCGGTCGGCGGAGTCGGCTGAGGGGCACGGTGGCTGGTGCTGGCACATGGATGGGATCTTTCGCTCTGTCGTGATGTGTGAGATGGCTGTCGTGTCTGTTTCGCGGCGTGAAACGTCGTTCATGGCCGCCCCCCGTTGATAGTCGGTCGGAACCCAGTGTTGCCCCACGGGCGTCAATCCGCAGGGATTTCGCAGCACCGCTTTCTCACAGGTTGATGACGCATCCCGCACGCGGACGGTTCATCCCAACCGCACGGTCACTTCGGGTGGTTCGCCGTGGTCGGATGGGGCTAGTCCGGGCGGACCCGGGGGCCCTGGAAGGCTCGTTCGAGCGCATTGTCGCTCGCGCGAGCGATATTCCTCGCGGTCGCGCCTTTTCGCGCTCAGGCGAGTGCTTTCCTGCTCGTACGAGTAATGCGTGCCGCGTGCTTTACGGCTCGTACGGGTGTGTTTCCTGTTGTCCGATACGAGCCTAATCCCGCCGCCGAACACACGCGTACCCCACGGCCCGGAAAAGGGCGGCGGGGTACGCGGGTGCTCGCGCCGGGCGCTGTCAGGCGGGTGAGCCGAGCAGCGGAGGCAGGGGCGGCAGCGGGGGCAGCGGAGCCGGGGTCGCCCGATGGGTGAGGACCGGGAGGAGCTCGGCGACCCGGTGCGGCAGATGGGACGCGATGCCGGGCGGAGCCGGGGCCAGGGGGACGAGGAGGTCGGCGGTGTCGGGGTGGCCGGTGGCGCCGTCCGCGGTGCAGTCGCCGTGCAGCCAGAGCGTGAGCATGTAGAGGCCGGGGAACGACAGCAGCCGCGGCTGGTAGGGCTGCTGGAGCAGCTCCGCCTGGCGCAGTGCGCGTTCCGTGGAGGCGATGTAGGGGCCCTCGAAGAAGTGCGAGAAGGCCCAGCCGTCGGGGGTCAGCCGGGTCTCGGCGGCCGCCACCGCGCGGTCGGCGCAGCGGATCAGGAAGCGCCAGCCGGCCAGCCGGGTCGCGGCCACGCCGGCCGGGGTGATCTCGTCCACCACATGGACGGGCAGCGGGAGTTCGGGGGTGGCGGGGCCCTGGGCGGCACGCAGGGAGGGAGTTCGGGCCTCGCGGACCGCGGTGGGCGAGCCGAGCGCGGTGAGGACGGAGCGAAGGGCGGGCGCGGGAGCCGGGGGAACATGCAGCGGCATGGTGGGTCGCCTCTCATTCGACAGGCACGGTGGCGCGAGGGCGGGGCGGGGGCGGACGGCGCTGTCTGCTCACGAAGGTCAGAGAGGCGAGGGCCGGGGTCAGGGAGCGCGAGGGGGTGGGTGAGGCCTGCCGTACGTCACCTGGACGGCAGGTCCCGGGACCGCGGGCGCCAACTCTCTGCCTTGATTGCGGAGTTTATACGACGAGTGTTCAGACGATGTTTCGTCTAACCGTTTCCGGTGCACTCGGCAAGGACGGATTCGGCCGCTGATATGCGGGAATCCTCCCGATTCCCGGCCGCTCATGCGGCGGTGACCTCGATAAATGCCCCGCTTGCGGTCGGCCAATTCTCATCGGCGTTTTTCACGAGTTCGTGAGCCGCGCGAAACTGCACCGTGCTGCATGCCCGGTGAATGTGCCGCCGGTCACGTCCGACAGCCTAGCGGGCGCCGGAGCGGCGCGGGACGTTATCGATCGCTTCGGCTGGGCATCATCCCAACCGACCGGGGAGACCGGCGGCCCGGTCCAGGGCCTGACCCGCCGGGCGGGCCCTGGGGCCCGCCCATCCGAGGAGGGACGCTTCGATGGGGGAGAAGGTCGTGGCAGGTCGGTTCGATCTGTCCGATCGCCAGCGCTACCGCGAGAAGCTGCGGCAGTGTCTGACGGGCCTGGAGCGGCTGCTGGCGGAGAAGCGGTTCGATCGCCCCAAGAACCTCATGGGTCTGGAGATCGAATTGAACATCGCCGGCGCCGACGGCTTGCCGAGAATGCTGAATGCCCAGGTGCTGGAGCGCATCGCGAGTCGGGATTTCCAAACAGAACTCGCCATGTTCAATCTGGAAGTGAACATAGCCCCACATCGATTGCAGGGGCGGGTATTCGACCGGCTCGCCGAGGAACTCCGCACCTCCCTGGCATATGCCGACCGAAAAGCGGGTGAGCTCGACGCGGGAATCGTGATGATCGGCATTCTGCCGACCCTCGACCGGGACGACCTGGTCTCGTCGAACCTCTCCGACGTCGACCGCTACGCCCTGCTCAACGATCAGATCGTGGCCGCCCGCGGCGAGGACTTCACGCTCGACATCGACGGCGTCGAACACCTGACGTGCACGTCGAAGTCCATCGTCCCCGAGGCCGCCTGCACCTCCGTGCAGTTGCACCTCCAGGTGACTCCGGCCCGCTTCGCCGATGTGTGGAACGCGGCGCAGGCCGTCGCCGCCGCCCAGGTCGCCGTGGGGGCCAACTCGCCGTTTCTCTTCGGGCGGGAACTGTGGCGCGAGTCCCGCCCGCCCCTGTTCCAGCAGTCCACCGACACCCGCCCGCCCGAACTCCAGGCCCAGGGCGTACGGCCGCGCACCTGGTTCGGGGAGCGCTGGGTCTCCTCGGCGTACGACCTCTTCGAGGAGAACCTGCGCTATTTCCCGGCCCTGCTGCCGATCTGCGACGACGAGGAACCGCTCGAGGTCATCGACGCCGGCGGCACACCGAAGCTCGCCGAGCTCGTCCTGCACAACGGCACCGTGTACCGCTGGAACCGCCCGGTCTACGGCATCGCCGACGGCGTCCCGCACCTGCGGGTGGAGAACCGCGTGCTGCCCGCCGGGCCCACCATCACGGACGTGATCGCCAACGCGGCCTTCTACTACGGCGTCGTCCGCGCCCTCGCCGAGGAGTCGCGGCCCGTGTGGACGCGGATGCCCTTCGACGTGGCGGCCGCCAACTTCGACGCGGCGTGCAAGCACGGCATCGACGCACGGCTGCGCTGGCCCCGGCGGGGGCGGTACGGCGGCACGACCGAGGTCGACGCGGTCAGCCTCGTACGCGACGAACTGCTGCCGCTCGCCGAGGCGGGCCTGGAGGCGTGGGGGGTCGAGCCGGCCGACCGGGACCTGTACCTGGGCGTCATCGAGGAGCGGTGCCGACGGCGCACGAACGGGGCGTCCTGGCAGGCGGCCACCTTCCACCGGGCACTGGAGGCGGGCATGACCCGGGAGGCGGCGCTGGCGGCCACGACCCGGCGGTACCGCGAGCTGATGCATCGCGGGGAACCGGTGCATACGTGGCCGGTGGGGTTATTGGAGCCGGCGCTGCTGGGATGACGGCGGGAGGGTGACGCCGGGAACCTCGGACAGGGGTTCCCGGCATTCCTGCTCTGCTGGTGACCCCGCCTCTGTGGGCGCATCGACGGGGGGCGCTGCCGCCCGGCCCATACTGATCGGGCAAGCTGTGAGGCGGGATCACTCAACTGGAGGCAGGTGTGCAGGGCGAGGCAGGCCCCGTGGCCGATTCATTTCCGCACGAGCGGCCCTCGCGACGGATCTTCCGTGATGAGACGCTGCTCGTTCTGGGGCTCTCGCTCGGTGCGAGCGGCGTGTCCGCCCTGATCAGTTTTGTCGGTTCCGTCACCAAGCCGGGCGGTCTCAAGGACCAGGCCGCGACCCTCAACGCCTCGGCCGCGCCGGGACGCCCCTGGCTGGACCTCGCCTGGCAGCTCTTCGGGATCGCCACCGCACTGGTGCCCGTCGCGCTCGTCGCGCACTTCCTGCTGCGGGAGGGCGCGAGTCTGCGCACGCTCGGTTTCGACCGCACCCGGCCCTGGCCCGACCTCGGCCGTGGCGCGGCGATCGCGGCCGTGATCGGCAGCACCGGAATCGCCTTCTACCTCGCCGCCCGCGGGCTCGGCTTCAACCTCACCGTCGTGCCGGAGGCGCTGCCCGAGGTGTGGTGGAAGTACCCGGTGCTGATCCTGTCGGCCCTGCAGAACGCGATCCTCGAAGAGGTCATCGTCGTCGGCTATCTGCTGCGCCGCCTGGGCCAGTTGGGCTGGACGCCCGGCACCGCGCTGGTGGCCAGCTCCGTACTGCGCGGTTCGTACCACCTCTACCAGGGCATCGGCGGGTTCATCGGCAACATGGCGATGGGCGTGGTGTTCGTGTACCTCTACCGGCGCTGGGGCCGCGTGGGCCCGCTGGTCGTCGCGCATTCGCTGCTCGACATAGGGGCGTTCGTGGGGTACGCGCTGCTGGCCGGGAAGGTGGGCTGGCTGCCGACGGCGTGAGCGGGCCGAGCGCGTGAGCCTGATCGAGGGGGCGTACGACGGTCTCGTACGCCCCCTTCGGCATCTCCTCGGCAGGCGGCCGGACCGGGCCTAGGCGATCAACTCGCCGTCGATCACGGTCACCGCGCGGCCGCTCAGCAGGGTGCGGTCGCCGCGGAGTTCCGTACGGACGCGGCCGGAGCGGGGGGAGGCCTGCAGGCCGGTGAGGTCGGTCCTGCCGAGGCGCTCGGACCAGAACGGGGCGAGGGCGGTGTGGGCACTGCCGGTGACCGGGTCCTCGTCGATGCCGACGTTCGGGAAGAAGCACCGGGAGACGAAGTCGTAGCCCAGTGCCGGGTTCTCGGCGCGGGCGGTGGCGATGATGCCGCGCGCGGAGTAGGCGGCGAGTGCCTTGTGGTCGGGCCTGAGGGCATGGACCGTCTTCTCGTCGGCGAGTTCGAGGATCAGGTCGCCGACCTTCGGGCCGGTGTCGAAGGCCGCGCGCGGCTCGGCGCCGAGGGCCTCCGCGACCCCGTCCGGGATGTCGACCGGGCTGAGCGGAGCCGTCGGGAAGTCCAGGGTGACCGAGCCGTCCTCGTGGGGCGTGGCGATGAGGACGCCGCTGCGGGTCGCGAACCGCACCGGGCCCTCGTGCGCGCCCGTGGAGTGCAGGACGTGGGCGGTGGCGAGCGTGGCGTGGCCGCACATCGCGACCTCGGTGGCCGGGGTGAACCAGCGCAGCGCCCAGTCGGCCTCGCCGCCCTCGGGCAGGCGGTGGGCGAAGGCCGTCTCGGCGTGGTTGACCTCCAGGGCCACGTTCTGCAGCCAGTTGTCGTCGGGGAAGGCGTCCAGGAGCACGACCCCGGCCGGGTTCCCGGCGAAGGGGCGGTCGGTGAAGGCGTCGACGATTCGGATACGCATGGCCCGACGCTAGAGGTTCCGCCGGGGCTCCGGCCAAGGCCAATTCGGCGCTGCTGGACCGAATTCGGCGGGCGGGAGCGGCGGGTACGGCGAGGGCGGCGGGTACGGCGAGGGCGATCCCTCGTCACCCTGCGCCGACGGCGTGGTTGATCGCGGCGGCGGCGGCAGCAGCAGCGGCGGCGGCGACGTCGTCGTCGGCTGGGTGGGTGGGGCGGTACGAGTCCTGCGTCCCGGCCGCCCGTCCGCCACTCCGGAGCTTGGGGCCGACGGCCTCGGGGACGACCCAGCCCTGGACGAGCCGGTCGAGACCGGTGCGGCGGACCTTCGCCTCCTGCCGGGAGGTGCGGCCGTGGTGACGATCACGCAGGTCCAGCCGGCGGCTCGCGCCCGGCCCAGCGCCCGGCGCGAGGCGTGTGTGCGGGGAGGAAGGCGGCGACGGCGCCACGGAACGCCGTGTCGCACACCCCGCCGCCCGGAACCAGGCCCTTGTCACGCGAACTATTCCGATATATCGTTGAGGCATCGCGACAGATCAACGATGGAATGGAGTGATTGCGATGCGTTCCCATGGATTCGAGCGTGGACACGGTGGGCACGGTCACCACGGCCGAGGCGGCTTCGAGGGACTTCGGGGCGCTTTCGGGCCCTTCGGTCCGGGCGGCCCCGGCTTCGGCGGGCCCGGCTTCGGACCCGGGCCCTGGGGGCCCAGGGGGCGGGGCGGGCCGAGGGGGAGGGCGCGGCGCGGTGACGTACGCGCGTCGATCCTCGCCCTGCTGAAGGACCGGCCCATGCACGGCTACGAGATGATCCAGGAGATCGCCGAGCGCAGCGGCGGGGCGTGGAAGCCCAGCCCCGGCTCGGTGTACCCGACCCTCCAGCTGCTGGAGGACGAGGGCCTGATCGCCAGCGAGACCGAGGGCGGCAAGAAGCTGTTCTCGCTCACCGAGTCGGGCCGCGAGGCGGCCGACGCCGGGCCCGAGGCGCCCTGGGAGGAAGCATCCCGGGGTGTCGACTGGGAGGCCCTGGGTGAGATCCGCCAGGCCGGCTTCGGTCTGATGGAGGCCTTCGGGCAGGTCTGGAAGACGGGCAGCAAGGAGCAGCGCGAGAAGGCGCTCGCCGTCATCAACGACGCCCGCAAGAAGCTGTATCTGATCCTCGCCGACGAGGACTGAGCGGCGTCGGCGGCCTCCCTGCCGTGAAGGAAGGTGCCCCGCGGAGTGTTCCGCGGGGCACCTTCGTGTGCGCGATGAGGATGTCGGTGCGCGGTGAGGGTGCCGGGGTGCGGTGATGACGTGCGGTGTGCGGTGATGAGGTGCCGGTGTGCGGTGATGAGGTGCCGGTGTCCGCCGAGGGCGCTCAGGTCACCAGCCCGGCCAGCTTGCGCAGCGACTCGTCGAGGGCCGCCGTCGCCGAGTCCTTGAGCCTGCCGGCCATCAACGACACCGCCGCGCCCGTGAACTCCCCGTCGATGCGCACGCCCGTCGCGTCGTTGCCGTCCGGCGTGAGGCTGTAGCGCGTGGCCACGCTCACCGCCATCGGACCCTTGCCGCGAATGGCCAGCACCCGCGCCGGCTCCAGTTCCTCGATGGTCCACTCGACCTCGGCCGGAAACCCCATGAGCTTCATGTTCTCCTGGAAGGTCCCGCCCACTTCGAGGGCTGCGGGGCCGCCGTTCGGGAAGCTGGTGTGGGTGGCGTTCCACTGGCCGTACGCCGACCAGTCCGTCAGCTGCGCCCAGACCTTCTCGGCCGGTGCCTCGATGCGTGCCTCCGCGCTGACTTCGGCCATGCGACCACCCCTTCGACTCGGGCTACGGTGTCGCGGAACGTAGCCGGGTGGCCTGGAACATTCAATACTGATGAGCCGTCAGAAAGTGTGGAGGTGCCGGGTCGGTCGGCCCGCTCGTGCCACCGGCCTCTCCCTCCCGCTCAGCCCACCAGTCGTATCACCGCCGCGTCGAACAGATCCCACGCGCGCGGGAGCGCGCTCTCCTCGTGGCAGTGCCACGCCTCCCAGAACAGGTCGGCGAGCAGGGCGTCCTCCGGGGCGTAGACCCGGTAGACGTACTGTCTGCCGTCGACGGCCGGCAGCGCCACCAGCCAGCACCTGCTCTCCATGTTCCTGTGGGACGTGCGACGGGGCGCCGTGGTTGCGTACGAGGCGCAGGGCAAGGCGGCGCGCGCCCCTCCGGGGCTTTCGGCGTGATCTCATCCGTAAGGAGGAGATTCCGGCCGCCCGAGTCCACTCTGTGTGGGACGCCAAAATGCTTCCTCCCGGGGATGACCTGGCGCGACGTGGCTGATGGGGTGGGGATGTGCAACCCCGTATTCCCCGGCAGTCCGCCCAGGAACAGGACTGCCGGCGCCCGGACGTCGCGGTGGACGATGCCAGGCTCAGTGACGAGCTGGCAGCGGTGATCGCGGGTGCCCGCCGCCGGGCGGTCAGGGACGGGGACCGGCAGATCGACACGGCTCATCTGCTGCACTCGCTCCTGGAGCATGACCCGGACGTGTACGCCGTCTTCGGCGAGGGTCCGGGGATCGCCCGCCTGCTCGGCTACCTCGTGCAACGCACCATCGGCTACGGCCTGCGCTGGCAGGGCACCGTCGAGGACTCCGGAGCCGTACCCGTGGTGATGGGCGGCGAGGGCTTCTCCCCGCTGGCCGCGAGCGCGATGGAGCACGCCCGCCGACGCGCGGCCCGGCGAGGCGAGGCACAGGCCCGTGGCCTCGATCTCCTCGCGGCGATCGTGACGGACCCGCAGGCGCGCGCCGTCGAGGTGCTGACCCGCGCCGGCATCGACGCGAACGCGCTGCGCGCTCGGATCGACGACCGGCGCGACGAGTACATCAGCGGTGACGCCGCCCGTTAGCCGTCGAACCGGTGCGCGGGCCGTGCTCCACGTCGTGGCCGGAGTGGTGTGTGGGATGTGTTCGACGTCGTGGCCGGAGTGGTGTGCGGGATGTGTTCCACGTCGTGGCCGAATCGGCGTGCGAGACGGTCCCCGGAGCTGCGGCTGAGTCGGTGCGCGAGGGGTTCCTGGCGCTGTGGCTGAATCGGTGTGTCCGGCCTTTCCCGCGCCATCGCCGAATCCTCGTGTGACTCGTGCCCGGCGCTTGGCCGGATCGGTGCGACAGTCGTTCCCCGCACCACGGCCGCATCCGCGTGCGAGCCGCGTTCCACGTCATGGCCGAACCGGCGTGTCAGCCGCTCCGCGCCATTGCTGATCCGGCGCGGGAGTCTGTCCTGCGCCATTGCTGATCCGGCGCGGGAGTCTGTCCTGCGCCATTGCTGATCCGGCGCGGGAGTCTGTCCTGCGCCATTGCCGATCCGGCGCGGGAGTCTGTCCTGCGCCATTGCCGAGCCGGCACGCGAGCCTGCCCCACGCCATTGCCGAGCCGGCACGCGAGCCTGCCCCACGCCATTGCCGAGCCGGCACGCGAGCCTGCCCCACGCCATCCCCGATCCCGCACGCGAGCCTGCCCCACGCCATCCCCGATCCCGCACGCGAGCCTGCCCCACGCCATCCCCGCCCCCCACCCGAGCCGCTCCCCGTCCACCCGCGAGCCCCCGACCGTCGTCCACTCGCTGAGACAGGTGTCATCGGGGATGACGCTCCTGTCAGTGCCTGTCATCATGTGTGGGTGCGTATCTCTGAGAGCAGTCAGGCCGGCCGTGGCAAGGGCGTCGGGCTCGGTCTGGCGATCGGGTCCGCGGTCGCCTTCGGAGGGTCCGGTGTCGCGGCCAAGCCGCTGATCGAGGCGGGGCTCGACCCGCTCCACGTGGTGTGGCTGCGCGTGGCCGGCGCCGCCCTCGTGATGCTGCCGCTCGCCGTGCGCCACCGTGCCCTGCTGCGCAGCCGGCCCGCGCTGCTCGCCGGTTTCGGCCTGCTCGGTGTGGCCGGCGTACAGGCCTGCTACTTCGCCGCGATATCCCGGATCCCGGTCGGGGTGGCGCTGCTCGTCGAGTACTTGGCGCCCGCTCTCGTCCTCGGCTGGGTCCGGTTCGTGCAACGGCGGCCGGTGACCCGCGCGGCCGCGCTCGGCGTGGTCCTCGCGGTCGGCGGGCTCGCCTGCGTCGTCGAGGTCTGGTCGGGCCTGAGCTTCGACGCCCTCGGACTGCTGCTCGCGCTCGGCGCCGCCTGCTGCCAGGTCGGCTACTTCGTCCTGTCCGACCAGGGCAGCGACTCCGGCGACGCCGCACCCGACCCGATCGGCGTCATCGCGTACGGACTGCTCGTCGGCGCCGCCGTCCTGACCGTCGTGGCCCGCCCCTGGAACACGGACTGGTCGGTCCTCGCGGACACCGCCGACATGAACGGCACCCCGGTCGCGGCCGTCGGGCTGCTGGCCTGGATCGTGTTCGTCGCGACGGTCGTCGCCTACGTCACCGGCGTGATCTCGGTGCGCCGGCTCTCGCCGCAGGTCGCCGGAGTCGTGGCCTGTCTCGAAGCGGTCATCGCCACCGTCCTCGCCTGGTTCCTGCTCGGCGAGCACCTCTCGGCGCCGCAGATCATCGGCGGTGCGGTCGTCCTGGTCGGCGCGTTCATCGCGCAGTCGTCCGCGCCCGCCAAGAACTCGGCCGAGCCGGTGGCGAGCGGCGGGCCGGAACGCGAGTTGTCCGCCCGCGGAAACGTCGCCTAGGCTGCGCCATCATGCCTTCGACACTCGTTCTTCCGCCTCCGGCCGCCTGAGGCGGGCCCTCCGGAAGCCAAGCCCCGGTGCCTGACGGGAACTGAACCCCGCGCACCGCCGGGTGCAACGGTGCTGCCCGCAGAAGAAGTCCACGGACCCCGCCGACGCGGGGCTCCTTCCGAACTTCCGCGCACTCGCGCATCTGCGGAGAACAACTCGTGTCGAACACTGTCTCCGGCCTGCCCATCGGGCGAGGCCTCATGTATCTGATCGTCGCCGGTGCCGCCTGGGGCACCGCGGGCGCGGCCGCCTCACTGGTCTACCGGGCCAGTGACATGGGGCCGATCGCCCTCTCCTTCTGGCGCTGTGCCGCCGGCTTCGTGCTGCTCCTCACCGTCCACTTCCTGCGGCCACGTGCGCGGACCGCCGGGTCCGAGTCCCCCGGCCGCAAGGCGCTGCGGGCCGTCGCCACCGGTGTCGGGCTCGCGGTGTTCCAGACGGCCTACTTCGCGGCCGTGGACGCCACCGGACTCGCCGTGGGCACCGTCGTCACCCTCGGCGCCGGTCCCGTGTTCATCGCGCTCGGCGCCCGCCTCACGCTGGGGGAGCGGCTCGGCCGCGGGGGCGTCGCTGCCGTGACCGGTTCGCTCGCCGGCCTCGCCGTGCTCACGCTCGGCGGTGGCGACGCGACCGTACGACCGTGGGGCGTGCTGCTCGCCCTGATCTCCGCCGCCGCGTACTCCGTCATGACGTTGCTGACCCGCAAGTGGGGCCGCGACGGCGGGGCCGACGCCGCCGGAACGTCCCTGTGGGCCTTCGCCGTCACCAGCCTGTGTCTGCTGCCGTTCGCCCTCGCCGAGGGACTCGTGCCGCACACCGCCGACCCCGTCCGACTCGGCTGGCTGCTGACGTACATCGGGGCCGTGCCCACGGCCCTCGCGTACGCCCTCTACTTCGCGGGCGCGGCCGCCGTACGGTCGGCCACCGTGTCCGTGATCATGCTGCTGGAGCCGGTCGGCGCGGCGGTGCTCGCCGTCGCTCTGCTCGGCGAACACCTGACCGCACCGACCCTCGCCGGCACCCTGCTCATGCTCGGGTCGGTCGCGGGCCTCGCGGTGGCGGAGACCCGCGGGGCGAGGCAGGAGCGAGAGCGGGAGCCGCTTCCGGCGTGACGCGGGGGGCCCTGCACCGCACGGGTGGAGGGCCCCTCGCTCAGGCTCGGCGCCGCCGCAGCAGGTGCTCCCGTGCCGCCGCGTCGCGCGGACCGCCCCGCTCCACCAGGTTGGCGGCGATTCTGTCCTTGACTTCCTGGGTCCGGTGATTCGCGTACTTGAACTTGGCCCGTACGCCGGTCACTTCGAGCCGTACGCCGCGCAGCCCGGACAGCATGCGGCCGTACGGCACCTCGCCCACCGCGACCCGTGCCGAGCCGCCCTCCGGCTGGAAGTGGCCGACCTGGCGGTTGAGCAGCGCGGCCTTCTCGGCCGGGTCGTCCACGACATGGGCCCGGCAGCGGAGTTGGACCGCGGCGTAGAAGCTGGTCGGTGCGCCGTGCTCGGGCGGGTCCTCCGGTGCCGCCTGCCAGGGGCCGGGCACGTACACGTAGTCGTCGACCACGCTCAGGACGACCTCGGGGTTCGCCAGCAGCGCGGGCCACATCGGGTTGGGGCGGGCCAGGTGCGTCAGGACCTCGCCGCGCTCGGCGTCGTACACGAAGTGCAGCGGCTGGGCGTACGGCGGCTCGCCGTCCAGGCCGTTGACGACGAGCTGCCCGAAGTCGTGGGCGGCCAGCCACTGCTGCCACTCCGCGTCCGCGTGCGGTGCGTCCCAGGGGTGGATCAGCATCACAGGGCTCCGAGGTAGCCGGGGAGCTCGGTGCCGGGGGCGAGGTCCGGGTCGCCGACCGGTGCGTCGTAGCCCTTGCGCAGCGGGACCACGCCGGCCCAGTGGGGGAGGGCGAGGTCCTCGGGCTCGTCGTTCACGCCGCCGGTGCGCAGCTTGGCGGAGACCTCGTTCAGGTCGAGGCGGATCACGGCGGTGGCCGCCAGTTCCTTCTTGTTGGCGGGGCGGGAGTCGGCCGACCGGCCCGGCACCACATGGTCGACCAGGGCGTCGAGGGCGACCCGCTTCTCCTCGGGGTCCGTCACGTCGTAGGCGAGGCCGTGCACGACCACCGAGCGGTAGTTGATCGAGTGGTGGAACGCCGAGCGGGCAAGGATCAGCGCGTCGACATGCGTGACCGTCAGGCACACCGGCAGTCCGGGGCCGGCCTGGCCGGTCATCCGCAGGGGGCGCGAACCCGTCGAGCCGTGGACGTAGAGCGTCTCGCCGACCCGGCCGAACAGGGTGGGCAGTACGACCGGCGCGCCGTCGCGCACGAAGCCGAGATGGCAGACGTAGGCCTCGTCGAGTATCGCGTGCACCAGTTCCTTGTCGTACGACGCCCGTTCCGCGGAGCGTGTGGGGACGGTGCGGTCGGTCGGCGTGTAGGCGGCGGGCGGCGACGTCGGCTGCTGGGTCCCCTGCATGGCCCTCTCCTTGCGAGATGTATTGCACTAGTGCATAATATTGTTTGTGCTAGGAGGATATCGGATCGAAGGGCGACGCGCAGCCGAGATTGCGGCGAGCGTCGAGCGCGCGGTGGGTGCCGGGGAGCTGGCGCCGGGGCAACTGCTCCCGCCCATGCGGGAGTTGGCGGTCGAGCTGGGCGTGAACCCCAATACGGTCGCCGCCGCGTACCGCACCCTGCGTGAGCGCGGGGTGATCGAGACCGCGGGCCGCCGGGGCAGCCGGGTGCGGCCCAGGCCGGCCACGACCGGGCGCGAGTACGTCCGGGTGGACGTACCCGAGGGCGTGAAGGACGTGGCGAGCGGCAACTCCGATCCGGCGCTGCTGCCTTCCCTGACGAAGGCCTTCGCGGCCGCGGCCGAGCAGGCCGACCGGGAGCCGGTGCTGTACGGAGAGGACGCCGTGGAGCCGGAGCTCGCGCGGATCGCGCGCGCCGAACTGGACGCGGACGGGGTGCCGCAGGGCCCCCTGGCCGTCGCCTCGGGCTCCCTCGACGCCATCGAGCGCGTCCTCACGGCCCACCTCAAGCCGGGCGACACGGTCGCTGTCGAGGACCCCGGCTGGGGCAGCCTCCTCGACCTGATCCCGGCGCTCGGGCTGCGTACGGCTCCGGTCGCCGTCGACGACGAGGGGCCGCTGCCGGACGACGTACGCCGGGCCCTGGACGCCGGGGCCCGCGCCCTGATCGTCACCGACCGTGCCCAGAACCCCACCGGCGCCGCGGTGACCGCCACGCGCGCGCGTGCCCTGCGTGCCGTGCTCCGGGAGCACCCCGACCTCCTCCTGATCGAGGACGACCACGGCCACCGCATCGTCGACCTGCCCCTGCACCCCCTGTCCGGCACCACCCGCACCTGGGCCTTCGTGCGCTCCGTCGCCAAGGCCTACGGCCCGGACCTACGGCTCGCCGTGCTCACCGGGGACGAGGTGACCCTGGACCGGGTACGCGGCCGCCAGCGGCTCGGGGCCGGCTGGGTCAGCCGGTTGGTGCAGCGGGCCGTGGTGCGGTTGTGGAGCGACGGCGCCCTTGACCCGAGGGCAGTGGCGGCGACGTACGGCAGCCGCCGTGACCTGCTGATCGGTGCGCTGGCCGAGCGGGGGATCGAGGCGCACGGCCGCAGCGGCCTGAACGTCTGGATCCCGGTCCCCGACGAGACGGGAGCCGTGGCCCGGCTGCTGCACGCCGGGTGGGCGGTGGCTCCGGGGGCGCGGTTCCGGTCGAGCGCGCGGCCCGGGATCCGGATCACCGTCTCGAGCCTCGGTGCGGAGGAGGTCGAACCCCTGGCGAATGCGGTTGCCGCCGCCGTCGGCCCGCCACCGGCGAGGAGTTACGTCTAGGCACGGGTGCTGCAGCCGGCCCAAAGGGGCGCGGGGAACCGCGTGAGCAACCACAGTCCACCCGCAGTCGCGAACGATCGTCGAACCCACCCCATTAGGCGCCCTTCTTCACTTGGGTAAGCGCAGCCCCCGCAAGAACGATCACCGCCCCCACCGGCGTCGACCAGGCCAGCGACTCACCCAGCAGCGCGACCCCCGCAGCCGTCGCGATGACCGGAATGAAGTACGTGACCATCTGAGCCGTGGTCGGCCCGACCTCGGCGACGAGGCCGTACTGAATCAGGACCGCAAGCCCCGTACCGAGCGCACCCAACGCCACGACCGCCAGCAACGGCAGCACCGGCAAGCGCACCGGAACCGAGGTGAACAGCGGTGTCACAACGGCCAGTTGCCCCGTGGCCAACAGCAACTGCGCCCCGGTCAGCGACAGATGCGACTCGCTCGACCCGGCCAGTGTCCGGCGGACGTATATCCACCCGATGGGATAGCTCAGCGAGGCCAGTAGTGCCATCACCGTCCCCGTCGTGTCGAGCCCGTGAAATCCCTGCCAAGCCCCCAGCACCGTCAGTACCCCGAGGAACCCGATCCCGAGCCCCGCGACCCTGACCCGGGTAGGCCGGTCCTCCGACAGGGCGACAAGGGACAGGGCCATCCCCCACAGCGGCGAGGTCGCGTTGCAGATCCCGGCGAGCGTGGACGGGATCGTCAACTCGGAGTACGCGAACAAGGAGAACGGCAGCGCGTTCAGCAGGAACGCGGCGACAGCCAGATGCCCCCACGTCCGAGCCCCACGGGGAAGCCGCTCCCGCTTCGCCGCCATCGCCGCCGCCAGGACCGCCGTACCGAACACCAGCCGCCCGAGCGTGACCTGGAACGGGGCGAACCCATCGGTGCCCACCTTGATGAGCAGGAAGCTGAAGCCCCAGATCAGGGAGAGGGCGGCGAAGCGCAGACGCCAGTCGAGACGGGCTCGGGGACGTGGACGGGGCGCGGCTTCGGCCGGGGTGCGAGAGGTGGTGACGGTGGTCATGGCAGCAACGATGACCCAGACAACCTCGTAGCACAATCGAGATTTCCCACGCGATATCTCGTAGTATCGCTTACATGTTGAACCTGGAGCGCCTGCGCACCCTCGACGCCCTCGCCCGCCACGGCTCGGTCAGCGGTGCCGCCGAGGGGCTGCACATCACGACCTCCGCCGTGTCGCAGCAGATGTCCAAGCTGGAGCGCGAGGTCGGCCAGCAGCTCCTCGCCAAGAACGGCCGGGGTGTGCGGCTCACCGACGCCGGCCGGCTGCTCGCCGACCATGCCGCGCGCATCCTGTCGCAGGTCGAGCTGGCCCAGTCCGATCTGGAGGCGCAGCGGGGGCAAGTGGTCGGTGAGCTACGGCTCGCCGCGTTCCCGACGGCCCTGCGCGGCCTGTTCCCCACCGCGCTCGCCGCGCTTCGAGCCGGACATCCGGGGCTGCGCCTGCGGTCGAGAGAACTGGAGCCGGAGCTCGGAGTGAACGCCGTGATCCGCGGCGACGCCGACCTGGCCGTCGTCCTGGACTGGTACAACAAGCCCCTGCCCATGCCGGAAGGGCTCGCCAAGGCGCCGATCCTCGACGATCGCGTGGAGATCGCCATGCCCGAGGATCACCCGCTCGCCGACCGGCGCGAGGTCGACCTGGAGGACTTCGCGGACGACGAATGGGTGGCCTGGCCCGAGGGCGCGTTCTGCCACGAGTGGTTGCTCTACACGCTGCGTACCAAGGGCATCGAGCCCCGTATCGCCCATTGCGCCGAGGAGCACCACACCCAACTCGCGCTCGTCGCCGCCGGGTTGGGCGTCTGTGTCGCGCCCCGGCTGGGCCGCGACCCGATGCCGCACGGGGTGCGGGCCGTGCCCGTGCGGCACCGGGTCCACCGGTACGTCTACGCGGTCTGGCGCGCGGACGCCGACCGCCGACCGTCGATCCGGGCGGCGGTGGAGGCCCTGCAGGCGGCGGCCGAGAAGATCGGCTGAAGGACGGCCGTGCGCCTCACAGGGCCCCGAGCTTCCTGAAGTCCCACGACACGATCTTGTCGGGCGTCAGCCGCACCCATGCGTGCCGGCCGTCGTGCGGCATCTCGTCGATGCCGAAGTTCTTGCGGGCGAACAGCGTCTCGGGTACGTCGAGTTCGGCCCGCAGCTCGCCGACCCGCGGTATCTCGCCCACGAACTCGACGGTGCCGGACAGCTCGACACCGCGCAGCTGCTCGTAGTCCTCACCCGTGTCGATCACGATCGCGACCCGCGGATCGCGGAGCAGATCGGTCCACCGCTTGCTGCGGACGACCGAGTACAGCCACAGCGAGGTGCCGTCCCAGGCGAACCACAGGGCGCTGACATGCGGGAACCCGTCGGCGGACACCGTGGCGACCCGGCAGGTGCGCTGTGTGGTGAGGAACTCGTCCAGCTCACCGGGCGTCATCATGATCTTCCGGCCCCGGCGCTGCTGAGTGACGGTCATGCGGCCCCCTCTTCTCTCACGTCGTGTCAGAGGAGAGATCCTCTGACATCACGTCAGAAAAGGATGGGTCGTCTTCCGTCACCACGCAATGGTGGCTCCGTCCTCGCGTACTGATGGTTCCGTCCTCACGTGAAGGTGGCTACGCTCGCCCGCCCATGCCGCCGTCGGTCACAGGGGGAACCATGCCGTCGTACGCAGAGCTCAGCGAACTCCTCGACCCGGCGACCACCGTCCTGCTCACCGTCGAGTGCCAGCAGGGCGTCGTCGGAGCGGACAGCGCGTTGCCCGAACTCGCCGAGGAGGCACGGGACTCGGGCGCCCTCGCCAACGTGGCACGGCTGGTGACCGCGGCCCACGACAGCGGGGTCCAGGTGATCCACGCGATCGCCGAACGCCGCCCCGACGGCCGCGGCGCCAATCGCAACGCCCGCCTTTTCCGGGCCGCCGCACGACTCCCCGTCCAGCAGCTGTCCGGTACCGAGGCGGTCTGCGTGGCGGCGCCGATCGACGTCGCCGAGGAGGACCTGGTCGTACGACGACTGCACGGCCTGTCGCCCATCCAGGGCACCGATGTCGACCCGCTGCTGCGCAACCTGGGCTGCCGCACGCTCGTGATCACCGGTGTCTCGGCCAACGTGGCCGTACCCAACGCGGTGTTCGACGCCGTCAACCGCGGCTACACGGCCGTCGTGCCCTCGGACGCCATCGCGGGGGTGCCGTCCGACTACACCCCCGCGATGATCCGCAACACGCTCGCACTGGTCGCCACGGTCGCGACCACGGACGAGGTGCTGGACGGCTTCAGGCGTCCGCGGCGCGTCAGGCGAGCGTGATCGAGTCGCCCGACACGCTGATCTGTTTGGCCTCCAGCGGCTCGGTGGCGGGCCCCTTCTTCACGCTGCCGTCCAGGACGGAGAACTGGCTCTTGTGGCAGGCACAGGTGAGGGTGTCACCCGCCAGGTCCGTCATCGGGCACTGCCGATGGGTGCAGATCGTCGAGAAGGCCTTGTACTCGCCCGCCGCCGGCTGCGACACCACCACCTTCTCGTCGCCGAAGACCTTGCCGCCGCCCTCCGGAATGTCGCTGGTCTTCGCGAGCGCCGCCCCGCCGGCACCGGCCCCGCCGGACGAGCCGCCCGCCTCGGTGGTCGCCCCCGCGTCGGCGCCCTGCTGGGTGGACGAGCCGGACGCGTCGTCCTCCGACCCGCACGCGGTCAGCGCAACGGCGAGCCCCGCCGCGCCGACCGCCGCCACGACGGTACGGCGGCTGGGTTTCGACCCCGGCTGAACTGATTCGCTGGTCATGCTGACGTTCCTTCCCGTCATTCGTGATCTGTCGAGAGGTACGGTCCATGAGGACCGGCTGTTCAGACGATGTCGAAATCCTGACCCGGTCCGGCGAAGAGGTGGGTAAAGCGGAGCTGTCGGTCCCCTGTCCGGAGCTGTCGGTCTGCTGTCGGCGCAAACGCACCGCCCGCCGCCCGGATGGTCCCGGGCCCCCGCCCCTGCGCCAGTAACCTGGGGCGATGCTCAAGGAAGTCATCGCGACCCGCTACATCACGCCCCTGCGTGAGGGCGGCTCGCTGCCGGGGCTCGTCGAGGCCGACGACTTCGGGACGTACGTCATGAAGTTCACCGGCGCCGGACAGGGCCGCAAGACGCTGGTCGCCGAGGTCGTCTGCGGTGAACTCGCCCGCAGGCTGGGACTCAGGGTGCCCCGGCTGGTGACGGTGGAGCTCGACCCGGTGCTGGGGCTCGGCGAACCCGACCAGCAGGTACAGGAACTGCTCAGGTCCAGCGGCGGCACCAACCTCGGCATGGACTTCCTCTCCGGCGCCCTCGGATTCGACCCGCTCGCCTTCCGGGTGAGCGCCGAAGAGGCCGGCCGGATCGTCTGGTTCGACGCCCTGGTGAACAACGTCGACCGGTCCTGGCGCAACCCCAACCTGCTGATGTGGCAGGGCGAGCTGTGGCTCATCGACCACGGCGCGACGATGATCTGGCACCACAACTGGCCCGGCGCGCAAGGATCGGCGGCCCGCCCCTACGACGCCTCCGACCACGCCCTCGCCTCCTTCGCACCGGATGTGCGGGCCGCCGCGGCCGAGTTGGCGCCGCTGGTCACCGAGGAACTGCTCGCCGAGGTGACCGCCGAGATCCCGGACGCGTGGCTCGTCGGCGAGCCCGGCTTCGACACCGCGGACGACCTCCGGCGGGCCTACGCGGGGCCGCTGCTGGCCCGGGCGGCCACCGTCCACGAGCGCGTCACCGGCATCGAGGAGGGCAAGTGAGCGAGCGCCACATTCACATGGCCGGCCATGTGGTCGAACGCCACATCATCCGGGGCGGCGAGGCGAGCGACCGGGACGTCTTCGAGTACGCCGTCCTGCGCGTCGTACCCCGCGTCGAACGCGGCGAGTGCATCAACGCGGGCGTGCTGGTGTACTGCCGGGCGCGGGGCTACGTCGGGGCGCGCACCCACCTGGACGAGGCGCGGCTGCTCGCGCTCGACCCGGATGCGGACGTGGCCGGCGTCCGGGCCGCCCTCGGGGCCGTCGAGAGCGTCTGCGGCGGCAGCGAGGCGGCGGGGCAGGCCTCCGGCGACGACGCGGGGCGGCGCTTCCGCTGGCTGATCGCGCCCCGCTCGACGGTCGTCCAGCCGGGGCCCGTGCACACCGGGTTCACCTCCGATCCGGCGGCCGAGACGGAGCGGCTGCTCGACCGGTTGGTGAAGTGACGGATCAGGTAATGGATCACATGCGCGCGGTGGCCGTTGACACCGCGTGCCAGGACTTCTAGCGTCACGTCCATCGAAGGTACTAAGCGGTCGCTCACCTGAGGAGAGTCACTGATGTCCACCACTGAGCAGCGGGTCGCCGTGGTCACCGGCGGAGCGCGCGGCATCGGCGCCGCCACCGCCGTACGCCTGGCCGCCGAAGGGCGCGCGGTCGCCGTCATCGACCTCGACGAGGGCGCCTGCAAGGACACCGTGGAGAAGATCACCGCGGCCGGCGGCAAGGCGATCGCGGTCGGCTGCGACGTCTCCGACGAGGCCCAGGTCGAGGCGGCTGTCGCGCGGATCGCCGAGGAGCTCGGCGCCCCGACGATCCTGGTCAACAACGCGGGCGTGCTGCGCGACAACCTGCTGTTCAAGATGAGCGTCGCCGACTGGGACACCGTCATGAACGTGCACCTGCGCGGCGCCTTCCTGATGTCCAAGGCGTGTCAGAAGCACATGGTCGACGCGGGCTTCGGCCGTATCGTCAACCTCTCCTCGTCCTCCGCGCTCGGCAACCGCGGCCAGGTCAACTACTCCGCCGCCAAGGCCGGTCTCCAGGGCTTCACCAAGACCCTCGCCAAGGAGCTCGGCAAGTTCGGCGTCACCGCCAACGCCGTCGCCCCCGGCTTCATCGCCACCGAGATGACCAAGGCCACCGCCGACCGCGTCGGCATGGGCTTCGAGGACTTCAAGGCCGCGGCCGCCACCCAGATCCCGGTGGCCCGGGTCGGCGAGCCGGAGGACATCGCCAACGCGATCGCCTTCTTCACGGGCGAGGCGGCCGGCTTCGTCTCCGGCCAGGTGCTGTACGTCGCCGGTGGACCGCTCGACTAGGGCCCGGGGGACACGGACATGACTGCACTGCCTGAACTCTCCGGCAAGGTCGCCCTCGTCACGGGCGCCAGCCGCGGCATCGGCTACGGCGTCGCCGAGGCGCTCGTCGCGCGCGGTGACCGCGTCGTCATCACCGGCCGCGGCGAGGACGCCCTCAAGGAGGCCGTCGAGCGGCTCGGCGCCGAGCGCGCGATCCACGTGGCCGGCAAGGCGCACGACGAGGCCCACCAGGCCCTCGCCGTCGAGCGCGCCATGGAGGCCTTCGGCCGGGTCGACTACCTGATCAACAACGCCGGCACCAACCCGGTGTTCGGCCCGCTCGCCGACCTCGACCTGAACGTGGCCCGCAAGGTCTTCGAGACCAACGTGATCTCGGCGCTGGGCTTCGCGCAGAAGACCTGGCACGCCTGGCAGAAGGACAACGGCGGCGCCATCGTCAACATCGCCTCCGTCGCGGGCATCGCACCCTCGCCGTTCATCGCCGCCTACGGCGTCAGCAAGGCCGCGATGATCAACCTCACCCAGCAGATGGCGCACGAGTTCGCGCCCAAGGTGCGGGTCAACGCGATCGCCCCGGCCGTGGTGAAGACCAAGTTCGCGCAGGCGCTGTACGAGGGCCGTGAGGCGGAGGCCGCCGCGGCCTACCCGCTGGGCCGGCTCGGCGTGCCCTCCGACATCGGCGGCGCCGCCGCGTTCCTCACCTCGGACCAGTCCGACTGGGTCACCGGGCAGACGCTCGTCGTCGACGGCGGCATCTTCCTCAACGCCGGCGTCGGCTGACGCACGGGACGCGGGACGACGATTCAGGAGACGGGCGCCGCTGGACACGAGCGGCGCCCGTGTCGACGTTTCGGGAGATCACCTGCCGTTGACAACGTAGTCATCGGGGGGTCGGACAAGCGCTACCTGAGACGGGAGGTCCACCGGCCGGAACACTGCGGTATGGTCTGCCGACCCTTGGTATGGCAGATCGAGGAGCGTGCGCGTGTTCAACCGGATCCGACGCCTGCGGCAGGTGGCGGCCATCGCGTCCATATCGGCGCTGGTGGCAGGGTGCGGCGTCCTCTCGTCCGATGCGACGGAGGAGGAAGGCCCGATCGTGGTGGGGACGACCGCCGCCCCCAGCACCCTTGATCCCGCCGCCTCCTGGGACAGCTCCTGGGAACTGTTCCGCAACATTTACCAGACGCTTCTCAGCTACCCCTCCGGCGCGACCACGCCCGAGCCGGACGCCGCCGAGAACTGCCAGTTCACCGACAGCTCGAACATGAAGTACAAGTGCGAGCTGCGCGAGGGCCTGAAGTTCTCCGACGGGCACACGCTCGACGCGCAGGCGGTCAAGTACTCGATCGACCGCATCCGGACGATCAACATCAAAACGGGCCCCGCCGGTCTGCTGGGCAGCCTCGACCGCGTCCAGGTGCTGAACGAGCGCGAGCTCGTCTTCCACCTCAACAAGGCCGACGCGACCTTCCCGTTCGTGCTCGCCACGCCCGCGATGTCGATCGTCGACCCCCAGGAGTACCCGGCCGACAAGCTGCGCGAGGACGACAGTGTCGTCGGGTCCGGGCCGTACACCCTCGCGTCCTACGACGAGGGCCAGAAGGCCGAGCTCGTCAAGAACGACACCTATGAGGGCTACGCGGAGCGCAAGAACGACGCGGTCACCATCCGCTACTTCCAGGACTCGCCGACCATGGTCGGCGCCCTGCGCGACAAGGAGCTCGACGTCGCCTTCCGCGGCCTCGCCGCCGAGGACATCGTCGACCTCCAGGCCGACGACGATGACGAGCTCCAGCTGATCGAGGGCTCCGGCACGGAGATCAACTACCTGGTCTTCAACCCCAAGGACCCCATGGCCGGCAAGTCCGCCGTCCGCAAGGCCATCGCCCAGGTCGTCGACCGTCCGGCGATCGCCCACAAGGTCTACAAGGACACCGTCGAGCCGCTGTACTCCATGGTCCCCAAGGGCCTGACCGGACACACCACGGGCTTCTTCGACGACTACGGCGACCCCAGCAAGGCCAAGGCCGCCAGGATCCTCAGCGACGCCGGCATCACGACGCCCGTCCCGCTCAACCTCTGGTACACCAGCGACCGCTACGGCTCGGCGACCAAGGGAGAGTTCGAGGAGCTGAAGAGCCAGCTCGAAGGGTCCGGCCTCTTCAAGATCACCCTCAAGAGCCGCCCCTGGAAGACCTACGTCACCGGCTACCAGAACGGCGAGTACCCGGTGTTCGGGCGTGGCTGGTTCCCCGACTTCCCCGACGCGGACAACTTCATCGCGCCGTTCGTCGGCAAGCAGAACGCGCTCGGTACGCCCTACGTGGTACCCAGGATCACCGAGACCCTGCTGCCCAACTCCCGCGCCCAGAGCGACCGTGCCAACGTGGTCAAGGACTTCGAGGACGCCCAGCGCATCCTCGTCGACGACGCGCGGCTGCTGCCGCTGTGGCAGGGCCGGCAGTACGTGGCCGCGAGCTCGGAGATCTCGGGTGCGGAGCGGGCACTGGACCCGTCGACGATCATGATGGTGGGCGAGCTGTACCGCAAGACCAGCTGGTAGCGGTCCCGCCGGCTGTGGCTGTGGCTGTGGGCTGACGGCCGGTATGTGCGGTGCCTGTCGGGATGTGCGGTCCGCGGGGCGATTGTCAGTGGTCGCCTGTAGTTTCGGAGACCTGGAAGCGACCCCTGGTCGTGGACCGCACATCGTCTGCCGCACATCGTAAGGAAGTTGACGTGACCGACATCGCCATGCTGCCCGAGTCCTGGCGCGGGGTTCTGGGTGACGAACTGCAGCAGCCCTACTTCAAGGAGCTGACGGAGTTCGTCGAGGAGGAGCGGGCGAAGGGTCCCGTCCACCCGCCGCGCGAGGAGGTCTTCGCGGCGCTCGACGCGACGCCGTACGACAAGGTGAAGGTCCTGATCCTCGGCCAGGACCCGTACCACGGCGAGGGCCAGGGCCACGGCCTGTGCTTCTCGGTCCGCCCCGGCGTGAAGACGCCACCCTCGCTGCGCAACATCTACAAGGAGATGAAGGAGGAGCTCGGCCTCCCCGTCCCCGACAACGGCTATCTCATGCCCTGGGCCCAGCAGGGCGTCCTGCTGCTCAACGCGGTGCTGACGGTCCGCGGCGGCGAGGCGAACTCGCACAAGGGCAAGGGCTGGGAGAAGTTCACCGACGCGGTGATCCGGGCCGTGGCCGGCCGGCCCGACCCCGCGGTGTTCGTGCTGTGGGGCAACTACGCCCAGAAGAAGCTCCCGCTCATCGACGAGACGCGGCACGTGGTGGTCAAGGGCGCGCACCCCTCGCCGCTGTCGGCGAAGAAGTTCTTCGGTTCCCGCCCGTTCACGCAGATCAACGAGGCGGTGGCCCGGCAGGGCCACGAGCCGATCGACTGGCGGATCCCGGACCTCGGCTGAGCCGGTGCCGGGCCGGTCCCTCGCCGGACCGGTCCGGTGCCGTACGGAGCCGCCTGCCCCGGATTGCCGGTGGTGGCCGTTAGCGTCGAAGAGATCATCCGACGAGGGTCCGGAGGACGCGGTGGCGGAGCAACAGGAGCAGGCGGCGCCCGATGCGGTGCTGACGCGGATCGGACAGGTCGTGATCCTCCATCACGCGGGTGACCGGGAGGAGGCCCGGCGCCGGTTGCTGGACCTGTGGACGGAGCTCGGCGAGGACGGCGACCCACTGCACCGGTGCACCCTGGCGCACTACCTCGCCGACACCCAGGACGACCCCTCGGACGAGCTGGCGTGGGATCTTCGGGCGTTGACCGAGGCGGAGAGTGCCAGTGGGGCGGTTGCCGTGCGGGCGCTGTACCCCTCGCTTCATCTGAATCTGGCCGCCGACTATGTGAAGCTCGACCGCACGGAGGCCGCGCTGGTGCATCTGCGTCGGGCGCGGGGGGCGGCCGGGGTGCTGGGGGACGACCGGTACGGGGACGGTGTGCGGGCGGAGATTCGGCGGCTGGAGGTGCGGTTGGGGGAGGGGGTGTAGGGGCAGCGGGTTGGCTGTCGGGTACGGGTGCCCGGTACGGGGACTGAGCGGCGGGGTTCCCGGCGTGAGGGCTGGGTGGCCTCGGGGCCCGTCGGGGGGGGCTGAGTGCTTGGGGGCTCGGCGTCGGGGCCGGCCGGGGGTGGGTCGCACAGCCCGGCGTCGGCGGGATGCCGCCTCCTTCGGGACGAGCGCTGCCTCAGCGGCTCGACTGCCCGCAGGCTGCGCGGGTTGCGCAAGGGCGGGCTGTGCAGGGGCGCGGGTTGGGGCCTTGAGCCTGGTCCGTGCGTCAGCGACCGCGTGTCCTCTCGTGGCCCCACGCAGGGATGCGCGGGGCCGAGTCCGGAACCAGTCCACGCCTCCGGCGGTCGCACATTCGCCTGCCGGCTCTGCAGCGATGCGGCCGTACTCGCCCAGCCGAAGACGACGAGGCGGAGAGACGGAGACGGCGAGCCATGTCCGTGTCACCGGGCACCTGGCCCCCTCTGCGACCCCGCCCGGGAATCTGCGCGAGGCCGCCGAGAAGATTGCGGAACTGACAGGTCTGCGCGTGCAGATCGCGGGAGGAACCTCGTGATGTCCCGGGCGCCGCGTGACAAGCATGCGGGCATGGTGAGGCAGCTGCGGCGGCACCCAGCGCCCCGGCCCACCCCCTGCCCTCCCCCTCAGCGCCCGTACGTCTGGTCGCAGATCTTCGACTCCGGGCTGTCCGCCTTCCAGCCGCCGTACTGTCTGCCCAGCGCGCAGACGTCGCCGTTCGTCGGGGTCTCCGGGCGGATCGGCCGCGGCGCGTCGGGCACCTTCACCTGTGGTCTCTTCGGAGGGGCGACGGCGGGGCGGCGGGGTTCGTGGTGCTCGGGGCGGGCGTGCGGGTGCGCGTGACGCGCCGGGGGTTCGGGCGCCGGAGGCCGGGTGGTGGGGGGCGTGGGGGTCGGGCGACGGGACGGGGTGATGAGGGTCAGGGCCTCCTGGGCCGGGGCCTGCACTACCGGCCGTTCCGCCGGCTCGCTCGGTGGGGGTGCCGGCGGCTGGGACGGGGCCGGCGGGCCGGGCGGCGGTGTCTGCTGGATCGTCACACAGCCGGAAAGGGCCGAGACGGCCACGGTGACCAGGAGCGTTGCGGTGGTCGTCGTTCGATGCACGCGCGCAACTCTGCTGGTTCCGGCGGTCGTTGGGACAGCGGACCGACAGAGGTTGATCCACATGAGTGATCTCTGTCCCCGTACGGGCGGCGCGGCCCGCCGCGGCTGACGTCAGTCGCCGGTGGCGCCGTCGAGCCGCTCGCGGACCAGGTCGGCGTGGCCGTTGTGACGGGCGTACTCCTCGATCATGTGGGTGTAGATCCAACGCAGGTTGAACTGCTCGCCGCTGCGCCGGTGCCTGCCCTTGGAGAGGTCGTCCAGGCCGAAGCCGGCCGCGTTGCGCCGGGCGATGTCGATCTCGGCCTGCCAGGTCGTGTACGCCTCCTGCCAGGTGTCCGCCTCGGTGAGGTGGAACTCGCCGTCGGGGTCCTCCTCGGAGTAGTAGATCGGCCCCGCGTCCTCGTTCACGAGCACCTTGCGGAACCAGCCGCGCTCCACCTCCGCCATGTGCCGCACCAACCCCATCAGAGAAAGTTCGGACGGTTCCACGGAGGCGGTCCTGAGCTGAGCGTCGGTGAGGCCTTCGCACTTCCAGGCGAGGGTCTGCCGGTGGTAGTCCAGCCAGCCCTCCAGCATCGTGCGCTCGTCGGCGGTGGTGGCGGGCTCATGGCGTTCGGTCTCGGTCGTCATGGCCGCATCCTTGCTCAACTCGGGCCGGATCACGAGGAGTTTTCACGGCCGCCGGGCTCATCGGCCGAACATTCCGTCGAGCAGTTCGCGCAGTCCGGCCCGGACCTCCTCCAGGTTCGGCGCCTCCGCGCTGTAGGACCCCGCCACACAGCTGAACATCAGCCCGTCCGCCCAGGCGACCAGGGACAGCACGTGCCGGGCCGGGTCGGTCGAGCCCATCGCCGTGACGAGGGCGGTGAGCTGGTCGCGGAAGCGGGCACCGGTGGCGTCGAAATAGGCGCGCAACTCGGGGCGGCGCGTCGCCTCCAGGGCCAGTTCGTAGCGGGCGAGGGTCAGTTCGCGGCCGCGGGTCAGAGCGCGGTGCGTCGCCAGGGCCAGGCCGTCCGCGAGGGAGTCGATGCCGCCGCGCGGGTCCGGCATCTCCTCCAGCGCCAGGACGCGCGCCTCGCGGTCGGCGAGCCGCCGCACCGCCAGCTCCAGCAGCGCCTGCCGGGTGCGGGCGAGGTTCGACGTGGAGCCCTGGGGGAGCCCGGCCGTCTCGTCGACCGCCCGGTGCGTGAGCCCGCGCATGCCGCGCTCCGCGAGCAGGGCGAGGGCGGTGTCGGCGACGAGATCGGCGCGGGAGCCGCCGACGGTGCGTTCGGACATGGAGATCAACCTACCCGCGGCACTACGCCTGTAGTACAGTCGAGGCACTGCTTCACTACACCTGTAGTCGCACTCCCTCTGGGTCACGCACCTTGAGTGGGAACCGATGCGAGGAGGAGCCATGGCGGAGTCGAGGCGGGCCGTCGTGATCGGCGGCGGCATAGGCGGCCTGACCGCGGCGGCCGCACTGCACCGCGGTGGCTGGGAGGTCACCGTGCTGGAGCGGGCCCCGTCCCTGGAGCCGGTCGGCGCGGCCATCTCCCTCGCGCCCAACGCCCTGCGCGCACTGGACGTCATCGGGCTCGGCGACGAGATCCGCGACCTCGCGGCCTGGCAGGGCGACGGGGGACTGCGCACCGCGTCCGGGCGCTGGCTCTCCCGCGCGGACGCCGACGCCGTGGCCGCACGCTTCGGCGGGCCCCTCGTCCTGCTGCACCGGGCCACCCTCATCACCAGCCTGGCCGCACTGCTCCCGCCCCATGCCGTCCGCACGGGCATCGCCGCGACCGTCGCCGACCCGGGCGGCACCGACCGGCCGGCACGCGTGAGCACCGCGGACGGCGACCTGGAGGCCGACCTCGTGGTGGCCGCCGACGGCGTCCGCTCCGCCGTACGCCGAGCCCTGTTCCCGGAGCATCCCGGGGCCGTCTACTCCGGCTTCACCACCTGGCGGGTCGTCATCCCGGTGCCCGGTGTCGAGTTCGCCTCGCACGAGAGCTGGGGGCGGGGCCGCATCTGGGGCTCGCATCCGCTGAAGGACGGCCGGGTCTACGCGTACGCCGCGGCGCTCACGCCCGCCGGAGAGCGAGCGCCCGACGACGAGAAGGCCGAACTGCTGCGCCGCTACGGTGACTGGCACGACCCGATCCCCGCGGTCCTCGCCGCCGCCCGCCCCGAGGACGTCCTGCGCCACGACGTCCACCACATCGCCCAGCCACTGCCTGCCTACCATCGCGGCCGGGTGGCCCTGGTCGGAGACGCCGCGCACGCCATGCCGCCGACCTTGGGGCAGGGCGGCAACCAGGCCATCGAGGACGCGATCGTCCTGGCCCTCACCCAAGCTCCCGGCTCTGTGCCCGTGGACGGGAACGCCCTCTGCGACGGCCTCGCCGCCTACACGGCAGCCCGTCTTCCGCGCACCACCGCCATCGCCCGCCAGGCCGTCAGGATCGGCCGCCTCAACATGATGACCAGCCGCGCCGGCATCGCCGTACGGAACACGGCGCTCGCCGCGCTGTCCAAGGCGGCGCCCCTGTTGTTCCTGCGCAGCTTCGAGGGCATCGCCGACTGGCGGCCGCCACAGGCGCCGTATGCTGCCGGGAAGACCCCGGCAGGCAACCCCTAGAGGAGAACACCCAGTGAAGGTCGGCTGCATCGGACTCGGTGACATCGCGCAGAAGGCCTACCTGCCGGTGCTCGGTGTCCAGCCCGGGGTCGAACTACATCTGCAGACGCGTACGCCCGCGACGCTCGCCCGGGTCGCCGACAGCCTCCACCTTCCGCCGCGGCAGCGGCACGAGGACCTCGACTCGCTCCTCGCCCAGGGCCTCGACGCCGCCTTCGTGCACGCGCCCACCGTGGCGCACCCGGAGATCGTGACCCGGCTGCTGGAGGCGGGCGTGCCGACCTATGTCGACAAGCCGCTCGCCTATCGCCTCGCCGAGTCCGAGCGGCTGGTGGCCCTCGCCGAGCGGCGGAACGTGAGCCTCGCCGTCGGCTTCAACCGGCGTTACGCCCCCGGCTATGCGCAGTGCGCCGACCATCCGCGCGAGCTGATCCTGATGCAGAAGAACCGGATCGGGCTGCCGGAGGAGCCGCGCTCGATGATCCTCGACGACTTCATCCACGTCGTGGACACCCTGCGCTTCCTGGCGCCGGGCCCGGTCGACGACGTGACCGTGCGCGCCCGCGTCGAGGGCGGTCTGCTGCACCACGTCGTGCTGCAGCTCGCCGGGGACGGTTTCACCGCGCTCGGCGTGATGAACCGGCTCAGCGGCTCGGCCGAGGAAATCCTGGAGGTGTCCGGGCAGGACACCAAGCGTCAGGTGCTCAATCTCGCCGAGGTCGTCGACCACAAGGGGCAGCCGACGGTCCGGCGGCGCGGGGACTGGGTGCCGGTGGCCCGGCAGCGCGGGATCGAGCAGGCGGTGCTGGCCTTCCTCGACGCCGTGCGCGCGGGCAAGGTGCTCAGCGCCCGGGACGCGCTGGCGACCCATGAGCTGTGCGAGCGGGTCGTGCGCGCGGTTCAGGATCGGGCCGCCTGAGCCTCGGCCGCAGGGTCCGGATGCCCTCGCTCGCGCACCAGACGGCCATGATCAGCAGAGCCGTGTACACCGGCCACTCGCCGAAGCGGACGTACGGCGTGGTGCCGTCGGCCAGCGGCACCTCGTAGACCGCGCCGGCGCTCACGCTCGTGCCCAGCCAGGAACCGATGCGTTCCCCGCTCGGGCCGTACACGGCCGAGACGCCGGTCAGCGTCGCGTGCACCATCGGCCGGCCGGTCTCGGCGGCGCGCAGCGCGGCCAGCGAGGCGTGCTGCTCGGGCGCCCAGCTCTGCTGGAACGTCGAGGTCGCCGACTGGGCGATCAGCACCTCGGCACCGTCGTCGACGAGGTTGCGGCTCATGTCGGAGAACGCGGACTCGAAGCAGACCATCGGGCCGATGCGCAGCCCGTGCCCGGCGTCCATCACGACCTGCGCCGTGCCCTGCCTGCGGTCCTCGGCCGCCGCCTTGCCCACCGAGGTCGCCCAGCCGAGCAGGGAGCGGGCCGGTATGTACTCCCCGAAGGGCACCAGCCGCATCTTGTCGTAGCGGGCGCCGGTCGGGCCGTCCGGGCCGACCAGGATCGAGCTCTTGTAGATGCCGGGCTTGTCGGAGCGCCGCGCGTCCACGTTGACCAGGATGTTCGTCCCCGTCTCGCGTGACAGCGCGGCGAGCCGCCGGGCGAAGTCGGGTCGGTCGCGCAGGTCGAAGCCGACACTGCTCTCGCCCCAGACGATCAGATCGACGTCCTGGCCGGCCAGCTCGCGGGTGAGCTGCTCCTCCCGGTCGAAACGCCGGTCGGGGCCCGGGACGACACCCGGCTGCACGACGGCGATCCGGGCCCGGTCGTCGACATCGGGACGCGGGGACCACATCCATGCGGCGGAGGTGGCGAGGGCCGTGGCGAGCAGTCCGGCCACGGCGGGTGCGCGGGACCTTCGCACCGCCACCAGCACGGCGACCGCGACATTGACGGCCACCACCAGGAAGCTGATCAGCCACACGCCGCCCACCGACGCGAGCCGCAGCGCGGGCTCCACCTCCCACTGACTGGAGCCCAGCACGCCCCACGGCCCGCCGAGCCCCTGCCAGGAGCGGACGAGCTCGACCAGCAGCCAGCCCGACGGCAGCACGGCAAGGGCTCCCGCGATCCGGCCCGGGGACGGTGTCCCGGCCAGGAAGCGGCGCACCAGCCAGCCCCACGGGGCCCACAGTGCGCCGAGCAGGGCGGCGATGACGACGGTGAACACATGCAGGTTCGGCAGCAGCCAGTGGTGCATCGCCAGCATGAAGCCGAAGCCGCCCCACCAGCCGTCGTACAGCGCCCGTTTCCCGGTCGGCGCGGTCCGGAGCAGCGCGAGCCACGGCACCAGCGCGACGTACGCGAACCACCACAACGACGGCTCGGGGAAGGCGAGCACGGGCAGCGCACCGGCCAGCGCGGCGGCGGTGGAGCGACGCCACGGCGGGGCGAGCCAGTGGCTGATCGTCTTCATGCGGCGTCTCCCTACCCCGTGGTCCTTCCAGTGTGCTCGCCGGCACTGACAGGGGGACAGTGGGCGTCCGCTCAGTCGGTCAGCGCCGGGGCGGTTCAGTCGATCATGGCCGGGGCGGTCGGTTCGGGAAGGCGGCGCCACTTCTCCGCGACGATCACCTCGCGCAGCCGCCAGCCGTCGTAGGTCCGCAGCAGCCCGAAGGAGTACCGGCCGCCGCACACGAAGTCGGGCGCGGAGGAGTCTTCGCCGTTCCCGGCGAACCGCATCGGATTGACGTAGTCGGCCTGGACCCTGGCCGTGTCGCCGGTGTCCTGCTCCAGGACCCCGAAGCGCACCCGCCGGTTGACGATGAGGTGCTGCCGCATGGAGAACAGGCGCATGCTCTCCGCGAGCCACGCGGCGACGCTTCCGGCGTCCCCCTCGATACCGCCGGCCGAGCGGTAGTCCGCACGACCGTCGGGGGTGAACAGGCTCCGGTACGCCGCCCAGTCGCCGTCGTCGACGGCCACCGCGTAGTCGGTGACGAGCTCGTCGACCGCGAGGCGGTCCCTCAGGGTGGCGAGTTCCACACGCTGCGTCATCGGCTCAGTGTTGAGCATGAGGTGAGCAGAGCCAAGAGGGCGTGCGGCGATATTCGGTGGATGTCGGCGGAGCCGGCGGCGAGGCTGTTCCGGTGAACGAGCAGAACAACCAATCCGACCAGCCGGAACCCAGATTCCGGGTACGAGCCCACCACACCGCGTCCACGGTCACCGTCTACCAGGCCTACCGGCCCGGGATCGGCCTTGCCGCGGCCCGCGACGGCGGCTTCCCGGCATCCTGGAGCCGCGACCGCATGACGTGGATCAAGCCGTCGTTCCTCTGGATGATGTACCGCTGCGGTTGGGCGACGAAGGAGGGCCAGGAGACCGTCCTGGCGGTCGAGATCAGCCGCGATGGCTTCCTGTGGGCGCTGCGCAACGCGTGCCTCTCGCACTACGTCCCCGGCCTGCACGGCGACCGGGGGGCCTGGAAGCGGCAGTTGAAGGCGGCACCCGCGCGTGTGCAGTGGGATCCGGAGCGCGATCTGCGGCTCAACCCCCTGCCGTACCGGTCCCTGCAGTTGGGGCTCGCCGGCGAGGCGGCCGCGCGGTACGCGGACGAGTGGATCGTCGGCATCGAGGACGTGACGTCGCTCGCCACGGAGATCCACGCGTGCGTGCGGGCGGGTCAACTGGAGCGTGCTGCCCGGCTGTTGCCTCAGGAGCGGCCGTATCCGCTGGAGGAAGAGGCCCTCGCGCACCTACGGGCCTAGCGACGGCGCAGCATCGAACGGGGACGGCATCGGCGTCGCGGCTTCACGCCGCCTCGATGACCTCACCGCGGATGGCGGCCGCCCACTCGACCACCAACAGCTCGTACTCCGCGCGCTCCTGAGCCGACAGCGAGCCGCCTGCGCGCAGCCACAGGGCGCGTATCTCCTCGTTCACCTCGGCAGCAGACCGCACGGAACCAGGGCCTAAGGAATGGGGGGACATGCGGACAAGCCTAGGGGCAAGGACTGACAGTGCGCTACCGGACGGCTACGCACAACGTATGTGATTGGTCACGGGTTTCGTTGCGAGGGCTTGTCGGGGCACTCGTACTGACCAGCCGGTCAGCAGCCGGGACGCTCAGTCGACCCAGACGACGACGCATTGCCCCCGCCGGGCTGCCGCGCTGTAGAACTCCACCATGGCGGTGAAGTGCTCCGCGACATACTCCCGTACATCACCGCTGAACCCATCGCCGAACCCACAGGCGGCGGCAGCGTCCGCGGCCGCGGACGGCAAGTCCGCCAGGACGATGTCGAGGTCGACGGCTTCAAGGCCACGGGCGATCTCGACCACGGCAGCGGGGGCGAGGAGTCGCGGCGGGCCGTCGATGCCGTCGTACACCTCGTCGTGGTCCAGGAAACCGATGTCCCCGCCGGGGTCTCCGGAGACCGCCCGGTCGAGCAGCGCGATCAGGTCCACGTCCGCACCCGTGGAGCGGCAGTACCAGATGAGACCCCACACCGCCCAATCCGTGTCGAGGAGATCGCCGGGTGACGGATCCCAACCCGGAGACGCCTCCGGTGAGTCGAAGGCCGAGGAGCGGCAGTGCTCCAGGTACTCCCGGGTCACACGGGCGAACTGCTGGGTGAGGGCCATGCGGAGCTCGGCGCGGGTCAGCCCGCCGACTCCGCCGCATGCGGGCTGAGGGCGCCGGTCGCCACCAGGACGATGATGACGATGCCGAGGGCGATGCGGTACCAGACGAACGGCATGAAGCTCTTGGTCGAGATGAACTTCATGAACCATGCGATGACCGCGTACCCGGAGGCGAAGGCGATCACCGTGGCGAAGATCGTCGGGCCCCAGGAGACGTGGTCGCTCTCCATCGCGTCCTTGAGCTCGAAGAGGCCGGAGGCGAGGACGGCCGGGATCGCGAGCAGGAAGGAGTAGCGGGCCGCGGCCTCGCGCTTGTAGCCCATGAAGAGGCCGCCGCTGATGGTGGCGCCGGAGCGGGAGACGCCGGGGATGAGCGCCGCGGACTGGCACAGGCCGAAGATCAGGCCGTCCTTCACGGTCAGGCTCTCGAGCGACTTGCGCTGCTTGGCGGCGCGGTGTCGCCCGCCCGTCTCGTCGCGCGCCGCCAACCGGTCCGCGACGCCGATGACGATGCCCACGACGATCAGCATCGTCGCCGTGATGCGCAGGTCGCGGAAGGGGCCCTCGATCTGGTCCTTGAGCGTCAGGCCCAGCACACCGATCGGGATCGAGCCGACGATCACCAGCCAGCCCATCTGCGCATCGTGGTTGCGCCGCATCTCCTTGCTGGTCAGCGACCGCAGCCACGCCAAGATGATCCGCCCGATGTCCTTGCGGAAGTAGATCAGTACCGCGGCCTCCGTGCCGATCTGGGTGATCGCCGTGAAGGCCGCACCCGGGTCCTCCCAGCCCGAGAACGCCGCGGTCAGCCGCAGATGCGCGCTGGAGGACACGGGGAGGAACTCGGTCAGCCCCTGGACGAGTCCGAGGATGAGCGATTCAAACCAAGACATGAAGGTACGGAGTCCAAGTGCTGATCGTGGCAAGGGATGAGGGGGACAACCGCGTCGGCGGCGCAGTGATCGCGAGTGTCGAGGGGCAGCGTAGCGTCCCGCGATGACAGCTCCGGCACAGGGGTTCGGTGGGGAGCTCCCCGGTCCCGGGCATACCGGTGTTGACCTGCACAGGGGCCGCCGCTTACGTTGCTGCGAGCTGAAAGCGCTTGCTGTCGTCGTTCCGCTCGCGCTCGCACCCGCGTCTGTCTCGTGCCCGTGTCCCGGAGGAGTCCGATCACATCCATGACTGCATCCGAGACCACTCCCGAGACCAGTCACGAGGCCAGTCCCGAGACGGCTGCCGAGATACGCCACTCCCGGCCCGCCCCGCTCGCCGGCCGCCGGATCAGGGTCGCCGTGATCGGCACCGGCGCCATCGCACGCGACTCCCACCTGCCCGCGCTCGCCCGGCTCGCCGATGAGGGCGAGACGGAGCTCGTCGCCGCCGTCGACATCGACGCGGAGTCCGCCGAGGGCTTCCGCACGGCAGCGGCGGCGACCGCGGCCGGTGCGCCCCGCCCCTACACCGACCTGGACCGGATGTTCCAGGAGCAGCGCCCCGACCTGGTCACCATCTGCACCCCGCCCACCCTGCACCGCGACCAGACCGTCACCGCGCTGCGCGCCGGTGCCTGGGTGTGGTGCGAGAAGCCGCCGGTGCCGAGCCTCGCGGACTTCGACGCCGTCGAGGCGGAGGAGGGCAAGGACGGCGGGCCCTACGCCTCGATCGTCTTCCAGCACCGCTTCGGTTCGGGCACCCGGCATGTACGTCGCCTGCTCGCCGAGCAGGCCATGGGCCGTCCGCTCGTCGCCCACTCCCAGACGACCTGGTATCGCGACACCGCCTACTACGCCGTGCCCTGGCGCGGTCGCTGGCGGACCGAGGGCGGCGGTCCGGCGATGGGGCACGGCATCCATCAGATGGATCTGCTGCTCGACCTGCTCGGACCGTGGAGCGAGGTGCGCGCCATGGCCGGCCGCCTGGTGCACGACGTGGAGACCGAGGACGTCTCCACCGCGCTGGTGCGCTTTGCGAACGGCGCGATGGCGACCGTCGTGAACAGCGTGCTGAGCCCCGACGAGGTCAGCCGCATCCGCATCGACTGCGAGCGCGCCACCGTCGAACTCACCCACCTCTACGGCCACGGCAACGACAACTGGCGCATCACCCCGGCCCGCGACGTGCCGGCCGTCGAGGCCGCGGCCTGGCAGGACTTCGGCGCGGACGTACCCAGTTCGCACCTGGAGCAGCTGCGGGACCTGGTCGCGAGCATGCGCGCGGGGGAGCGGCCGCGCAGCAGCGGCGCGGACGGGCGGACGAGTCTGGAGCTGATCGCCGCGCTGTACAAGTCGGCGTTCACGGACGCGACCGTCAAGGCGGGGGAGATCGGCCCCGGGGATCCGTTCCACGCGGCGATGCACGGGGGTGCGCCCGGCTGGGCGCCCGTCGTGGGTGAGCAGGTCGGCGGCGGCGAGCGGGTTGTCGCGGGCGAGGAGGCCGCCGCGTGACCGGGCTGCGGGTCGTGCACGAGCACGGCGAGCGCATCACGGTGACCGAGTCGGCCGGCGGCGTCGAACTGCTCGCCTACGTCTACCGCGCGGAGGCCGCATGGGAGGCCCCGAAGCCGTACGTCCACCCGCTGCGGACCCTCGCCGGTGACGTCGTCACCGACTACCGTCCCAACGACCACCGCTGGCACAAGGGCCTGTCGCTGACGGCCTCACATCTGTCGGGGGCCAACCTCTGGGGCGGCAATTCCTACGTCCATGGACAGGGGTATCTCGAACTCCCCGAGCGCGTCGGGTCGATGGCCCACGTCGCGTTCGACGAGGTCTCCTCGCACGGTGACCGTGTCGTCATCGCCGAGCGGCTGACGTGGCACCCCCACAGCGGTGAGCTGTGGGCCGACGAGCGCCGCCGGATCGAGGTGCACGACATCGAGCCGGAGTCCGGCTCCTGGGCCCTGACGTGGACGAGCGCCGTGACGAACCGGCGCGAGGAGCCGCTGAGGTTCGGCAGCCCCACCACCGCCGGGCGCGACATGGCCGGCTACACGGGCCTGTTCTGGCGCGGCCCGCGCGCCTTCCGGGGCGGCCGGATCATCGCCCCCGGCGCCGATGGCCCCGCCCTGATGGGCGAGCAGGCGCCCTGGCTGGCCTGCTCCGGTGAGCACGACGGCACCGACGGCCACGCCACCCTCGTCTTCGCCCACGCCCCGGAGAACGACCACGCCGGCGACCTGGGCACCCACCCCGCCCACTGGTTCGTACGCAACGAGCCCTTCGCGGGCGTGGCCCCGTCCTGGGCGTTCCATGACGAACTGGAGCTGGCGCCCGGCGCCACCCTCACCCGCCGCTACCGGGTCGTCGTGGCCGACGGGGCGTGGGAGCGGGAGGAGATCGCCAAGTACCTGGAGACGCACCCCTGGTGAGGGGCTCCAGGGCCTGACTCACGCGGCCGACGGCCCCGCCACCGTCCAGCCCGGCGCCTGGGGATGGGCCGTCAGGTCCTCGTGGTGCACCGCGCCGCCGCAGGCCTGGCAGGTGACGACCGGGACCAGTTCGTTTCCGCAGATGTGCTCGATCACCATGGGGCGGTCGTCGTCCGTGCGGAGGTGGCGGTCGCCCCACGCCATGAGCGTCATCAGGACCGGCTCCAGCTCCAGCCCCGCCTGTGTGGGCCGGTACTCGAAGCGCTGCGGGCGCTCGCTGTAGGCGCGCTTGGTCAGGATGCCGGCGTCGACGAGGCGGCGCAGCCGCGTGGCCAGGATGTCGCGCGGGGCGCCGATATTGCGCACGAGCTGGTCGAAGCGGCCGTTGCCCAGGCACACCTCGCGCAGGACGAGCAGGGAGTACTTCTCGCCGACGAGCGCCAGGGCATCGGCGATGGAACAGGGGCGCGGGTCTTTGGTGGCGGCCATGGCGCTCAGTTTAGGGGAGGGTTCGACTTTCCAACTTAACGGGTTTGATTTTCCAACCCATGGGGCTATGGTGAGTTTGGATTTCCTACTCACCGGTAATCGCGCCGGTCGCCCCACCGGCCTGCGCGCCGGTCATCGCCCGGCGTCCAAGGAGGCCCGCACCATGCGAGACGCAGTCATCGTCGAAGCCGTACGCACCCCGATGGGCAAGGGCAAGCCGAACGGCTCCCTCGCGCACGTCCACCCCGTCGAACTCCTCGCCCACACCCTGCGCACCCTCGTCGAGCGCTCCGGCGTCGACCCGGCGCTGATCGACGACGTCATCGGCGGCACCGTCGACCAGGTCGGCGAGCAGGCCATGAACACCACCCGCTACGCCGCCCTGTCGGCGGGCTTCCCGGAGACGGTCCCGGCGACCACCGTCGACCGTCAGTGCGGCTCCTCCCAGCAGGCCGTGCACTTCGCCGCCCAGGGCGTCATCTCCGGCGCCTACGACCTGGTCGTCGCCTGCGGTGTCGAGTCGATGAGCCGGGTGCCGATGTGGTCGAACGTGCCGCCCGGCAAGGACCCCTTCGGCCCCGGCATCGCCGAGCGCTACCCCGAGGGCCTCGTGCCGCAGGGCATCAGCGCCGAGCTGATCGCCGCCAAGTGGTCGATCACGCGTGAGCAGATGGACACATTCGCCGTCTCCTCGCACCACAAGGCGGCCGAGGCCTGGGACAAGGGCCTCTTCGACGCCGAGGTCGCGCCCCTGGACGGCGTCTCGCGCGACGAGTGCGTACGACCGGGCAGCACCCCCGAGATCCTCGCCGGCCTCAAGCCCGCCTACTACGACCCGGCGTTCGCCGAGCGCTTCCCGCAGATCGAGTGGAACGTCACCGCGGGCAACGCAAGCCCCATCAACGACGGCGCCTCCGCCGTGCTCATCACCTCCAGCGAGACCGCGGCCCGCCTGGGCCTGCGCCCCCTCGCGAGGCTGCACAGCTTCGCCGTCACCGGCTCCGACCCGCTGCTGATGCTCACGGGAGTCATCCCGGCGACCGAGAAGGTGCTGCGCAGGGCGCGGCTGACCCTCGACGACATCGACCTCTTCGAGGTCAACGAGGCCTTTTCCAGCGTCGTGCTGGCCTGGCAGCAGGAGACCGGCGCCGACCTCGCCAAGGTCAACGTGCACGGCGGTGCGATCGCGATCGGCCACCCGCTCGGGGCCAGCGGAACCCGTCTGACGACGACCCTGGTCCACGCGATGCGCGAGCGCGGCGCCCGCCACGCCCTGCAGACGATGTGCGAGGCGGGCGGCCTGGCCAACGCGATGGTGTTGGAAGCGGTCTGAGGGATCACTTGAGCCTGAGGTGGTGGCGCTTGCGCCAGGCCACCACCACGCCCGCGAGCGCCGGTACGGCGATGCAGGCCAGCGCGATCAGAAAGGCGGGCGACGTCGGCGCGGACGCACGGGCGCCGGCGACGACGTACGCGGCGGTGTTCGGGACCGACCCGAGCGCCGTCGCGAGCAGGAACGGGACATAGCCCATGCGGGAGACGGCGGCGCAGTAGTTCGCCGCCCAGAACGGCACCCCGGGGAACAGCCGCACCGCCAGCATCGAGCGGAATCCGTGCCGGCTGAACTGGCCGTCCGCCGCCTTCAGCCACCGGCCGCGCAGCAGCGGGCGCAACGCGTCCTGGCCGAGCAACCGCCCCAGCCCGAAGGCGATCCCGGCCCCCAGTACGGTGCCCGCGAGCGCCGCGCCGATGCCCCACTCGGAGCCGAAGAGCGCGCCCGCCGCGAGGTTCAGCAGCGGCCGCGGCACGAACGCCACCGTGACCAGTCCGTACGCCACCGCGAACAGCACCACCGCGGCCGGGCCCGCGACCTGCGGCGGCCAGCCGTGCGCCAGGAGCTTGTGCGGCTCGAAGAGCAGGACGGAGGACGCGGCCGCCGCGAGCAGGACCACGAGCAGGGACAACCGCGACCACGGCGACAGGAGCGCTCTCGTGCAGCGCGTGGCGAAGCCCGCCGGGGCGGGAGCGGGGACGGCGGGTTCCGTGGCGGCGGCCGGGGGACAGGCCGCCTCGGTGCCCCCAGAGCGGGTGGTGGCATCGAGCATTCGGCGACAGTAACCGACGAAGATGTGTGATCGCCGTATGGTTCGTCTCATGCGCGTCACAGGTGAGGGAACACCGGACGTTCCGGCCAGTGCGCTGGCCGACACGGTCATGGAGCGGCTCACCACCGCGTACGCCGCCGCGGCGGACCCCGAGCGGGCCGCCACCGCCCGGGCGTACATGAAGGACGTGGCCCCCTTCCTCGGCATCCCCACACCCGCGCGCCGCACCCTGTCCCGCACCGTCGTCCAGGGCACACCCCGCCCCGACGAGGCCGACTGCACCGCCGTCGCCCTGCGCTGCTGGCAGCTGGCCGAGCGCGAGTACCACTACTTCGCCGTCGACTACCTGCGCCGGCACGTCGGGCGCCTCTCCTCGGGCTTCCTCCCGGTGGCCCGGCACCTCGTGACCACCGTGTCCTGGTGGGACACCGTCGACGCGCTCGCCGCACACGTGGTCGGCGGGCTCGTCGCGGCCGGCCCGAAGCTCAAGGCGGACATGGACACCTGGATCGTGGACGACGACCTGTGGGTCGCCCGCACCGCCCTGCTCCACCAGCTGCGCTACAAGGAACGCACCGACACCGCACGCCTCTTCGCCTACTGCCTGCGCCAGTCCGGGCACACCGACTTCTTCATCCGCAAGGCGATCGGCTGGTGCCTGCGCGAGTACGCCAAGACCGACCCGGACGCCGTACGGGACTTCCTGGCGCGGGAACGAGGGCGGTTCGCGCCGCTGTCGGTGCGGGAGGCACTGAAGAACATCGGGGACTGAAGTCCCGTACCACGAAAAACCATTCGACGTCGGACATGGCGTCGGCAATGATCGACGCCATGTTCCGGTACGCCTTCGTCGCTGCAGCATCCGCCGTCGCGGATGCTCCGAAGGCTGCCGTCGCGATCTTCCTGGCCGCAGTCGACGGCGCCCGAAGCTGACCCTCTCCGTATCGTCCGGCGGACCCCGCAGGGGGAGGGTCGGCAAGTCCTTGGGGTCCCGCTCTCCATCAAGAGGCTTCGAGGTACAGCCATGTCCAAGACGGCTTACGTCCGCACCAAACCGCATCTCAACATCGGCACGATGGGCCATGTCGACCACGGCAAGACCACCCTGACCGCCGCCATCACCAAGGTTCTCGCCGAGCGCGGATCGGGCACCTTCGTCCCCTTCGACCGCATCGACCGGGCGCCGGAGGAGGCCGCGCGCGGCATCACCATCAACATCGCCCACGTCGAGTACGAGACCGACACCCGCCACTACGCGCACGTCGACATGCCGGGCCACGCCGACTACGTCAAGAACATGGTCACCGGCGCCGCGCAGCTCGACGGGGCGATCCTCGTGGTCTCCGCGCTCGACGGGATCATGCCGCAGACCGCCGAACACGTCCTGCTCGCCCGGCAGGTGGGCGTCGACCACATCGTCGTCGCCCTCAACAAGGCCGACGCCGTCGACGACGGCGAGGATGCTGCGCTCACCGACCTCGTCGAGCTGGAGGTCCGCGACCTGCTCAGCGAGCACGGCTACGGGGGAGACGCCGCGCCCGTCGTACGGGTCTCGGGGCTGAAGGCCCTGGAAGGGGACCCGAAGTGGACGGCGTCGATCGAGGCGCTGCTCGACGCCGTGGACACGTACGTTCCGATGCCGGAGCGGTATGTGGACGCGCCGTTCCTGTTGCCGGTCGAGAACGTGCTCACCATCACCGGGCGGGGGACCGTGGTGACCGGTGCGGTCGAGCGGGGCACCGTACGGGTGGGTGACCGGGTCGAAGTGCTCGGTGCCGGGCTGGAGACCGTGGTCACCGGTCTGGAGACCTTCGGCAAGCCGATGGACGAGGCGCAGGCCGGGGACAACGTGGCGTTGCTGCTGCGTGGGGTTCCGCGGGACGCCGTCCGGCGGGGGCACGTGGTCGCGGCGCCGGGGAGTGTGGTGCCGCGGCGGCGGTTCTCGGCGCAGGTGTACGTGCTGTCGGCGCGCGAGGGCGGTCGTACGACGGCTGTGGCCACGGGGTATCGGCCGCAGTTCTATATCCGTACGGCGGATGTGGTCGGGGACATCGACCTCGGTGAGGTGGGGGTCGCGCGGCCCGGGGAGACGGTCACGATGACCGTCGAGCTGGGGCGTGAGGTGCCTTTGGAGCCTGGGCTCGGATTCGCCATCCGCGAGGGTGGCAGGACCGTGGGGGCGGGGACCGTGACTGCCGTCGTGTGAGGGGGTGCGGTTCGTGGGGGACTGCGGGTTCGTCGTGGCTGGTCGCGCAGTTCCCCACGCCCCTGAAGGGGCGCTCCCCGCCCCTCTCGCCAACAGTTCCCGGCACAATGGGAAGGTGAATGACCCCATACCCGTCACCCGGTCCGTCGACCACGGCACCGCCAAGCTGATGCCCGACGTCGATCGGAAGCGGGCCTGGCTGCTCACGGTCGACGGGGCCCCGCAGTCGTACGTCGATCTCGACGAGCCCACGCACCTTGAGTTCGAGTACGCACGGCGGCTCGGGCATGTGCTGGACACCGTCGCCGAGGCGGGGCGGCCGTTGGACGTGCTGCATCTCGGCGGCGGGGCGCTCACGCTGCCGCGGTATCTGGCGGCGACCCGGCCCGGTTCACGGCAGGACGTGATCGAGGCCGACCGGGGGCTGATCGAGCTCGTCGTCGAGCATCTGCCGATCGAGGACGGGGACGGCATCCGGCTGCACGCCGGGGATGCCCGGACCTGGCTGGAGGAGGCCCCGGACGACTCGGCCGACGTGCTGGTCGCCGATGTCTTCGGCGGGTCACGGGTGCCGGCGCATCTGACGTCGGTCGCGTACGTGCGTGAGGCCGAGCGGGTGCTGCGGCACGGCGGCGTCTATCTGGCCAACCTGGCCGATGCCGCGCCGTTCGCCTTCCTGCGCTCCCAACTCGCCTGTTGTGCCACGCTGTTCGAGGAGCTCGTGCTGATCGCCGAGCCGGGCGTCCTGCGGGGGCGGCGCTTCGGCAACGCGGTGCTCGTCGCCGCGCATCACCCCGTCGACACGGCCGCCCTGGCGCGGCTCACCGCCTCCGACGCCTTTCCTGCCCGCGTCGAACACGGGCCCGCCCTGCGGGAGTTCATCGGCGGCGCGCGGCCGGTGCTGGACGAGGACGCCGTGCCGTCACCCGAGCCCCCCGACGGGGCTTTCGGCATCGGCTGAGTCGGCCCGGCTTCCGGCGGTCACCTGCTTGGTACGGCGGCGGAGGTTGCGTACGTCGGGTACGCACAGGACCGCCGCCGTGACGACCACGACCAGCGTGGCACAGCCCCACAGCGCCGAGGTGCGCCCGAACGCCGTCTCCGCCGGACCGGCCAGGGCGGTCGCCAGCGGGACCAGGGCCACCGAGCCGAACCAGTCGTACGCGGCGACCCGGGAGAGCTTGTCCTCCGGTATCTCCTGATGGAGTGCGGTCATCCAGGAGACGCCGAACACCTCCACCGTCACGCCCGTCAGGAACATCACCACACAGAGCACGCTGACCGGCACGGGTACGGCGAGCGCGGCCGAGGGCAGGGCGAGCGGGAAGACGCACAGGGTGCCGGCGAGGAGGAGGCGGCGCGGTTTCCAGCGGGTCATGAGGAGGGCGCCGGCGACCGTGCCGGCGCCGAAGAAGCCCAGCGCCAGGCCCCATGGGCCCGCCCCGCCCAGGTGGTCCCGGGCGACGAGCGGGCCGTAGACCGCGTCGGCGGCACCGACCACCGCGTTCGCGATGGAGAACTGCACGACGATGCCCCACAGCCACGGCCGTCCGGCGAACTCCCGCCAGCCGTCGCGCAGATCGGCGAGCATGCCGCCGCCCGGTGTGCGCTGCGGTACGTGCCGCACATCCAAAAACGCCCGCATGGCCCCGGCGACCGCGAAGGCCGCCGCATCCGCGGCCAGTACCCAGCCCGGCCCGATCGCGGCCACCAGGGCGCCGCCGAGCGCGGCACCGCCCACCGCCGCGCCCTGCATCGCCATCCGGAACACGGCGAACGCCCGGCTCGCCTGCTCCCCCTGGACCGACGACAGCAGCATGCCCTCGGCCGCCGGGCTGAAGAACGCCTGGCCGGTGCCGCCGAGCGCCGTCAGCAGCATCATCTGCCACAGCTGCGCCTCCCCGGCGAGGACCAGTACGGCGAAGGCCGCCTGGGAGAGGCAGTTCAGGGCGTTGGCCGCGACCATCACCCGGTGCCGGGGGAGCCGGTCCGCGAGGGCGCCGCCGATCAGCAGGAAGAGCACCAGCGGCAGCGTGCGGGACGCGGCCACCAGGCCCACGTCACCACCGTCGCCACCCTCCTCCAGCACGGCGAACGCCGCCGCGATCAGTGCGCCGTGACTGCCGAGGTTGGTGACGAACGCCGCGGCGGTCAGCAGGCTGTAATTGCGGCCGGCCCAGGCGGGGCGGGAACGACGGCGGAGATCGGCGGCGGAGGTCACCGGCCGACTATCCCCGTCCGGACCAGGTTTTGCCAAACGATTTGCAGGTCACGGGCCGGGTGCACCACTTTCCCCGGCAGGGGTACGACGCTCGTCACATGGACCTGTCCACGGACCCTACTCATGGGTAACATGACCGCCATGAGCGCAGACCAGATGTCCATCGGCGAGATGCTCGCCGCCACCGTGCCCATGGCCCGGACCCTGAACCTCGAGTTCGTGGAGACCACGCCGGAGAAGGCCGTGGTGGCCCTGCCGGACCAGAGCGAGTACCACAACCACGTGGGCGGACCGCACGCCGGTGCGATGTTCACGCTCGGGGAGTCCGCCAGCGGGGCGATCGTGCTCGCCGCGTTCGGCGAGCAGCTCTCGCGTGCCGTGCCGCTCGCCGTGCGCGCCGACATCGCCTACAAGAAGCTCGCCATGGGCCCGGTCACCGCCACCGCGACCCTGGGCCGCCCGGCCGCCGAGGTCGTGGCCGAGCTGGACGCGGGTGAGCGGCCCGAGTTCCCGGTGGCCATCGAGATCCGCCGCGGGGACGGGGCCGTCACCGGGGAGATGACCGTCGTCTGGACGCTGCGGCCGAACGGCTGAGCCGACCGTACGCAAGCAGGGGCCTCGCGAGGGGCCCCTGTTTCTTTTCCCCGGCCCGGCGGCCGTCCCCGACGTGCCGCTGTGCGGCATGCGGAATTGAAGATTCCGTGGACCGTCGGTCTTTGACTGCACACAACTCGCCGTCAATGCGACGGCCATGTCGAATACGGGTGTTGTTACTGGCGGTAACTGGTCTGAATTCGCTGGTTTTTGAACTTCGGTCACCCGGACTTCTTGTTAACTGCGCGTCGCTTGTGCAAAAGTGAGCGGCCCGATAGCCGGTCCACAGGTGACACGGCCTAGGTATGCACCAATCACGCACCTGCTTTCCGACGGACGCGCATTCCCCAAAGCGCCCGGCGGACGGGAAGGAAATGGTTCAGTGCAATCCCCTTACCCCCCACGCCCGCCCTACCCCCCACGACCCGGAGTGAACCCCGGCCGTTCCGACCGCGATCTCCTCGCAGGCCTGGGCAAGGCCGAAGCGGACGGCCGTGCCGTCGCCCTGCTGATGGCGCGCCACTGGCGTGCCACCTACGACTACGCCGCCATCTGCCTGGTCTCCACGGCGAGTTCGGCCTCCATGGTGGCCGCCGCGGCGTTCCATCGCGTGCTCGGCCACCCGGCCGGCGGCGCACTGCGTCCCCAACTCCTCACCGCCGTACGGGACCTGGTGAAGGAGTGGGCGGCCGACGGCCGTATTTCCGCTCTGCTGCCGGAACTCGCCAAACCGACCGGAGGACGCGGCCTGCGTGCCGCGCGGTCCGTGACACCCGAAAGACGCCACATCGCCGAGCGCGCATTCCGGGCGCTGCCGGGGGCCTCGCAATGTCTCCTCTGGCACACCGAGGTCGAAGCGGAACCGATAACCATACCCGCTGGTCTGCTGGGCGTGGACGCGGGCACCGCAGCGGCGGCGATGGAGGGAGTGCGTGAGCAATTCCGGGCGGGTTGTGTACGTGCCCACCGCGAACTCGCGCCCACCCGGGAATGCCGCTTCTACAACCGTCTCCTCGACGTTCCCATTCGCCGGGGCGGCGCCTTGCTGCCCGATGTCCAGCAGCATCTGGCGGAGTGCCGCTACTGCCGTCACGCCGCCGAGCAGCTGAGCCATTTCGAGGGCGGCCTCGAAGTGCTGCTCGCCGAAACCGTGCTCGGCTGGGGCGCCCGGCGCTATCTCGACTCCCGGCCGGGGCGAGGCGGTTCGGGGGCGGCGACGGGTACCCGCCCGGCCCGCGGCGGCCGGCACCGCCCGGCGCGCCCCACCGCGCCGCACGGACGCGCGAAGGCCCTCGCCGTGGGCGTCGGCGTGACCTCCCTCGTCCTGCTCGTCACCCTGCTCACCGCCAAGGGCTGGTCCGAGGAGAAGGGCGTTCCCGACGCGCAGGCCACCTGGGGTGCGCCCAGCGGCCAGTCCGTCGGTCCGGGCGCCGTGACCCGGCCCTCGTCCCGCGGAACACCGTCGGCCGCCTCGGCCGAGGACCCCGTCGAGATCGCCCAGGGCAGGCTCCGCAACCTCGACCGCGGCCTGTGCCTGGACATCCGCGACGGGGAGCTCCGAGGCGGTGCCCGGGCCGAGCTGGCGGAGTGCTCGTCCGCCGCGTCCCAGCAGTGGTCGTACCAGGACAGCGGACTGCTGCGCAGCGCCGCCGCCCCCACCCTCTGCCTCGACTCCGACTCCGACTCCGACCCCGGCAAGGGCACGGTCGTCCTCGCGAACTGCCTCGCGCACGCCGGCGAGGTGCGCTACGACCTCACCGTCCACGGGGAGCTTCTGCCGCGCCGGTCCGACGGGCTGGCGATCGCGTCCGGTGCGGGCGAGAGCGTGGTGCTCGCCGAACGGGACGGGTCCGAGGCACAGCGCTGGCTGCTCGACGGCGGGCTCACGGACGAGGGCGGGACGAAGCCCGGCCGGAAGGAAAAAGAAGGGGAGCGACGGGACGACAAGGGGGACGGCGGCACCACCGCGGATCCCGACGCCGCACCGGAGCACGAGGCACCGGACGCCGCAGTCCCCGAGCCGCCCGAGGCGGACGCCCCAGCGGACGAACCGGACCTGCCGCCGGACCCCGCGCAGCCGCGGTACGAGACGCGCTACGTCCAGGACGACTCCGGCGGCGAAGCCGGATCCACCACCCCTGCCGATCCCGCCGTCGCCCTCCCGGCCGGGGTGCCGGCCACCGCCTCCACGGTCATCGGCGCCGCCACGACGGCCCTCGACTCCGTCCTCCGCCAGACAGGGCCACCCGCGGGTGGCCCCGGCTACGGCTGACGAGCCGGCTCAGTCAGCGGCCCGGCTGCAAGGCGTGCAGCAGCAGCGGCAGGGAGCGGTGCAGTTCGCGCTCCCAGTACGGCCAGTCGTGAGTGCCGGGCCCGTAGAAGTCGGTGATGAGCCGCACTCCGGCGGCCTTCATCCGGTCGGCGACAGCGTGGTTCATGTCGTTGAGCAGCGCCTCGAGGTCGTCCTGGGCGCCGGGCGGGTCGAAGGGGCCGGCGGTGCCGTCGCCGCTCGACAGGAACACGGGGAGCGAGCGCAGCCGGTGCGCGAGGTAGTACGGGTCGTGTGCCTCCCAGATGGCACGCTGGGCCACCGGGTCGCCCCACAGGGCGAGCGGGTCCTCGCCGAACCCCTTCAATCCGTCCATCAGGCCGTACGGGAAGTCGCCGTACAGGGGATGCACCACGCCGCTGTAGCTCGCCGCCGCCCGGAACATGCCGGGGTGGTGCGCGGCGTAGAGCAAGGTACCGAGGCCGCCCATGGACAGCCCGGCGATCACCCGGCGGTGGCCGGCGCCGTAGCCGTGCTCCAGCAGCGGGCGCAGCTCGCGAAGGTGGAAGGTCTCCCACGCCGGCGGGCCGCCGTTGCCGTGGTTCCACCAGTCGCTGTACCACCCGGCCTGCCCGCCCTCGGGCATGACGACCAGCGTGTCACGCAGCTGCCGCAGCGTCGCCACATCGGTTTCGCGGGTCCAGCTGTCGTACGTGTCGCAGCAGCCGTGCAGCAGGAACAGCACCGGCCACCGCCGGCTCTTGCTCCGCTCGTCCCAGCCGTCCGGGGTCAGCAGCCGCACCTTGGCGGTACGCCCCAGAGCGGGCGACGCAACGGTCAGGTCGAGCAGGCGAGGTCCCACCTTCTCCTCTGCCACGACCCGGGCACCGCCGGCCCCGCCCCCACTGCCGACGGCCGCGGTCGCGGTCCCCGGCAGGACCGCCATGACCAGGGCGACGAGGGCGGTCCAGATCGACAGACGGGCATGGCCAGGGCGCACGGTGAGCCTCCACTCCGAGCGAACCGATCGGCGACGGATCAGTGACACTGGGGAGCGTACGGACCGTTGGGACACGGGTCACTACGCCGGACAGCTGAAGTCGGGCGGAACCGTGATGGCCGGATGCCGTCTGTTCAGGGGTGGGTGAGCGCCCATACGGTGTGCGGCCTTCGCGTACTGGGGGGTCCCGTGAACGGTCTCCTCGGTGTGGTCGGTCGGCCGCGCCGACGGTCCCGAGGGCACCTTCGCACCGCGCGTCCTGCGGTTCGGCTGAGACCAGGGCAACCCCGGGGGCTCGGAGACCGTCACACAGAACGGGTAGGCTTCCCCGGCGCACGCTCACAGCCGAGCATGCGCCGGGAAAGCACGGCGTCAGGACACGGGAGGAAGCGGCGTTGCACGTCCAGGAATGGCTCGAAACGGTGCCCCCGCTCGCCATCTATCTGCTGGTCGGCGTGGTCATCGGCCTGGAGAGCCTGGGCATCCCACTGCCCGGCGAGATCATCCTGGTGTCCTCGGCGCTGCTCGCCTCGCAGCACGGTGAGATCAATCCGTTCGTCCTCGGCGCCTGCGCGAGCGCGGGCGCGATCATCGGCGACTCCATCGGCTACGCCATCGGCCGCAAGGGCGGCCGCCCCCTGCTGGCCTGGCTCGGCAACAAGTTCCCGAAACACTTCAGCGAAGGCCACATCGCCACGGCCGAGCGGTCCTTCCAGAAGTGGGGCATGTGGGCCGTGTTCTTCGGCCGCTTCGTCGCCCTCCTGCGCATCTTCGCCGGCCCGCTGGCGGGCGTCCTGCGGATGCCGTACTGGAAGTTCCTGATCGCCAACGTCCTCGGCGGCATCGTCTGGGCGGGCGGCACGACCGCGGTCATCTACTACGTGGGCGTGGTCGCCGAGTCCTGGCTGAAGCGCTTCTCGTGGCTGGGCCTGGTGGCAGCGGTCCTGATCGGCCTCACGTCGATGCTGATCATCAAGCGCAAGGCCAAGAAGGCCCAGACAGCACACCCGGCGCCGGAACCCGTAGGCGCCGGGGACTGAAGCGCCCCCTAAGGGGCGCGGGGAACTGCGCGACCAGCCACAGACGGCCCGCAGACCGCGTACGACCTCTACGCCCCGTGCTCTTCCCGGTGCGCCTGAGCCAGCGCGGCGTACATGGTGCCGTTGAGCGTCACGCCCTGCCGCTCTTCCTCAGTCAGCTCCCGCCTCACCTTCGCCGGCACCCCCGCCACCAGCGACCCCGGCGGCACCCGCATCCCCTGCGGCACCAGAGCCTGAGCGGCGACCAGCGACCCGGCCCCGATCACCGCCCCGTTCAGCACGGTCGCCCCCATCCCGATCAGGCAGTCGTCCTCGACGGTCGCCCCGTGCACCACGGCGTTATGGCCGACCGACACCCGCTCCCCGATGCTCACGGGGAATCCGGGATCGGCATGCAGCGTGCAGTTGTCCTGGATGTTCGACTGGGCCCCGACGGAGATCCGCTCCACGTCACCCCGCACCACCGCCCCGTACCAGACACTCGCGCCCGCCTCCAGCGTCACGTCCCCGATCACCGAGGACGTCGGCGCCACGAACGCCTCCCCGTCGATCTTCGGGTCCTTGCCCCCGATGCCCATGACCAGCGCCCTGTCCCTCATCGCCCACTCCTCGCCACAACGTCGTAGACGCACGGTACGCCACCCGGTAGGGCGAAGATCACAGGCCCCGCACCTCATACGGGCGCCGTGCGGTAAGTACGGTGAGCGCGTGCCCAAGCGCAAGAACACGTTCTCATCCTGGCGACGCCGACTGGCGCAACGCGCCGTCCACGCGGGCTGGGCCTGGGTGCAGCGCACGGGTTCGGTGACGGCCGAGAGCCCCGGCCGTTTCCACTTCGGCTCGATCGGCGAAGCCACCCGCCTCGCCTTCCCGCTCGGCACGGTCTTCGGCGAACCCTGGATCCACCTCGGCTCCCACTGCATCGTCGGCGAGCAGGTGACGCTGACCGCGGGTCTGATGCCCGACCTCGACCTCGGCCCGGAGCCGATCCTGCGGATAGGGAACGGCGTGGTCCTGGGCCGCGGCAGCCATGTCATCGCGGACACGACGGTCACCATCGGCAGCGACTGCTATTTCGGGCCGTACGTCTACGTGACGTCCACGAACCACTCGTACGACGATCCGCACGAGCCCATCGGCAAGCAGTGGCCGCGCATGGAGCCCGTCGAGATCGGCCCGGGGTGCTGGATCGGCACCGGGGCCGTGATCCTGCCGGGCGCGCGGATCGGGCGGAACGTGGTCGTGGCGGCCGGTGCGGTGGTGCGGGGCACGGTGCCCGACCATGCGGTGGTGGCGGGGGCGCCCGCCCGGGTCGTACGGCGCTGGACGCCCGATGACGGCTGGCAGCCGCCGCTGCGGACGCCGGCGCCGGTGCCGATCCCCGACGGGATCACGCCCGAGCAGCTCCAGGCCCTGGCCGAGCTGGACGAGGAGACGGTGGCGAAGCTGGCGGAGCTGGACGAGAAGGCGGCCGTCGAACTCGCCGAGCCGGCCGCGGAGTCCTGAGTCAGCCGGCCGCCAGCAGCACCGTGCCCACCAGCGCGAGCCCCGCACCCGCCGCCTGCACCGCCCGCAGCCGCTCCCTGAGGAAGCCCCGCGCGGCCAGAGCGGTCACCACGGGGTAGAGCGAGGCCAGGACGGCGGCCACGGTGACCGGGCCGTGGTGGGCGGCGATCACATAGGTGCCGTTCGCCGCGACATCGGCGAGACCCACGAACGCGAACGCGGGCAACGAGCGCCACGGAAGGCCGCCGTCGGGGAGGCCGGCCGCGCCCCGCCGCACGGAGGCGTACCACGCGAGGCCGCCCGCCGCGACGTTGACCACGCGCTGGACGAACAGCGCGAGGAACAGGCCCGTGACGGTGGACGACGCCTCCGCGATCAGCGCGAACACCGTGCCGAAGCCGAAGGCGGCGACCAGCGTGAGCAGGATGGCCTGCCGCTGGACGGGAGCGCCCCGCAGCTGCGGTCCGCCCGCGAGGACGACCCCGAGCACGGCGACCGCGATGCCCGCGGCCTGCATCAGTCCGGGCCGCTCGCCGAGGACGAGGCCCACGCCGACCGGGACCACGACTCCGACGGTGCCGAGCGGGGAGACCACGCCCATCGGGCCCAGCGCGAGCGCCTTGTAGAAGCAGAGCAGGGCGACCGGGCCCACCACACCGGCCGCGACCGCGAACCACAGCTGGGAGCCGGCCTCGCTCCAGCCGCCGGTGGCCACCACGATCACGCCGAGCACGGCGGCCGCGATCGCCTGCGAGACAACGACCACCGTGAGCGCCGGGGTGCGCCGCGTCAGCAGTCCGCCGCCGAAGTCGGCCAGCCCCCAGAGCAGGCTGGTGGCCAGGGCGAAGAGTGCTGTCACGGTCGCCTCGCAGTACAGTTCGGTGCACGATCAGGTGCACCTCACCGTAGTGCAGTGAGATAGACCCTGTCATCCAGAATATTGGACTCCGGAGCAATGGACGGAATGTGGCGGACCTCGACCTGCTGACCCAGTCCCTGGGGCGCAACGTCAAACACTGGCGCGCCGTGCGCGGCTTCACCCTCGACGTGCTCGCCGCCCGTGCCGGTGTCAGCCGCGGCATGCTCATCCAGATCGAGCAGGCGCGGACCAACCCGAGCCTCGGCACGGTGATCAAGATCGGGGACGCGCTCGGGGTCAGCATCACCACCCTGCTGGACTACGGGCAGGGTCCGAAGGTCCGGGTCGTGCCGGCCGACCAGGTGGTACGGCTGTGGCACACCGACGCCGGCAGCTACAGCAGGCTCCTCGCGGGCACCGAGGCGCCGGGGCCGCTGGAGATGTGGGAGTGGCGGCTGATGCCGGGCGAGAGCAGCAGCTCCGACCCGCACCCCGCCGGCACCTTCGAGATCGTCCACGTCATCGCGGGCGAGCTGACCCTCACCGTCGAGGACGCGGAGTACCGCGTCCCGGTCGGCGCCAGTGCCACCTTCGAGGCCAACGCCCCGCACACATACGGCAATCAGGGGGATGTCCCGACGGAGTGGATGCTCGCGGTGTCGGTGCCGCCCGTCCGCTGAGACGGCCGGCCGACGGCCGATCCGGTCCTGTTAGCGTGCGCTCATGGACGCACCCATCGGACACTTCGACAACGCCACCCCGGCCCCCGACTGCCTCGACGAACTCACCCGCCCGGTCGCCGACGCCGTACGCCACTGGCACGGCAGCGTCCCCGCCGACCAGATGGTCTACGTCGACACCGACCCGCAGTGGGCCGACACCGCCGTCTTCGTGCAGCACTACGGTCCGGAACTGCTCGAACAGTCCGCGAACTGCGTGGTCGTGGCGGGCAAGCGCGGCGGCGAGACCACGCTGGCCGCGTGCGTCGTCCTCTCCGCGGCCCGGGTCGACGTCAACGGCGTCGTACGCCGGCACCTCGGCGCCCGCAAGGTGTCGTTCGCCTCGATGGACACGGCGACCGGTGAGACCGGCATGGAGTACGGCGGCATCACCCCGATCGGACTGCCCGAGGGCTGGCCGGTGCTGGTGGACCCGGCCGTCGTCGACCTGCCGTACGTCCTGGTCGGCAGCGGACGTCGGCGCGGCAAGCTGCTGGTGCCGGGCAAGGCGTTCGCGGAGCTGCCCGGAGCGGTCGTGCTGGAGGGGCTCGGTGTCTCGGCCTGACGCCTCACGCCGTGGTGTGGTGCGCGAGGGCCAGGTGCGGATCCGCCTCGCCCGGAGCCGGTGCCGGGTCGGCGTGGACCAGGGCCGCCGTGAGCCGGGGCACGGCGTGCAGCAGGGCGTGTTCGGCGTCGACGGCGATGGCGTGCGCCTGACGTACCGTCGCCTCGCCGTCCACGACGACCGCCACCTCGGCGCGCAGCCGGTGCCCGATCCAGCGCAGCCGCAGTTCGCCCACCTCGCGCACCCCCGCGACCTCCACCAGCGCCCGCTCGGCCCGGTCGACCAGCGCCGGGTCCACGGCGTCCAGCACCCGCCGGAACACCTCCCGGGCCGCGTCCCGCAGCACGAGCACGATCGCGGCAGTGATGGCCAACCCGACGACCGGATCCGCGAGTTGCCAGCCCAGCGCCGCACCGCCCGCGCTCAACAGCACGGCCAGTGAGGTGAATCCGTCCGTACGGGCGTGCAGTCCGTCGGCGACCAGCGCGGCCGAGCCGATCGCACGGCCGACCCGGATCCGGTACCGGGCCACCCACTCGTTGCCCGCGAACCCGACGAGCGCGGCCACGGCGACGGCGGGTATCCGCTCCACGGGCCGTGGGTCGAGGAGGCGGTCGACCGCCGTCCAGGCCGCGAAGGCCGCGGACGCGGCGATGGTCAGCACGATGACGATGCCCGCGAGGTCCTCGGCCCGCCCGTAGCCATAGGTGAAGCGGCGCGTCGCCGCGCGGCGGCCCAGCACGAAGGCGATCCCGAGCGGTACGGCCGTGAGCGCGTCCGCGGTGTTGTGCACCGTGTCCCCGAGCAGCGCCACCGACCCGGAGGCGACCACCACGACCGCCTGAGCGAACGCCGTCACGCCGAGCACGGCCAGCGAGACCCACAGGGCGCGCATGCCGCGGGCCGAGGACTCCAGCGCGGTGTCGAGCTTGTCGGCGCTCTCGTGGGAGTGGGGTGTGAGGAGGTGGGCGAGGCGGTGGCGGAGGGGGGTCGGGGTGTGGTCATGAGCGTGGCCGTGATGGTCATGGTGCTCGTGCGGGTGTCCGTGCCGGTGGTGCTCCTGCTCGTGCCCGTCGCTCACAGCGCTCCCCTTCCGTACGCGGGAGTGGACGAGTGCCCGCCCACGACGCCATTATGTGCGTATGAGCGCACGCATGCACCTATCACCTGCGCACGATGCGCATCCGCGCACCCCGGGCGAGGAGCAGTTCGCGCTCGCCGCGGAACTCCTGGCCCTGCTCGGCGACCGCACCCGCCTCACGCTGCTGCACGCCCTGACGGCGGGGGAGGCCGATGTCACGACGCTGACCGAGGCCTGCGGCGCCGCCCGGCCCGCCGTCAGCCAGCACCTGGCCCGGCTGCGTCTCGCGGGGCTGGTGAACACGCGCAAGGAGGGCCGCCGGGTGGTCTACGCCCTGCGCGACGGCCATCTGCGCCGCCTCGTCGACGAGGCGCTGAACGTGGCGGACCACCGGCTGAGCGACCGGCCCCCGCACGACTGACGAATCACCCGCTGACCGGGGCCTCAGCCGTCGGTGTTCAGACCCAGGTACTGCTCCGCGAAGGCCATCGCCGCCTTCGGGGAGCCGAAGATGCGCCGCAGGCGGGCGAGAGTGGTGCCCGCGCGGTACGGGTCGCCCGACGACGCGCCGTGATAGACCTCGGACAGCCAGTGGGAGAACTCCTGGTAGTCCCACACCCGGTCGAGGCAGGCCGGCGAGTAGCCGTCCAGGCCGGAGCCGTCGCCCTTCGTGACGTACGCGACGATCGCGTCGCCGAGCAGGAACGCGTCGTGCAGGGCCAGGTTCATGCCCTTGGCGGCGATCGGGGCGGTCAGGTGGGCGGCGTCGCCGGCCAGGAAGAGGCGGCCGTACACCATGGGTTCGACCACGTAGTTGTGCATGTCGAGGACGCGCTTCTCGATCAGCCGCCCCTCCGTCAGCGGGGGTGCGCCGTGCGCGCCGAGCCGCAGCTGCAGCTCCGTCCAGACCCGGTCGTGCGACCAGTTCTCCGGGTCGTCGCCGGGCGGGCACTCGAGGTAGTAGCGGGTCACTTCGGCACTGCGCTGCATGTGCCCGGCGAACCCGTTGGGATGCACGCCGAACACGACACAGTCCGCGGACGGCGGCGCCTCGGCGAGCAGCGCCAGCCATCCCACGCCGTAGTCGCCGCGGGAGACGCGGGCCCGGCCGGCGGGCACCGCGGCGCGCGTCACCCCGCGCGCCCCGTCGCAGCCGGCGACGAAGTCGCAGCGCACGACCTCGCGTCGACCCGTGTCCGGGCAGACGTACGACACCGAGGGGTGGTCGGTGTCGAGGTCGTGCAGTTCCACGTCCCGCACGCCGAAGCGTATGGCCCCGCCGCGTACGTCGGCGTACTCGCGTACCAGGTCCGTCACCAGGAACTGCTGCGGGTAGACCCAGTGGTGACGTCCTGTCAGTTCGAAGTACTCGAACCGGTGGCGCTCCCCGGCGAACCGGAACTCGCACTCGGTGTGCCGCTGCGCCCGCTCCAGCAGAGTGTCCGCGAGCCCCCGCCGCTCGAGCCCGCGTACGGCCCACTCCTCGATGACCCCGGCCCGCGGCCGCTGCTCGATGAACGCACGTGTCTCGGTCTCCAGGACCAGACAGTCCACGGACGCCGCCCGCAGGATGTTGCCGACGGTGAGGCCGGCCGGTCCGGCGCCCACGACGACGACCGGAAAGCGCTGCGGGGCACCGGAGTTGGTGTGGGGGGAGGTGGAAGTCACCCGAGCATTATGGTGCGGCCAACGCGGGGAGGGCAGCGTTCCGGCGGCGGCTCAGCGCGTCGGCGCGACGGACCGGTACCGGCTATCCCAGGCGAGGGATTTCGATCGCCGGGCAGCGGTCCATGACCATGTCGAGGCCGGCGGCGAGCGTGCGGTCGTAGGCGGCCTCGTCGATGACGCCGAGCTGGAACCAGACGGCCTTGGCGCCGATGGCGGCGGCCTCGTCGGCGACGGCCCCGGCGAGGTCGCTGTTGACGAACACGTCGACCACGTCGATCTTGAAGGGGATCGCCTCCAGGGACGGGTATCCCTGCTCGCCGTGGACCGTCTCCGCCTTCGGATGCACGGGCACGATGCGCTTGCCGAAGCGCTGGAGCACGTCGGCGACGCCGTATGCCGCGCGCCGCTGGTTCGTGGACAGGCCCACGACGGCCCAGGTGTCGCCGAGCTCGGTGAGGATCTTGCGGACTGTTGCCGGGTCGCCGTACACGCTCGGTCTCCTTGGTATGTGCGCTTGGGGCTGCTGTTGCGGACAACAGCAGCCGGGGTGCGGTGATTCCAGGAGACGCGACGGCCGTGCCGCAGACCGGTCAGCCGGTCATGGCGTCGCGGACGAGGGCGGTGTCGACGAACTGCTCGAAGCGGACGATCAGCCCGCCGCGGACGGTGAAGTGGTGGGCCACGCGGACGTCGACGGGTTTGCCGGTGGCCTTGTTGACGGCCGTGTAGCGGGCCAGGACGACGACGTTCTCGCCGTCGACCACATAGGTGTCGTCGTGAGCGGTCCAGCCGTCCCAGTCCTGGCCGAGCTTCTCCATCAGGTTCCGGGTCACGCCGTCGGGGTGCGGTAGGTGCCGGCGAGGTCAGGGCAGGCGGGGCAGTTCGTCCCGGGCCGAATGGCTGAGGACGCGCAGGTTCTCGGCGAACCGCTCGCGGTCCTCGGGCGGCAGGGGCGCCAGGAAGTAGCGGCGGATGTTCTCCACATGCAGCCGGGACGCGCGCACGGTGGTCTCCTCTCCCAACGGGGTCAGGCGCACCAGCCGCCCGCGCCGGTCGCCGGGATCCTCGGTGCGCGCGACCAGTCCGGCCGCCTCCATGCGGTCCACGAGACGGGTCACGCCGCCCGTGGTCAGCACCTGCTCCTGGGCGATGGCCCGCATCGACAGGCCCGGCTCACCGGCCCGCCCGAGGATCAGCAGCACCTCGAACATCAGATGGCTGATGCCGCACTCCCGCTCCAAGGCCCGCCCCAGGATGTACTCCAGCCGGTTCGCGGCTCCCTGCAACCGTCCGAACGCCAACACCAGCGCGTTGTCCGCCGCCTCTTTCGGCGACGAGATCTCCGCCTGCTCACTCACGTCCCCACCGCCTGTCCGGTCCTTCCACGGCCTTCCTCCCATGATCATGCCGTGTTTCCGGACCGGACGAGGCGGTTCGCTGTCAGCTGTGGGCGGCACCGGCGGCGCTCGGCCGCCGGTGCCGATCACCTCAGCGCACCTCGCGCGCGTAGGGCGCGACGGTGATCCTGTCGATCAGTGGCGCGTAGCGGGAGCGGAGCAGCACGCCGGGGAAGGTGTCCGAGGCGTAGGTGGTGCCGTCGAAGTTCGGCAGCTCCTCGGAGCGGAAGGTGATCGTGTTCTGTCCCTTCTCGAGCCGGACGGGGACGGTCAGCTCCCAGAAGTTGTTCGCGTGGAAGCTGTGCGGGAAGCCGACGCGCCGCATCTCGCCGCCGTTGACGGTGATGTCGGCATGGCGGGCGAGCGGATCCGGGTTGTAGTGGGTGGCCTCGGACTGCTCGGGGTTCGAGTAGCGGATGCGCAGTGCGTACAGGCCGGTCCGGTCGGCGTCGACGGTGAACGTCGCGGTGTTGCCGTTGCCGGGCGCGCCGCCGATGCCGGTGATCGCCGTTCCGTCGGTGGCCAGGGAGAGCGGGGTGAGCGTGGCCGAGCCCGCGAGCTCGGCGTCCCGCGCCTCGTACGTCCGCGCCGGGAGCGCCCCCTCGGTCGGCGTGACCCTGAGGCGGTCGACGAGCGTCGTGGCCGCACCTCCGGTCACCGTCACCTTGTTGACGCCGCCCGACAGGGAGACGGCCACGCTGCTCGTGCCGTCGCCCAGCCGCAGGACGTCGTGGCCGTTGACCGAGAGCCGGGCGCCCGAACCGCCGAGGGCGTCGACCTTGAGGGTGGCCTCGCGGTCGGCGGGTGAGTAGACCCAGAAGGTGGCGGTCTGGCCCTTCGCCAGCCGGGCCGCGCCCGAGCCGGTGGCCGGCTGCTGCGGGAGGTCGTAAGCGGGCCGTGCCCCGCCGCTCAGCCAGGCCAACTCACCCTCGTACACCCGGGTGTTCGCCGAAGCCTCCGGCAAGGACAGGGTGAGGCGGTCGACGATGGCGTCACCCTTGGTGGCGCGCTCGCCGTCGAGGCTCTTCGCGGCGAGCGTCAGGGTGTGCCTGCCCTTGGTGAGCCGGACCTCGGTGTCGGTGTGGTCCCACACCACCCACTTGTAGCCGAGCGGCAGGTGGAGCTCCTGTTCGCTGTCCGCCTTGCCGTCCACCCGCAGGAAGACGTTGGTGGGGCCCTGCTCCTTCACCTTGTCGAAGGTGTTGAGGGAGTTGGCGAAGACGCTCAGGTCGTACGTGCCGTCCTCGGGCACGTCCACCGTGAAGTCGAGCGTGACGTCCGAGCCGGTGCGCAGGCCGCCCACGTCGTAGCCGCCGGAGGTGTAGAACTTCGACACGTCACGCGGCGAGCCCTCCGGACCGTTCTTGGAGTAGCCGGAGCCGCTGTGGGCGGCGTCCTCCGCCTCGTACGACCCCTGCCAGCGCACGGGCGGTGACTGCGTGCCCTTCGCCTTCCCGGCCGGGCTGAGGACGATCTCGTACGCCGAGGACTCCTTCAGCTTCGGCAGCGCCCCGTCGCCGAAGTCGACGACGACCGTACCGTCGTCCCCGACCGGCAGGTTCGTCTCCGTGAGCAGCTTCGGGCCGGAGGAGTCGCCGACCTGTCCGCTCCACCCGATCTCCCGTACCCAGGCGTGCACCCGGTCCCCGAAGACCTTCTTCGGGACGCGCGCGAAGGTGATGTGACCCTTGCCGGTGGACCCGCCGAAGATCAGCCGGGACTGCTTCTTCTTCTCGTCGAGGGTGGCCACGCCCTGCATGGTGTAGTTCTCGCCGGGGAACGGCGGGGTCACCCGCACCGTGTGCCCGCTCATCGAGGCGTACGCATTCAGCAGCCACCACTGGCCGTTGCCGCGGCCCGACTGCACCGCGGAGTCGGACAGGTTGCCGTCGATGTTCCAGTACGCGATGTCCGCGTCGACCTTGGACTCCTCGATCGCGGACACCCACTGGATCATCTGGCCGGGGACGGAGGTGTGGTAGTTGAAGGCGTATTCGTTGATGTTGACGGGCAGTTGGGTGCCCTCCCGCTCGCTGCCCTTGAACAGCTCCTTCTCCCACGTCCGGTACTTGGCGACGCTCTGGCGCACCGCCTCGGGATGGCTGAGCTCGTGCCAGGTGATGACGTCCGGGAGGGTGCCGGCGGCCAGGGCGTGGGTGAGGAAGCCCTTCACCTGGTCGTACAGGATGCTGGTGTTGGGCCCGGCGATGCGGGCGCCGGGCATCCTGCCCTTGATGAGCCGGAAGGCGTCGTCCCAGGCGGCGAAGTAGTCGTCGGGGTCGCTCAGCCAGCTGACCCTGTTGTAGCTCCACTCGCCGGTACCGAACATGTTGCCCTCGGGCTCGTTGAACGGCACGAAGACGATGTTGTCCTGGTACTCCCGCGGCAGGCGCAGTACCTGGTCGACCTGCGCCGCGATCTTCTCCTTGTAGAGCTTCAGCTTCTCCTCGGGAGTGCTGCCCGGCCACTGGTAGGGGAAGCCGCGGTGGATGTCGGTCATGTAGATGTACACGTCACCGTCGGTGGAGTCGGCCAGCGGCCCGACCACTTCCAGCGCGTCGGCACCGGGGTGCTGAGGCCCGTCCTGCGCCTTGGTGGAGACCGTGCGCAGGCCCATGCCCTCCATGAGGTTGTTGGTGGGGACGTCCGGTCCGTACACGCCGTAGAGCGTGCCGGAGGCGCCGCCGTGGAAGGGGCCGGTGTCCGAGCCGAGGTCGACGGTGAGCTGTCCCTCGCGGACGACGGTGACGTCCGCCTTCACCGCGCGCCCGGCTGCCGTGCCCGCCACCGTGAAGGTTCCCGGCCGGGCGTACTTCTCGGACGGTACGGCGTCCCAGGTGATCGGCGTGTCCCGGTCGTAGCCGTCGGAGAAGGAGGAGCGGACGACGTGCGGGAGGGACGGAGCGGCCCCGGTGGCCGTACGGACGTCGAAGGACGTCTTCGAGAGCTCCTGAAGGGTCGGCACGGTCCCGACCGTGCCGGCCACCTGTTCGGCGCTCAGCGCCGCGTGCCACACGGTGAAGTCGTCGATCGCGCCCTTGAGCAGCGGGTCCGGCGAGAAGGACTTGCCGATGTAGCCGGCGGCCGTGGCGGAACCGTCCAGCAGTTCCTTGGCCTTGATCCGGGTCTCGGCGGAGGAGACCGCGACGCCGTCGAGGTAGGTGGTGAGCCGGCCGGCGGTGGTGTCGAGGGTGACGGTGACGGTCCGCCACTCGTTCGCGGGCAGCGTCGCGTAGCCGTGGACCTGTGTCTCGGCGCCGCCTCCGCCGGTGGTCACGGAGGTCTGGAACAGGCAGCTGCCGTTGCACGGCGTGCTGAAGAGGTACTTCGAGGTGCCGGTGCCCAGATCGAAGAGCCGCTGCCAGGGCGACGCGTCGCTGCTCCACTTCACGCGGGCGGAGACCGTCAGGTCGGTGGCGTCGCCGATGACTTCGCGGGGCAGACGGACGTATGCGCCGTCGGAGGTGGGCGCCCCGCCGGGCAGGGCGAGGGCCTTGCCCCCGTCGGTGCCGGCCACGGACTGGGCGGTGGAGGCGTTCACCAGGGTCGCCGTCAGTCCGTTGCCGGAGCTGTCGGTGATCCTGCCGGAGGTGAGGTCGTCGTGGTCGAAGGTATAGCGGGCGGCGGGCCGGGGCGCGTCGGCCGCCGCCGCGGGGACGGCGGGTGCGGTCAGCAGGCCCGCGCCGAGAGCGACGGCCACGGCGGCGGGCGCTCGGCGCCGGGCGGGTCTGTCGGGGGATGACATGGATTGCGTCCTCAATCCTCGGGTGCTGGGCGTCGACGCAGCTCGAACCGGTTCGACCTGCGCCGCGATGGCGATGCGCTCTTCAGATGACGGTGGATGGCGCCCCCTCCCGCGTTCCCTGGGGGAGCCTGCTGTCGGACCGGTTCGCCGGAAGGATCGCTCGGGATCACTTCGTCGAACCGGTTCCGGAAGCTAGCATCGGGGAAGCCGGACCATCAATCCCTCCGGCGCGAGGTTCTGTCGGTTCGTGTCCGTAGTGCGCGAACGTGAGCCGTGGGTGGTGTCAAGCGTGAGTGGTGTCAAGGGTGTTGACAGGCGTGCGGTCAGTTCCTAGCGTCGCTTCGCGAACCGGCGCGACGGTCGGTCCGCGGTGTCGAACCGGTTCGAGATTTGAGCAAGGAGTCGCAGTGAACATCGGTGAGATCGCCCGGCGGGCCGGTGTCTCGCGCTCCACCGTCTCGTACGCCCTGAGCGGCAAGCGCCCGGTCTCGGACGACACCCGCCGGAAGATCCAGCAGGTCATCGACGAACTGGGCTACCGCCCGAACGCCAGCGCGCGGGCCCTGGCCAACGGCCGGACGAGCACGATCGGTCTGGTCTTCCCGCCGGCCGGGGACCACTACACCGGGATGCAGCTGGACTTCATCGGCAGTGTGGTGGAGGCCGCGGCGGCCTACGACTACGACGTGCTGCTGTCGCCGAGCGGTGTGGACAGCGACCGTTCCTTCCAGCGGCTGCTGGGGGAGCGGCGGGTCGACGGCGCGATCCTGATGGAGATCAGGCTCCAGGACGACCGGGTGGACCACCTGGCCGCCCTGGACTTCCCCTCCGTCGCCATCGGCCGCACCGCCCGTCCGGAGGGCGGTTGGTGGGTCGGCCTGGACCACACCGCGCTGGCGGCGGCGTGCGTCCACCACCTGGCCGACCTCGGCCACCGCCGGATCGCCCTGGTCAACCGGCCCGAGCAACTGCTGCGGGCCGGGTACGAGTCCGCGCACCGGGGGCTGGACGGCTTCACCAAGGCCGCCGCCGAGCGCGGGCTGACCGTGCGGACGTACTGCTGCGGGGACGACGCCGCCTCGGGTCAGGCCTGTGTGGAGCGGATCCTGCAGGACGATCCGGCCACCACCGCTCTGGTCACGCTGAACGAGGCGGCTCTGGGCGGCGTCTACCGGGGGCTCGCCCGGGCGGGCCGTCATGTGCCGCGCGACTTCTCCGTCACCGGGGTGGTGGCCGCCCGCTGGGCGGAGACGGTGACCCCGCAGCTCACCGCAGCGGACGTGCCCGCGGAGGAGATGGGCCGACGGGCCGTCGACCTGCTGGTCGAGCGGCTCGACCACCCCGACGGACCGCCCCGGCACCACCTCCTCGCCCCACCGATCTCCTTGCGGGCCAGCACCGGGCCCTGTGCGGCGTCCTGACCGACCTCACGCGCAACCCGCGCACACCTGCTTCACTTGCTGATCGCCGGATCGCTCGTCGGCACTGCTCTGCGTGCCTTCTCTCACCGTCCGGCGCCCTCGCCGTACTCCACAACTTCGTCAAGTCGCACATCACGGCTGGGCGTTCGGCAACCTGTGCCGTCGCCTGGCTGGGCGGAACTGGCCGAGACGTATGCACAACGCCACCTCGTTCGACTTCGAACGCGTCGTCGCCGCCGCGTACTTGGCTGCCTTCCTTGCCCTCCAGTTCGCGAACTCGCCGAACCTGCCGTGCCGTTGGACCGGCCGGACGACGCCCGTCGGCGGGCGCGGGCCGCCGACATCACCCAGGCGGCGATGCCTGACCGGCTCTGACCGGTTCGTCGCCCGGGGACCTGGCGCGACCGTGCCTGCACCTGGACGGCCGCGAGCCTTGACAGGGGGTCGCCGGTCGGGCTTCCCTGAGTGTGTTGCGTATCACGGCACCGTTTAATAATGCGCAACTGGCGGTGCCATTGCACGGCTCTGGTTCCCCTACACCGCGGAGTAGCGCTACAGATGACTCGCAAGCCACCTGCTGAGGACCCCGGCGACGCCCGACTGCGGGTCGGCCCCCCGAAGGAGTACGCCGCCGGCATCCCCGCCGTCACCTCCTCGCTGCGGCACGCCGGTGAACAGATGGGGGTCCGCCGCAGCCTGCTCACGCTGCTCCGGGTCAATCAGAAGGAGGGCTTCGACTGCCCCGGCTGCGCATGGCCCGAGCCCGGCCACCGGCACAAGGCGGAGTTCTGCGAGAACGGCGCCAAGGCCGTGGCCGAGGAGGCCACGGTGCGGCGGGTCACCCCGGAGTTCTTCGCCGAGCACAGCCTGGAGGATCTGCTCCCGCGCAGCGACTACTGGCTCGGGCAGCAGGGACGCCTCACCCACCCCATGTACCGCCCGGCCGGCGCCGACCGCTACGAGCCGATCTCCTGGGACGACGCGTTCGCGGTCATCGCCCGCGAACTCGCCGCGCTCGACCACCCGGACGAGGCCGCCTTCTACACCTCCGGACGGGCGAGCAACGAGGCCGCGTTCCTCTACCAGCTCTTCGTCCGCGGCCTGGGCACCAACAACCTGCCGGACTGCTCCAACATGTGCCACGAGTCCAGCGGCTCCGCCCTGGTGGAGACCATCGGCATCGGCAAGGGCAGCGTCAGCCTGGAGGACCTCTACGAGGCCGATCTCATTCTCGTGGTCGGCCAGAACCCGGGCACCAACCACCCCCGGATGCTCTCCGCGCTGGAGCAGGCCAAGGAGCGAGGCGCCCGCGTCATCGCGGTCAACCCGCTGCCCGAGGCGGGCCTGCTCCGGTTCAAGAACCCCCAGAAGCCCTCCGGCGTCATCGGCGGCGGTACGAAGCTGGCGGACCAGTTCCTGCAGATCAGGCTGGGCGGCGACCAGGCGCTCTTCCAGGCCTTCAACCGCATGCTGCTGGAGGCGGAGGACGAGGCGCCCGGCACCTGCCTGGACACCGCCTTCATCGAGCGGTACACGCACGGCTTCGAGGAGTTCGCCGAGCACGCCCGCAAGGTGACGTGGGACGAGATCCTCCGGGCCACCGGCCTGCCCGAGGAGGAGATCCGGGAGGCGTTCGGCCAGGTGCTGGCCGCCGAAAGGATCGTCGTCTGCTGGGCGATGGGACTCACCCAGCACAAGCACTCCGTGCCCACCATCCGGGACGTCGTCAACTTCCTTCTGCTGCGCGGCAACATCGGCCGCCCGGGCGCCGGACTCTGCCCCGTGCGCGGCCACTCCAACGTGCAGGGCGACCGCACCATGGGCATCTACGAGAAGCCGGACGCCGCGTTCCTGGACCGGCTCGGCGCCGAGTTCGCCTTCACACCCCCGCGGCGCCACGGCCATGACGCGGTCGACAGCATCCGCGCCATGCGCGACGGTGACGTAAAGGTCTTCGTCGCCCTGGGCGGCAACTTCGTCGCCGCGGCCCCCGACACCGACCTGACCGAGCAGGCGCTGCGCAGATGCCGGCTCACCGTGCAGATCTCCACCAAGCTGAATCGCTCGCACGTCATCGCCGGGGAACAGGCCCTCATCCTGCCGTGCCTCGGCCGGACCGAGGCCGACCTGCGGCCCGGCGGCCCTCAGTTGGTCACGGTGGAGGACTCCATGGGCATGGTGCACCTCTCGCGAGGGCGGCTCACGCCCGCGTCCGAGCACCTGCTGAGCGAGGTCGCGATCATCTGCCGGATGGCACGCGCCGCCCTCGGGGACACCGGCCCGCAGGCGCCGTGGGAGGACTTCGAGGCCGACTACGACCGCATCCGCGACCGCATCGAACGCGTGATCCCGGGCTTCGAGGACTTCAACGCCCGGGTGCGGCAGCCGGGCGGCTTCGCTCTGCCCCACCCGCCCCGCGACGAACGCCGGTTCACGACAGCCACCGGGCTGGCCAACTTCACCGTCAACCCGCTGGAGAGCCCCGAGGTCCCGCCGGGCCGGCTGCTGCTCCAGACGCTGCGCTCGCACGACCAGTACAACACCACCATCTACGGCCTGGACGACCGCTACCGCGGCATCCACCAGGGCCGCCGGGTCCTCTTCCTGCACCCCGACGACCTCGCCGAGCGCGGCCTGTCCGACGGGGACCTCGTCGACATCGTCAGTGAGTACGGGGACGGCGTGGAGCGCCGGGCCCACGCCTTCCGGGTGGTGCCGTACCCGACGCCGCGGGGCTGCTGCGCGGCCTATTTCCCCGAGACCAACGTCCTCGTACCGCTGGACTCCACGGCGGCCGTCAGCAACACCCCCACGTCGAAGTCCATCGTCGTACGGCTGGAGAACCTCGCCGATCCTTTGCCCGATCCGGTGTGTCCACCGCCGTCTGCGGAAAGGAGGGGCTGATGAACGAAACCCACGAAAGGAACGGGAGCCGCAGCCGTCCCGTCGAGGCGGACCTGCCGGGAAGCCCGGCGGCATCCGCCGGCCCCCGGACCGACCTGGTCGTCTTCGGCGTGACCGCGGTCCTCACCCTCGCCTTCGTCGTGTGGGGGGCCACGGCGACCGACACACTGGAGAGCGTGTCCGGGAAGCTGCTGGACGGGACCATCCGCAACGGCGGCTGGGCGTTCGTCCTCGCGGCCTCGGGCTTCGTCGTCTTCGCCCTCTGGCTGGCGATGAGCCGCTACGGCCGGATCACCCTGGGGCGCGAGGGCGAGGAGCCCGAGTTCCGCACCGTGTCGTGGATCGCCATGATGTTCAGCGCGGGCATGGGCATCGGCCTGATGTTCTACGGCGTGAGCGAGCCGCTGTCCCACTTCGTCACGCCGCCGCCGGGCACCGACCCGGCCGACGCCCACGAGGCCATGGAGACCGCCATGGCCACCACCCTCTTCCACTGGACGCTGCACCCGTGGGCGATGTACGCGGTGGTGGGTCTGGGCATCGCCTACAGCACCTTCCGGCGCGGACGCCGGCAGCTGATCAGCGCCGTGTTCACCCCGCTGATCGGTGAGCGGCGGGCGAACGGCTGGGGTGGCCGGGTCATCGACATCCTCGCCATCTTCGCCACCCTCTTCGGCTCCGCGGCCTCCCTCGGGCTCGGCGCCCTCCAGATCGGCAGTGGCTTCACCGGCCTGGGCTGGCTGGGATCCGTCGGCACCGGCCTGCTGGTCGCCGTGATCGCGGTGCTGACCGTCGCCTTCGTCGCCTCGGCCGTGTCCGGCATCGCCAAGGGCATCCAGTGGCTGTCCAACATCAACATGGTGCTGGCGGTGGCCCTGGCGGCCTTCGTCTTCCTCGTCGGGCCGACCATCTTCATCCTCGACCTGCTGCCCACCTCCATCGCCGCCTTCCTCGGCGACCTGACCCAGATGGCGGGGCGTACCCAGGCGTCGAGCGGCGAGGGCGTCGCCGACTGGCTGGCCGGCTGGACGGTCTTCTACTGGGCCTGGTGGATCTCCTGGACGCCGTTCGTCGGCATGTTCATCGCGCGCATCAGCCGCGGCCGGACCATCCGGCAGTTCGTGGGCGGGGTCATCCTGGTGCCGAGCACCGTCAGTCTGCTGTGGTTCGCCGTCTTCGGCGGCTCGGCGATGCGCCTCCAGGACGAGAAGCGCCTCGGCGACGCCTCGACGGCCCAGGGTCAGCTCTTCGACGTGCTCCAGCAGTACCCGGTCGCCACGGTGACCAGCGTGGTCGTGATGATCCTCGTCGGGATCTTCTTCGTCTCCGGCGCCGACGCCGCCTCGATCGTGATGGGTACGCTCTCGCAGCGCGGATCCCTGGAACCCACCCGGGGTGTCGTCGTCTTCTGGGGTGTGCTGACCGGAGGGGTCGCCGCGATCATGCTTCTCATCGGCGGCGGCAAGGGCGATGCGCTCACCGGACTGCAGAACCTGACCATCCTCGCGGCGGCGCCCTTCACCCTGGTGATGGTCGGCCTGTGCATCGCGCTCACCCGCGACCTGCGCCAGGATCCGCTCATCATCCGCGGGCGCATCGGCGAGGAGGCCATCGAAACGGCCGTCATCACCGGCCACGAGAAGTACGACGGCGACTTCGAGCTGCGCATCGGCCCCGTGGCGTGCAACGAGGGCTCGGAGAACGAGGGCCCGGAGAACGAGGACCCGGAGGCAGAGCGGTCCGAGCAGTCCACGCACTCCGCCGAGGCCACGGACACGACATCCTCCTCTGCCCGCTGAGACCGGCGGGACCCACGCCCGGCGGGGTCGTGAACCGGCATGTCCGGTCACGACCCCGCCGGGCGTTCGCGCTGTTCCGCCTGGATCGACCCGGCCGAGGCAACCCCGTCGAGCCGCTTGACCCCCGCTCGGCGCTCCACGATGCTGTGTTGCGACACATGAGATGTGTGCCGTAATGAGCAACATCCGAATCACCTTCGATTCAAGTCACGACCAGCCGAGGAGTGGCCATGACGCACCAGGTCCGTGCTGTCGTCGCGCGGGGCAAGGGCGCCCCCGTCAGCCTGGAGACGATCATCGTGCCCGACCCGGGTCCGGGTGAGGCGCTGGTGAAGATCGAGGCCTGCGGGGTCTGCCACACCGATCTGCACTACCGCGAGGGCGGCATCAACGACGATTTCCCGTTCCTGCTGGGGCATGAGGCAGCGGGGATCGTGGAGTCGGTGGGGGAGGGCGTCACCGACGTCGCGCCCGGCGACTTCGTGATCCTCAACTGGCGTGCGGTGTGCGGCCAGTGCCGGGCCTGTCTGCGCGGAGAGTCGTGGTATTGCTTCAACACCCACAACGCCAAGCAGAAGATGACCTTGCTGGACGGCACCGAGCTGTCTCCCGCCCTGGGGATCGGCGCGTTCGCGGAGAAGACGCTGGTCGCGGCCGGGCAGTGCACCAAGGTCGACCCGACCGCGTCGGCGGCCGCCGCCGGTCTGCTCGGGTGCGGCGTGATGGCGGGCATCGGCGCGGCCATCAACACCGGGAACGTGGGCCGGGGCGACTCGGTCGCCGTCATCGGCTGCGGCGGTGTCGGGGCCGCGGCGATCGCCGGGGCGAACCTTGCGGGCGCGGCGAAGGTCATCGCCGTCGACATCGACGACCGCAAGCTGGACACCGCCAGGAAGCTGGGCGCGACCCACACCGTCAACTCCAAGGACGCCGACGCGGTCGAGGCGATCCGCGAGCTGACCGGCGGCTTCGGCGCCGACGTGGTCATCGAGGCGGTCGGCCGCCCGGAGACGTACAAGCAGGCGTTCTACGCCCGCGACCTCGCCGGCACGGTCGTCCTGGTCGGCGTACCGACGCCGGAGATGAAGCTGGAACTGCCCCTGCTGGACGTCTTCGGCCGCGGCGGCGCCCTGAAGTCCTCCTGGTACGGCGACTGCCTGCCGAGCCGCGACTTCCCGATGCTGATCGACCTCTATCTCCAGGGCCGGCTCGACCTGGACGCCTTCGTCACGGAGACCATCGCGCTGGACGAGGTCGAGAAGGCCTTCGAGCGGATGCACCACGGCGACGTCCTGCGCTCGGTGGTGGTCCTCTGATGGCCGCCCGCATCGAACGCCTCGTCACCTCGGGGACGTTCTCGCTGGACGGCGGCACCTGGGACGTCGACAACAACGTGTGGATCGTCGGCGACGACACCGAGGCGATCGTCATCGACGCCGCCCATGACGCCGAGGCCATCGCCGCGGCCGTCGGCGACCGGCGCCTGACCGCGATCGTGTGCACCCACGCGCACAACGACCACATCGACGCCGCACCCGAACTCGCCGACCGCACCGGCGCCCCGGTCCTCCTCCATCCGGACGACCTGCCGCTGTGGAAGCAGACCCACCCCGACCGGGCACCGGACGCCGAACTGACCGACGGCCAGGGCCTCACGGTGGCCGGCGTCGAGCTGACCGTGCTGCACACGCCCGGCCACGCCCCCGGCGCGGTCTGCCTGTACGCACCGGCCCTCAAGGCGCTCTTCAGCGGTGACACCCTGTTCTCCGGCGGACCCGGCGCGACAGGGCGGTCGTACAGCCACTTCCCGACCATCATCGACTCGATCCGGGACCGGCTGCTGACACTGCCGTCGGACACCGTCGTGCACACGGGCCACGGCGATACGACCACCGTCGCCGCGGAGGCCCCGCACCTCGAGGAGTGGGTCGACCGCGGTTTCTGACGCCGCACCGGAACCCCTTGAACGCCCGCCGCACCGGCTCGCGGCCATCGTGAGCCGATGCGGCGGGCTGCTGTTGTTCTATGTGAGCAAAGTTTTTTATGGCGCAACGAAATCGACGGTCGTAAGCGGCCTCTGAATGCCTTGACAAGGGTTCTGGGCGACCCCAGACTGATGTTGCGCTTACCGCAATCCGTTTCGTTATACGCACCGAGGTGTCATGATGATTCCCGCGTGCCGTCTCGAGGACCTCCCCCGAGGCGAGGCCCACCGGCTCGACATCGATCCGCCGGTTTCGGTGTTCCACACCGACGACGGCGAACTCTTCGCCATCGACGACACCTGCACCCACCAGGACGCGTCGCTCGCCGACGGCTGGCTGGAGGGCTGCGAGGTGGAATGCCCCCTGCATGCTTCCAAGTTCGACCTGAGGACCGGCGCGGTCGACGCCCCGCCGGCCAAGCTCCCGGTCCGGACGCACGAGGTCGTCGTCGAGGACGGCGTGATCCACGTCCGGCTGTCCACCGATGCGCCCAACCTGCCGCCCTGCATCTCGGCCCGGCTCGCCGGGGGTCCCGCGTGAGGACCGTCGCCGTGGTCGGCGCCTCACTGGCCGGCCTGTCGGCGGCGCGCTCACTGCGCAAGCAGGGCTACGACGGGCGGCTCGTCGTCATCGGGGACGAGCTCCACCGCCCGTACGACAGGCCCCCGCTGTCCAAGGAGTTCCTGTCCGGCACGCTCGGCGAGGCCGAACTCGCCCTGGAGACGGACGAGGAGGACCTCGGGGCGGAGTGGCTGCTCGGCGTCCGCGCCACCGGACTCGACCACGCGCGGCGTGCCGTCCTGCTCGGCGACGGGCGGGAGGTGCAGGCCGACGGGGTCGTCATCGCGACCGGCGCCGCGGCGCGCACCCTGCCCGGCTCCGAGGGCCTGGCCGGAGTGCACACGCTGCGCACCCTGGACGACGCCCGCGCCCTGCGGGACGAACTGGCCCGCGGCGGACGCCTGGTGGTGATCGGCGGCGGCTTCATCGGCGCCGAGGTGGCCTCCACCGCGTACGCCCTCGGACTCGACGTGACCGTCGTGGAGGCGGCCCCGACACCGCTCGCCGGACCGCTCGGCGAGACGATGGGCGCCCTCGTCTCCGCCCTCCACGCCGACCACGGCGTACGACTGGAGTGCGGCGTCGGCGTCAAAGGGCTGAGCGGGGAGACCCGCGTCGACGCGGTCCTGCTGGAGGACGGCCGCGGCATCCCCGCCGACATCGTCGTGGTGGGGGTGGGCGCACGCCCGAACGTCGAGTGGCTGGAAGGCTCCGGCATCGCGCTCGACAACGGCGTCAAGTGCGGCGCCGACGGCCGCACCAGCCTGGCCGGCGTGGTCGCGGTCGGCGACTGCGCCAACTGGTACGACCCGCGCGCGGGTCTCCATCGCCGCATCGAGCACTGGACCGGCGCGCGCGAACGCCCGGACTCGGCGATCGCCACATTGTTGGCGGGCGGCGCGGTGGAACCAGGTGTGCCCCGGCCGCCCTATTTCTGGTCCGACCAGTACGGCGTGAAGATCCAGTTCGCCGGCCACGCGGCCGGCGCGGACAGCGTCACCGTCGAGGCCGGCGCCGCGGACGACCGCGACGTCCTGGCCGTCTACCGGCGGGCCGGGGACCCGGTCGCCGTGCTCGGGATGAACCAGCCCCGGCTGTTCATGCGCTGGCGCAAGCAACTCGCCGCCACCGCATCGCCGTCCGCGTCCTGACACGCCCGTATCCCGACTCTGCTCGCATCTTGACACCGCCCCAGCGGCATCCCATGCTGCGGTTGCACATAGCACGCAGCGTTGCTCCATACACAACGCCGTCCGGAGTCGCTCTTCCCGGCGCGTGAATGACCCCTCCACGACGTTCTCCCGAGGAGTGCACCGTGACCTCGACCAGCCTGCCGGACAGCCTGATCGCCACTCTTCCCGGCTCCTCCTACACGGACCCGGGGATCTTCGCCCAGGAGCAGGAGCGCATATTCGAGACGATGTGGTTCTGCGTGGCGCGCGCCTCCGAGCTGGCGAAGCCAGGTGCCTTCCGCACCGTCGACGTGGGCCGCGAGAGCATCCTGGTCACCCGGGCCAGGGACAACGGCATCCGTGCGTACTTCAATGTGTGCCGGCACCGCGGTGCCAAGCTCTGCACCGAGGAGTCCGGCGAGGTCAAGCGGGCCTTCCAGTGCCCCTACCACGCCTGGACGTACGACCTGAACGGCAAGCTCGTCGCCGCGCCCAACCTCACCAAGATGCCCGACGTGGGCCGTACCGAGTACGGCCTGGTGAGCGTGGCCGTACGCGAATGGCTCGGCTATATATGGGTCTGCCTCGCCGAGAATCCGCCCTCCTTCGAGGAGGACGTCATCGGTGAGGTCGTGGCCCGCCTCGGCGACGTCGAGTCGATCGAGCGCTACGGCATCGAGAACCTCTCCGTCGGCAAGCGCATCACGTACGACGTGAAGTCCAACTGGAAGCTCATCATCGAGAACTTCATGGAGTGCTACCACTGCGCCACCATCCACCCCGAACTCACCGAGGTGCTGCCGGAGTTCGCGGACGGTTACGCGGCCCAGTACTACGTCGGCCACGGCGCCGAGTTCGGTGAGGAGGTCCAGGGCTTCACCGTCGACGGTTCCGAGGGCCTCGACCGCATCCCGGGCGTCGCGGAGGACCAGGACCGCCGTTACTACGCGATCACCGTCAAGCCCCAGGTGTTCATCAATCTCGTGCCCGACCACGTGATCTTCCACCGGATGTACCCGGTGTCCGTGGACCGCACGATCGTCGAGTGCGACTGGCTGTACCTTCCGCATGTCGTCGAGAGCGGCAAGGACGTCAGCCGGTCCGTGGAACTCTTCCACCGCGTCAACCAGCAGGACTTCGACGCCTGCGAGCGCACGCAGCCCGGAATGAGCTCCCGGATGTACGCCAAGGGTGGCGTGCTGGTGCCCAGCGAGCACCACATCGGCGCCTTCCACGACTGGGTGAACGAGCGCCTGGGCACCCCTCAGGGGTGACTCAGCCCAGGTAACCCATGCGGTGGCTGATCTCCTCGGCGCCCTTGATCAGCACCGGGGCGAGTTCCCGCATCCGCTCTTCCGTGAACCGGTACGAGGGCCCGGAGGCGGTGACCGCGGCGATGACCTCGCCGTCCCGGTCGAGGACCGGCGCCGCCATGGCGTGCAGGCCGATCTCCAGCTCCTCCTGGGTCCAGGCGTAGCCGGCCTCCCGCACCTCGGCGAGGTTCTTCTCGAGCTTCGCCTTCGAGGTGATGGTGCGCGGTGTGACCTTCTTGAGGCCGGCCTGGGCCAGCAGCGCGGCGCGCTCCTTGGCGGGCAGGTACGCCAGCAGGACCTTGCCGCTCGACGTCGCGTGCAGCGGGGTCAGCTGGCCGACCCAGTTGTGTGCGGTGACCGCTCCCGGGCCGCGTACCTGGTAGAGGTTGATCGCGTAGTGCTCCTGCAACACGGCGATGTTGACCGTCTCGCCGATCTCCTCGGCGAGGCGCTCGCAGACCGGGCGGCCCTGCTGGGTGATGTCGATCCGGCCGGTGACCGCGCCGGCCAGGCGGACGATGCCGAAGCCGAGCCGGTACTTGCCGCGCTCGCCGGCCTGCTCCACCAGGCCACGCGCCTCCAGGGCGCCGAGCAGACGGAACGCGGTGGACTTGTGGACCTCGATCTCGCCCGCCACCTCACTGACGCCCGCCTCGCCACGCTGGGCGAGGATCTCCAGGACGCTGATGGCGCGGTCCACCGACTGCACGCCGCCGGCCTGCGAATTCGACGTTTCTGTATCAGGGCTGTAGTTGCTCACAGTAAAACTATACGCGTAGTAAACAACGCCCCTGCAAGTAACAGGACCGAAACCAAGATGTTGGAAGTTGCGTGGTTCGCAACCTGGTGCGTATAGCGCGACCGGGTCTAGCATGCCTCGCATATCTACGGCGCGAGCGAGACGAGGCACCATGGCTCCTGTGCAGTACGACTTCGTCATCGTCGGCGGCGGTTCGGCCGGCAGTGCGCTGGCGAACAGACTCTCCGCCGACCCGGCCAACCGGGTGCTGGTCCTGGAGGCCGGCCGGTCGGACTACCCGTGGGATGTCTTCATCCACATGCCCGCGGCGCTGACCTACCCGATCGGCAGCCGGTTCTACGACTGGAAGTACGAGTCCGAGCCCGAACCCCACATGGGCGGCCGGCGTATCTACCACGCCCGCGGCAAGGTCCTGGGCGGCTCCAGCAGCATCAACGGCATGATCTTCCAGCGCGGCAACCCCATGGACTACGAGCGCTGGGCGGCCGACCCGGGCATGGAGACCTGGGACTACGCCCACTGCCTGCCGTACTTCCGGCGGATGGAGAACTGTCTGGCGGCCGACCCCGACGACGAGTTCCGCGGCCACGACGGCCCCCTCGTGCTGGAACGCGGTCCGGCGACCAATCCCCTCTTCGGCGCCTTCCTCAAGGCCACTCAGGAGGCGGGCTACGCGCCGACCGAGGACGTCAACGGCTATCGGCAGGAAGGTTTCGCCAAGTTCGACCGGAATGTCCATCGCGGCCGCCGGCTCTCCGCCTCGAAGGCGTACCTCAAGCCCGCGATGAAGCGGCCCAACCTCACCGTCAAGACCCGCGCCCTGGTCACCCGGGTCCTCTTCGACGGCAAGCGTGCCGTCGGCGTCGAGTTCCGGCGCGGCCGGGGCGCGCTCCAGCAGGTCCGCGCCGGGGAAGTCATCCTCTGCGGCGGCGCCATCAACTCCCCGCAGCTGCTCCAGCTCTCCGGCGTCGGCAACGCAGAAGAACTGCGCGCCCTCGGCATCGAGGTCGTCCACGACCTGCCGGGCGTCGGCGAGAACATGCAGGACCACCTGGAGGTGTACGTCCAGTACGCCTGCAAGCAGCCCGTCTCCATGCAGCCGTACATGGCGAAGTGGCGCGCCCCCTTCATCGGCCTGCAGTGGCTGTTCAGGAAGGGCCCGGCGGCGACCAACCACTTCGAGGCAGGCGGCTTCGCCCGCAGCAACGACGACGTCGACTACCCCAACCTGATGTTCCACTTCCTGCCCGTCGCGGTCCGCTACGACGGCTCCTCGCCCGCCGGTGACCACGGCTACCAGGTGCACGTCGGGCCCATGTACTCCGACGCCATCGGCTCGGTGAAGATCAAGAGCAAGGACCCGCGCGAGCACCCGGCGCTGCGCTTCAACTACCTCTCCACCGAGCAGGACCGCCGCGAATGGGTCGAGGCGATCCGCGTGGCCCGCAGGCTCCTCAACCAGCCCGCGCTCGCCCCCTACAACGGCGGGGAGGTCTCACCGGGACCGTCGGTGGACACGGACGAGGAGATCCTCGCCTGGGTCGCGAAGGAGGGCGAGACCGCCCTGCATCCGTCCTGCACCTGCAAGATGGGCACCGACGAGATGTCCGTCGTGGACCCGGCCAGCATGCGGGTGCACGGCGTGGAGGGCCTGCGCGTGGTGGACGCGTCGGTGATGCCCTACGTCACCAACGGCAACATCTACGCCCCGGTGATGATGATCGCCGAGAAGGCCGCCGACCTGATCCTCGGCAAGCAGCCGCTGGAACCGTCGAAGGCCGCGTATTACCGCCACCGCGACGCCCAGAAGCAGGCGGGGTAGACATTGGGCACCGCAGGACTCAGGGCGCTGCTGAACGGCGTCCGCTACGAGGTGCTGCCCGCGAAGGCGACCGAGGACAAGGTCCTCGCCCATGTCCCGCGCGACGTCGTCGTCACCGTGACGGCGTCGCCGGTCAAGGGCCTGGAACCGACCCTCGACCTGGCCGGCCGGCTCGCGGGCCACGGCTACCGGGTCGTCCCGCATGTGCCGGCGCGGCTGCTGCGGGATGACACGCATCTGAAAGAGGTCGTGGACCGGCTCCGCGAGGCGGGCGTGGACGACGTCTTCGTCCCGGCGGGCGACGCCGACCCGCCCGCCGGGGTCTACGACGGGGCGCTGCCGGTGCTGCGCAGGCTGAGCGAGCTGGGCAGTCCGTTCGCGCACGTCGGCGTCACCGGCTACCCCGAGAGCCATCCCCTCATCCACGACGACGTCACCATCCAGGCGATGTGGGACAAGCGCGAGCACGCCACGTACCTCGTGAGCAACCTCTGTTTCGACCCGCGGGTGCTGGGGGAGTGGATCGTGCGCATACGGCGCCGGGACGTCACCCTGCCCCTGTACGTGGGGGTCGCCGGGCCCGTGCAGCGGGCGAAGCTGCTGGCCATGGCCACGAAGATCGGGGTCGGGGAGTCGACGCGCTTCCTGGCGAAGCACGCCTCCTGGTTCGTGCGTCTCGCGGCACCCGGCGGATATGCCCCCGAGAGGCTGCTGACCCGCACGGAGCAGGCCCTCACCGCCCCCTCGGCGAGGGTGGCCGGCCTGCACCTGTTCACGTTCAACCAGATCGCCGAGACGGAACGGTGGCGCCGCGCGCTGCTGGAGCGGCTCGAGGACTGAGCGTCGGCGTCCTGTGTGCGGGGCGGCAGTCGGCCCCTGGCGGCGTATACAACGAGGGGGCGGGACCGGAATCCGGTCCCGCCCCCGTTCGGGCTCGCCTCAGCGGAAGACCACCGTGCGGTTGCCGTCCACCATCACCCGGCTCTCGCTGTGCCACTTCACCGCGTGCGCGAGCACCTGGGCCTCCACGTCCCGCCCGACCGTGACGAGGTCGCCGGGGTCGAGGGAGTGGTCCACCCGGACCACGTCCTGTTCGATGATCTGGCCCTCGTCGAGGTCCGGCGTCACATAGTGCGCCGTCGCGCCGACGAGCTTCACCCCACGCCGGTAGGCCTGCTCGTAGGGTCGTGCGCCCTTGAAACTGGGGAGGAACGAGTGGTGGATGTTGATGGCGCGGCCCTCCAGCTCCTTGCACAGGTCGTCGGAGAGGACCTGCATGTAGCGGGCCAGCACCACCAGGTCGATGTCCAGCTCGCGCACCAGCTCCAGCAGCCGGGCCTCGGCCTCGGGCTTGGTCTCCCTGGTCACCGGGATGTGGTGGAAGGGGATGCCGTACGTCTCCGCGAGCCCCTCGAAGTCACGGTGGTTGGAGACGATCGCGGGGATCTCGATGTTGAGGGCGCCGGTGCGGCGGCGGAAGAGCAGGTCGTTCAGGCAGTGGCCGAACCTGGAGACCATGATCAGTGTCCGGGTCGGCGTGGCGGCCTCCCGCAGGGTCCAGGAGATGCCGTACGCCTGGGCGACGGGGCCGAACCGGTAACGCAGTTGTTCCAGAACGGCGTTCGGATCGGAAACGTCGAAATGGACCCGCATGAAGAAGCGGCCCTGGAGTCGGTCGTCGAACTGCTGGCTTTCCAGGATGTTGCCGGAGTTCCTGACGAGAAAGCCGCTCACTGCGTGGACCAGTCCGGCGCTGTCGGGACAGGAGAGGGTGAGGACGTACTCACGGCCAGGTTGCGGTCGAGGGGACATAAGCGGCCTCCGTTGGTGCGTATTGCACAACATGGTGAGCGATACGCAACATGGTCGGCGCGGCGCCGCTTGCGGTCAAGGGCCGGTGGGTAAGTGATCGCATGGCCAAATCGTCATCGGCCAACCTCTTGACGCCTGTCTGGACATTCGCCAGGGTGTTCCATCACAAGCAATCGGGTGCACGATGCGCAACGAATTTCGGTTGAAAGGCTCGGCGCGTGGCAGACCTGTACGTGGATGGCGAATGGCGGAACCCGGTGGCCGGCGGGCACCGGGAGATCCGATGTCCCGCTGACGGCACGCTCGCGGCGACCGTCTCGGAGGCGACACGCCCCGACACCGAGGCGGCGATCGCCGCGGCCCGCCGGGCCTTCGACGAGGGCCCCTGGCCCCACACCTCCGAGCGGGAGCGCGGCGCACTGCTGCTGCGCACCGCCGACCTGATCGAACGCGACGCCAAGGAATTCGCCCGCGCCGAGTCCCTGGACACCGGCAAGCGGCTGGTGGAGAGCGAGTACGACATCGCCGATGTCGTCTCCTGCTTCCGCTACTACGGCGGGCTCGGCGGCACCGACGCCGGCCGGGTGATCGACACCGGCCGCGACGACGCCGTCAGCCGCGTCGGATACGAGCCGGTCGGCGTGTGCGGGCTGATCACCCCCTGGAACTACCCGCTGCTGCAGGCCAGTTGGAAGGTCGCCCCGGCACTCCTCGCCGGCAACACGATCGTCCTCAAGCCCAGCGAGCTCACCCCCTCGACCTCCATCCTGCTGATGAAGGCACTGGAGGAGGCCGGGCTCCCGGCCGGCGCCGCCAATCTCGTCCTGGGCACCGGGCCCGAGGTGGGCGCACCGCTGTCCGAACACCCCGCCGTCGACATGGTCTCCTTCACCGGAGGACTGGAGACCGGCAAGCGCATCATGGCCACCGCCGCCGCGACCGTGAAGAAGGTCGCGCTGGAGCTCGGCGGCAAGAACCCCAACGTCGTCTTCGCCGACGCCGACTTCGAGACAGCCGTGGACTTCGCCCTCACGGCCGTCTTCCTGCACTCGGGACAGGTCTGCTCGGCCGGGGCCCGCCTCATCGTCCAGGACTCCCTGCACGACCGCTTCGTCGACGAGGTCGTCCGCCGCGCCCGGCAGATCCGCCTCGGCGGCCCCTTCGACCCCGAGGCCGAGACCGGGGCGCTGATCTCCGCGCAGCACCTGGCGAAGGTGGAGGCGTACGTCGCGGCCGGCCTCGCCGAAGGCGCCGTACTGCGCTGCGGCGGCGCACGGCCCGACGACCCCACGCTGGCGAACGGCCACTACTACCCGCCGACCGTGCTCGACGAGTGCCGGCAGGACATGCGCGTCGTGCACGAGGAGTCGTTCGGGCCCGTCCTCACGGTGGAGCGCTTCACCGACGAGGACGACGCCGTACGCATCGCCAACGACACCGAGTACGGACTCGCCGGAGCCGTCTGGACGCAGGACGCCGGCAAGGCCCAGCGGGTCGCCCGGCGGCTGCGCCACGGCACGGTCTGGATCAACGACTACCACCCCTATGTGCCGCAAGCGGAATGGGGTGGCTTCGGGCACTCGGGCGTGGGCCGGGAGCTGGGACCGACCGGCCTGAACGAGTACCGAGAGCCCAAGCACATCTGGCAGAACATCCAACCTCGGCCGCAGCACTGGTTCCGCGGCTGAACGCCGAAAGAAGGTCGAACGTGACCACACAGACCGAGGTGTCGCAGCGGCGCGGCACGCCCCAGGACTCGGGCTCCACCCCGGTCATCTCCGTGCGCAGGCTGTGGAAGGTGTTCGGGCCGAAGGCCGACCAGGTTCCGGACTCCGAGGAGCTGTGCGGGCTCACCCGCCGCGAGCTCATGGACCGCACCGGATGCACCGCCGCCGTACGCGACGTCCACTTCGACGTCTCGCCCGGCGAAGTCTTCGTCGTGATGGGCCTGTCCGGCTCCGGCAAGTCCACGCTGGTGCGATGTCTGACCCGGCTGATCGAACCCACCGCCGGTGAGGTCGTCTTCGAGGGCGAGGACATCCGGCAGGCGGACGCGGGGCGCCTGCGCGATCTGCGGCGCCGCAAGTTCTCCATGGTCTTCCAGCACTTCGGTCTGCTGCCCCACCGTCGCGTCGTCGACAACGTGGCGTTCGGGCTGGAGATCCGCGGCATGGGAAAGGCCGAGCGCACCAGGCGGGCCCAGGAGGTCGTCGAGCTGGTCGGCCTCGCGGGCTACGAGAACTCCTACCCCGACCAGCTGTCGGGCGGCATGCAGCAGCGCGTCGGCCTCGCCCGCGCGCTGGCCGGTGATCCGGACGTGCTCTTCTTCGACGAGCCGTTCTCCGCGCTCGACCCGCTGATCCGCCGCGACATGCAGAACGAGGTCATCCGCCTGCACCACGAGGTCGGCAAGACGATGGTGTTCATCACCCACGACCTCTCCGAGGCCCTCAAGCTGGGCGACCGCATCCTCATCATGCGCGACGGCAAGATGGTCCAGTGCGGCACCGGTGACGAACTCGTGGGTGCCCCGGCGGACGACTACGTGCGCGAGTTCGTCAAGGACGTGCCCCGCGGCGACGTGCTCACCCTGCGCTGGATCATGCGCCCCCTGGAGGACGGCGACGAACTGGACGGCCCCGAGATGGGTCCGGACGTCGTGGTCAAGGAGGCCACCCGGGCGGTGCTCGCGGCCGACAAGCCGGTCAAGGTCGTCGAGAACGGCAAGCTGCTCGGCATCGTCGGCGACGAGGAGATCCTCGCGGTCGTCGCCGGGCAGGAAGGCGGCGCGTGATGACCGTCGCCGTCGAGAAACCCGAGAAGACACAGGCGCCCGAGCCGGCCGCTCCCGTCAAAGAGGCACGCAGGGTCAGCCGGTCCCTGGTGGTCGGCGCCGTCCTGGTCGTGTGGCTGGTGCTGTTCGCCGTACTGCGCGGCAGGCAGACCCTCGCCCTGGCGGCGGCCGATCTCACCGATCTGCACCGGTGGATCAACGACGTCAACGACTCCATCGGGGCCAACCGCAACTCCAACCCGCTCTTCCTGTACTTCTTCAACGAGATCCGGCTGGTCATCGACAACCTGGTGATCTTCATCCAGGAGCTGATCTCCCAGCCGTCGGGCGCCCGCCCGGTCCCGCAGATCGGCTGGCTCGGTGTCGTCGGCATCGCCGGTTACCTCTCCTGGGCCGTGGGCAACTGGCGGGTCGCGCTGCTGGCCGTGGCCGGGTTCACCTTCATGGGGCTGCAGGGCCTGTGGCAGGAGAGCATGGACACCCTGGCGCTCATCCTGTGCGCGGTGTTCGTGGCGCTGCTGTTCGCGCTCCCGCTGGGTGTGTGTGCGGGGCTGTCGGACCGGTTCAACCGGATCATGACGCCGTTCCTGGACTTCATGCAGACGATGCCGACCTTCGTCTACCTGGCCCCGCTGACCCTGTTCTTCCTCATCGGCGGCGCCTCCGCCACCATCGCCACCGTCATCTACGCGGCCCCTCCGGCGATCCGGATCACCGCGCACGCCATCCGGAACGTGCCCGCCACGACCGTCGAGGCGGCCGACTCACTGGGCGCCACCCGCCGGCAGTCGCTGCTGAAGGTCCTGCTGCCGATGTCCAAGCGGACCGTGGTGATGGGCGTCAACCAGACCATCATGGCCGCCCTGGCCATGGTGACCATCGCGGCCCTGATCAACGCGCCCGGCCTCGGCGCGGTCGTCGTCCAGGCCCTGCAGTCGCTCGACGTCGGCACGGCCTTCAACGCGGGCCTCGCCATCGTCGTCATGGCGATCGTCCTGGACCGGGTCACGACCGCGGCCGCCGCGCGCGAGGAGAACACTCGGCGTGCCGACAACCCCTTCGTCAAGTGGCGGCGGCCGCTGCTGGGCGCCGGCGCGGCGGTCACCGCGGTCCTGATCTACCTGTCGCACACCTATCTGTGGGCGGCCGAGTTCCCCGGCGACGGCACCATCGGCAGCCACATAGCGAGCGCCGCGGACTCCGCGACCACCTGGGCGCAGGACAACCTGTCCGGCCTCACCAACGCGATCCGCGACGCCATCACCAACGGCCTGCTCAACCCGTTCCAGACGCTGGTCACCGACTCCCCGTGGTGGCTCGTCGGCGCGGTGCTGATCGCGCTGGGCGTGGTGCTCGGCGGCTGGAAGTCCGGGGTCACCACGGCCGTGTGCGTGGGCCTGCTGGTCGGCACCGGCGTGTGGTCGGACGCCATGACCACGCTCGCGTCGACGCTCGTGGCGACGGTGCTCGTGATGGTGCTCGGCATCGTCTTCGGCGTGTGGATGGGGCGCAGTCCGCTCGTGGACCGGGTGATCCGGCCCAGCCTGGACGCGGCCCAGGTCATGCCGCCGTTCGTCTATCTCGTGCCGTTCCTCGCGCTGTTCGGTCCCACGCGTTTCACGGCCATCGTGGCCGCGATCGTCTATGGAGCGCCCGTCGCGATGAAGATCATCGCGGACGGGATCCGGGCCGTGCCCGAGACCACCGTGGAGGCGGCCACCTCCGCCGGGTGCAACACCTGGCAGATCATCACCAAGGTCCAGCTGCCGATGGCACGCAGCGCCCTGACCCTCGCGACCAACCAGGGCCTGATCTACGTGCTGTCGATGGTTGTGGTGGGCGGCCTGGTAGGCGCGGGCGCCCTCGGCTACGACGTCGTGGCCGGCTTCTCGCAGCAACAGCTGTTCGGGAAGGGGCTGGCCGCAGGGCTCGCCATCGTCCTTCTCGGAGTCATGTTCGACCGGATCACTCAGGCAGCGGCGCGGCGTACCAGCGCGTAAGGAGTTCACTGACCATGGCAAGGCAAGCAACACAGTGGAGAGTCGGCGCGGCCGGCATAGCGGCCCTCGGCCTCACCCTCACCGCCTGCGGCGGTGCGAAGGTCGGTGACAGCTCCGCGGGCGCCGGCAGCGACGGCAAGTGCGGCACCTTCAACCTCGCGGTCAACCCGTGGGTGGGCTACGAGGCGGACGCGGCGGTCGTCGCCTACGTCGCCGAACACGACCTCAAGTGCAAGGTCAACCAGAAGGACCTGAAGGAGGAGATCGCCTGGCAGGGCTTCGGGACGGGCGAGGTGGACGCCGTCCTGGAGAACTGGGGTCACGACGACCTGAAGAAGAAGTACATCACCGACCAGAAGACCGCCGTCTCGGCCGGCTCGACCGGCAACAAGGGCGTCATCGGCTGGTACGTGCCGCCGTGGCTGGCGAAGGCGCACCCCGACATCACCGACTACAAGAACCTCAACAAGTACGCCGCGAAGTTCAAGACCTCCGAGTCGGGCGGCAAGGGCCAGCTCCTCGACGGCGACCCGTCGTACGTCACCAACGACGAGGCGCTGGTGAAGAACCTGAAGCTGGACTTCAAGGTGGTGTACGCGGGCAGCGAGACCGCCCTCATCCAGGCCTACCGGGACGCCGAGAAGAACAAGAAGTGGGTGATCGGCTACTTCTACGAGCCGCAGTGGTTCCTGTCCGAGGTGCCGCTGGTGAAGGTCAAGCTGCCCGAGTACAAGGAAGGCTGCGACGCGAACGCGGAGAAGGTCGCGTGCGACTACCCGGTGTACGACCTGGACAAGATCGTCAGCGCCAAGTTCGCCAAGTCGGGCAGCCCCGCCTATGACCTGGTGAAGAACTTCAACTGGACGAACGACGACCAGAACACCGTGGCGAAGTACATCGCGGTGGACAAGATGAAGCCCGAGGCGGCGGCCGAGAAGTGGGTCGAGGCCAACCGCGACAAGGTGGACGCCTGGATCAAGTAGCCCCGGCACGGATGCCCGGCGGGCGGTGCGCACGGACGCGCACCGCCCGCCGGGCATTCCCGTTTTCCAGGCCGTTTTCAAGGCCGCCTTCCAGTGCGTTCTCCGGCGTCTCCGGACCTCTTGACACCCACCTGCACGGCAGGCACATTGAGTTGCGCAACCTGAATCACGTTGCGCAGAAAGCAACTCAACCGGAGGTGCGGCGATGGCGGGACCGCGTGTGGTCATCATCGGAGCGGGAGTCGTCGGCGCGGCGCTCGCGGACGAGATCTCGGCGCGTGGCTGGACCGAGGTGACCGTGGTCGACCAGGGGCCGCTCCCGGCCACCGGTGGCTCGACCTCGCACGCCCCCGGCCTGGTCTTCCAGACGAACTCCTCGAAGACCATGACGGAACTGGCCCGCTACACCGTCGAGAAGTTCTGCTCCCTCGACGTCGACGGCAAGCCCTGCTTCCTCCAGGTCGGCGGCCTGGAGGTGGCGACCACGCCGGAGCGCCTCGCCGAACTGCACCGCCGGCACGGCTGGATCACCGCCTGGGGCATCGAGTCGCGGATCCTGACCGCCGACGAGTGCGTCGAGCAGCACCCGCTGGTCAACCGCGACAAGGTCCTCGGCGGCCTCCTCGTCCCGACCGACGGCCTCGCCAAGGCCGTCCTCGCCGTCGAGGCCCAGATCCGCCGGGCCACCGAGCGCGGCGTCCGCTTCCTCGCCCGCCACGAGGTCCTCGACACCCTGACGGCCGACGGCGAGGTGACGGGCGTCCGCACCGACCAGGGCGATCTGGAAGCCGACATCGTCGTGTGCTGCGCCGGCATCTGGGGCCCGAAGATCGCCCGCATGGCCGGCATGAACCTGCCGCTGACCCCGCTGGCCCACCAGCTCGCCTGGACTGGCCCCGTCCCGGCCCTCGCCGGCCAGACGCAGGAGGCGGTCCGCCCGATCCTGCGCCACCAGGACGCCGACCTCTACTACCGCGACCGCTTCGACGGCATCGGCATCGGCTACTACGGCCACCGTCCGATGCCGATCACCGCGGACGAGATCCTCTCCGTCGACGAGGCCGCCGACATGCCGTCGGTCCTGAAGTTCACCGAGGAGGACTTCGAGCCCGCCTGGGCCGAGACCCAGTCCCTGCTCCCCGCGACGCAGGAGGCCAAGGTCGAGGAGGGCATCAACGGCCTGTTCTCCTTCACCACCGACAACTTCCCGCTCCTCGGCGAGTCCCCGGACGTCAAGGGCTTCTGGGTCGCCGAGGCCGTCTGGGTCACCCACTCCGCGGGCGTCGGCCGGGCCATGGCCGAGTGGCTGGTCGACGGCCACTGCTCGTCCTTCGACCTGCACGAGTGCGACGTCAACCGCTTCGAGCCGCACCAGCTGTCCCCGGAGTACGTCCTGGCCCGCGACTGCCAGAACTTCGTCGAGGTCTACGACATCCTCCACCCCCTCCAGCCGTCCGGCGACCCGCGCCCGATCCGCACCAGCCCCTTCCACACCCGCCAACAGGAGCACGGCGCCTTCTTCCTGGAGGCGAACGGCTGGGAGCGCCCGCAGTGGTACGAGGCCAACGCGAAGCTCGTCGAGGGCCGCAACATCCCCACCCCCAACGACTGGGCCGCGCAGTTCTGGTCGCCCGTCGTCGGCGCCGAGGCACAGGTCACCCGCGAGACCGTCGCGATGTACGACATGACGGCCCTCAAGCGCCTGGAGGTGAGCGGCCCCGGCTCCGCGGAGTTCCTGGAGCGCCTGTGCACGGGCAAGGTCGCCAAGTCCGTCGGCTCGGTGACGTACACCCTCCTGCTGGACCACGACGGCGGCATCCGCAGCGACATCACCGTCGCCCGCCTCGCCCGCGACCTCTTCCAGGTCGGCGCCAACGGCAACCTCGACCTCGACTGGTTCGGCCGCCACCTCCCCGCCGACGGCACGGTCCAGGTCCGCGACATCACCCCCGGCACCTGCTGCATCGGCCTGTGGGGCCCGCTGGCCCGCAAGGTCCTCCAGCCGCTGACCGACGAGGACTTCACCAACGACGGCCTCAAGTACTTCCGCGCCAAGCGCGCCTACATCGGCAGCGTCCCGGTGACGGCGATGCGCCTGTCCTACGTCGGTGAACTCGGCTGGGAGCTGTACACCACCGCCGACCAGGGCCAGAAGCTGTGGGACACCCTGTGGCAGGCCGCGGGGCCCCTCGGCGGCGTCATCGCCGGCCGCGGCGCCTTCAACAGCCTCCGCCTGGAGAAGGGCTACCGCTCCTTCGGCACCGACATGACCTACGAGCACGACCCCTACGAGGCCGGCGTCGGCTTCGCCGTCAAGCTCGACAAGGACGACTTCATCGGCAAGGCCGCGCTGGAGCGCCGCAAGGAGAACGTACGGCGCAGGCTGACCTGCCTCACCATCGACGACCCGCAGTCGGTCGTCCTGGGCAAGGAGCCGGTGTACGACGGCGACCGGGCCGTCGGCTACGTCACCAGCGCCGCCTACGGCTACACCGTCGACAAGGGCATCGCCTACGCCTGGCTCCCGGCCGAGCTGGCTGTTCCCGGCACGCCCCTGCAGATCGGCTACTTCGACCGGCGCGTAGAAGCGGTCGTCGCCGAGGAGCCCCTGTTCGACCCCACCATGTCCCGCCTCCGTGGCTGACACCCCGCGTCGACTCCGAGGGAACTCGAGGGAAGGAACACCGCCGGTGAACGCACAGCTGCTCGACGGCAAGGCGACCGCCGCCGACATCCGCCGCGAACTCGCGGAGCGCGTGGCCAAGTTGACGGCCACGAACGGCCGCCCGCCCGGCCTGGGCACCGTCCTGGTCGGCGACGACCCCGGCAGCCATGCCTACGTCGGCGGCAAGCACCGCGACTGCGCGCAGGTCGGCATCGCCTCCATCCGCCGGGACCTGCCCGCCGACGCCTCCCAGGAGCAGGTCGAGGAGACGATCGACGAGCTCAACGCCGACCCGGACTGCACCGGCTACATCGTCCAGCTCCCGCTCCCGCGCCACCTGGACGCCAACGCCGTACTGGAACGCATGGACCCGGCCAAGGACGCCGACGGCCTGCACCCCGTCAACCTCGGCCGGCTCACCCTGGGCGTCGAGGCACCGCTGCCGTGCACCCCGCGCGGCATCGTGGAACTGCTCCGCCGCCACGACGTACCGCTCGCCGGAGCGCGCGTCTGCGTGATCGGCCGCGGCATCACCGTCGGCCGCCCGATCGGCCTCCTCCTCACCCGCCGCTCCGAGAACGCCACCGTGACCTTGTGCCACACCGGCACCAAGGGACTCGCCTGGCACGTCCGCGAGGCGGACATCGTCATCGCCGCCGCCGGCTCGCCCGGACTGGTCACCAAGGACATGCTGCGCCCCGGCGCCGCGGTCCTGGACGTCGGCATCACCCGCACCGACCAGGGCCTGGTCGGCGACATCCACCCGGACGCCGCCCAGGTCGCCGGATGGATCGCCCCCATGCCCGGCGGCGTGGGCCCCATGACCCGGGCGATGTTGCTCGCCAACGTCGTCGAGGCCGCCGAGAGGAACGCGAGCACCGTATGAACCTGTCCCTGCCCCACGACGGAGACGTCCGATGAGCCCCCGCACCCCCGGCGCCGACCTGCCCGACCACCCCGACTTCCTGTGGCGCAATCCCGAGCCCAGGAAGTCGTACGACGTGGTGATCGTCGGCGGCGGCGGCCACGGCCTCGCCACCGCGCACTACCTCGCCCGGAACCACGGCATCACCAATGTCGCGGTGCTGGAGAAGGGCTGGCTCGCGGGCGGCAACATGGCCCGCAACACCACGATCATCCGCTCCAACTACCTGTGGGACGAGAGCGCCGGCATCTACGAGCACGCCCTCAAGCTCTGGGAGGGCCTGGCGGACGAGCTCGACTACCCGATCCTCTTCTCCCAGCGCGGCGTACTGAACCTGGCCCACAGCCTCCAGGACGTCCGCGACAGCGTCCGCCGCGTCGAGGCGAACCGCCTCAACGGCGTGGACGCGGAGTGGCTCGACGCGGACGGCGTCAAGGAAGTCTGCCCGATCGTCAACATCTCGCCGGACGTGCGCTACCCGGTCCTGGGCGCCACCTACCAGCCGCGCGCGGGCATCGCCAAACACGACTACGTCGCCTGGGGCCTGGCCCGCTCGGCGGACGCGGCAGGCATCGACATCATCCAGAACTGCGAGGTCACAGGCCTCGACGTGGTCGGCAACCGGGTGGTCGGCGTCCGGACCAACCTCGGCCCCATCGCGGCCGGCAAGGTGGCGCTCTGCTCGGCGGGCCACACCTCGGTCCTCGCCGCCATGGCGGGCATCGAACTGCCCGTCCAGAGCCACCCGTTGCAGGCGCTGGTCTCGGAACTCCTGGAGCCGATCCACCCCACGGTCGTCATGTCCAACGCCGTCCACGTGTACGTCAGCCAGGCCCACAAGGGCGAGCTGGTCATGGGCGCGGGCATCGACGCGTACAACTCGTACACCCAGCGCGGCGCCTTCCACATCATCGAGGAGCAGATGTCGGCGGCCCTGGAGCTCTTCCCGGTCTTCGCCCGCGCCCACGTCCTGCGCACCTGGGGCGGCATCGTCGACGTCAGCCCCGACGCCTCACCGATCATCGGGCTCAGCCCCGTCGACAACCTCTACCTCAACTGCGGCTGGGGAACGGGCGGCTTCAAGGCCACCCCCGGCGTCGGCTGGGTCTACGCCCACACCATCGCCAACGACACCCCGCACGCCCTCAACGCCCCCTTCTCGCTCGACCGTTTCACCACCGGCGCGCTCGTCGACGAGCACGGCGCGGCCGCGGTGGCCCACTAGGACCACTGGAATCTGGGAGCCGATCCATGCTGCTCATCCCCTGCCCGTGGTGCGGGCCCCGCGACGAGGCCGAGTTCCACTACGGCGGCCAGGCGCACGTCCCGTACCCGGAGGACCCGGCGTCCCTCTCCGACGAGGAGTGGGCCCGCTACCTCTTCTTCCGCGACAACCCGAAGGGCCCCTTCGCCGAGCGCTGGAGCCACGCGTCCGGCTGCCGCCGCTGGTTCAACGCGGTACGGGACACGTCGACGAACGAGATCCTGACGGCGTACAGGACGGGAGAGGAACGCCCGGCAACGCTTGAGCCGAAGCCGGTGTTTTCAGCGGGGTCTGGGGCGGCAGCCCCAGAAGGGGCGCGGGGAACTGCGCGACAAGCCCCCACCCACCCGCAGCCGAATGACAACCCTGGCGGGGTCGAAGGGGCGGAGCCCCTTCAGGATGGGACGGGTACGGGCGGCGGGGGCGAGACAACCCAGCCGTTCCGCCACGCGACCCGCGGCCGCATCGACCGCGCCACCCCCCTCACCTTCACCTTCGACGGCACCGAATACCAAGGCTTCCGGGGCGACACCCTCGCCTCCGCCCTCCTCGCCAACGGCGTCATCCAGGCCGGCACCAGCATCAAGCTCGGCCGCCCCCGCGGCATCTTCTCCGCCGGCGTCGAAGAACCCAACGCGGTCATCCAGATCGAGGAGCCCTTCCCGGAGCCGATGCTCCCCGCCACGACCGTAGAGCTCTACGACGGCCTGGTCGCCACCAGCCTCCCCGGCCAGGGCCGCCTCGCCACCGACCCGGACCCCGCCCGCTACGACGCCGTACACGCCCACTGCGACCTGCTGATCGTGGGCGCCGGCCCGGCCGGCCTCGCGGCAGCGGCCGCGGCGGCGAACAGCGGCGCCCGTGTCATCCTCGCCGACGACCAGCCGGAACCCGGCGGCAGCCTCCTCGGCACGGCCCAACACCTCGACTGGGTACGGGAAGTGACCGAGCAGCTCGACGCCGCCCCCGAGGTCCGCGTCCTGCCCCGCACCACCGTCTTCGGCCACTACGACGACAACCACATCCTCGCCGTCGAACGCCGCACCAACCACCTCGGCGCCGACGCCCCGGAGAACGTCTCGCGCGAACGCGTCTGGCGCATCCGCGCCCGCCGGGTCGTCCTCGCCACCGGCGCCCACGAGCGCTCACTGGCCTTCGCGGACAACGACCGCCCCGGCGTGATGCTGGCCTCCTCGGCCCGGACCCACGTCAACCGCCACGGCGCCCTGCCCGGCCGGCACGCGGTCGTCTTCACGACCAACGACAGCGCGTACGCGGCGGCCCTGGACCTGGCCTCGGCGGGCCTGGCCATCACGGCGATCGTCGACACCCGCCCCGAGCCGGGCGAGTGGGCCGAGCGCGCGAGGGCGGCCGGCATCGAGGTACTGGCCGGCCATGCCGTCATCGGCACGGAGGGCGAGGCCCGCGTCACCGCCGTGACCGTCGCCCCCTACGGTGAGTCCACCGGCCGACGGCAGTTCGCCGCCGACCTGCTGCTGGTCTCCGGCGGCTGGAACCCGGTGGCGCACCTGTTCAGCCAGTCGGGCGGCAAGCTGCGCTACGACGACACGCTGGGCTCCTTCGTCCCCGACACCACCCGCCAGGCGGTCGAGGTCGTCGGCAGCGCCGGCGGTGCCCTCGACCCGGCCACCGTCCTGGCACAGGGCGCGGCCGCCGGTGCCCGCGCCGTCGAGGCCGAGGGCTACACGCCCGGGGCACCGCGCCTCCCGGAGGTCCCCACGCAGCCGCGGCCGACGGCGCCGATGCATGTGTACGTCGTCCCGGGTGACGCCGAAGGCCCTCGTTTCGTCGACCTCCAGCGTGACGTCACCGTCGACGACCTGGCCCGCGCGACCGGCGCCGGCCTGCACTCGGTCGAGCACACCAAGCGCTACACCACGGCCGGCACGGCCAACGACCAGGGCAAGACCTCCGGAGTCCTGGCCAGCGGGGTGGTGGCCGAACTGCTCGGCGTGGACATCTCGGCACTCGGCACCACGACGTTCCGCCCGCCGTACGTCCCGGTCTCCTTCGCCGCCCTCGCGGGCCGCGACCGGGGCACGCTGAGCGACCCGGTCCGCACGACCGCCATCCACGAGTGGCATGTCGCGCACGGCGCCCTGTTCGAGAACGTCGGCCAGTGGAAGCGGCCCTGGTACTACCCGCAGGACGGCGAGGACATGGAAGCGGCCGTGCTGCGTGAATGCGCCGCCACCCGCGAGAGCGTGGGCTTCATGGACGCCTCCACCCTCGGCAAGATCGACGTACAGGGCCCGGACGCGGGCGTCTTCCTCGACCGGCTCTACACCAACATGATGAGCACCCTGAAGGTCGGCATGATCCGCTACGGCGTCATGTGCCGCCCGGACGGCATGGTCTTCGACGACGGCACGGTCATCCGCGTCGCCCCGGACCGCTTCCTGGTCACCACGACGACGGGCAACGCCGCCGCCGTACTCGACTGGATGGAGGAGTGGCACCAGACCGAGTGGCCCGAGCTGAAGGTGCACTGCACCTCCGTGACCGAACAGTGGGCCACGGTCGCCCTGGTCGGCCCGAAGTCCCGCGAGGTCCTCGCCTCGCTCGCGCCTCAACTCGCCGTCGCCAACGACGACTTCCCGTTCATGGCCTGGCGGGAGACGACCGTCGCGGGCATCGAGGCCCGGGTCTGCCGGATCAGCTTCTCCGGTGAACTCGCCTTCGAGATCAACGTGTCACCGTGGCAGGCCCTTGCCCTGTGGGAGGCGGTGTACGAGGCCGGCGCCCCGTACGGCATCACGCCGTACGGCACGGAGACCATGCACGTCCTGCGCGCCGAGAAGGGCTACCCGATCATCGGCCAGGACACCGACGGCACCGTCACCCCCCAGGACCTCGGCATGAGCTGGGTGGTGTCGAAGAAGAAGCCGGACTTCATCGGCAAGCGTTCCCACGCCCGCGCCGACACCTCCCGCCCCGACCGCAAGCACCTGGTCGGCCTGCTCCCCGAGGATCCGGGGACCTTCCTCCCGGAGGGCACCCACCTGATCGCCGAGGGTGTGCTGCCGACCCCGCCCGTCCCCATGCTCGGCCATGTCACGTCCAGTTACCGCAGCGCCGCCCTGGGCCGGACGTTCGCGCTTGCCCTGATCAAGGGCGGCCGGGACCGTATCGGCGAGCGGCTGTACGCCCCCGTCGGTGACCAACTGGTACCGGTGACCGTGGCCGGCCCCGTCCTCTACGACCCCGAGGGAGCACGCCGCGATGGCTGAGACCGCCCTTACCGCCCCGCTGCGCAGCCCGCTGTCGCGCGTCGCCGGCCGGCTGGCCGCCGCGACCCACGCGTCCGGGGGCGCGATCCGGCTGGCCGAACTTCCCTTCCTGGCCCAGCTCAACGTGCGCCTGGACGCCAAGGGAGCGGCGGCGGAAGCCGTCGCGCTCGCCCTGGACCTGCAACTGCCGCTCCAGCCGAACACCGTCGTCCGCGCGGGGGAGTCGACCGCGCTGTGGCTCGGCCCGGACGAGTGGCTGCTGGTGGCACCGCCGGGCAGCGAGCGGGATCTGGAGAGCCGGATCCGGGAGGCCGCGGGTGACGAGCCCGTCTCGGTCACCGACGTCTCCGCGCAGCGCACGACGCTCCTCGTCTCGGGTCCTCGCGCGCACGACCTGCTCGCCCACGGCTGTGCGCTGGATCTGCATCCGCGGGTCTTCGGCGCCGGACGCTGCGCCCAGACGACCCTGGGCCGCGCACAGGTCGTCCTGGTCGCCCGGGACGACCCGAGGGCCGGATTCTGGGTCCTGGTGCGCTCGACGTTCGCCGGCTATCTGGCGGACTGGCTGCTCGACGCGGCGACGGAATACGTCTGAGTGTCCTGGGCGGGTTGTCCCCTCACCCCTGTGGGAGCTCCCCCGAGGGCTCCCACAGGGCGTTGTGCAGCAAGTCTCTTCACCTGCTTCGAAGGCTGGACCCTGTGACCGTCACGGCTGACACCACCACCCCACCGCACCCGGGGATGCCCGCTCTCCACCCGCACGGGCTGCCCCGACCCGGCCGGACGCTGGTCATGGGCGTCGTGAACGTCACCCCGGACTCGTTCTCCGACGGCGGCCTGTCGTTCGCCGCGGACGCGGCCGTCGCACACGGGCTCGCACTGCTCGGACAGGGCGCGGACATCGTGGACGTCGGCGGCGAGTCGACCCGCCCCGGCGCCGTGCGCCCGCCGGTCGAGGAGGAACTGCGACGCGTCCTGCCCGTAGTCCGGGAACTCGCCGCGGCGGGCGCGATCGTGAGCGTCGACACCATGCGCGCCGAGGTCGCCGCACGCGCGCTGGACGCGGGTGCGCGGCTGGTCAACGACGTCTCCGGGGGCCTCGCGGATCCCGCGATGCTGCCGCTGATGGCCCGGGCGGGGACGCCGTACGTCCTCATGCACTGGCGTGGACACTCCGCCGGCATGCAGGCGAACGCGGTCTACGACGACGTCGTCACCGATGTGCTCGACGAACTGCGCCTCAGGATCGACGCCGCGCTGGAGGCCGGGATGCCGCCGGGCTGTCTGGTCGTCGACCCGGGGCTGGGCTTCGCCAAGACGTCCGACCACAACTGGGAGCTCCTGGGGCGCCTCGGGGGCGTCATGGCCCTGGGCCACCCCGTGCTGGTGGGCGCGTCGAGAAAGGCGTTTCTGGGCAGTCTGCTGGCGGACCGGACGACGGGACAGCCACGCCCCGCGCGGCTGCGCGATGCCGCCACCAGCGCCGTGTCCGTGCTCGCCGCCGCGCAGGGCGTCTGGTGCCTGCGCGTGCACGATGTCGCCTCCACGGCCGACGCGGTACGCGTGACGGCCCGCTGGGGCGGCGAGGCGGTGGGCAGGGCGCTGGGGCCTCAGCCCAGATAGCCCATCCGGCGGCTGATCTCCTCCGCGCCCTTGATCAGCACGGGTGCGAGGTCGCGCATGCGTTCCTCGGTGAAGCGGTACGTGGGGCCCGAGGCGCTGAGGGCGGCGATCACCTCGCCGTCGCGGGAGCGGATCGGGGCGGCCATGGCGTGCAACCCGATCTCCAGTTCCTCCAGTGCCACCGCGTAGCCGCGCTCCCGCGCCTCGGCGAGATTCTTCTCCAGCCTTGCCCTGGAGGTCAGAGTGTGCGGTGTCAGCTTCCGCGTCCCGGAAGCCGCGAGCACGTCGGCCCGCTCCTTCTCCGAGAGATGGGCCAGGAGGACCTTGCCGCTGGACGTGGCGTGCACCGGGGTCAGCTGCCCGACCCAGTTGTGCGTGCCGACCGCGCCCGGGCCGCGTACCTGGTACAGGTTGACGGCGTAGTGCTCCTGCAGGACCGCGATGTTGACCGTCTCGCCGATCTCCTCGCTGAGCCGCTCGCACACCGGACGGCCCTGCTGGGTGATGTCCAGGCGCCCCGTGACCGCGCCGGCCAGGCGCACGATCCCGAAGCCCAGCCGGTACTTGCCCCGCTCGGCCGTCTGCTCGACCAGGCCGCGCGCCTCCAGGGCCCCGAGCAGCCGGAACGCGGTCGACTTGTGCACATCGATCTCGGCGGCCACCTCGCTGACGCCCGCCTCGCCGCGCCGGGCGAGGATCTCCAGGACGCTGACGGCGCGGTCGACGGACTGCACGCCGTTCACCGAGGCACCTGTTGTTTCGCTATCTGCGACGTGGTTGCTCATAGCGCAACTATACGCATTCCTCGACGGATCACGAGGGGCCGCGGCGACCGGACAGAAGGCCGATCGGGCACTTGACGCCGACGGCCTTCGCGCACTCTAGGGCTGCCCGTTCCTCGGCGGAAGACGGCCGTGCAATTCCTGTGGGGCAGCGGCGCGACAGCGTGGGGCCAGCCTCTTGACAGTGGGTGTCTGCGGGGAGACAGTTTGGTCGGTCGTTGCTTATAGCGAAGAGAGTTGCTTGATGCGCAACCACTGTTGATCGGCCATCCAGTACATCAGGCCGAAGATCCCGAAGATCGCATTCGGCCGTCCCCTCGACGAGGAGATCGACCGTGACACACGAGGTACGCGCCGTCGTCGCCCGGAAGAAGGGCGCACCGGTCTCGGTGGAGACCATCCTGGTGCCGGACCCCGGCCCCGGTGAGGCGCTGGTGCGGGTGCAGTCCTGCGGCGTCTGCCACACCGACCTGCACTACCGCGAGGGCGGGATCAACGACGAGTTCCCCTTCCTGCTCGGCCACGAGGCGGCCGGTGTCGTCGAGGCGGTCGGCGAGGGCGTCACCGATGTCGCGCCCGGCGACTTCGTCATCCTCAACCGGCGTGCCGTCTGCGGCACTTGCCGGGCCTGCAGCAAGGGCAAGCCGTGGTACTGCTTCGCCACCCACAACGCCACGCAGCCGATGACCCTCGCCGACGGCACCCCGCTGTCCCCGGCCCTCGGCATCGGCGCCTTCGCCGAGAAGACCCTGGTCGCCGCCGGCCAGTGCACCAAGGTCGACTCGACGGCCTCGCCCGCCGCGGCCGGCCTGCTCGGCTGCGGGGTGATGGCCGGGTTCGGTGCCGCGGTCAACACGGGCGGCGTGGGGCGCGGTGACTCGATCGCGGTGATCGGCTGCGGGGGCGTGGGCATGGCCGCGATCGCGGGCGCCCAGGTGGCCGGCGCCTCCCGGATCATCGCCGTGGACGTCGACGAGCGGAAACTGAAGTGGGCCGAGCGGTTCGGCGCCACCGACACCGTCGACGCCTCCCGGACCGACGCCGTCGCGGCGATCCGTGAGCTGACCGGCGGCCACGGCGCCGACGTCGTCGTGGACGCGGTCGGCCGCCCCGAGACCTTCCAACAGGCCTTCTACGCCCGCGACCTGGCCGGTACCGCCGTCCTGGTCGGCGTCCCCATCCCGGATCTGACCCTCGACCTGCCCCTGCTGGACGTCTTCGGCCGCGGCGGGGCGCTGAAGTCCTCCTGGTACGGCGACTGCCTGCCCTCCCGGGACTTCCCCGCCCTGATCGGCCTCTACCTCCAGGGCCGCTTCGACCTCGGCGAGTTCGTCACCGAGACGATCACCCTGGACGACGTGGAGGCCGCGTTCGCCACGATGCACCACGGCGACGTCCTGCGCTCGGTGGTGATCCTGTGACCGCACGCATCGAACGCCTCGTCACCTCCGGCACCTTCGAACCGGACGGCAACGACGACGGCGCGCCGATCCTGCTCGGCGAGATCCTCACCGACCTGGCACCCGCCGGCACCACCGACCACCCCATCGCCCTGTTCGACCCGCGCCACGTACGCGTCCGACCTTTCCGCACGTCCGACATTTTCCGAAGGTGACACGATGACCCTCACGAACCTGCCGCCCAGTCTGATCCCCACGCTGTCCGGCGAGTACTACACCGCCCCCGAGGTCTTCGCCCGGGAGCAGGAGCGGGTCTTCGAGGCCATGTGGTTCTGTGTGACCCGCGCCGCCGAACTGGACAAGCCCGGCGCCTTCCGCACCTGTCAGGTGGGCCGCGAGAGCGTGCTGATCTCCCGGTCGCGGGACGGCTCGGTCAAGGGGTTCCTCAACATCTGCCGGCACCGCGGCGCCAAGCTCTGCACCGAGGAGTCCGGCGAGGTCAAGCGCGCCTTCCAATGTCCGTACCACGCCTGGACCTACGGCTTGGACGGCAGGCTGGTCGCGGCCCCCAACCTGACGTCGATGCCGGACATCGACCGCACGGAGTACGGCCTGATCAACGTCCATGTGCGGGAGTGGCTCGGCTATGTGTGGGTGTGCCTGGCCGACACCCCGCCGTCCTTCGAGGCGGACGTGCAGGGCGCGGTCGTCGAACGCCTCGGCGACGTCGAGTCGATCGAGCGCTACGGCATCGAGGATCTGAAGGTGGGCCGCCGTATCACGTACGACGTGAAGTCCAACTGGAAGCTCATCATCGAGAACTTCATGGAGTGCTACCACTGCGCCACCATCCACCCCGAACTCACCGAGGTGCTGCCGGAGTTCGCGGACGGTTACGCGGCCCAGTACTACGTCGGCCACGGCGCCGAGTTCGGTGAGGAGGTCCAGGGCTTCACCGTCGACGGCTCCGAGGGCCTCGACCGCATCCCGGGCGTCGCGGAGGACCAGGACCGCCGCTACTACGCCATCACCGTCCGGCCGCAGGTGTTCATCAACCTCGTCCCCGACCACGTGATCTTCCACCGCATGTACCCGATGGCACCCGACCGCACGGTCGTCGAGTGCGACTGGCTGTATCTGCCGCACGTCGTGGAGAGCGGCAAGGACGTGGAGCGTTCGGTGGAGCTGTTCCACCGGGTCAACCAGCAGGACTTCGACGCCTGCGAGCGCACCCAGCCGGCGATGAGCTCGAGGGCGTACGCCCAGGGCGGTGTGCTGGTGCCCAGTGAGCACCACATCGGCGAGTTCCACACCTGGCTGCAGAACAAGCTCGAGGTGCGGCCCCCGCACTGACCCAGCCCCCGGTACCGCCCGCCCACCTGCTGTTGCGGCCCCTCCGGCAGGTGGGCGGGCCACGGGGTTTGTGTTGCGCTTAGTGCAACCCTGTGCGTGATCGGGAACCGATATGTGGCTCCTCCCTTGACACCCCTGTATTCCATCGAAACCATGTTGCGCATAGCGATTGTCGTTGTGCCATATGAGACATCCCGTCTGGAGCCGGCATGAGGAGCATCACCGTCGTCGGAGCGTCGCTGGCAGGCCTGAGCACGGTCCGCGCACTGCGCGCAGAGGGTTACGACGGCGAGATCGTCGTCGTGGGGGAGGAGCGCCACACTCCCTACGACCGCCCGCCGCTGTCCAAGGACTTCCTCAAGGGCGCAGTCGACGCCGACGCCCTCGCGCTCGGCGACGCGGACGAGTACGAGGTCCTGGACGCGCAGTGGCTGCTCGGCGAGCGCGCCGTGCGGCTCGACCCCGTCACCCGCACCGTCACCCTGGCCGGAGGGCGGCATGTGCGCACCGACGGCATGGTCATCGCGACCGGCGCCAGTCCGCGCACCCTCCCGGGCGCCGACGGGCTGGCGGGCGTCCACACCCTGCGCACCCTGGAGGACGCCCAGGCCCTGCGCGCCGAACTGCTCGACGGCCTGCCGCGGGTCGTCGTCATCGGCGCCGGGTTCATCGGCGCCGAGGTGGCCTCCACCGCACACCGGCTCGGACTCCACGTCACCGTCGTCGAGGCGCTCCCTGTGCCGCTGGAGCGTCAACTCGGGCGCGCGATGGGGCTGGTGGTCTCCTCGCTCCACACCGATCACGGGGTCCGGCTGCTGTGCGGAACCGGCGTGGCGGAACTGATCGGCGAGGGCCGGGTCACGGGCGTACGGCTGGCGGACGGGCGGGTGCTGCCCGCCGACATCGTCGTGGCCGGCGTGGGCGTGCGGCCCAACACCGACTGGCTCGCCGGCTCCGGTGTGCAGCTGGACGACGGCGTGGTGTGCGACTCCGGCTGCGCGACCGGCGTACCGGGCGTGGTCGCCGTCGGTGACGTCGCCCGCTGCCCCCACCCGTTCACCGGACGGCACGCCCGCATCGAACACTGGAGCAACGCCACCGAGCAGGCGAAGACCGCCGCCCGCACGCTGCTGACCGGTGTCCCGGCGGAGGCCCCGCTCACCCCGCCGTACTTCTGGTCCGACCAGTACCAGGTACGCATCCAAGTCGCCGGACACGTCGCTCCCGGCGCCGAGCCCGAGATCGTCGAGGGCGACATCGACAGCCGCACCTTCACGGCCGTCTACCGGCGCGAGGGCGCCCCCGTCGCCGTGCTCTCCCTCAACCAGCCCAAGTTCTTCAACCGGCTCCGCCGCACCCTCGTCCCCGCCGTCACGGCCGTCGTGTCATGAGCTCCGCGCCCCACCTCTCCCCGGAGTCCGCAGCGGAGACCGCCCCGGGCATTCCGCGGCACCTGCGCTACACCTGGGACCACGAGTGGCTGGTCGTGCACGAGGGCAACGCCACCGTCGGCATCACCGCGTTCGCGGCGAAGGCCCTCGGCGATGTCGTCCACCTCCGGCTGCCCGACGTCGGGACCTGGGTCGAGGCAGGGGAGAGCTGCGGGCAGATCGCGTCACGGACCGCCGTCAGCGGCCTGTACGCCCCCGCCTCGGGCCGGGTCCTGGAAGTCAACCCCGCCCTGGCCGACGACCCCGGCGTCGTCAACGCCGCCCCCTACACCGGCGGTTGGCTGTTCCGGCTGCGGGTCGAGAACATCGCCGGCGCGCTGACCCCCGATGCCTATGCCGCCCACTGCGCCCACACCCAAGGAGACCGCCGATGACCTTGTTCACCCAGCCCCTGCGCGAACTCGACCCGGAGGTGGCCGCCGCCGTCGACGCCGAGCTGGAGCGCCAGCAGTCCACCCTGGAGATGATCGCCTCCGAGAACTTCGCGCCGCTCGCGGTGATGGAGGCGCAGGGTTCGGTGCTGACGAACAAGTACGCCGAGGGTTACCCGGGCCGCCGCTACTACGGCGGCTGTGAGCACGTCGACGTCGCCGAGCAGATCGCCATCGACCGGATCAAGGAGCTGTTCGGCGCCGAGTACGCCAATGTGCAGCCCCACTCCGGCGCCTCGGCCAACCAGGCGGCCCTGTTCGCGCTGGCCCAGCCCGGCGACACCATCCTGGGCCTGGACCTGGCGCACGGCGGCCACCTCACCCACGGCATGCGGCTGAACTTCTCCGGCAAGCAGTTCAACGTGGTCGCGTACCACGTGGACGACGCCGGTCTGGTCGACATGGCCGAGGTCGAGCGGCTGGCGAAGGAGCACCGCCCGAAGGTGATCATCGCGGGGTGGTCGGCGTACCCGCGGCAGCTGGACTTCGCGGAGTTCCGGCGGATCGCGGACGAGGTCGAGGCGTACCTGTGGGTGGACATGGCGCACTTCGCCGGTCTGGTCGCGGCGGGGCTGCACCCGAACCCGGTCGAGTACGCGGACGTGGTCACCTCCACGACGCACAAGACCCTCGGCGGGCCGCGCGGCGGCATCATCCTCGCTCGCAGCACGGACTTCGCGAAGAAGCTGAACTCCTCGGTCTTCCCGGGCTTCCAGGGCGGGCCGCTGGAGCACGTGATCGCGGCCAAGGCGGTGTCCTTCAAGGTGGCGGCGTCGGAGGAGTTCAGGGAGCGCCAGCGGCGTACGGTCGAGGGCGCGAAGCTCCTCGCCGAGCGGCTCACCGCGCCCGACGCCCGTGAGGCCGGGGTGAACGTGCTCTCCGGCGGCACCGACGTGCACCTGCTCCTGGTCGACCTGCGCGACTCCGAGCTGGACGGGCAGCAGGCCGAGGACCGTCTCCACGAGGTCGGCATCACGGTCAACCGCAACGCCGTCCCCAACGACCCGCGCCCGCCGATGGTGACGTCCGGTCTGCGCATCGGCACCCCGGCCCTGGCCACCCGCGGCTTCCGGGCCGAGGACTTCGCCGAGGTCGCCGACGTCATCGCCGAGGCGCTGAAGCCGTCGTACGACGCGGAGGCGCTCAAGGCCCGGGTGAAGGCCCTGGCCGACAAGCACCCGCTGTACCCCGGCCTGTAACCGACAACCTCCCGCAGGGGCGTGCCGTGACTCTTCGGCGCGCCCCGCCCATCCCCCCGGAGTATGGCGTGGCAATCAGCGTCTTCGACCTGTTCTCCATCGGCATCGGCCCGTCCAGCTCGCACACCGTCGGCCCGATGCGCGCCGCCGGGATGTTCGTGGCCAGGCTGAAGCAGGACGGTGTGCTCGCCCAGACCGCCGCGGTACGGGCGGAGCTCTTCGGCTCCCTCGGTGCCACCGGCCACGGCCACGGCACCCCCAAGGCGGTGCTGCTCGGCCTGGAGGGCAACGAGCCGCACACGGTCGACGTCGCGCAGGCCGACCTGGACGTCGAGCGGATCCTCGGCACCGGACGCATCCGCCTCCTCGGTGCCGAGATCGGCCCGGCCCACGAGATCGGCTTCGACATCTCGACGCAGCTGGTCCTGCACCGCCGACGCTCGCTGCCGTACCACGCCAACGGCATGATCCTCTTCGCCTACGACGCCGACGGTGTGCCGCTGCTGGAGAAGACGTACTACTCGGTGGGCGGCGGCTTCGTCGTGGACGAGGACGCGGTCGGCGCGGACCGGATCAAGCCCGACGACACGGTGCTGACCCATCCGTTCCGCACGGGCGACGAGTTGCTGCGGCTCTCCCGGGAGACCGGCCTGTCGATCTCCGCGCTGATGCTGGAGAACGAGAAGGCCTGGCGCACCGAGGAGGAGATCCGCGCGGGACTGCTGGAGATCTGGCGGGTCATGCAGGCCTGCGTCTCCCGGGGCCTGGGTCGCGAGGGCATCCTTCCCGGTGGCCTGAAGGTCCGCCGTCGGGCCGCGGCGGCGGCCCGGGCCCTGCGCAGCGAGGGGGACCGGGCGGGCCGTGCGATGGAGTGGGTGACCCTCTACGCGATGGCGGTGAACGAGGAGAACGCGGCGGGCGGCCGGGTCGTCACCGCTCCGACGAACGGCGCGGCGGGCATCATCCCCGCAGTTCTGCACTACTACCTCGACCTCGTGCCCGGCGCCGACGAGGACGGAATCGTCCGCTTCCTGCTCGCCGCCGGGGCGATCGGCATGCTCTTCAAGGAGAACGCGTCCATCTCCGGCGCCGAGGTCGGCTGCCAGGGCGAGGTCGGCTCCGCCTGCTCCATGGCCGCCGGAGGGCTCGCCGAGGTCCTCGGCGGCAGCCCCGAACAGGTTGAGAACGCCGCCGAGATCGGCATGGAACACAACCTCGGCCTCACCTGCGACCCGGTCGGCGGCCTGGTCCAGATCCCGTGCATCGAACGCAACGGCATGGCCGCGGTGAAGGCCGTCACGGCCGCCCGCATGGCCCTGCGCGGCGACGGCCGCCACCACGTCTCCCTCGACAAGGTCATCAAGACCATGAAGGAGACCGGCGCCGACATGAAGGTCAAGTACAAGGAGACCGCGCGCGGCGGTCTCGCCGTCAACGTCATCGAGTGCTGAGCAGGGGAAAGCGACACGGCATGGGACGAGTCACCGAGCGCCGGCGCGTGCTGCGGATCCGGGACGGTGCGGTGAACGCGCGCCCGGACACGCTGGTCGCGGAGGAGCCACTGGAGATCCGGCTGGGCGGCAAGCCGCTGGCCATCACCATGCGCACGCCCGGGGACGACTTCGCGCTCGCCGCCGGGTTCCTGGTGAGCGAGGGCGTCGTGGGCCGGGCCGAGGAGGTGGCCAACATCGTGTACTGCGCCGGAGCCACCCAGGACGGCTCCAACACGTACAACGTCGTCGACGTGCGACTCGCCCCCGGCGTACCGCTGCCCGACATCACGCTCGAGCGGAACGTGTACACCACGTCGTCGTGCGGTCTGTGCGGCAAGGCAAGCCTGGACGCCGTACGGACCACCGCACGCTGGCCGATCGCCGACACGCCCCCGGTCCGGGTCGCCCCCGACCTGCTGGCGGTCCTGCCCGACCGGCTGCGGGCCGCGCAGCGGGTGTTCGACCGGACCGGTGGCCTGCACGCCGCCGGACTGTTCTCGCCGGAGGGTGAACTGCTGGACCTGCGGGAGGACGTCGGCCGGCACAACGCCGTGGACAAGCTCATCGGGCGGGCACTGCGCTCCGGCCGGCTGCCGCTGTCCCGGAGCATTCTGCTGGTGTCCGGGCGGGCGTCCTTCGAGCTGGCACAGAAGGCGGTCATGGCCGGCATCCCGGTGCTGGCCGCGGTCTCGGCACCGTCCTCCCTCGCCGTGGACCTGGCGGCGGAGACCGGGCTCACCCTCGTCGGCTTCCTGCGCGGCGGCTCCATGAACGTGTACGCGGGGGAGCGGCGCCTCGACCTGCGAGCCGGGGCGACGACCGGAGCCACCACGTGACCCGGCCCGACGGACTCCGGCACAGCCACACCCACGGCAACACCCTTGTCGGCCCACCCTGCTTGCGGCCACCCGACGCCCACCCCCGCCCCCGCCGCGTCGCGATGCTCAGCGTGCACACCTCACCGCTGCACCAGCCCGGTACCGGCGACGCCGGGGGGATGAACGTCTACGTCGTCGAGCTCGCCAAGCGCCTCCCCGTCCTCGGCATCGAGGTGGAGATCTTCACCCGCGCCACCTCCGCGGCGCTCCCGCCCAGCGTCGAACTCGCGCCCGGCGTCCTGGTACGGCATGTGGCCGCCGGCCCCTACGAGGGCCTGGCCAAGGAGGACCTGCCCGCCCAGTTGTGCGCCTTCGCGCACGGTGTGACGCAGGCCTGGGCCGGCCGGCAGCCCGGCCACTACGACCTGGTCCACTCCCACTACTGGCTCTCCGGCCACGTCGGCCGCCTCGCCGCCGAGCGCTGGGGCGTCCCGCTCGTCCACGCCATGCACACCATGGCCAAGGTCAAGAACGCCTCTCTCGCCGAGGGCGACACCCCCGAGCCCGCGGCTCGCGTGTCCGGCGAGACCCAAGTCGTATGCGCCGCCGACCGGTTGATCGCCAACACGGAGAGGGAGGCGGAGGAACTCCTGCGGCATTACGACGCCGACGCTGGCCGGGTCGCCGTCGTCCACCCCGGAGTCGACCTGGAGCGCTTCCGCCCCGGCGCCCGTGGTGTCCGGGCCGCGGCCCGCTCCCGCCTCGGCCTGCCGCAGGACGCGTTGATCCCGCTGTTCGTGGGCCGCATTCAGCCGTTGAAGGCGCCGGACGTTCTGCTGCGCGCGGTGGCCCGGCTGCTGGCGGAGCGGCCACGGCTGCGTGAACGGCTCGTGGTGCCGGTCGTGGGCGGACCCAGCGGCACCGGCCTGGCCGAGCCCGAAGGGCTGCAGAAACTGGCGGCCTGCCTCGGCATATCCGATGTCGTGCTGTTCCGGCCGCCGGTCGGCCAGGACCGGCTCGCCGACTGGTACCGGGCGGCGTCCGTCCTGGTCATGCCGTCCCACAGCGAGTCCTTCGGCCTGGTGGCCGTCGAGGCACAGGCCTGCGGCACGCCGGTGATCGCCGCCGAGGTCGGAGGCCTGCCGGTGGCCGTACGGGACGGAGTGAGCGGCGTCCTCGTACCCGGGCACGATCCGGCGGACTACGCGCGCGTGCTGGACGGCTTCGCCGCCGACCCGGCCCGCTCCGCCCGGATGGGCGAGGCCGCGGTCCAACACGCCCGGTCGTTCGGCTGGGCCAGGGCGGCAGCGGCCACGGCGGACGTGTACGCGGAGGCCCTGCTGCGTCGAGGCGACGGTTTCCGCGCAGTGCGCAGGGGGTGAGGGGCAACTCCGCCGGCCCCCGCTCCGGTAGTCCGGGCCCGAACTCCTGTCCGGCCGGGCCGCCGCGCTGTACCGTTCGGGCAGTCCGCACGGCAGGGGGTGGCGATGCCCGGGTACGACAGACGCCTCGCGCGCGTGAGTGGGCCGTACGACCATGGATGACCAGCGAACTCCCGGCAGACCCGAGGGCCGCCACGGTGACCGGAAAGCGGGTCGGATGGCTGCGCCGGGCGGCCCGTCCGCCTACGCTCGCTCCGTGCTGCGCATCATCGACGCCCGAACCGGCGAACCCGTCGACGCCGCCCCCGCCCGCCGCGGCCTGACCCGGATCGAGGCGCATACGGAGGGCTTCGACGTCACCGCCCTGCGGATCCTGCTGGTCGCCGATCTCCTCGTCCGCGCCCTGGAACTCGGGGGCACGCCGGTCTGGGCGCTGCTCGACGAGGAGCGGCAGCAGGCGGAGCTCCGGGCGGGCGCCGCGGCGCTGGGCATCCGGCCCTTCGAGGACGGGCAGGACGCCGCGTCGGGGCTGGGCGAGGCACAGGTCCTCCATGTCGTGCGCGAGCGCGGCGCGGAACCCGACGGGGTGCGGGTCGCCGTCGCGCCCGTGCACGCGGAGGCGCCCCCCGAGGAGGCCGACCCCGCCGCCCTGCGCCTAGTGCTGCTCTCCCACCGCAGAAGCGAGCCCGTACGACTCGACTCGGCCGCCCTCGCCGACGCCCACGACACCCTCGTACGCTGGCGCGGCGCCGTCGCCTCGTGGGCACAGCGGCCGTCGCGCCCCATCCCCGACGAGGTCCGGGCAGAGCTGCGCACCGCCTGGGAGGACGACCTCGACGTGCCCGGCGTCCTGAGGGTGCTGCGCTCGGTGGAGAGCGCGCCGGACCTGCCGGACGGCGCCCGCTTCGAGACGTACGCCTACGCCGACCGCCTCCTCGGCCTCGACCTCACCCGCGACCTGGGAACCCCGGCATGAGCGCCCGCCTCGGGGCCGGCCCGCTGCGCCGGCTGGTCGTTCTCAGGCACGCCAAGTCCGCCTGGCCGGACGGCGTCGCCGACCACGAACGCCCGCTCGCCCCGCGCGGCCGCCGGGACGCCCCCGTCGCGGGCCGGATGCTCGCCGACGCCGACTGTCTGCCGGACCTCGCGCTGTGCTCGACGGCGGCACGCGCGCGTGAGACCTGGGAACTGGCGTCCGCCCAGTGGGGCACACCGCCGCCGGTGCGCCACGAGCCGCGGCTGTACGCGGCGGACGTGCCGGACCTGCTGGCGGTCGCGCACGAGGTCTCCCCCGAGGTCGGGACACTGCTCCTGGTCGGGCACAACCCCGGCCTGGAGGAGCTCGTCCTCGAACTCGCCGGAGAAGGCCTCGACGACACACTGGACGAGGTCCGGACGAAGTTCCCCACCTCCGCGATCGCCGTACTGGCCTGGCACGGCACCACCTGGCGGGCCCTCGCGCCCGGCACGGCCCTGCTGACGGATGTCATGGTGGCGCGGGGCAAGAAGAAGTGAGCGCCTCCCGCGCGGGCGGCCGCGGACGCTGCGCATAGGCTGGCCCGATGCAGGACGAGTACCGCACAGTCGCCCACGCGGGCGTCCACGAGACCGAGGTCAACCGCTCACGCTTCATCTGTGCGCTCGCCCCGGCCGCCACCGAGCAGGAGGCGCAGGACTTCATCGCCGCCGTCCGCAAGCAGCACGCGGACGCCACGCACAACTGCTGGGCCTACGTCATCGGCGCCGACGCCGCGATCCAGAAGGCCAGCGACGACGGGGAGCCGGGCGGCACGGCAGGCGTCCCCATGCTCCAGATGCTGCTGCGCCGCGACATGCGCTACGTCGTCGCCGTCGTCACCCGTTACTTCGGCGGCGTCAAGCTCGGCGCGGGCGGCCTCATCCGCGCCTACGGAGGCGCCGTGGGCGAGGCACTGGACGCGCTCGGCACACTCACGCGGCGCCGCTTCCGGCTGGTCACGGTCACCGTCGACCACCAGCGCGCCGGCAAGGTCCAGAACGACCTGAGGTCGACCGGGCGCGAGGTGCGGGACGTGCGGTACGCCGAGGCGGTCACGATCGAGGTCGGCCTCCCGGACGCCGACGTGGAGGCGTTCCGGGCATGGCTCGCGGACGTGACGGCCGGGACGGCCGGGTTCGAGCTCGGGGGAGAGGCGTACGGGGACGCGTGACGGGCGGGGTGACGTGACGGGCTGGGTGAAATGTCCGTAACGCACGTCTGGCGAGCCTGCCATGACGGGGCGATACGGGAGTAACCGCCCGTGGTGTCGGACCCGGCCGTTAGTCTCGGGGATCATGCGACTGCTGCACACTTCCGACTGGCATCTCGGCCGGGCGTTCCACCGGGCCAACATGCTCGGTGCCCAGGCCGAGTTCATCGGCCACCTCGTCATGACCGTGCGCGAGCGCGGAGTGGACGCCGTGGTCGTGTCGGGAGACGTGTACGACCGCGCGGTGCCGCCGCTCGCCGCGGTCGAGCTGTTCGACGACGCGTTGCACCGGCTCGCCGACCTCGGTGTGCCGACGGTGATGATCTCCGGGAACCACGACTCGGCCCGGCGACTGGGCGTGGGCGCCGGGCTGATCGGCCGTGCGGGCATCCATCTGCGGACCGCGCCCTCGGCCTGCGGGACACCGGTCGTGCTGGAGGACGCCTTCGGGGAGGTCGCCTTCTACGGCCTGCCGTATCTCGAACCGGCCCTGGTGAGGGACGAGTTCGCCGTCGAGAAGCCCGGCCACGAGGCCGTGCTGGCCGCCGCCATGGACCGGGTGCGCGCCGACCTCGCCACGCGCGCGCGTGGCACGCGCTCCGTCGTCCTCGCGCACGCCTTCGTCACCGGCGGTGAGGCCAGCGACAGCGAGCGGGACATCACCGTCGGAGGGGTGGCGTCCGTGCCCGCCGGGGTCTTCGACGGCGTGGACTACGCGGCACTGGGTCACCTGCACGGCTGTCAGACCATCACCGAGCGCGTCCGCTACTCGGGCTCGCCCCTGCCGTACTCCTTCTCGGAGGCCCACCACCGCAAGACCATGTGGCTCGTCGACCTGGACGCCGACGGCACGGTCACCGCCGAGCGCGTCGACTGCCCGGTGCCCCGCGCGCTGGCCCGGATCCGGGGGACGCTGGAGGAACTGCTCGCCGATCCCGCTCTCGCGCGGCACGAGGAGGCGTGGGTCGAGGCGACGCTCACGGACGCGGTACGCCCCGCGGATCCCATGGCCCGCCTCGCCGAGCGCTTCCCGCACACGCTCAGCCTCGTCTTCGATCCCGAGCGGGCTCCGGACGATCCCGACGTCTCCTATGCGCAGCGGCTCGCGGGCAGAAGCGATCAGGAGATCGCGGAGGACTTCGTGGCCCATGTGCGGGGCGCCGGGCCGGACGAACACGAACAGGGCGTGCTGCGGGACGCGTTCGACGCGGTGCGGGCCGACGAGGCCGTACGGGAGGTGGCGCGGTGAGGCTCCATCGCCTCGACGTGACGGCCTTCGGGCCCTTCGGCGGCGCGCAGACCGTCGACTTCGACGCGCTCTCGGCGGCCGGGCTCTTCCTGCTGCACGGACCCACCGGCGCCGGCAAGACGTCAGTCCTGGACGCCGTCTGCTACGCGCTGTACGGCTCCGTGCCGGGCGCCCGGCAGAGCGGCCAGGGCGGCATGAACCTGCGCAGCGACCACGCCGCCTCCGGCACCCGCACGGAGGTCCGCCTCGAACTCACCGTCGCCGGACGCCGCTTGGAGGTCACCCGGCAACCGCCGTGGGAGCGCCCGAAGAAGCGCGGCTCCGGTACGACCCTCGACAAGGCACAGAGCCGGCTGCGCGAGTACGACCCGCAGGCCGCCGCATGGAAGGATCTCAGCCGCTCGCACCAGGAGATCGGCGAGGAGATCACCCAGCTGCTCGGCATGAGCCGCGAGCAGTTCTGTCAGGTCGTCCTGCTGCCCCAGGGCGACTTCGCCCGCTTCCTGCGCGCCGACGCCGAGGCCCGCGGCAAGCTGCTGGGCCGCCTCTTCGACACCCAGCGCTTCGCCGAGGTCGAAAGGCGCCTGGCCGAGCGCCGACGGGCGGCCGAGGCCCAGGTCCGGGACGGCGACGCCGCGCTGCTGGCCGACGCGCACAGGATGCAGCAGGCGGCGGGCGACGCCATGCAGCTGCCCGACCTCGCACCGGGCGAGCCCGGCCTGGCCGAGGCCGTCCTCGGCGCCGCCGCCGTCGCCCGCAGCGCCGCCCGCGAACAGCTGACCGTCGCCCACTGCCGCCTCCTGGCCGCCGAATCCGCCCAGGCCGCCGCCGAACGCGCATTGGCCGACGTACGCGAAGTGGCCCGGCTGCAGCGGCGGTTCGCCGAGGCGCGGGAGCGGGCCGCGCTGCTGGAGTCACGCGCGGACGCCTACCGTGAGGCCCAGGCCCGCATGGAGCGGGCCCGTAAGGCCGAGACGGTCGCACCGGCCCTGGAACTGCGAGAGGCCGCCGACGCCGAACACCGGCGGGCGGCGGCCGCCGAGGCACGCGCGCGTGCCGAACTGCGGGAAGCCTCCGCCGACACCGACTCGGGGATCGAAATCGGCGGCGGTTCGGCGTCCCCAAGGGGCGCGGGGAACTGCGCGACCAGCCACGACGGCGCGGCAGACGACCGACGGCATATCACGGCGCTCCCCGCAGAGCGCCTCGCCGCCGCGGCGCGCCGGGCCGCCGAGGAACTGGGCGGACTGGAGTCCGCCCGCCGCGCCGAGCTGCGCCTGGCCACCCTCGTGGACGAGCGCGACGAGCTTGACCGTCAGGAGCGCGCCGACGAGGACCTGCTGCAGGAGGCCGAGGACTGGCTGGCCGGGTGGGAGCAGAGCCGCTCCGCACTCCAGAGCCGTATCGACACCGCCCAGGAGGCCGCGACGCGTGCCGAGCAACTCGCCGTACAGCGCGAGCCCGCCCGGCAGCGGCTCGATGCCGCGCGGCTGCGCGACCAGCTGGCCGGCGACACCGAAGCGGCCGCCGAGCAGGCCCGCCTCGCACAGGAGCAGGTGCTGCGGGCCAAGGCGCACTGGCTCGACGTCAGGGAACAGCGTCTGAACGGCATCGCCGCCGAACTGGCCGCCCAGCTGAAGGACGGCGAGCCCTGCGCGGTCTGCGGCGCCACCGACCATCCCGCCCCCGCCCGCAAGTACGCCGGGCACGTGGACCGGGAGGCGGAGGAGCGCGCGCTGGCCGCCTACCAGCAGGCGGAGGAACGGCACACCGAGGTCGAAGGGCGTCTGGGGGTCGTCCGGGAAGCGCTGGCCGCGGCCACCGCCGAGGCCGGAGACTCCCCGACCCGGCAACTCGCCGCGCAGCGCGACGAGTTGGAGCGCCTCTACACGCAGGCCCGCCGGGACGGGTCCCTCCTGCACGCGGCGCAGGAGGAGCTGCGCCGCGCCGAGGCGGAGTACGAGCGGCGGTCCGCGGACCGACAGCAGGCGGCCGTCAGATCCGCCTCCCGGGTGGGTCACCGCGAGCGGCTGGACCGCGAGAAGAGCAGCCTGGAAGCGGAGCTGGCGCAGGCCCGCGGAACCGCCGACAGCGTGGCCGCGCGCGCCGCCCAGCTGGAGCGGCAGGTCGCCCTGCTCACCGAGGCCGCCGACACCGCGCGCACCGCCGAGGACACCGCCCAGCGACTCAAGGACGCCGACGCCCGCCTGGCCGACGCCGCCTTCCGCGCGGGCTTCGACACCCCGCAGGCCGCTGCCGCCGCCCTCCTCGACGACGCCGCGCACCGCGAGCTCCAACGACGGCTCGACGCCTGGCAGTCCGAGGAGGCAGCCGTACGCGCCGTCCTCGCCGAGGCCGACACCGCGGCCGCAGCCCAGCAGGCGCCGGCCGATGTGATGTCCGCGGAGCGGTCGGCGGCCACGGCGGCCCAGCGGGCCCGCGATGCCGCTTCCGCGCGCGACGCGGCCGCCCGCCGCTGCACCGAACTCGACCGGCTGTCCGCCCGAGCGGCCACCGCCGTACGCCAACTCGGCCCCCGGCGCGAGGAGTACGACCGCGTGGCCCGCTTGGCCGCACTCGCCGCCGGCACCTCGGCGGACAACGAACGCAAGATGCGCCTGGAGTCCTACGTCCTGGCGGCCCGCCTCGAACAGGTCGCCGCCGCCGCGACGGTACGGCTGCAGCGCATGTCGTCCGGCCGCTACACCCTGGTCCACTCCGACGACCGGGCCGGGCGCGGCCGCAGCGGACTCGGGCTGCACGTGGTCGACGCCTGGACCGGGCGGGAACGGGACACGGCGACGCTGTCCGGCGGCGAGACGTTCTTCGCCTCGCTCGCCCTCGCCCTCGGCCTCGCGGACGTCGTCACCGACGAGGCCGGCGGCGTCCGCCTCGACACCCTCTTCATCGACGAGGGCTTCGGCAGCCTCGACGACCAGACCCTCGACGAGGTCCTCGACGTCCTCGACTCTCTGCGCGAGCGGGACCGCAGCGTCGGGATCGTCAGCCATGTCGCCGATCTGCGGCGGCGGATCCATGCGCAGCTGGAGGTGGTGAAGGGGAGGTCGGGGTCGGTGCTGCGGCAACGGGGCGTCGACGGCTGGCGGTAGCGGAAGGTGCCGGTGGTGACTTCCGCCACCGGCACCGTGAACAGCCGGTTCCTGCCCGGGGTGTGTGCCGCCGACGCCCGGGCAGGGTCCGACCGGAGCGGACGTGGGGCGGTGCTCAGGACGTCAGAAGGGCGCTGGTCTTCGCACGGATCGCCGAGTTGAGGGCCTTGCGCTTGGCGAGCTCCGGACCGTGCTCGCTGATCAGCGTGCGCTGGACCTCGGCCTCGGCGTCGTGCCACACGGACACGAGGTCGGTGCTGTTCTTGCAGGCGGTGTCCGCGACCGCGACCTTCTTCTCCTCGGCGCCGGCGGTGTCTCCGGTGAAGGAAGGGTCGTTGTTCGCATCGATCGGGGACTTGTACGTGAGACCCTTCGCGACCATGCATGACGACCAGCGGGCGAACACAGCTGTGACCCTCTGGTCCTTGAGGGACTGCTCGTAGGACTGGCCGTTCAGTTCCTCGACCAGCGTGTCGTCGAGGTAGAGGTCGCTCTGCCCGCCGGTGAGCTTGTCGAGAGCCTGCCCGTAGCAGCCGTCCTCCGGAATCGCTTCACCGGTCTCGGTGGTGCGGACCTTCTTCTGCCCGCCGTCGGTGCCCTGGGGAGAGACGCCGTCGAGCGCGGCTTCCTCCTCCGCGGTGAACTTCGGCTCTTCGCCGCCGATCACGGCACCACGGGCGCCCTTCCCGAAGTCGGGCCGGTAGCCGTTGCGTTCGGCCTCCTGCTGGTTGTAGGTGCCGTAGCGGACGTCCTCATGGGCTTCGATCTGGTCCGCAGTTCCCCTGGAGGGCAGGAAATCGAAGGAGGTGAAGCCGATGTCCTTCATGCAGGACGTGGTGAGCTTCCACAGGGCCTGCTGGCTTCTTTCGTAGTCAGCGGGACTGAGCTGATAGGCCTCCAGAGGCAGGGTCATCTCGGCCACCATCCGGGCGGGAGCTGCCTGAACGCGTTCGCCGGCCTTGTTCGCCGGGGAGGAATTCGTGTCCTGGCCGGAACACGCGGAGAGCGTCAGCGCTCCCACGGCAAGGGCGACTATCGGCACTGTCTTGGTCACACGCATGGGCGGAGGGTTCCTTCCCGGGTTCAGTGGCCGCCGCCGCCCTCGTGGCGGGGGTACCAATTCGTCGAGGAATTCTTGTTCTTCAGCGCGGAGGTGAGGTTCTTGCGGCCCTGCGGCTTCAGCGAGTTGAAGGGGCCCTTCCACCAGCGGTCGCGATGGACGCAGAACGCGGTGTTGCGGGTGCGGGAGTCCCAGGACGCCGCGTTGTCCTCGACTTTCTGCCCTGCGCCGGGGCCGGAGCCGGGCTTGAAGACCTGCGCGTCGAGGTTCTGGCCGCCGTTGTAGATCGGGGCGACGGCTCCCTGCTGGTTGGAGCTGAAGTAGAAGCACGCCTGCCGGTCGTTGCAGCGCCTGGTCGGAGCAGCATCGGCCGAGGAGGTCACGGCGAGGGATGCGGCGATGACCCCAACAGCCATCAGGGGAATGGACACACGTCTGGACACAAAGGCTCCTGTGTGTTCGAAGGAAAGTGGAAAAACGTCGCGCGTCGATTACATGGGGGCAGCGAAAAGGGCAGCGAGGACTATGCCGGCAATGCCCGGCAGCAGCAGATCGCGCACGACGCGGTTCCCCCCTCGAACGACGCGTTCGGGAGGAGGTCAGCAGAAAGACGCGCCCCCTGACGCGTAAGACAAGCGGTAGGGCGGATGGTTGGTCAGTCCCATTCGCCTACCGCGCAGTCACTCTAGTCACAGTGTGAACATGCGGGTCAAGGGAAAACTTGGCGGCCATATCGGCCATGTCTTGAAAGCGAGTTACCGCATCGCCGGATCCGGAATGCCCGGATCGGCCTTCAGGCCCAGGAGTTGCCTGTGGGGTGCCTGTGATGCGGAGGGGGAGGCTGGGCAGGGGATGTCGGCGCGCGTGGCTCGATTGCGACGTCACCGGCCCAGCGGTCGGCGGGGCAGCGGCGACGAGTAGACGACACTCGTCGTCACCGAGCCCAGTGCGCCGATCTTGCCGGACACCTCCTCCAGGTGCCGCATCGAACGGGCCGCGACCTTGATGACGAAGCAGTCGTCGCCGGTGACGTGGTGGGCCTCCAGGATCTCGGGCGTGGCGGCGACCAGGTCATGGAAGGGCTTGTAGTTGCCGTTGGGGTACCGAAGGCGCACGAAGGCCAGGATCGGCAGCCCCAGCCGCTCGGGGTCGACGACCGCCGCGTACCCCTGGATGACGCCCGCCTCCTCCAGTCGCCGCACCCGTTCCGTGACCGCGCTCGCGGACATGGACACGGCACGGGCCAGCTCGGCGAAGCTGGCGCGGCCCTCGCGCTGGAGGACATCGAGGATGCGCCAGTCGGTGGCGTCCGGGGAAAACGCGGTCATGAGCGAGGAATAGCAGGGGATTCCCCGGCGGATCAAGAGCAGCGCCGGGGATCGCCTCTTCAGGAAGTGGATCACCGACCATAGATTTCTGGTCATGACGACTACCGCAGCCACCACCGCCAACCCCGTCCTCCGTGTCGCCCCCGCCGCCCCGGCCGACGCCGCCGCCTACTTCCGGGCGAGCCTCGCCTTCCACGCGGACGTCTCCGACGTCGCCGCGGCCCTCGCATCAGGCGGCGACCCCGGGTTCGTCGTCGTGGACTCCCGGTCCACCGAGTCCTGGGACCAGGGCCACATCCCGGGCGCGATCCACCTCCCCACCGCCCTCATCCCCGAGCAGGCCGAGCAGCTCCTCGACAAGTCCGTGCCCGTCGTGACGTACTGCTGGGGCCCGGGCTGCAACGGGGCCACCCGTGCCGCACTCGCCCTCGCCGAACTCGGCTACCAGGTCAAGGAGATGCTCGGTGGCTTCGAGTACTGGGCCCGCGAGGGCTTCGAGTTCGAGACCTGGCAGGGCCGCGAGAGCCGCCCCGCGGACCCGCTGACCGCGCCGGTGGACGCGGAGAACTGCGGGTGCTGAGGTGGGAGTCCGCCACGGTGACTGGGTGAGGCCTGTGGGCGTGTAGGTTCTGCTGCCATGGTGCGATACGCGGAACCGGGCGCGGTGGACTGGGTGGAGTCGGGCGGCGGCCCGCTGATAGCGGTACCGGAGACGGTGCTGCCGTTCTGGGCGGGCGCCGACGGCGACGAGACGGCGTCCGACTACGACCGGGCCTGCGAGGTCGACGGGTCCGTCGGGCTCCTGCCCGTGGGGGACAGCGCGGCGCTGGTCTTCGGTGACGAGCCCGCGTCCACCTCGTACCTGCCCGACCACGGTGTCTTCGTACGGTGGTGCGCGGCCGACTCCGAGGAGGAACTGCTGGCCCGGGTTCCGGCGGCCCTCGCCACGGCGGACTGGGGACAGGAGGTGCGCTGGAAGGTGCCCGGCACGGTGGTCCTGTTCGACTCGGCCTGGCCGGGCCGGGAGACGGAACGGACCGAGCATCTGAGGGTCGCCCTGGAGCCGGGGCCGTACGCGGTCCGCGCCGCCCATGTGCAGCCCGGCCCGGAAACCTGGCTGGCGCTGGTCGAGCTGCGACGGCTGCCGCACTGAATCTGCGGGTTTGCGTCGATGGTCGGTCGGCGTGGTGGGTTTGCGTCGACGGTCAGTGGACGTGATGGGCACGCTCCGACGGTCAGTGGACGTGATGGGCACGCTCCGACGGTCAGTGGACGTGATGGGCACGCTCCGACGGTCAGTGGACGTGATGGGCACGCTCCGACGG
>NZ_JBITLW010000011.1:217548-244960 GCF_044465645.1 Streptomyces sp. NPDC049627 | reverse complement strand
GTCGACGTCATGGACTCGCGCGCCGACAACCAGTTGATGTCACGGGCTCGCGTGCATGACGAGTCGATCTGACGGCCTGGGTGCACGACCAGTTGACGTCACGGGCTTGCGTTGACGGTCAATGGATGTGGTCGGCTCGCGCCGACGGTCAGTGGGCGTGGTGGGCACGCGTCGACGGTCAGTGGACGTGATGGGCACGCGCCGACAGCCAGTCGACGTCATGGACTCGCGCGCCGACAACCAGTTGATGTCACGGGCTCGCGTGCATGACGAGTCGATCTGACGGCCTGGGTGCACGACCAGTTGATGTCACGGGCTCGCGTGCATGACGAGTCGATCTGACGGCTTACGTGCACGACCTTCGACATCACGGGCGCGCGCCCGCCACCAGTCCACCTGACGGGCATGCGCGCACAGCCAGCCGACTTCACGGGCTCGCGCGCGCGACATACCGACCCCGCGCGCTCGCAGGAGCGGCCCACCGATCTCACGGGCGCGGGCGAACGACCAACTCCCCCGGGGGCCCGCCTGCGCAGAAACCGGATGCGCCGCACCCGGCCGCTCCGCATCATGATCTGTCATGCCACGACTCCCGCACCCCACCCCCCAAGACCTACGCCGAGACCCCCTGCCCCTGCGCGGCCGGACCGCCCTGGTGACCGGAGCCAGCAGACGCGCCGGCATCGGGCATGCTGTAGCCCGGCGGCTCGCCGCGTACGGGGCGAGCGTCTATCTGCACCACCATGTGCCGCACGACGCCGCCATGCCGTGGGGAGCCGACCGCCCCGAGGACGTCGTCGCCTCCGTGCACGAGGCACTCGGTGATCCCGGCGCCGAGGTGCTCTCCGGCCCGGGCGACCTCTCCGACCCGGCCGCGCCCGCCGAACTGATCGCCACGGCGGCCTCGGCACTCGGCGGACGGCTCGACATCCTGATCGCCAACCATGCCCTGAGCGGCTCCGACGGCACGCTCGACGAGATCGACGCCGCGAGACTCGACGCGCACTGGGCGGTCGACACCCGCTCGGTCCTGCTGCTCGTCCAGGCCCATGCCCGGCTGAGACCGGCCGGCCCCGGCGGTCGCGTCGTGATGATGACCTCCGGTCAGGACATGGCGGGCGGCATGCCCGGCGAGATCGCCTACGCCCTCCAGAAGGGCGCCCTCGCCTCGATCACCCGCTCCCTGTCCACCACGCTGGCCGGTCAGGGGATCACGGTGAACACCGTCAATCCCGGCCCCGTCGACACGGATTACCTGACCGGCGAGGCGTACGAGGCCGTGGCGGCCCGCTTCCCCGCCGGCCGGTGGGGCATGCCCGACGACCCGGCCCGCCTCATCGCGTGGCTGGCCACGGACGAGGCGGGCTGGATCACCGGTGAGGTCATCAACTCGGAGGGAGGATGGCGGCGTTGAGGTGACCGCCCCGCGCGTCAGAGCCGGGCGAGCTCGTCCACCAAGTCGTCCAGGCCAAGGGAGCCCTGGGACAGGGCCGCCATGTGCCAGGCCTTGAGGTCGAAGGCGTCGCCGTGCCGCTCGCGTGCCTTGTCGCGGCCCAGCAGCCAGGCCCGCTCGCCGAGCTTGTAGCCGATGGCCTGGCCCGGGATCGTCAGATACCGCGTCAGCTCGCTCTCCACGAAGTCCGCCGGACGGCTGCTGTGCGCGCCGAAGAACTCCTGGGCCAGTTCGGGCGTCCAGCGCTCGCCCGGATGGAAGGGGGAGTCGGTCGGAATCTCCAGCTCCAGGTGCATGCCGATGTCGACGATCACACGGGCGGCCCGCATCATCTGCGCGTCGAGGTAGCCGAGCCGCTGCTCCGGATCCGTGAGGAAACCGAGCTCGTCCATCAGCCGCTCCGCGTACAGCGCCCAGCCCTCCGCGTTGGCGCTGACCCCGCCGACGGTGGCCTGGTAGCGGGAGAGGTTCCCGGCGACGTACGTCCACTGCGCGAGCTGGAGGTGATGGCCCGGCACGCCCTCGTGGTACCAGGTCGAGACCAGGTCGTAGACCGGGAAGCGGGTCTGGCCCATCGTCGGCAGCCAGGTGCGGCCAGGACGCGAGAAGTCCTCCGACGGGGGCGTGTAGTACGGCGCCGCGGCACCGCCGGGCGGCGCGATGCAGGACTCCACCTTCCGTACCGGCTCGGCGAGTTCGAAGTGTGTGCCGTCCAGCTTCTCGATCGCCTCGTCCATCAGGCCCTGGAGCCAGGCACGGACCTCGTCGACGCCCTCGATGTGCCGGCCGTGCTCGTCGACGTGCGCCAGCGCCACCCACGGTGTCGCGGCGCCGGGCAGGATCTTCTCGGCTTCCTTATTCATCTCGCCGAGCAGCCGGTGGTACTCGGACCAGCCGTACGCGTACGCCTCGTCGAGGTCGAGGTCCGTGCCGTTGAAGTACCGCGCCCAGCGGGCGTAGCGCTCGCGGCCCACCGTGTTCGGCGCGCCCTCGATCGCGGGCGCGTACACGTCGCGCATCCAGTCGCGCAGCTCCACCACGGCGGCCGTCGCGCCGCGGGCGGCCTCGTCCAGCTCGGCGCGCAGCGACTCGGGGCCGGCCGATGCGAAGTCCTCGAACCAGCCGCGGCCCTCGCCCGTGTCGGACCACTCGGTGAGCTGGTCGATGAACGTGGCGGTCGGGCGCGGAGCCGCGTACAGCTTGCGCTCCAGCCCGAGGGAGAGCGACTCGCGGTAGCCCGCCAGTGCGGCCGGCACCGCGCGCAGTCGCTCCGCGATGGCCGCCCAGTCCTCGTCGGTCTGGTTGGGCGTGACCGTGAACACCTCGCGGACCGAGTGCGCGGGCACGCCCAGGTTGCCGACCCTGCGCAGGCCCTCGTCGGCCTCGTGCACGGCGAGCTCCGCCGTCAGCCGCTCGCGCAGCAGGCGCGCGCACCGGCGCTCGATGTCGCTGTCCGCGCCCGGCCGGCGCTCGGCCTCGTCGAGCCGCGCGAGGGTGGCGCGCTGCAGTTCCGCGAGCGCTTCCTGGCCCGCGGGCGAGAGGTCGGGGAGCTTGCTGGAACTCTCCTTCACGCCGAGGTACGTACCGGTGACCGGGTCGAGGGCGATGAGCTCGTCGACATACGCGTCGGCGACCTCACGGGGCAGCAGGCTCTTGGTCTCAGACATGCGGTCCATCCTCATACGAGGGCCGCGGTACGTCACTCCGATTGAGCTGAGGGCGAAGGCGGCAGCAGGGGGCCGCAGTCCCACTGCTGGAAGATCAACCGGGTCTCCACCCGGGCGACCTCCCGGCGGGCGGTGAACTCGTCCAGAACCAGGCGCTGAAGATCCGCCATGTCGGCCACCGCGACATGGACGAGGTAGTCGTCCGGGCCGGTGAGGTGGAAGACGCTCAGCGCCTCCGGCAGGGCCCGGATCCGTTCCACGAACGGCCCCACCAGCTCCCGTCGGTGCGGCCTGACCTGCACGGACAGCAGAGCTTGCAGACCGCGCCCGAGCTTGGCGGGATCAAGCTGAAGCCGGTGGCCGAGGATCACGCCGGAGCGGCGCAGCCGGGTCACCCGGTCCAGGCAGGTCGACGGTGCGACCCCGACCTGCGCGGCGAGATCGCGGTAGGTGGTCCGGGCGTCGTTCTGCAGAAGTCGCAGCAGCTGGAGATCCACCGGGTCCAGTACGACAGATTCGGCCATTGGCCGAACGTAGCACGGAGCACGGCCACTGCGGCCCGGTCACTGTTCACCCTTCGGTCATGGACACGCCCCTGGACACGCCCGCGTACGACGGCGTACGCCGCCCAGCACCCAGAGCACTGGCCACCGAGGCCGTGCACGCCGGCCGCGACGACCTGGCCCGGCAGGGCCTGCACGCCCCGCCGATCGACCTGTCCACCACCTACCCCTCGTACGACAGCCGCGCCGAGGCCGATCGCATCGACGCGTTCGCCGCGACCGGCGCGGAACCGGACGGCCCGCCCGTCTACGGGCGTCTCGGCAACCCGACCGTCGCCCGCTTCGAGACCGCCCTGGCCCGCCTGGAGGGCACCGAGGCCGCGGTCGCCTTCGCCAGCGGCATGGCGGCGCTGAGCGCGGTTCTCCTCGTGCGGGCCTCGATGGGCCTGCGCCACGTCGTCGCCGTACGTCCCCTCTACGGCTGCAGCGACCACCTGCTGACCGCCGGCCTGCTGGGCTCGGAGGTGACCTGGACCGATCCGGCCGGCATCGCCGAGGCCCTGCGGCCCGACACGGGCCTGGTGATGGTCGAGTCCCCGGCCAATCCCACCCTCGCCGAGGTGGACCTGCGGGCGGTGGCCCACGCCTGCGGCTCGGTCCCGCTGCTCGCCGACAACACCTTCGCCACGCCGGTGCTGCAGCGCCCCGCCGAACAGGGCGCACGGCTGGTGCTGCACAGCGCGACCAAGTACCTCGGCGGACACGGGGACGTGATGGCGGGCGTGGTGGCCTGCGACGAGGAGTTCGCGGGACGGTTGCGGCAGATACGGTTCGCCACGGGCGGCGTCCTGCACCCGCTCGCCGGCTACCTGCTGCTGCGCGGCCTGTCCACCCTGCCCGTGCGAGTCCGGGCCGCCTCCGCGACCGCCGCCGAGCTCGCCCGCCGTCTCGCCGCCGACCCGCGCGTCGCCCGCGTCCACTACCCGCGCATCGGCGGCGCGATGATCGCCTTCGAGGTCAACGGCGACCCGCACGAGGTCATCGCCGGCGTCCGGCTGATCACCCCCGCCGTGAGCCTCGGCAGCGTCGACACCCTCATCCAGCACCCGGCGTCCATCAGCCACCGTATCGTGGACGCGGACGACCGCCGGGGTGCGGGGGTGAGCGACCGGTTGCTGCGGATGTCAGTGGGCCTTGAGGATGTCGACGATCTGTGGACTGATCTGGACCAGGCACTAGGGGAACGCCGGCGCCCCCGAAGGGGCGCGGGGAACTGCGCGACCAGCCACAGCGAACCGGTAGTCGCCAATCGCGCCACAGCCCCTACGGCGCTTCGCTCGTAACCCCCAAGGCGCTCTCCGGCTCGATCAGGGGAGCAGCCAGCCGGGCCGTGATCACCAGGGTCCCCTCCTCGACCTGATAGTCGAGGGGGAGCCCCAGCCCGCGCATCGCGGCGACCATCCCGGTGTTGGACGACTGCGTCACGGCGTACACACTCTCGCAGCCCGCCTCGACCGCCATCCCCACCAGCCTGCGGAGCAACTCGCTGCCGACGCCCCGCCGCTGCCACGCGTCCTCCACGAGCAGCGCAACCTCCGTCTCGTCGCCGTCCCACAGCAGATGACCGAGGCCGACGACGCGCCCCGACGCGGTCTGCACGGCGAGCGTCCGCCCGAACCGCGGACTGAGCAGATGGTTGAGATAGCGGTCGGCATCGCCGACCGGCCCGTGGTACCGCATCCTGAGCGTCCCCGCCGAGCACCGCTCGTGCATCTCCTTCGCGGCCACCAGATCTCCGGTGTCCGCCCGCCGCACGGTGATGTCCTTGCCCTCGGGCAGCGTCAGCACGTCCTGGCTGCGCGGCACGCGCGAGCCGAGCCGGGCGTCCAGCTCCACCAGCGCCCGTGCCCGCGCGAACTCGGTCGGTGTGAACGGCAGATACGGCCGCTCCACCGTGATCACGCCACCTTCAGGCGCCCGCAGCCGCATCACGGTCTCCTCCAGAGCCCCTTCCACCGGTACCGGCTCCGGCCCCCGGCCGCCCCCGGCCGGCACGGCGGGCAGCGACCGGATCGTGCACCGGCCCAGCAACTGCCGCAGCGCCAGTGGCAGTTCCGCAGCGTCCAGGGCGGTACGGGTGGCGAGGCCGAGCACCCGGGTCGGCGCGTCCACCAGGTCATGGGCGTCGGCCCGCTCGATCCAGGTTCCGGCACCTCCGGCCACCGAGACCGCACGGGTGATCTCGGCCGCCGAGAGCCCGCCGGGTGTCCGCAGCAGGAACTCGTCCACCGTGCCCTCGGCCAGCGGATGCGTCTGGAGGCTCAGGATGTCCACCCGCAGCCCGGCGAGCGCCGTGCACAGCGCGGCCAGCGACCCCGGTTCGTCCTTCACCGTCGTCCGCATCCGCCACAGCGTGCTCTCCCCGGCCACGGGCGCGGCCGCCTCTCGCGTCCGGTCCGACGGCCCGGCCTGCTCCTGGGAGCGGTGCCGGGCACCGGTATCGCTCGTCGGCGGCGCGTGACCGTGGCGGCGTGCCCACCACGTGTGGAACCCCGCCGTGGCGGCCAGCGCAGCCGCCGACACCAGCAGCAGCGCCGGTCCGTCCGGTCCGTGGCCGATCAGGTTCGCCACGGCGTCGGCCACCGCCACCGCCGTGAAGAGCGCCGCCAGCTCGATGATGTCGCGCCGCCAGTGGTGTACAGGACGGCCGTGCTTCGCGCGCGTCACATCAGACATGTCTCGACTCATACAGCCACTGTGAAGGAAGGGTGTTGCGTGATCACGAACGCTTTGTGACCGGGCGGTAAAGAGCGCTTATGTCTGGTTTGCGATGGTAGTCGTCAGGCGGCCACCCCCTCTGCCAGTGCGCAGCGCAGCCGCCGGGCCTGGGTCACGAGCCGGGACGAGCCACGGCGGTCCGCCGTCCGCGCCAGGTGCGGCAGTTCCTCGCGCGTCCCTGTTCGCTCGGCGCACTCCGCGGCGACGGCCAGAAGATCTGCCGTGCCCCGTGCCGGTGCGGCTGTCCCGCCGGTGGCGAGGTCGGCGAGCAGGATGGGCAGAGTGTGCCGGAGGACGGCCCAGACGGTGGCGTGCGCCCCCGTGGCCGCCGCCGTTCGCGCCGACTCCACGAGCCGGGACGGCTTCACCGCCCCGCGCCGCACCAGCTGCCCGAGATCCGCACCCAGCCGGGCCGCGTCGAGCTGCCCGCGCGCCGCCAGGACCAGCAGGGCGTCCACGGCGGCGAGCCGGTCCTCCGAATGCCGTGCGGCCAGCCCGTACGCCACCGCCAGGTGTACGGCCTCGCCGGCCTCGCCGCCGGATTCGGCGAGGAGCGGGAGGATCGCCGCGGTACCCCGGGTGTCGTCCACGGCGACCGTCGACACGTCGTGCAGCAGCCTGAGCGCGACGAGTTCACGGCGTTCGGGCAGCAGGGCGATCCAGTGCGGCCGTATGCCGTCGTCCCAGTGGTAGCAGTGCCGGCGGTGACCGTGGAGGCTCACCGGCCGGCCGAGCGGCCGGAACTCCCGCGGAAAGTCGTCCTGCAGCTCCAGGAGTTCGCCGCACTCCAGCAGGATGCGCGGGCCGGCGGTCCGCCGCCTCGCGACAGGCAGGATCGGGCCGTCCGCGGTGAGCCACCTCGCCAGCCGTGTCCCTTCCTCCGTGCCGAGCCCGGCCGCCCGCAACGCGGCCGTCCTCGCCGCCGTACGGTCGTCGCGCCGCACCCGCAGCAGTGCCTGCGCGAAGTCGGCCGGCGAGACACGGGCACCGAGACGCCGGTACCCGTCGAGGCGCGTCACGAGCTCGTCCGGCTCCAGCAGACCGGTGCCCCATGTGGGAGTGGACAGCAGGAAGGGCAGCGGCTCCGTGCGCATCCGGTGGGCGACCTCCCGGACGCGGGCGTTGAACGCACGGGTCAGGGCGCCGTGTACGCACTCGGACTCCGACGCCCCGCGCTGCACCGCGGCGTGCAGAGTGTCCGTGGGTATCTTGCCGAGCAGCGTCGCGAGGATGAGTTCCAGACGGTGCGGCCGGCCGCTGAAGTGGTCGTTCAAGCGGTACTGCGAGCAGTCGGCGCTCATCCACCAAAGGCGGGCGACCACAGGGCCGAGTGCCTCCACCAACGCGTCCCTGTTCCGGTGGGCATGGCGCACCAACCCGTCCAGCGTGCGCTCGAACGTCGCCACGTCCGCGCCGGACGACAGCAACGCACCGACCTCCTCGGCGAGTTCGTTCACCGACTCCGGCGCGGGTGTCTGCCGCACCGGCTCGGGCGCGGGCGGCAGCACCTCCTCGTATGCCACCGGTACCGCGGGCGCAGGAGCCGCTCCCAGGCCCCGGACCGCCCGCGCGCGCAGCACGGGGATCAACTGATCGGCGGCCGACGCCAGTTCGTCCCGCACCTGAGCGCCCTGGACCTTGCCGACATGCCGTTCCACCAGCTTCAGCGCCCGCTCCTGCAGGTCCGAGTCGTCGTGCCCGAAGGCCTGGGCGGCGGCGGGCAGCAGGGCCTCGGCGGCCGACGCGTCGCGGGCGATCACCTTGCCCAGCAGGATCAGCTGGGCACGCACGAGCTTCTTCTCGGCGCGGAAGAGGACGGCGCCCGACACCTCGACCAGGTGCTGTGTCGTCAGTTCGCCGTCCAAGGCCAGCGACGACAGGACCGACTGGGCGTGACCCGCCACGGCGGACGGGGCGTCGGAGGCCAGTGCCATCCAGTCGGCCGTGTGCTCCCGCTGCTCGTCCCGCGTCAGCTCGAGCGCCTTCAACAGGCTCAGGAACACCCGGAGGTCGGGGGCGCGGCCACCCCGCAGAAGGCGGGCCACGCACGCGTCCACCGTCGTCGTCCGGTCGAGCAGGCCCTCGGCGGTGAGCCGAGCGAGGGCCTCCGCCCAACTGCCCGGTCCCTCACCGGTGATCCACCCCACCATGGCGCCGATGTCGTCCGTCTCGAAGAGCGCGGCCACCAGGCGCGTCAGCTGGGGTTCCTGACGGAGACGACCGAGTATGGTGTCCGAGCGCTGCCAACCGCCGCCGATGTGCTCCAGCCAGCCCCGCAGGTACGCGTCCGCTGTGGGCGCCGGGCAGCCGGAGAGCCGTACCAGACCGGCCATCAGCGCATAGGGAACCCGCGCGCTGATCGGCCGCTGTGCCAGTCGATGGGCCACATCGGCGAGCCAGTCGGTCTCCCGGTCGCTCAGAACATCGATCAGCACAACCGGTGACGCCCGCCACCAGCGCATCTCTGAGGCCGCGAGCCAGCTCGCCACCCCTGCCGCACCGGTCTGGCACGCCGCCCCGGCCACGTGCAGGGCGGGGTAGGCACGCCGGGACTCGTCGCTCCACTGGTCCGCCCGCAGCTGCTTGCGCAGCTCCTTCAGACCGGGAAAGTGCGCCCGTCGTTCGGCATCCGTCATCCCGTCGAGCAGGCTCACCACGTCAGCCGTGCGCCCTGCCCGTACCGCGTCCAGCAGTGAACTCATCCCACACCCCCGTCGACCCGCACCGTCTCCCGCTCCGCCACCGCGCCCCGCCGCACCATCCGCACCGCCAGCGCGTGCTTGCACGGACCGCGCCCGCCCCGGTACTTGGCCCACCACGGACAACTGCAGCTGAGCACGCCCGCCTTGTCCCGCACCCGGTGCACATGGCCGTCCTCGGCCGTCACCGTCCCGACGCCGCCGTCCAGCGTGACCGCGCCCGCCGCCACCAGCGCCCGGGCCGAGCGCAACCGCGGATTGTGCCGCTCCGCGCGCTCGGCGTCGTACGGCAGCTCGCGGTGGAAGTAGGCCGCCTCCGCGGTGTCGTACCCGACCCGGCCCGACGTGCCCAGGCGGATCAGCGCCACCCGTACGCGCTCGGGCGTGAGGCCCGAGGCGGCGGCCAGATCGGCGACGTCGATGCGGGGCTCCCACGCGAGGAGCACCGCGATCAGCTCCGCGTCCTCGGCGGCCTCGTCCGTGGCGAGCGCGTCGAGGACGCCGCCCTCCCCGGAGAAGCCGCGCGAGGCGTCCGGCGACAACGTCAGCGTCAGTCGCATGCCCGGCAGGACCGCCTCCCAGGCGCCGGCTGTGGCAGCCGCACCACCGGTGACCGCGGGGCCGTACACCCGCAGGGCCGTGGCATACCGCAGCACCCGCTGAAGCGCGACCAGCCGCTCCGGGCCGGGCAGACACACCGCGCCGGGCACCGCGCGCGTGGTCGGCCGCAACGTGCTTCCCGACGGCACCACCCACCTGGGGCCGCCCGTGGCACCGCGCGTCCCACCGCGCGGCAGCGCACGCAGGAACCGCACCGCCTCGGCGGCCGGCAGCTCGGCCCGCAGATCGAAGCCGGCCGCTGTCACCTGCGCCTCCGCGAAGCCCCGCAGCCAGCGGTCCGGCAGCGGCACCTTCTTCTCCACGACCGGGCCGTCCAGCGTGGTCACGGCCAGCTCCTCGGGGCCCACCCGCAGATGCAGCGGATCGTCCGCGCCGATCCTGGACAGGGCCTCGCGCAGCGGGTTGTTGACGTCGACGTTGGTCGTGCCGTGCCCCACCTCGCCCCCGTCGAGGCCGGACTCCAGCACGTCCAGCCGGGCGTACACCCCGCCGCAGCCGGAGAAGGACTCGAAGCGCAGCCGGTCGCCGTTGCCCGTCACCACCGGGTCGAGGGAGGCGCGCAGCTGCCGCTGGTAGTACCGCGCGGCCGCCACGTCGGCCACCGCGAGCAGCCCGGCGGAGGCCACCTGAGGAGACGTCAGGAACCCTGCGAAGAACCGCGGATGGTCCTCGACGCCCGAGGGCGTCGCACCCCGTGAGGTCTCGAGTCCCAGGCGCTGTCCGTCCGCCGCGGACTCCAGCACGGAGGGTCGGCAATAGGCCACGGCCTGCAAAGATCGCGTCATGGAAAAACCGTAGAGGCGACCACTGACAATCTGCTCCGACCTGCGAAAAGGCGCTCCAGCAAGGGGCGTTCGCCGGGTTGGCGGGCGGAACGACCGTGCCGCGCACCCGGGGATGACACGGGTGCGCGGCACGGTCTCAGGTTACGCGAGTCACTGGCCGACCCGGCCCGGCTGCAGGACCTGCGTGAACAGCACGGTGCCGTCCGACTCGCGCAGGCGCACCGTCAGCTCACCGCTGTCGCCGTCGATGTCGACCTCGCCGAAGAACTGGTAGCCGCCGGCCGGCGAGACGTTCGCGGTCGTCGGCGCCTTGATGAACACCCGCTCCGGGCCGAAGGTGTTGTCCAGCGTGTTCGCCGGGAACGCGCCCGCGTTGAGCGGGCCGGAGACGAACTCCCAGAACGGCTCGAAGTCGGTGAAAGCCGCCCGTGACGGCTGGTAGTGCTGGGCGGAGGTGTAGTGCACGTCGGCGGTCAGCCACACCGTGCCGGTGATCCCGCGGTGCTTGATGAACCGCAGCAGCTCGGCGATCTGCAGCTCCCGCCCCAGCGGCGCACCCGGGTCGCCCTGCGCGACGGCCTCGAAGTTCGGCTTGCCGTCCGTGCCGTCCGGCACCACCAGGCCGAGCGGCATGTCCGAGGCGATCACCTTCCACACCGCCCGGGAGCGGGCCAGTTCGCGCTTGAGCCAGTTCAGCTGCTCGGCGCCGAGGATGCCCTGCGCGTCGGTGGGCTGGTTGTCCGTCGAGTTGGCGTTGCGGTAGGTGCGCATGTCCAGCACGAACACGTCGAGAAGCGGCCCGTGGTTGACCACCCGGTACACCCGGCCGTCGGGGCGGCGCAGGGTCGATACCGGGAAGTACTCCGAGAACGCCTGCCGGGCGCGCGCGGCCAGGACGTCGACGTTCTTCTCCGTGTAGCGGGAGTCGCCGAGGATCTCGCCGGGGAACCAGTTGTTGGTCACCTCGTGGTCGTCCCACTGGATGATGGAGGGGACCTGGGCGTTGAACCGCTTGAGGTTGTCGTCGAGCAGGTTGTAGCGGAAGTTGCCTCGGAACTCGGTCAGCGTCTCGGCGACCTTGGACTTCTCCTCGGTGGTGATGTTCCGCCAGGTGCTGCCGTCGGGCAGGGTCACGGAGGCCGAGATCGGGCCGTCGGCGTAGATGTTGTCGCCGCTGCAGAGAAAGAAGTCCGGGTCCAGCGCGGCCATCGCGTTGTAGATGCGGTAGCCGCCGAAGTCCGGGTTGATGCCCCAGCCCTGCCCGGCCAGGTCGCCCGACCAGACGAAGCGCACCCCGTCGCGCCGCCGCGCGGAGGCCGTACGGAACGTACCGGTGACCGGCTCGCCGGTGCGGCGCGGGTCGTCCGGGTCGGCGAGCAGCACGCGGTAGTGGATCTGCTCACCGGACGGCAGGCCGCGCAACCGGGTCGTGCCGGTGAAGTCCGTGTCCGCGTCGAGCAGTGGGCCGTGCCATCTGCGCGCGCCCCGGAACGATTCGGTCGCCGACGTCTCGACGACCATCCGGGCCGGACGGTCCGACCGCACCCACACCAGCCCGGAGTCGCAGGTCACGTCCCCTGTCTGCACACCCCAGCCCGCCCTGGGGCGCCCCGACAGGGCGAAGGCCGGTGCCGAGCCGAGGGCGGTGGGCAGGGTCAGGGCCGCCGACGCGGCGAGTGAGCCGCGCAGGACGCTGCGGCGGCCCGGGAACGGACGGTGTGACATGGAGGCCTCCTGAGGCGGGATCCGGCCAGTGTGCAGTGCCACAACTACTGGTGCGCCGCAGCGCACACGGAAACCACAAGTGAACAACTGACGCACCCGCAGGGGAACCGGCGGATCACGCGGGGGACGGGCGGACGCACGGTTCCGGTCACCTCACCGTCAGGCCCGACGTGCGGCGACCGCCTCGGCCATCAGCCGTACGCCCGCACGGATCCGCGTGGGCGACAGATGCGCGTAACCGAGGACCAGCCGCACACCCGGCTGCTCCCTGCCCCGGGCACGCGCGTGCGTGTAGTCCGTCAGGGGGCGCACCGCCACCCCGGCCGCGCTCACGCGCGTGAGGAACCGCTCCTGGGGTCCGTACCGTTCCGGCAGCGCGGCGATGACATGCAGCCCAGCGGCGATTCCGGTCACCTCGGCGCCCGGGAAATGCTCCTCCAGCGCGGCAACGAGGGCGTCGCGCCGCTCCCGGTACGCACGCTGGCAGCGGCGCAGCTGCCGGTCGTAGTCGCCGCGCTCCAGGAACCGGGCGAACAGCGCCTGATCCAGGGTCGGATGACCGAGATCCATGGTCCGCTTGCGCTCGACGACCTCCTCGGCCAGTGCCTCCGGCACGAGCAGCCAGCCGAGCCGCAGCCCCGGAGCGAGGGACTTGCTGACCGACCCCGCGTAGGCGACGCGCTCAGGGTCGAGCCCCTGCAGCGCACCGACGGGGGCACGGTCGTACCGGAAGTCGCCGTCGTAGTCGTCCTCCAGGACGAACCCGTCGACGGAGCGCGCCCAGTCGAGCAGTTCGGTACGGCGTCGGGCGGAGTAGGCGATGCCGGTGGGGAACTGGTGGGCGGGCGTCGTGACCACGGACCGTACGCCCGACTCCCGCAGCGGGCCGACGGCGAGCCCCTCGTCGTCCATGGGCAGCGGCACGGTGGAGACGCCGGCGGCGGCGTAGAGCGCGTCGTGCTGGGGGCTCCCGGGGTTCTCGACACCGACTGCGCGCATCCCGCGCGCGTGCAGGACGAAACCGAGCACCGTCGTCGCCTGCGACACCCCGGACACGACCACGATGCGCTCGGGGTCCGCGACCACGCCCCGGCGGCGAGCGAGCAGCTCCGCGAGCGCCGTACGCAGCCGGGGCAGCCCGCGCGGATCGGGATAGCCGAGTTCGTGGTGGGGCAGCTCGGCCAGCACCCCGCGTTGCGCCGCCGCCCATGCGGCACGCGGGAAGAGCGACACGTCCGGCGTCCCCGGTACGAAGTCGGCGCGGGCGTCGGTGGAGCGCGGAGCGAGGTCACGCGCGCGTGGCCGGGCGGCCCGTACGGCACCGCCCACCCAGGTCCCGGCACCCCGGCCGCTGCGCAGATAGCCCTCCGCGGTCAGCTGCTCGTACGCCTCGGTGATCAACCCGCGCGACACGCCGAGGTCGGCGGCGAGATCCCGGCTCGACGGCAGCCGGGTACCCGGCGCCAGCCGCCCCGACCGCACGGCCTCACGCAGCGCGGCCTGCAGCGAACGTCCACGCGCGCGTGCCGGCGCGGACGCGGCCGGCAGCAGCAACTCCCAGGCGGGGGTGGCGCCGTGCGGCTCGGGGAGCTGCGTCCTCCCGGCGGGATTGGTCTCCGATGGCGTCATGAAAATGGACCTTAATCCGGACCGCCGCGCTTCCTAGCGTCGCTGCCATGAACGCCACCACCTTGCGCGGTGCCCTCCTCGCCGGGCTCGCCTGCGTCCTCGTCGGAGGGTCCTTCACCGCCAACAGCCTGCTCGGCGACTACCCGTACGCCGGCGGCCAGTTCCTGCGCTACGGCCTCGCCTGTCTGCTGCTCGTCCCTCTGGCCGGGCGGGGCGCCGTCGCCCGGCTGCGCGGGCTCGCCGCCCGTCAGTGGGCCCGTCTCGCGGTGCTCGCGGCCGTCGGCATGGTCGGCTTCAACCTGGCCGTCATCGCCGCCGAGCGCACCGCCGAACCGGCGGTTCCCGGGGTCTTCGTCGGCTGCGCGCCCGTGGTCGTGGCCGTCGTCGTGCCCTTGCTGGACGGGCGTCGGCCCCAACGCGCCGTTCTCTACGGCGCGTTGCTCGTGGCGATGGGTGCGTCCACGGTCCAGGGCTGGGGCCGTACGGACGCCGTCGGCATCGCCTTCTCCGCGTGCGCACTGGTCGGCGAGGTCGGCTTCGCGGTCCTCGCCGTTCCCGTGCTGCGGCCCCTGGGCCCGCGGCTGCTGTCCGCCACGGTGAGCGGGATCGCCGCAGTCGAGTCCGCGGCGGCCGGGCTGTTCCTGGACGGCGCCGCGTGGCTGCGACGGCCGGACGCCACGGAGACCGGGGCCCTCCTGTGGCAGGCGGTGGTCGTGACCGTCGTCGGCTTCGTGTGCTGGTACATGGGCATGCAGCGGATCGGCGCCGAGCGCGCCACGCTCTTCTCCGGCCTCATCCCGGTCGCCGCCGCCTGCACCGCCCCGCTCGTGGGAACCGGCTCCTACGGCGCCGTCCAGGCCCTGGGCAGCACCCTGGTCGGCGCCGGAGTGGCCCTGGGCTCCGGCGTGTTGGCGCGTGCCCCGAGGGTGTCAGCGGCTGCCGTCGAGGATGACGCGGGCGACCAGGGCCGGGTCGTCGTTCATGGGGCAGTGGCCGCAGCCGGGCAGCCTGACGAGGCGCGCCCGGGGAATGATCTGCTTGGCGCGCACCCCTTGGCGGCGCACGAGCAGCCGGTCCCGGGTGCCCCACGCCACGGTGACCGGGATCCCGGGAATGTCGTCGGCGAACCGGACGGTCCGTCCGGCCCGGAGGGTCTGGTCGAATCCCGTGGCTCCCGCCAGCGCGAGCGTCTCGGCGACCACGGCCTCGGGTGAGCGCCGGGCCGGCCGGGCGTAGATCGTGCTCGTCAGGGCCGTGCGGCCGGCCGCCGACCTGGACAGCTGCTCCACCAGCGGCAGCGGCAGCCGCCGGGAGATGTGCCGCATCGCGAGCAGCACACCGAAGGCGTAGCGCCGCTCGGCCTCGGACCAGAAGCCGGCGGGGGAGAGGGCGGTGACGGACCGCACGAGCTGCTCGCGGCCCAGTTCCAGGGCGATGAGGCCGCCCAGCGAGTTGCCCACGACATGCGGCCGGTCGAGCTCCATGGCCGCACAGAACGCACCGAACACGGCTGTCGTCGTGGCCAGGTCGTAGGCGAGGTCCTCCGGAAGGCCCGGAGACGTCCCGAAGCCGGGTAGATCCACGGAGATCACATCGCGTTCGGTCGCGAGGATGTCCACCACCGGGTCCCAGACCTGCCGGTGGTGACCGATGCCGTGCAGCAGGAGCAGCGGTTCGCCGTGCCCCACGCGCGCGTAGTGGACGGTCACGCTCTGCGGGCCGCGGGGAGAGGGGACCTTGAAGGAGACGGAGGCGGACATGGGGTGCTCCTCGGGTGGGACACGCTGACGGACGGCCGTAGACAGCTTGTCAGCAATTGCTACTGACGGGTAGACCCCGACGGCCGCCGACCCCGGAGCCGGCGTGTCCCTCGACCCACGCCGGGCACCCCCGGATTGACACGACACCTGACCGAGGACGCCGATTTCGCCTGGACACGTATCGGAGGCGTCGGCTGGGATGGTGCGGTGACCACCGAAACCGAGACCGACGTCTTCGAAGAGCACCGCCCCGTCCTCATGGGAGTCGCCTACCGCATGCTCGGCCGCCTCGCCGACGCGGAGGACGTGGTGCAGGAGGCCTGGCTGCGCTGGTCCGCCGCCGACCGGTCCGAGGTGCGCGAACCGCGCGCCTACCTGGTGCGCATCACCACCCGCCTCGCCATCGACCGGCTCCGCCAGGTCAAGGCGCGGGGCGAGACCTACGTCGGCCCCTGGCTGCCCGAGCCGTACGTCACCGACTTCGGGGACAGCGTCCCGGACACCGCCGAGCGGGCCGTGCTCGCCGACTCGGTCTCCCTCGCCGTCCTCGTCGTCCTGGAGTCGCTGTCGCCCCTGGAGCGCGCGGTGTTCGTCCTCAGGGAGGCCTTCGGCTACCCGTACGCGGAGATCGGCGCGATGCTCGACCGCGGCGAGGCGGCGGTGCGCCAGCTCGCCGGACGGGCCCGCAAGCACGTCGACGAGCGGCGGCCCCGCTACGAGGTCGACCCCACCCAGCGCCGCGACCTCACCGAGCGGTTCCTGGCCGCGGCCGCGGAGGGTGACCTCGAAGGGCTCATGTCGCTGCTTGCCCCGGACGTCCGCCTCGTCGGCGACAGCGGCGGCAAGGCGAAGGCGCCCGTGCGGGTGCTGGAGACGGCCGACAAGGTGGGCCGCTTCCTCATCGGTGCGGCGCGCAAGGGTGTCGCCGATGCGTCCTTCCGGTTCCTGGAGATCAACGGGGGCCCGGCGCTGCTGGTACTGGCCGGCGACAAGCCCGACTCCGTCTTCCAGCTGGACGTCCTGGACGGCCGCATCCAGTCGGTCTACATCATCCGCAACCCCGACAAACTGAGGTCGCTCGCAACGGCCTAGATCCCGCGCGCGTGACGGTCGTGACCCGTGCGCGCCTGTCCCGTGAACGTTCCCGGCGATTGGTATTGACCAAGGGTGAGGGCCGTCCTATGGTCGCAGAGAAGTGCAACAACCTTTAATAAACAAGGGCGCTAAAACGCCGCTGGGCCACGGCGATTGCGGAGGACAGGGTGGGGACCACGCAGCTGGAAACGGTGCCGGAACCGAAGTACTGGCATCTCAGGACCGTGCTCAGTGAGGCATTGGACTCCGAATTCACCGTGGGCGAGATCCTGCCCAACGAGCGCGACCTGGCGGCCCGCTTCGGCGTGGCCCGGGCCACGCTCCGCCAGGCGCTTGAGCAGCTCGAACTGGAGGGCAGGCTGCAGCGCCGCCGTGGTGTCGGTACGACCGTCGCGCCGCCGCGTGTGGGTGTGGCCGTAGGCGCGGAGCAGCACGCCTGGCCGGGTGCGGCCGACGACGTCTGGCAGCCGACGGACTGCACGCAGGCGGTTCCGCCGGCGTCCGTCGCCGACGCCCTGGACAGCGGCCGGGACGAGCCCGTGCACATCGTGCGCCGCTCCCGCGTGACGCACGGTCAGCCCGTCGCCGCCGAGCTGCTCTACATCCCGCAGTCGTCGGTGCCCGACCTGTCCGCCATCGACGCCCCGTCCGGAGCGGCACGCGCGCGTGCCGTGCTGCGGGAGCTGCAGCGTCTGGAACTCGAGGGCCAGGAGAACGCCGTCGAGCTGGGCTCGGCCCGCGCGGACGACGCCAAGGAGCTGGACCGGCTCCCGGGGGCGCCCGTCCTGGTCGTGACCACCCGCTACCTCGCCGAGGGCCGCACCGCCGCCCTCTCCGTCGCCACGTACCGCGCCGACACCTGCCGGCTGACCTTCGGCGACTCAGGCGGCGTGGAGATCCACCAGGACCCGGAGCGCCGGGCGTCCTGATCCGCCGTACCGACGCATGTCCTCGCGCCCCGGAGCCCTCGGCCCGGGGTGCGACGCGTTGCTCGGTACGGCCCGCGCTCCACCGCCGGTGAACCCGCACGGGCGAGGGCATCGGTACCGAGGACGGCCCGGTCCTCGGGGACCGGCTGCCGCCTGCGGCTGACTGGCCGTCGACCACGGGCGCCCGACCGCCGAGCGTCAGCGCCGCCCCGTCACCGTCCCCTCCACCGCGAACAGCTGCTCCTCCACGTGATCGAGGGCGAGCCGCAGTGCGCCCGTCGCCACCGCCGCCTCGCCGAGCAGGGACAGGGCGACCTTCGGCGGGCGCAGGCAGTAGCGGGCCAGTTCCCGTCGCAGCGGCTCCAGGACGCCGTCCAGGCCCGACGCCCAGCCGCCGATGACGACCAGCTCGGGGTCGAGCGCGAGGACGAGGGCGGCCACATCGTGGACGAGGCGCTGGATGAAGCGGTCGACGGCCGCCCGGGCCCGGTCGTCGCCCTCGCGGGCCTGCGCGAAGACCTTGGCCACGGCGTGCTCGTCGAGGGGCCGCAGCGGCTCGTCCGTGGTGGACAACAGGGTCTCCGGCGTCGCCTCGCGGCCCAGCAGATGCAGCGCGCCGATCTCGCCGGCCGCACCGCCGAACCCCCGGTGCAGCTGCCCGCCGATCAGCGAACCGGCGCCCGGACTCAGCCCGGCCAGCACGAACACGACGTCGTCGGATTCGGTGGCCGAGCCCTTCCAGTGCTCGGCGACCGCCGCCGCGTTGGCGTCGTTCTCGACGAGGACCGGGCACTTGAAGGACCGGCTCAGCCGCTCGCCCAGCCGCAGCCCCGTCCACTCGGGCAGCGCGGCGCCCAGCCGCACGGTCCCGTCCGCCTCGACGATGCCCGGCGTCGCGACGCCCACGGCCCGCAGTGAGCTGCGCGCGACGCCGGCCCGGCGCAGCAGCTCGGCGACCGCCGTACGCACCCGTTCGAGCCGTTCGTCGGCCGGATCCGTCTCGTCGACGTCCTTGACGATGGAACCGAGCACTCGTCCGTCCAGGTCGGCGAGGAGCACGGCGACCCGGTGCGCCCCGATGTCCACGCCCAGCAGATGACCTGCCTCGGCCCGGAAACGGAAGCGCCTCGCGGGACGCCCCTGCCGGCGGACGACGCTCTCGTCGGCCGCCTTCTCGACGACGTAACCCGCCTCGATGAGCCCCTCGACCACGCCCTCGACGGTGGGCCGGGACAGTCCGGTCACCCGGGTGATCTCCGTCAGCGTCGCGGCGTCCGTGGCACGCAGCGCGTGCAGCACCACCGCGGAGTTGATCCTTCGCAGCAGCGAGGGATCCCCGCCGGTCAGCCGCGGCAACGTCCGTCCTCCCAGCTCGTGCGCATGTTGGGCGGATGGTACTCGGCGCGGCGGACCCGGGCGAGTGGTGGGCCCGCACCGAGTGCGGGTGACCGGCATGCACCGGCGTGCGGCGGGCGGTTCACCCCGGTGCCACGAACCCCGACTCGTACGCCGTGATCACCGCCTGCGTACGGTCCCGCGCCCCGAGTTTCGCCAGGACGGCACTCACATGCGACTTCACCGTCTCCGTCCCGACCACGAGCCGGCCGGCGATCTCCGCGTTCGACAGGCCGCGCGCCATCAGCCGCAGCACCTCGGCCTCCCGCTCGGTGAGCCGGGCCCGCTCCAGGACCGCGCGCGCCGCCCCGTTCCCGCCGTCGCCGTCGCCGTACCGCGCGGCGAGCTGCCGCACCGACGCCGGGAACAGCAGTGACTCGCCCTCGGCGACCAGCCGTACCGCGTGCACGATCTCGGCCGGCCGCGCCCGCTTCAGCAGGAAGCCGTCGGCGCCGGCCCGCAGCGCCTCGTACACGTACTCGTCGTTCTCGAAGGTGGTGACGACGACGATCTTCGGCGGCTGCTCGACCGTGCGCAGCACCGCGCGCGTGGCCTCGATGCCGTCCAGCAGCGGCATCCGCACGTCCATGGCGACCACGTCCGGGCGCAGTTGCCGCACCAGCGGAATCACGGCGGCCCCGTCCGCCGCCTCCCCCACGACCTCGATGTCGGGCTGCGCCTCCAGCACGGCCCGCAGACCCGCGCGTACGAGGGGTTCGTCGTCGACGAGAAGAACGGTGACCGGCATCCGACCAGCCTAGATCAACTCACCGGCAGGTTGACGTGCACCTGCCAGTCGCCTCGGTCGGGACCGGTCCGCGCCCGTCCGCCCAGCAGAGCGGCGCGCTCGCGCATACCGCGCAGCCCGCTGCCTCTGCCGGGCTCGGGTATCCCGGCGGGGAGCGGATTGCGGATCTCCAGCGTGAGCGTGCCGTCCGCGACGGCGATGCGGACCCGGGCCGGGACCGAGCCGGCGTGCCGCAGCACGTTGGTCAGCGACTCCTGAAGGATCCGGTAGCCCTCCCGGGAGACCGGCCCCGGCACGCTGTCCAGCGGCCCCGTCGTCTCCAGGTCGACCTTCGCGCCGGACGCCCGAGCCGACTCCAGCAGCCGGTCGGCGTCCGTGAGCGTCGGCCGGCTGCTGACCGGCCGCTCGGACTCGCGCAGGACGCCGAGGACCCGCTCCAGGTCCTCCAGGGCGGCCCGGCCGGTCTCCTCGATGGCCGTCAGGGCCCGGTCGGTGAAGGCGGGATCACCGGCCGCACGGGCCGCACCCGCCTGTACGACGGCCACGGTCAGGGCATGGCCGATGGAGTCGTGGAGCTCGCGGGCGATGCGCGTGCGTTCCAGCAACTGCTCGGTGCGCTCCTCCATGGCGGCCAGGCGCTCCGCAGGGGAGGGGCCGAGGAGACGCAGGGCGAGTTCGGTGATGAGGTGGCCCGAAGCCACCACGGTCGCGGCCAGGCCGGCCAAGAACAACGGCACCAGCAGGACGTGCCACCAGGAGTGTCCGTCGGGAAGGAGGAAACCGCCCTCCCCGACGCCACGGTCGTCACGCCCGACGAGGCCCACCAAGGCGAAGAGCAGTTGCGCGACGACTGTCGAGGTCGCGTAGCCGAGCACCAGGCGCGCCTCCAGCCACACGACGAGCCGCCCCCGGTCGCCCCAGGAAGCGGACGGCGCCACGACGATGTCGTTGTTCCCCTGGTCGTGGCGGTGACCGGTCAGCAGCAGCCTCGCCTGGAGCCCCTCCACGGTCCGCATCGCGGGCACCAGCCCGACGGCGACGAGCACCGCGCCCGCCACCGCCCAGATCCACCACGCCTCCCGGACGAAGATCAGCATGGACGGCCCCACGACGGCGATCAACAGATGCAGCAGTCGTGTGTACGTCACCACCCGTCCGAACGGGCGCAGCAAGCGGACCATTTCGCCATCGTGCCAGCCACCACTGACAACGGACCTCCCCCGCACGGGGGAGACGATCTCCACCGCCGGGGGAGGACCCGATTCGCCCCCGGCGGCCAGGCTGACTGCCATGACCAGCATCGAAGTCCAAGCCCTCACCAAGGAGTACGGAACCCGGCGAGCCGTGGACGACCTCACCTTCACCGTCCTCCCCGGCCGCGTCACCGGCTTCCTCGGCCCCAACGGCGCCGGAAAGTCCACCACCATGCGGCTCGTGCTCGGCCTCGACCGGCCGACCTCAGGAACCGCCACGGTCGGCGGCCGCGCCTACGCGAGTCTGCGCGAACCGCTGCGCCACGTGGGCGCGTTGCTGGATGCCGGGGCCGCGCACGGCTCCCGTACCGGCCGCGACCACCTGCGCTGCCTGGCGGCGAGCAACCGCATCCCGAGCGGGCGGGCCGACGAGGTGCTGGAGGAGACAGGGCTGGCGTCGGTGGCCCGGCGCAGGGTGAAGACGTATTCCCTGGGCATGCGCCAGCGACTCGGCATAGCCGCCGCTCTCCTGGGCGACCCCGAGGTCGTCCTGCTCGACGAGCCCTCCAACGGCCTCGATCCCGAAGGGATCATCTGGATCCGCCAGTTGCTGCGCCGCCTCGCGGGGGAGGGGCGCACGGTCCTGGTCTCCAGTCACCTCATGAACGAGACCGCGTCCTTCGCCGACCACCTCGTGGTCCTGGGGCGGGGGCGGCTGCTGACCGACACCCCGATGCGGGAGTTCATCCACGCGCGCGTGGAACCCCGCGTCCGCATCCGCACCTCGGACCACACCGCGCTCAAGGAGGCCCTCGCACGGCACGGACACGACGTCGTCCTGCACGAGGACGGCCACTGGACCGTGCACCACGCGCGCGTGGACGACATCGGCCGCCTCGCCTCGCAGGCGGGTGTCCCCGTCCTCGAACTCGCCGCCGAAGAAGGCACGTTGGAGCAGGCCTACCTCGACCTGACCGCGACCGAGGCCGAGTTCACCGCATCGTCCCAGGAGACCTGAACCATGGCATTCGCGCCCGTGCTCCACTCGGAATGGCTCAAGATCCGCACGCTCCGCTCGCTGCCGGGAGCGCTGCTGGCGCTGTTCGCCGTGACTACGGCGTTCTCGGCGCTGGCCGGCGCGGACGGCAGTTCCGACCCGGAGTCCGACCCGCTCTTCACGGCGCTGTCGGGTGTCCTGCCGGGGCAGATCGCGGCCATCTCGTTCGGGGCGACGGCCGTGGCGTCGGAGTACCACGGGGGTGCGCTCCGGCTGACGCTCGCCGCGGTTCCGCAGCGCGGGCGGTGGTTCGCCGCCAAGGTGACGGCCATCGCCGTCCCGGCCCTGCTCGCCGGACTGATCACCGCCGTCGCGGCGCTCTTCGCGGCACGCGCGGGACTCCGATCCGCGGCGCACGGGCTCACGGTGGCCGAGCAGGTGCGTGCGGTCCTGGGCTGCGGTGTCTACCTCATGCTCATCGCCTTGTTCGCGGCGGGTCTCACCGCCGTGCTGCGCAGTGGTGTGGCCACGCTCTCCGTCCTGATCCCGTTCATCCTCGTGGTGTCGTTCGTGATCGGCGACGCCGCGGGCACCGTCGCGGACTTCCTGCCCGACAAGGCGGGCCAGATCGTCATGCACCAGACGTATGACGGCACTCTTGGGCCGTGGTCCGGGCTGGCGGTGACCGCTCTGTGGACGGCGGCTGCGCTGCTGGTGGGGGCGTGGAGCGTGCGGCGCCGGGACGCCTGATCCCGCCGGCCGATTGACGCCCCGCCAATTGTCAGTGGGAGCCGGTTTACTGGATCACATGGACATCGCGGAGGATCTCGCCCTGATCGACCGGCTGTGCACGCGGGACTTTCCCGCGGAGCGCGGCGGGACGGACGTCGGCCTGAGTGGTCCTGGCTATCACGTGGCCTGGTTAGGGCCGCGTGACTGGCCGGAGGCGGACGACTGCTACGCCTACGAGGCGGCCATCGCCGCACGGCTGACCACGTGGTGGGGAGAGCCTGCGCGCTGGGGGACTGTGACACTGGGCGAGCGCATCGCACGCGGTGAGGACATACCCGAGCCCTGGGCGATGCTCACCGCACTGGCGGACGACCTGCGTACGTGGCAGGTGGGCGACTCAGGGCGCGGGGCCACCTTGGCGGTGGCCGACAGGGACGACGAGAAGCAGCCCCGGCTGTTCGTCGTCGTCACGGACATCGACCCGGAGTGACCTGTCACCCCTGCGCCGTCACCCGCAACCGCGCGAACTCCTCCGCCATCGTCTGTGCCGTCCAATGCGCGTTCAGCCCACTCGGATTCGGCAGCACCCACACGCGCGTGTCCCCGATCAGCCGCTCCTGCGGACCCACCTGGGCCCTGCGGTCGTCGAACGCCGCCCGGTAGGCGGTAACCCCCACGACGGCCAGCCAGCGTGGCCGCAGCCGCGCCACCTTCGTCGCCAGCAGCCGGCCGCCCTCGCGGTACTCCTCGGCGCTCAGTTCGTCGGCCCGCGCGGTCGCCCGCGCCACGACGTTCGTGATGCCGAGCCCGTATGACAGCAACTGCTCCTGCTCGGAGGGTTTCATGAGCCTCGGCGTGAACCCGGACAGATGCAGCACCGGCCAGAAGCGGTTTCCGGGGCGCGCGAAGTGGTGACCCGTCGCCGCCGTCATCAGACCCGGGTTGATGCCGCAGAACAGGACGTGGAGACCGTCCGCGACCACGTCCGGCACCAGACGGTCGCGAGCGGCCTCCAACTCCTCGGCGGTGAAGCGTGTCAGAGGATCGCCCCAGGCGTGTACCCGGCCGCCTCCGGACGCTGCTTCACGATCTCCTCGATCCGGCCCACGACGACGCTCACCTGGTCGGCCGCGGCGCCCGTGAAGGACAGCTTGTCGGCCATCAGGGCGTCCAACCCGTCCCGGTCGAGCGGGATGCGCTCGTCGGCGGCCAGCTTGTCGAGCAGCTCGTTGCGCTCGGCGCCCTGCTCACGCATCGCCAGTGCGGAGGCGACGGCGTTCTCCTTGATCGCCTCGTGCGCGACCTCGCGTCCCACACCCGCGCGCACCGCGCCCATCAGCACCTTGGTGGTGGCGAGGAACGGCAGGTAACGGTCCAGCTCGCGCGCCACGACGGCCGGGAAGGCGCCGAACTCGTCGAGCACCGTCAGGAACGTCTCCAGCAGCCCGTCCAGCGCGAAGAACGCGTCCGGCAGCGCGACCCGGCGCACCACCGAGCAGGACACGTCGCCCTCGTTCCACTGGTCGCCCGCGAGCTCACCCGTCATCGAGGCGTAGCCGCGCAGGATCACCATCAGGCCGTTCACGCGCTCGCACGACCGCGTGTTCATCTTGTGCGGCATCGCGGAGGAGCCGACCTGACCCGGCTTGAAGCCCTCGGTCACCAGCTCGTGCCCGGCCATCAGCCGGATCGTCTTCGCCAGCGACGACGGCGCCGCCGCCAGCTGCACCAGCGCGGTCACCACCTCGTAGTCCAGCGAGCGCGGGTAGACCTGGCCTACCGAGGTGAACGCCTGCGAGAAGCCCAGGTGCTGGGCGATACGGCCTTCCAGCTCCGACAGCTTCGCCGCGTCCCCGCCGAGCAGGTCCAGCATGTCCTGCGCCGTGCCCACCGGGCCCTTGATGCCGCGCAGCGGGTAGCGGCCCAGCAGCTCCTCGACGCGGCCGTACGCGACGAGCAGCTCGTCGGCGGCGGTCGCGAAGCGCTTGCCGAGCGTCGTGGCCTGGGCGGCGACGTTGTGCGAGCGACCGGCCATGACCAGCTCGCCGTACTCACCGGCCAGCTTGCCCAGGCGGGCGAGGACGGCCACCGTGCGGTCACGCATCAGTTCCAGCGACAGCCGGATCTGCAGCTGCTCGACGTTCTCCGTCAGGTCGCGGGACGTCATGCCCTTGTGTACGTGCTCGTGCCCGGCGAGGTCGTTGAACTCCTCGATCCGCGCCTTCACGTCGTGCCGCGTGACCTTCTCGCGCTCGGCGATCGAGGCCAGGTCGACGGTGTCGAGGACGCGCTCGTAGTCGGCGATCGCCTCGTCCGGCACCTCGATGCCGAGGTCCTTCTGGGCCCGCAGCACGGCGAGCCAGAGCTGCCGCTCCAGCTTCACCTTCTGCTCGGGGGACCAGAGCGTGGCGAGCTCGGTGGAGGCGTAGCGTCCGGCGAGGACGTTCGGGATGCGGGGCTTGGCGGGCGCAGAAGTCACGTGTACGGAGTTTACCCGGCGGCCGGAGGGGCCCAGTGCCCGGCCGTCGGAGTGAGGTGGTCGGCCGAATGCGGGCGATCGAGTGAATTCCCTGGCCATTGACGCGTCCTGGGTCCCTGGAGCCTCCATTTCTCGTTCATAGTCACCAGGTCGTGTGAGTGTGAACGTGCGACATCACGACTCCTGCGATGACCTGCGAATCCCGGCAACCGAAAAGACCGCGTCAATGACCGACGCCGGCTTCCCCATTCCGCCTGAGAGAAAGACGACGAGAATGCGACAGGCCCTGACCAAGGGATTGATTGTGGCCGCCGCCACGACAAGCGCCCTGTCTCTATGCGGCACTTGGGCGTCCGCTGCCCCACGTATGCAGGGGACCGTGGTGAACTCCGCCGCTGTAATGTCGGGCCGTACGGACCTTTGGGAGCCGGACGGGCTGGACGAGCAGCTGGATGACACATTCGGCAGGATGGATGACAAATTCGGCGAGATGCGCGACCGATTCCAAGAGCTGAATGACCGGCTCGACGGAATGAACCCCGGGCAGTCCGCCTCCGAAAACGTCACCTCCACATTCGGCAGCTCCGGCTACGGTTCCGAGAAGCCGAGCCACCACGGTTACGGCACCGAGAAGCCGAAGGACGACGGCTACGGCTACGGCAGCGACAAGCCCAAGGAGAACGGCTACGGTTCCGAGAAGCCGAAGGACGACGGCTACGGTTCCGAGAAGCCCAAGGACGACGGCTACGGTTCCGACAAGCCGAAGGACGACGGCTACGGTTCTGACAAGCCGAGCGACTACGGCTACGGTTCCGAGGAATCGGATGACTACGGCTACGGTTCCGAAGAATCGGACGGCTACGGCTACGGTTCCGAGGAGCAGGACGGCTACGGCTACGGCAAGGACTACGACAACGGCTACGGCCACGAGCGTCCCCACAAGCCGCACAAGCCGCGGCCTCCGCACAAGCACCGGCCTCCCCACGAGCACCGGCCTCCGCACAAGCACACGCCCCCGCCCACGAAGCCGCACCACCCGCACATGCCCGAGACCGGCGCCGACCCCGCGGCCGTCGTCGGAGGCATCGCCGGCAGCGCGGCGCTGCTGGTCGCCGGCACCTTCCTGTACCGGCGTAGCCGGGCCGCGGCCCGTCAGTAGCGCTCACCGGTGACAGCGTGACAGCGCCCGGTGCCCCATCCGGCACCGGGCGCTGTCACGCTCGGTGGCTCTACGTCGTAGGGCCCTCGTACGGCAGCAGTTCCGGGCGCTTCGGCGGCAGGCCGTCGCCCGACGACCGGCCCGTGAGCCGCCGCCCGATCCAGGGCAGCAGATGCCGCCGGGCGAACCGCACGTCCGCGACCCGCCGCGCGCCCCACCCCGGCGGCACCGTGGCCGGCATCGGGGTGCGCCACCCGGTGTCCTCGGGGTCGTAGCCGAGCGCCTGCCACACGGCTTCCGCGACCCGGCGATGCCCCTCGGCCGTCAGGTGCAGCCGGTCCACGTCCCACAGGCGCGGGTCCGCGAGGGACGGGGCCCCGTACAGGTCGACGACGACCGCGCCGTGCCGCTCGGCCAGCTCGTCGACACAGGCGAACAGCTCCTCCATCCGCGGCCGGAACCGTTCCAGGACCGGCCCCTGCCGTCCCGGGCTGCGCATCAGCACCAGTTGCTCGCAGGCGGGGGCGAGCTTCTCGACGGCCTCCTCCAGGAGTCCGCGCACCCGCCCCATGTCGCACTTCGGTCGCAGCGTGTCGTTGAGGCCGCCGACGAGGGTGATCACGTCGGCGCCCATCGCGGCCGCGACGTCGACCTGTTCCTCGACGATCTGCCCGATCAGCTTCCCGCGCACCGCGAGGTTGGCGTACCGGAAGCCGGGCGTGCGGGCGGCCATCCGGCCGGCGAGAAGGTCGGCCCAGCCCCGGTAGGAGCCGTCCGGGAGCAGGTCCGACATGCCCTCGGTGAAGGAGTCGCCGACGGCGACCAGGCTGGTGTGAGTGGGGTTCGTCTGCATGGCGACAGCGATGGTATCCCGGGCTCCATACCCATCGGTCGGTCGGCCCGGGTATCGCTCATCCCCGGAGGTCAGACCGGCTGCTGGTGGCCTCCGGCCGCCGTCCAGCCCCGGCACGCAGGCGGCGCCCGGTGCGCCCGGCCACCTCTGCGGTCCGCGGCTCGCGCCGAGTCGGCGATGTGCTGACGGCCGGGGGGTCAATGCGGCCGGCC
>NZ_JBITLW010000011.1:0-217451 GCF_044465645.1 Streptomyces sp. NPDC049627 | reverse complement strand
CTTCTGGAGGTCAGACCGGCTGCTGGTGGCCTCCGGCCGCCGTCCAGCTCCGGCGCGCAGGCGGCGCCCGGTGCGCCCGGCCACCTCTGCGGTCCGCGGCTCGCGCCGAGTCGGCGATGTGCTGACGGCCGGGGGGTCAATGCGGCCGGCCGTCGCCGAGTTCCGCACGTCAGGCCCGCCGCCGGGCCGTCGGTCGGTCGGCCCGGGTATCACTCATCTTCTGGAGGTCAGACCGGCTGCTGGTGGCCTCCGGCCGCCGTCCAGCTCCGGCGCGCAGGCGGCGCCCGGTGCGCCCGGCCACCTCTGCGGTCCGCAGCTCGCGCCGAGTCGGCGATGTGCTGACGGCCGGGGGGTCAATGCGGCCGGCCGTCGCCGAGTTCCGCCCGTCAGGCCCGCCGCCGGGCCCTGGCGACCCCCGCAGCCCGACCGCGCCTCACGTCCGCTGCCCGAACAGCTCCCGCAGCACGTCCTCCATGGTCACCAGGCCGGCCAGTCGGCCGTCGCCGCCCAGCACGGCGGCCAGGTGGGTGCGGCTGCCCCGCATGGCCGTGAGGACGTCGTCCAGCGGTGTGCCCTCGCGGACGCGGGCGATGGGCCGCATGTCGCGGACCTGGAACGGCACGTCCCGAGGGGAGGCGTCCAGGGCGTCCTTCACGTGCAGGTAGCCGACGATGCGGCGGCCCGAGTCGACGACCGGGAAGCGGGAGAAGCCCGACTCGGCCGACAGGCGCTCCAGTTCTTCCGGCGTGACGCCCACGCGCGCGTAGACGACGTGTTCGAGGGGGAGGACGACGTCGCGCACCGGGCGGCGGCCCAGCTCCAGGGCGTCGTGCAGCCGCTCCCGCGCGCGCTCGTCGATGAGGCCCGCCTCGCCTGCGTCCCGGACGATCTGGGCCAGCTCGGCGTCCGAGAAGGTCGCCGTGACCTCGTCCTTCGTCTGGACGCGCAGCAGCTTCAGCAACCCGTTCGCGAAGGCGTTGATCGCGAAGATCACGGGCCGCACCGCCCGGGACAGCGCGACGAGCGGCGGACCGAGCAGCAGCGCACTGCGCACCGGCTCGGCCAGCGCGATGTTCTTCGGCACCATCTCGCCGAGCAGCATGTGCAGATACGTCGCCAGCGTCAGAGCGATGACGAAGGAGATCACGTGTCCGGCGCTCTCCGGCACGCCCACCGCGTGGAACACCGGCTCCAGCAGGTGCTCGATGGCGGGTTCCGCGACGACACCGAGCACCAGCGTGCACAGCGTGATGCCGAGCTGAGCGGCCGCCATCAGCGCGGACACGTGCTGCAGACCCCACAGCACGCTCTTGGCGCGTCGGTCGCCCTGGTCGGCGTACGGCTCGATCTGCGAACGGCGTACGGAGATCAGCGCGAACTCGGCGCCCACGAAGAAGGCGTTGACGACCAGCGTCAGGAAACCGATGAACAGCTGTACGGCGGTCATCGCGCGTCCTCCTCCTCGCCGGCCGTCGAGTCGTCGAACGGCGCGTGCATCAGCACCCGCGCGGCCCTGCGCCCCGCGGCGTCCACCACGTCCAGCCGCCAGCCGGCGACGTCGACACGGTCACCGACGGCGGGGATGCGGCCGAGTTCGGTCGCGACGAGACCCGCCAGCGTCTCGTACGGCCCGTCGGGCGCCCTCAGGCCGACGCGCGCGAGCTGGTCCACCCGTGCCGAACCGTCGGCCGAGAACAGCGCCCGGCCCTCCTCGTCGCTCCCCGCGGGGGCGAGGTCCGGTGTCTCGTGCGGGTCGTGCTCGTCCCGCACCTCGCCGACGACCTCCTCGACGATGTCCTCCAGCGTGGCCACGCCGGCCGTACCGCCGTACTCGTCGATGACCACGGCCATGGTGCGCTTGCCGGACAGCCGGTCCAGGAGCCGGTCGACGGTGAGTGTCTCGGGGACGAGGAGCGGCTCGCGCATCAGCTCGGCGACGGAGACCCGGGGCCGGCGCTCGGCGGGCACCGCCAGGACGTCCTTGACGTGCGCGGTGCCCACGACCGAGTCGAGGGTGCCGCGGTAGACGGGGAACCGGGAGAGCCCGGTGGCCCGCGTCGCGTTCGCCACGTCCTCGCAGGTCGCCTGGGCCTCCAGGGCGATGACCTGGACGCGCGGCGTCATGACGTTCTCCGCGGTCAGATCGGCCAGGTTCAGGGTCCGCACGAAGAGCTCGGCGGTGTCCGCCTCCAGGGCGCCCTCGCGGGCGGAGTGCCGGGCGAGGGCGGCCAGTTCCTGGGGGCCGCGCGCGGCGGCCAGCTCCTCGGTGGGTTCTATGCCGAAGCGCCGCACCACGCGGTTCGCCGTGTTGTTGAGGTGGGTGATGAAGGGCCGGAAGATCGCGCTGAACCAGCGCTGCGCGTTCCCCACCGTCTTGGCCACGGCAAGCGGCGAGGAGATCGCCCAGTTCTTGGGCACGAGCTCGCCGACGACCATCAGCACGACGGTCGACAGCGCCGTACCGATCACCAGCGCGATCGAGCTCGCCGCGGAGCGGGAGATGCCGAGCGACTCCAGCGGGCCCGCGAGCAGCGCCGCGATCGACGGCTCGGCGAGCATGCCGACGACCAGGTTGGTGACCGTGATGCCGAGCTGCGCGCCGGAGAGCTGGAACGTCAGATTCCGTACGGCCTTCAGAGCGCCGGAGGCGCCCCGCTCACCGCGCTCCACGGCGCGTTCCAGCTCGCTGCGCTCGACCGTGGTCAGCGAGAACTCGGCCGCGACGAAGGCACCACAGGCGAGCGACAGCAGGATCGCCACCAGAAGGAGGAGCACTTCGGTCATCGGGTCACCTCCGTCCCATGGTGGGACAGGGTGAGGAGGATCGCGCGATGTCGCGTACTGGGAGGCTCGCCCATGGGCGGACGCTCACACCTTTCATTGGAGGACCGAAGCAGTCCTCCAATAGTAAAGGATGGGCAAAGTGTTTCAGTCGGTGAGGTGCTTCACCCACCGACGCCAGTGTTCCTCGGGCGAGTACCCGGCCGCGCGCCAGGCATGATGAGCGGTCTCGTTGCGCTGCAGCACCATCGCGTCCCCCCGGCGCCCGCCGAGCCGTACGAACCGCTGCTCCGCGGCCGCGAGCAGCGACGACCCGATGCCACGCCGACGGCGCTGCGGGTGCACCGCCAGCCGGTACAGATGGCATCGCCAGCCGTCGAAGCCCGCGATCACCGTGCCGACCAGCTCGCCGTCCAGCTCGGCCAGGATCAGTGCCTCGGGGTCGCGGTCGACCAGGCGCTCCACGCCGTCCCGGTCGTCGCTGATGCTCGTGCCCTCGGCGGCGGTCTTCCAGAAGGCCAGCACGGTGTCGAGGTCGCCGGGCGTCGCGGCCCGTATCCGCAGATCGGTCATGCCGTGATCACAGCACGACGGGCGGAACCGGAGGCGGAATTCCACTATCCGGACGGCTACTTGCCGCGCAGCCCCGCCATCACCGGAGCGAACGCCTCCATGCTCGGTTCCAGCACGGTCAGATAGGTGAACCCGTACCGCTCGCGCTGCGCCAGCACCTGGGCCGTCATCTCCGCCACGGTGCCGACCAGCCCGATGGGCAGCTCCAGGACCTGGTCCACGGTGAGGTACGGGACGCGCTCCATGAAGGGCTGTACGGCGGCCTCGCGGTCGTCGGTGTCGAGCACGAACTGGATGAGCAGGTTTCGCTGTGCCGGTTCCTTGCGGTCCGTCTCCAGTTCCCGGTACAGCGCGACACGCTCTTCGAGCTCGTCGGCGAGCATGACCTTCAGTTGACCGGTCGAGCTGCCCCGCACCGAACGCGCACCGGTGAAGGCCGCGATGTCGGCGTGCTCGGCGGTCAGGCGCAGCACCCGGTCGCCGTTGCCGCCGACGAGCAGAGGCACACGGGGCTGCCGCACCGGCTGCGGCATGGGAGTCTCCCCGCTCGAGCGAAGCCGGGAGTGGGGGAGGTCCTCGGAGCCGAGTAACCGGTACGACTCCTCGATCGTGCGCCGCAGATGGTCCACGCGCTCTCGAGGGGACAGCCACGGCAGACCCGCCGTGTCGTGCTCCGCCTTCACATATCCGGTGCCGAGTCCCAGTTCGAGGCGCCCGCCCGTGAGTGCGTCGGTCGTCGCCACCTCCCGGGCGAGCAGGGCGGGGTTCCAGAATCCCGCGTTGAGCACGAACGTGCCCAGGCGTGGCCGCTCGGTCGCCTCGGCCGCCGCTACCAGGGCCGGGAACGGCGCGGGCATGCCCAGATGATCGGGGACCAGGATCACGTCGTAGCCGAGCTCCTCGGCCCGGCGGCACTTGGCCCGCCACTCGTCGGCAGGCGCGGCTGTCATCAGGTTGACGCCGAAGCGGAACGGACGCGGGCTCACCGGTTGCGACGACTGCGACGGCTGCGACGGCTGCGACATGAACTCTCCTCACCTGCAAGGGACTTGAGCACCTGCCGCGATTCCATCACTCGTGCGCGATGGCCGCCAGCACATTCATGCGTGATGCACGCAACGCGGGCAGCAGCGCCGCCACCACGCCCACGACCGCCGAGCCGATCATCACCGCGACGATCGTCCCCCAGGGGATCGCCAGCGCCGTCATGCCCTGCAACGCCAGCACCTGCTGGGTGCACACGCCCCACACCAGCCCCAGCGCGAGCCCCAGGACCGCGCCGAACACGGCGATCACCACCGACTCCAGCCGGATCATCCGGCGCAGCTGCCGCCGGGCGAGCCCGATGGCCCTGAGCAGCCCGATCTCCCGGGTGCGCTCGACGACCGACAGGGCGAGGGTGTTGACCACGCCGAGCACCGCGATGATGATCGCGAGCCCGAGGAGGGCGTACACGAGGTAGAGCAGGACGGCGATCTGGTCGTGTACGAGCTCCTTGTAGTCGGCGATGTCCCGGACCTGGACCTGCGGATACGGGTCGAGCGTCTTCTCCAGGCTGCCGCGCAGGTCGCCGTCGCTCGTGCCGGAGGCGGCGTTGACGTACACGGCCGCGTCCTGCCCGCCCGGCGCAAACCGCTCCAGCGTGGCCAGCGAGAAGTAGATCCCGCCCTGGGTGCCGAAGCCCTCGGCGGACTCCTGGTCGGTGAGGGCGCCCACGGTCAGCTCGGCCCGGCGCTCGCCCTGGAACTCGACGGGGAGCTTGTCGCCGACGCGCACGCCGTGGTCCTCGGCGAAGTCCTTGTCCATGGCGAGGTGCCCGGCCGCCAGCGCGGCCGCGGTGTCGCCCTGCGCGTACGTGATGTTGGCGACCTTGTCGAGCTGGGGTTCGTAACCCGCTGCGGTCGTCTTCACGCGGTCGCCGTCCGGCAGGCCGACGCGGATCGTCGCGAGCTGCTGGCGTACGACCAGCCCCACGCCCTCGGTGTCGCGGATCTTCTCGGTGACCTCCCGCGGGAACGGCACGAAGTTGCCGTTCTGCACCACGAAGTCGGCGCCCAGCGTCTTGTCGATCTGCTGGTCGAACGACCTGGTCATCGAGGCGCTCGCCACCGACATCCCGCCGACCAGGGCGAGGCCCACCATCAGGGCGGCGGCCGTGGCCCCGGTGCGGCGTGGATTGCGCAGCGCGTTGCGCTGGCTCATCCGGCCGATCGAGCCGAACAGCGCGGGGAACGCCCCGCCCAGCACCCGGATCACGGGGCGTACGAGCAACGGTCCCGCGATCACGGTCGCGATCAGGGTCAGGACGACGCCCAGACCGAGCAGGGACGCCGCCGACGACGTCTTCGACGACATGGCACAGCCCGCGAGCGCCGCCGCGCCGGCCGCCCCGACCAGCGAGCCCACCACCGCGCGCAGCCGCAGCGGCCGCCCGATGTCGGCGATCTCGGCGTCCGCGAGGGCCGCCATCGGCGAGACGCCCGCCGCCCGCCGGGCCGGGAGGTAGGCCGCCACGAAGGTGACGCCGAGGCCGACGACGTACGCGGTCACCGGTGTCCCCCAGCCGATGACCATCTCGGTCGCCCTGATGTTCATGCCCATCAGACCCATCAGCTCGATGAGCCCGACGGCCAGCCCGATGCCGGCCGCGAGGCCCAGCGTCGAGCCGACCAGCCCGAGCAGCAGCGCCTCGGTGAGCACCGAGCGCCGCACCTGGCGCCGGTCCGCGCCGAGCGCCCGGAGCAGGCCCAGCTCGCGGGTGCGCTGGGCGATCAGCATCGCGAAGGTGTTGACGATCAGGAACACGCCGACGAGTACGGCGACCCCGGCGAAGCCGAGCATGACGTACTTGATGATGTCGAGGAACCCGCCCAGCTGCTCGACGTCCGACTTGGCCTGTTCCTCGGCGGTGCGCAGCTCGTAGGTGCCGGCATCGCCGCCGAGCGCGTCGGCCACGCGCCGCTTGAGCTCGGTGTCGCTGACGCCCTCGGCCGCGTCGACCGAGATGCTGGTGGCCGCCTTCGGGTCGCCGAGGAGCTTCGTCTGCGCGGCCGCCGGGTCGAAGAAGACGAGCGCGGCACCGGGGTTGGTGGTGGTGAAGGTGACGATGCCGACGACCTCGACCGGGAAGGAGCCCTGCTGCCCGATGACCGTGAGGCGGTCGCCGATCCGTACGTCCTTGCCGTCGGCGGTGTCCGCGTCGATCAGCACCTGCGCGTCACCCTTCGGGGCGTGCCCGGAGGTGAGCTCCACGGGGCTGCGCTCGGTCGGGTTCCAGGCGGTGCCGATCGTGGGCGCGCCGGTGGTCGGGCCGACCGACTCGCGGTCCTCGTCGGCGACGGTGATGCCGTCCACGTCCACTTCCGCGCGGGCCGCAGCGGCGCCGTCCACCCGGGCCAGGCGGTCGGCGAGGGAGGCCGGCAGGGTCAGGGTCTGCCCCGAGGGGACCGTCTCGTCGAGGGTCTCCTTCGGGGTGACGGTGACATCGGCGGCGGTCGAGGCGAAGAGCCGGTCGAAGGTGCGGCTGACGGTGTCCGAGAAGATCAGGCTGCCCGCGACGAACGCCACGGACAGGAGCACCGCCAGGGCGGAGAGCAGCAGCCGCCCCTTGTGGGCGAGGAAGCTGCGGAGCGTCGCCTTCAGCACGAGGTCAGCTCTCCCCGGAATCGGGTGACCCGGACGCCCCGGAAGCGGGCGGCTCGGACGGCGCCGACGAGGAACCGTCGGCCGGTACCGCCCCCGGCGCGGGCCCGCCGTCGTCGAACTGGCTGCGGATCACGTCGAACCGCTTCATGCGTTCGAGCACGGCCTCCGCCGTAGGCCGCTCCATCTCGTCGACGATCCGCCCGTCGCCCAGGAAGAGGACCAGGTCGGAGTGGGCGGCGGCGCCCGGGTCGTGGGTGACCATGACGACGGTCTGCCCCAGCTGGTCGACGGCCTCCCGCAGGAAGCCGAGCACCTCGAGGCCGGCCCGGGAGTCGAGGTTGCCGGTCGGCTCGTCGGCGAAGATCAGCTCCGGCCGGGAGGCCAGCGCGCGGGCGCAGGCGACGCGCTGCTGTTGACCGCCGGAGAGCTCGGACGGCCGGTGCTTGAGCCGGTCCCGCAGGCCCAGTGTGTCGATGACCTGGTCCAGCCACTTCTCGTCGGGCTTCTTGCCCGCGATGTCCATGGGCAGGGTGATGTTCTCGGCCGCGTTCAGCGTCGGGATGAGGTTGAAGGACTGGAACATGAACCCGATCCGGTCCCGCCGCAGCCGGGTCAGCTCCCGCTCCTTCAGGCCGGTGATCTCGGTGTCACCGAGCCACACCTGTCCCGCCGAGACGTTGTCGAGGCCCGCCAGGCAGTGCATCAGCGTGGACTTCCCGGAGCCCGACGGCCCCATGACCGCCGTGAAACGGCCGCGCGCGATGTCCACGTCCACCGAGTCGAGGGCGAGCACCGTCGTCTCGCCCGAGCCGTACGCCTTGGTCAGGCCTCGGGCGCGGGCCGCGATCCCGTCCGCCGACGCCGGGCCCGGCGCGTACTGCGCAGCTGCTGTGGACAAGACCGCCTCCTCACGGAACGGACATCACGGACTCCCTCCCCGCCGAGCGTAATGTGATCCACCGCACACCCGAATCCTCCCGAGGTCCCGGTCGCTCTCCGCCCCAGGTCGGGCCCCTGATATCGATGTAAGGGGCACCCTCCGTCCGTGCGGCGCCCCGGGGAGCCCTTGCGGGTGCTAGCACGGCAGCGCTAGCTTCGACGTATGGCGAAGACCCAGTTGAACGTGAGAGTGGACGAGGGCACCGCCCGCGCGGCCCGCGAACGCGCCCTGGCCCGAGGCATGAGCGTCAACCGCTACATCGAGGAACTGGTCCGGCAGGACACGGGCGAGGCCGGGCATACGTTCGTGGAGGCCGCCGCCGATTTCATGAAGCAGTACGAGTCGGTGTTCGCCGAGGAGTTCGGCGCCGACCGTGAAGGCGCGCGCGAAGGTCGCCACTGATCCCTTGAGCGATCTGAACATCGACCTTGCCTGGCTGCTGATGCTCGCCGAGAAGAGGACGCCGGGGGACCCCCAGGTCACCGACTGGGGAGCCCTCGTCGCCGCCGTGGCACGCCATCAGGCCGAGATCTTCGACGTCCCCGTCTACGACAGCCCGCACGCCCGAGCCGCCGCCCTCCTCCAACTGCTCGTCCACGTCCCCGCGTTGGAGCGCTCCAACGCCCTGTTCGCCTCCGCCGTCGCCTACGCCTACCTCGTCGCCAGCGGCCTCAAGGTCGTCACCTCGCCCGAGCAGGTGCGCGACCTGGCCCGCCTGGTGAAGAGCGGTGAGGCCTCGGTGCACGACATCGCGCGGGAACTGCAGCAGTGGAGCCTGTGAGGGCCGGTGGCTAGTCGCCGGTCGGCGGCCGCCAGGCCGTCCCCAGCACGCAGTACGACGAAGGGAGCACCGGCCCCTGCTCCGGCATCATCACCCTCCGGTAGGGGCCGATCTCGAACCCGGCCGCCCGCAGCGCGGCGACCGGCTCGCGGGAGAGATGACAGCCGCCGCTCACCAGCGGCCACACCGTCCGGTCCAGCGCGCGCTGGGTGAAGTTCATCGCGGGCCCGCCGCCCCGGCCGTGCTCGAAGAACCGTACGACCCCGCCGGGCCGCAGCACCCGCCGTACCTCACCGAGCGCCCGCGGCACGTCCCGCACGCTGCACAGCACCAGCGAGAGCACGACCGCGTCGAAGGCCTCGCTCTTGACCGGCAGCGCCTCCGCCGCGCCCGGCACCACGTCCACCGGCACCCCGGCCCGCAGCGCGGACTCCACCGCCAGCTTGCGCAGCAGACGCTCCGGTTCGATGGCGACGACCTCCGAGACGGCGCTCGGATAGTGGGCGAAGTTCAGGCCGTTGCCCGCGCCGATCTCGATCACCCGGCCGGACAGCCCGGCCAGCAACCGGTCGCGGACACCGGCCATGCCCATACGCGTCTCGGCGTTGACGCTCATCCGGGCGTAGAAACGGGCGAACAGCGGGTGGTGCACGGCATCACGCGACACTTTGCCGGAGCCGGCGGACCGTAGGGCCATGGGGACCTCCCGGGCAGGACGGGCGTAACCCGATTCTCCCCCGCGTGAGCCCGCCGCACCCCCGCTGTCGTCCTTGCTCTCGCTCGGCCGATCCCTCGGCCTGGCGCTCAGCCGATGAAGTCGCGCACCTGCTCGTACACGCCGTGATCGTTGTTCATGCCGGTGTGCGAGACGCAGCCGACCTCGACGTTCGTCGCGCCGCTGAGGAGCGCGGTGGTGTCGGGGGTGAGCGCGTCGTCGCAGTTCGACCAGTAGCTGGCGTACGACACGCTGCCCGGCGTCTCGTCACCGGAGTTCAGGGCGGTCAGGAACGAACTGCCTGTGTTCATCTCCGCGCACGAGGTGTACAGCCACGCGCACCACGAGGCGGTGCTCGTGCCGTGGTTCACACCGGCCGTCGAGACGAAGTCGTCGACGTACGACGTCCCGCCGAGGTTCTTGAGGTAATAGCGGGAGCTGAGCGCGCCCATGGAGTGGACGACCAGGTCGACCTTGGAGGCGCCGGTGCGGGAGAGCACGTTTCTGATCTCGGTCTGGAGCTGCCGGGCGGTCGTGGCGTTGGACTGGGTCCAGTCGTAGGACCAGGCGTCCAGTTCGGCGGACGTGTAGCCGTCGGCCTTGAAGTAGCCGACCCAGTCGTCCCAGCTGCTCGCCGAGCTGCTCAGGCCGTGCACGAAGACGACGGGGTCGTGGGCCGCGGCGTGCGCGGGTGTGGGGGAGAGGGACAGGGACAGAAGGAGCGATGAGCCCAGGGCCGTGAGGGCCGTGGCGATGCGACGCTTGTGGCGCTGCATGATGCCTCCTGAAACGTGTGGGGTTGTCAGGAGTGTCGAGCCGGATCTACGCGCGCCGCATCGGCGAAATCGCCGGTCTTTACGGTTCAATTAACTCGCCAGTAACGTCACTTGTGTGGTGACTCCGGTGAACCCCCCGCCCCTTGACCGCACTTCGCCACAGCCACTCACGGACACGTGGCGACAGGCGGCCGCCGCCCTTCCGGAAGGCGTCCGTGTACGGGTGCTGCGTGCGGTGTACGGCGATCCGCGCGCCGCCGCCGAACTGGTACCGCGCCTGACGGACCGCCAGGCGGCCGGCCTCGACCCACTCCCCACGGAACCGGCCGAACTGGCCCCGTCCCTGCTGCGTGAACGCCGAGCGGAGATCAGGGAGTTGCCGGACGCCACACGCCTGCTCCTGCTCCTCGCCGCCGCCGACCAGTACCCGGTCCCCACCGACGCCTTCCTGCGCGCCGTCATGGCCGCCCGTCTCGACACACGGTGCTTGGACGCCGCCGAGACGGCCGGGATCGCGCACGCGGGAGCGGGCGGGGTGGTGTTCCGGGACGCGTGGACGCGGATCGCGGCCTACGAGTCGGGATCCCCGGCCGACCGCCGTGACGTCCACCGCCTTCTGGCCCGCGTGCTCGGCGACAGGCGCGAGGCACCCTGGCGCTCGTGGCACCGGGGCGCGGGGGCGCTCGGACCCAGCGGGCGACTGGCGGCGGAACTCGGCGCCGCCGCGGACAGGGCGGGTCATGCCGGCCGGCTCGCCTTGGCACGGGCGCTGGCGGAGCGGGCCGCCGCTCTGTGCCCCGAGCCGTCCGCACGGGCCCGTCTGGTGACCCGGGCCGCCGCCTACGCCTGGCGCTCGGGAGACGGGGACCGGGCGCGCAGGCTGGCGGCCGCCGTCACCGACGACGCGCTGAGCGGGGTGCTCGCCCTGCGGGCGGGGAACGCGGCTGAGGCGTTCGACGCCTTGCTGACGGCGGTGGTGCAGCTGGGGGCGGAAGCCGGGGACTTGGGGGGAGCGGCACCCTCCGCACCGACGGCCCCGGACACCGGTGCCACAGAGGCCGGAGGCTCGGCTGTGGTCGGCTTGCGGTCGGGGGGCGTTGCCGTGGACGGGGGCGGTCGGTCGACGGTTGCCGAGTGGGACGGCGGTGTCCGGGCGAACACTGCTGTGGGGGAAGGGCGCTGCTCGTCGCCGAGCGTGGTCGTCGGCGACGGGGCTTCCGGGCCCACGGGCCGCACCGGGTCCAGAGCCGCCCCAGCGCTCGGCGGTGGCGATGTCCTGGGCGCCGGAGTGCCCACTGCCGAAGAGGGCGATCGCGGCGCCGCGAGCCCTGGAACCGACGGTCGGCTCAACCCCCCAGGGGCGCGGGGAACTGCGCGACCGGCCACGACGATCCCGCAGACGACGGACCCAGCCGCATTACCGCCTGCCGCCGATGCGGCCCTCGCCGGCGCCGCGTCCGTCACCGCCGACATCGCCACCCCCGCCCCGGCGTCGGCCGTCGTAGCCACCCCCGCCCCCGCCACCCACTTCCTCGCCCGCGCCACTGAAGCCGCCCTCTACACCGGGGACGTCCGCCGCCTGCGTGAGGCCGCCCGGGCCGCCGATCGGCTCGGCGTCGTGCCGCCCGGCACGCTGACCGGTCTTGTGGCCGCCTTCGAGGGGCGGTACGAAGACGCCCGTGACCTGCTGAAGGCGGCGGCCGGGCGGTGCGGGCCGGGTGGTGACCCCACCGTCCTCATCCACGCCGGGATCGCCGCCCTGCTCCTCGGCGACCACACCCGCGCCGCCACGGCGACCCTGCGCGCGGCCGCTTCCGCCCGCGCGCGGGGTACGCCGGTGACCGTCGCCCAGGCCATGGAGTTCCGTGCGTACGCCGACTTCTGGACGGGACGACCGAGAGCCGGTGAGGCCACCGCGACCGACGCGCTGTGGCAGGCCCACGCCACCGGTCAGGACAACGGCGCCTGCCATCTTCAGGCCGCCCTCGCCATGTTCGCGGCAGTCACCGGGGACGCCGACGTCTGCCGGGAGCGCAGCGCGACCGCACGGTCGTACGCCCTCGCCCATGGTCTGGGTCTGCCCGCCGCCCTCGCCCAGTGGGCGCTCGCCTTCCTCGACCTGAGCAGTGGCCGATACGCCGCCGCGGCCACCCGGCTGCGCGCCCTCGCCGCATTCGGCCCCGGCCACGGGCACCGGGCCATCCGCCACCTGGCCACTCCGCACTACGTCGAGGCCGCCGTCCGCACCGGCGACACCCGGATCGCCCGCGTCGCGCACGCCGACTACCACCACTGGGCGAGCACGGTGCGCAGCCCGGACGACCTGGCCCTCAGTGCCCGCTGCCGCGCGCTCCTCGCGCCCGGCGCGGAAGCGATCGACCACTACCGCACGGCACTCGACCTCCACTCCCACGGCACCCGTGACTTCGAACGCGCCCGCACCGAGCTGCTGTTCGGCAGCGCCCTGCGCCGACTGCGCCGCCGCACCGAGGCACGCGACCGTCTGCACAGCGCCCTGGAGGCGTTCGACTCCTTCGGCGCCCCGCACTGCGCGGCCCAGGCCCGCACCGAACTCCGGGCCCTGGGCACCCCGGCCGCCCCGGCGCGCGGCGGCCCCGACACCCCCGTCGCTCGCCTCACGGCCCAGCAACTCCTCGTCGCCCGCATGGCCGCCGAGGGCGCCACCAACCGCGAGATCGCCGCCCGTCTCGCCCTCAGCCCGCGCACGATCGACCACCACCTGCGCGGTGTCTTCACCCGCCTGGGGATCCGCTCCCGCGTCGAACTGGTGCGGCTCGTCGCGGAGAGCGACGCGAGCGGGGCCGGCTAGGCCTCGGCAAAGGCACGGGCGAACCCGGCGAGGTTCTGCGGGCAGGCCCAGATCTCCCGCGTCATCCCGCGTTCGAACCAGGTGTCCGACTCGTCGTCGGGCCAGAGCTCGTCATCGGTCGGGGCCGCTTCACCGGCGGCTTCCCGCTCCGGGTGGGCCAGCATTTCGAGGACGTACCGAAGGTTGTCCAGCTCGTCATCGTCCTCGATGTCGTCACACGGATGCCCGTCATGGGCACAGGGCATCCGCCCGAGAGCCTGCTCCACGGCACCCATGGCCTTCAGCACATGGGCCTCGGCCTCTGCGTCCGGGGAGGCGTAGATCACGTAGGGACCTATGAGCGTCAGCCCGAGGGTCCACAGCGCCGTGTCCGGCCCGTCCGCCGCCACGCTCGCCTCGAGGTTCCTCGCGCACTCCAGTACCTTCGCCGGCGCATCGCCCAGGTAGTAGCCCTGCCGGATCTCGTCCCACTCGCCGATCAGGACATCCCACTCGGCGACCGCGTCTGCATTGACCATGATCAGAGGATGGCACGAGGGTCTGACAGTCGTCGCCGACGTCACCCGTGGGCCTGCCTCAGGGCGCTTCCCGCACCCGGAACCCGTCCGCGTCCCACGTCCCGAACAGCCGCGGCGCCAGCCAGCCCGGCGCCGCGCCACGGAATTCGGCAGGCGCGAGCGCCCCCGCACCGGCCGGCACCGCACCCAGCAGCGGCGCACCCGCGACGTCCGGCAGATCCGCGACATTGCAACGCGACGCCAGATCCGGTGCTGCGGGCCAGCTGCCGATCACCACGCCGAGCAGGTCCAGCCGTCGCCCGCGCAGTTCACGCGCTGTCAACTCCGTCGTGTTCAGCGTGCCGAGGCCCGCCGACGCGACGACCAGGACCGGCGCCGCCAGCAGCTCCGCCGCGTCCGCCAGCGTGCCGCCCGCCTCGTCGAAGCGGACGAGCAGCCCGCCCGCCCCCTCGACCAGCACCAGGTCGTGCTCAGCGGTCAGCTTGGCGGCGGCCTCGGCGATCTCGTGCGGCCGGACCGGCGCGCGGCCGGACCGGCGGGCGGCGGTCGCCGGCGCCAACGGCTCCGGATACCGGGCGACTTCCGCGATCGTCACGGCACCGGCGAGCCGCGCGACCTCCTCCGCGTCCCCCCGCTCGTCCGGCCCCACACCCGTCTGCGCGGCCTTCAGCACCGCCACCGACCGGCCCGTCGCCACGGCCGCAGCGGCGACCGCGGCGGTCGTGACCGTCTTGCCGACCTCCGTGCCCGTGCCCGTGATCACCAGTACCGGCATGTCAGCCCTCCCGCGCCGCCGCGCACACCGCGCGGGCGATCCGTGCCACGTCCGCGTCGCCGGTGACGTACGGCGGCATCGTGTAGATCAGGTCGCGGAACGGTCGCAGCCACACGCCCTCGCGCACGGCCGCCGCCGTGGCCGCCTGCATGTCCACCGCGTGGTCGAGTTGTACGACCCCGATGGCGCCGAGGACCCGGACATCCTTCACGCCCGGAATGTCCGACGCGAGAGCCAGTCCGTCCCGCAGCCCCGTCTCGATCCGCTTGATCTCGGCCAACCAGTCCTGGCCGAGCAGCAGCTCGATCGAGGCGCAGGCGACCGCGGCCGCCAGTGGATTGCCCATGAAGGTCGGGCCATGAGCCAGCACCGGCACCTCGCCCCGCGAGATCCCGTCGGCCACGCGCGAGGTGCACAAGGTGGCGGCCATCGTCATGTAGCCGCCGGTCAGCGCCTTGCCCACGCACATCACATCCGGCGTCACCGCCGCGTGCCCGGCCGCGAACAGCGCGCCCGTGCGCCCGAACCCGGTCGCGATCTCGTCGAACACCAGCAGCACGTCGTGCGCGTCGCACGCCTCCCGCAGCACCCGCAGATAGGCGGGGGAGTGGAACCGCATCCCGCCCGCGCCCTGTACGACCGGCTCGACGATCACGGCCGCCAGTTCGTGCGCGTGCCGCTCGATCAGCGACCGCAGATGGTCGGCGTACGACTCCTCGTACTCCGCCGGCGGCGGGTCCGCGAACACCTGGCGCTGGAGCACGCCGGTCCACAGCTCGTGCATCCCGCCCTCGGGGTCGCACACCGACATCGGCTGCCAGGTGTCGCCGTGGTAGCCACCGCGCCAGGTCAGCAGGCGCTGCTTGGCGGGGCGGCCCAGCGAACGCCAGTACTGCAGGCACATCTTGACCGCGACCTCGACCGACACCGAACCGGAATCGGCGAGGAAGACATGCTCCAGACCGTCGGGCGACATGTCGACAAGGAGCTTCGCCAGGCGTACGGCGGGCTCGTGCGTGAGCCCGCCGAACATCACATGGCTCATCCGCGACAGCTGCTCGCGCGCGGCCTCGTTGAGCACCGGGTTGTTGTAGCCGTGGATGGCCGACCACCAGGACGACATGCCGTCGACCAGCTCGCCGGAGTCTCCTGCGAGCTTCAGCCGCACCCCGTTCGCCGACTCCACGACGAGCGGCTCGATGCGGCCGGGCATCGGGCCGTACGGATGCCAGACGTGCCGCCGGTCGAGCTCCAGCAGCTCGGGCACGGTCAGGCCGGGCCTGGGGTGCGGGTCAGGCATTGGGCGCGAGGTCCGTTCCGGCACCACGGCGGCGTACGGCGACCAGGTCGGTGCGCGGCTCACCGGCCGGCGCGGCAGCGGCCGTACCGCACACACCGCCGGCCTCGTGCGACCCGCACCCGGCGCCTTCCTGCGACCCGCACCCGGCACTCTCGTGCGACCCGCAGCCCGCCGCCTCGTGCGCCCCGCACCCGCCCCCGGCCGCGGCCCGGTGCTCGGGCAGCGTCACCTGGTCGGCGCCCTCCACCTCGAACCCGGCGTCCGCGATCATCTCCAGGTCGGCCTTGCCGGCCTGGCCCTCGCTGGTGAGGTAGTCGCCGAGGAAGATCGAGTTGGCCAGGTGCAGGGCGAGCGGCTGCATCGTGCGCAGATGCACCTCGCGGCCGCCCGCGATGCGCACCTCGACGTCCGGGCACACGAAGCGGACCATCGCCAGGATCCGCAGACAGCGCTGCGGGGTGAGGTTCCACTCCTTGGCCAGCGGGGTGCCCTCGAACGGGATCAGGAAGTTGACCGGCACCGAGTCCGGGTCCAGCTCACGCAGCGAGTAGACGACGTCGACCAGGTCCTCGTCACTCTCGCCCATGCCCGCGATGAGGCCGGAGCAGGCGGACAGGCCGGCCGAGTGCGCCTTCTGCACGGTGTCGACCCGGTCGGCGTACGTGTGCGTGGTCGTGATGTCCCCGTACGTGGACTCCGAGGTGTTGAGGTTGTGGTTGTAGGCGTCCGCGCCCGCCTCGCGCAGGCGCTCGGCCTGGCCGTCCGAGAGAAGGCCGAGGCAGGCGCACACCTCGACGCCCTCGTTCTGGTCCTTGATCGTCTTGATGGTCTCGGAGACCCGGTCGACGTCACGGTCGGTCGGGCCGCGCCCGGACGCCACCAGACAGACCCGCTTGGCGCCACCCGCCAAACCGGCGGCCGCGGCCTCGGAGGCCTCGTCCGGCTTGAGCCAGGTGTACTTCAGGATGCCGGCGGTGGAGCCGAGCCGCTGGGAACAGTAGGAACAGTCCTCCGGGCACAGGCCCGACTTGAGGTTGACGAGATAGTTGAGTTTCACCCGTCGGCCGAACCAGTGGCGGCGTACCTTTCCGGCCGCGGCCACCACATCGAGCAGGTCGTCGTCGGAAGTGGCGAGGACGGCCAGCGCCTCCTCGCGGGTCGGCAGCTCGCGCCGAAGCCCCTTGTCCACCAGCGTGTTCAGCAGGTCCATGGGAGCTGATCCTGACGTACGGAGGGTCTCCGAGCCAAGGTGAGTTTGCACAACCCTGTCGTTTCGATGTGTGGGTATTGCCACACCGTGGGTGGCCGATCATGCGACTAGTGTCTGTGCACTGCCTACAAAAGCCCGGAGGAGTCATGGCGTTCGGCTGGATCGACGAGCAGGCGGAGCGGCGTCGCCGCGTCGGACTCGTAAGGACTCTGCGCCCCCGCCCCGCTGATTCGCCGCTCCTCGACCTCGCGAGCAACGACTACCTGGGCCTCGCCCACCACCCCGAGGTCGTCGAGGGCGCCGCCGCGGCCGCCCGCACCTGGGGCGGCGGCGCGACCGGCTCCCGGCTGGTCACCGGCACCACCGAGCTGCACGGCGAGCTGGAGCGCGAGCTGGCCGACCTCTGCGGCTTCGAGGCCGCGCTCGTCTTCTCCTCCGGGTACGCGGCGAACCTGGCCGCTGTCACCGCGCTCACCCCGCGCGGCTCCCTGATCGTCGCCGACGCCGGCAACCATGCCTCGCTCATCGACGGCTGCCGGCTGGCCCGCGCCACCACCGAGGTGGTGGAGCACGCCGACCCGGACGCGGTGCGCAAGGCGCTGCAGACGCATGACGGGCCCGCCGTCGTCGTCTCCGACACGGTGTTCTCCGTCGACGGCGACCAGGCCCCGCTCGCCGGGCTCGCCGACGCCTGCCGGGAGTACGGCGCCGGACTGGTCGTCGACGACGCGCACGGGCTCGGCGTGCTCGGCACCGGCGGGCGCGGCGCCCCGTACGCGGCGGGCCTCGCGGGCGCCGACGACGTGGTCGCCACCGTCACCCTGTCCAAGTCGCTCGGCAGTCAGGGCGGAGCCGTGCTCGGCCCGGCCCGGGTGATCGACCATCTGGTGAACACGGCACGGACGTTCATCTTCGACACGGGCCTGGCCCCCGCCGCGACGGGGGCGGCCCTGGCCGCCCTCCGGCTGCTGCGGCGAGAGCCGGAGCGGGCGGAACGGGCGCGCGCGGTGGCGGGCGAGCTGTACACCCGCCTGACGGCCGCGGGCCTGACGGCGGTCCGTCCGGACGCCGCGGTCGTCTCGGTGCGCGCGCCCTCCCGGCAGGAGGCTGTGCAGTGGGCGGCCGACTGCCGTACGGCAGGCCTTGCCGTGGGCTGCTTCCGTCCTCCCTCCGTTCCCGACGGCATCTCACGGCTGCGGCTGACCGCCCGCGCGGACCTCTCCGAGACACAGATCGAACGCGCTGTACAGGTGATCGGCGAAACACGACCATGAGTCGGCGTGACACGGCCGGGCGGCGCCTTTGACGGATTTTGATCAGGAACTGATCAGGACTGGAACGCGGCCGTGAAGCCCGCCCAGCTCTCGGGGGAGAAGAGCAGCGCGGGTCCGGCCGGGTTCTTGGAGTCGCGCACGGCGAGCAGCCCGGTCCAGGGACCGGAGTGCGCCCGTGCCGTCTCGACGCAGTTGTTGGCGCCGGTGCTGTAGCTGCTGCGCAGCCATTGGACACCGGGCAGATCGGTACTTGACGTCACCTTCCGAGGCAGTGCGGTCATGGTGCCTCCTTACGCGTCGCCAGCCAGCGCGGCGATGTAATCCATCGATTCCTCGGGCGAAAGGGCGTGGATCCGAAGGGAGTTGAAGGCCTCCGTGTAGGCCTGGAGGTCTTCTTTCCGTTCGAGATAGAGGCTACTCGTCAAGTGGTCGAGAACAACCACATCCAGATCAGAAGTGCTCGAAAATGAGAAGATAACGAAAGGGCCGGTGATGCCGATATGTTCCCCGGCCGCGAACGGCAGTACCTGCAAGCGGACATGCGGCAGCCGCGCCGCCTCCACCAGCCTTCGCAGCTGCCGCGCCATCACCTCGGGCCCGCCGATCTCCCGGCGCAGCACCGCCTCGTCGAGCACCGCGCTCAGCCGCAACGGCGGATCGGCGTACAGCACGTCCTGCCTGGCCAGACGGACCGCGACCAGCGCGTCGAGCCGTTCGTCGGCGGTGGTGGCCTCGTCGGCGAGTCCGCTCACCGCGGCCCGGGTCACCGCCCTGGCGTACTCGGGCGTCTGCAGCAGCCCGGGCACCACGGAGGTCTCCAGCGTGCGCATCGCGCTCGCCTGGGACTCCAGGCTGATGAAATCCCGGTAGGTCGGGGGCAGCACGCCCCGATACGCGTGCCACCAGTGGTGCCGGCCGCCACCGTCGTCCGACCCCGCCAACACCAGGAGCAACTCGCGCAGTTGGGAGTCCCGCACTCCGTAGGCGTCGAGCAGTAACCGCACATCGGCCGGTTTCACCCCGCTGGCGCCGGTTTCGATCCGGCTCACCTTGGACTGGTGCCAGCCCACCAACCGGGCCGCCTCACCACTGGTGAACCCGGCCCCGGTGCGCAACGCACGCAGTTCCGCGCCAAGTTTCCGGCGGCGCACCGCGGGACCGTGCTGCATGGGCAACTCCTTACTCCAACCGGCCCGCCCAAATACGGTCTGCCGTCGCAGAGTTCACCGCTTCGAGCGACAGATATATGCATATCTTGGTGGATCGGCACTCTGACGGCCCTGGTAATGGCAGTCTGGCGACGAAGCACCAGTCCGGGACCGTACTCGAACCATCCGCTCCGTGTCGGACTCCGGTCCCGTTGGGAAAGGGACGACATCGCCATGGCAGATCACTTGGAAGCATCCGTCACTCTGCCGAGCGATCCCGCCTCGGTCTCCGCGGCGCGGGCGTACGTGGTCACCACCCTCGCGGAGTGGGGACTGCCGTCGGACACGGAAACGGCCGACACCATCCGGTTGATCGTCTCCGAACTCACCACCAACGCCGTACAGCACACCCTCGGTCAGTCGCCCACCTTCACGGTGGACCTGGAGCTCGACCGTGACGAGCACCTGCGCATCGGCGTCACCGACAGCCATCCGCGGTTCCCCAAGCGGCTGCCGGCCGCGGTCCAGCAGGACAACGGCCGCGGCATGGTCATCATCCGCTGGCTGACCGCGGAGTGCGGCGGCAGGCTGCGTGTGCGGCCGACGCGGGAGGGTGGGAAGACCGTGTCCATCGAGTTGCCGTGGATCGTGTCGGCGGAGGCGGTTCCGGTGGCGGGGCAGCAGGAACCGTAGCGCTCCTCCGGTCGGGCCCCGTCCCTCAGGGCTGGGATTGCCGGGCACGGTTGAAAGTGCCCCGCAGCAGCGCACGGAAGGCATCCGCCGCGGGAGACATGTCGTCGCTCCTGTAGGCGACCGAGACCGTACGGCGCAGCTCCCCGCCCTCCAGTGCGCGCACCCCCACCGGAGTGACCGACGTGCGCGCCACCATCTCCGGTACGACCGCTACGCCGAGCCCCGCGCTCGCCAGCGCGCACACCAGGAGGTACCCGGGTGTCGGTACCAGGACCGAGGGCGTGGCACCGGCCCGGGTCAGCATCGCCTCGACGCCCCGTCGGGCCGGAGCGTCCGGCGCCATGCTGATCAGCGGCTGTCCGGCGAGCTCGGCCAGCGGCAGGCGGGCGGTCCCGCTGGTGAGGGCGTGGCCCGGAGCGGACACGAGGACCAGCTCCTCGACGAGGATCGGCTCGACGCCCACGGAGGAGGGCAGCGGGATCGGATCACCGGGCTCATAGGCGTGCGTGAGGGCCAGGTCGACCTCGCCCGCCGCCACGGCGGTGACACCGGCCGACGGTTCGTAGTCGCTGACGGTCAGCTCCACGTCCGGGTGGGCCCGGCGGAAGGCGCTGAGGGCAGGCGGCAGGAGATGGATGCCGGCCGTCTGGAAGGTGCCCAGCCGGAGCGTGCCGCCCGACAGTCCGGTCAGCCGGGCCAGTTCGTGCCGGGCCCGCTCAAGCTCGTCCAGCACCCTTCGCGCCCGGGCCACCAGCAGCTCCCCCGCACCGGTCAGCCGCGCCCCGCGGTGGTGCCGTACCAGAAGGGCGGTGCCCGCCTCGCGTTCCAGCTTGGCCAGCTGCTGGGAGAGCGCCGGTGTGGTGTAGCCGAGCCGCTCGGCCGCTCGGGTGATCGAACCCGCCTCCGCGACCGCCACCAGGGCGGCGAGGCGGACCGGGTCGTACATGCGGGGCTCCCAGATGCCTGAACCGAGGCCTAAAGCGATGCTTTAGGGCTTCCCAGGATATTCGAAATACCTGTTGAAGGCTCGCGCCCGGCACGCTGGTCGCATGGATGCTCAGCTCATCGCCTTCACCGGGGTCTCCGCCGGTCTGGTCGCCATGCCCGGGGCGGACTTCACCGTCGTCGTACGCAATGCCCTCGTCTCCCGTCGGGCGGGAATCGCCTGTGCGCTCGGGATCGGGGCGGGGCTGCTGGTCCATGTGACGCTGGCGGTGGTGGGAGTCGCCGCGGTCCTGGCCGCCGTACCGGCGCTGTTCCGGGCGCTTCAAGTGGTGGGCGGCGTCTACGTGCTGTACCTGGGTGTCCAGACGCTGCGGCAGCGGCACACCGACGTGGTCGACACGCACGAGGAATCCGCCGCGCGGCCGCTGCGGCAGGGCTTCGTCACCAACGCCCTCAACCCGAAGGCGTCCCTCACCTTCCTCAGCGTGCTGCCGCAGTTCGTGCCCGCCGGCGCTCCGGCGCTGCCCCGGACGCTGCTGCTCGCCCTGATCGTGCTCGCGATCGCGCTGGTGTGGTTCCAGGTCGTCGCCCTGCTGGTGGACCGGCTCGGCAGGTGGCTGCGCAGGCCACGCGCCGCCCGGGCGGTCACGGTCGGCACGGGTGCCGCGCTGACGGCCTTCGGCCTGGGGCTCCTTGCCGGGCCGCTGTCGGCCCTCTGACGCCCCGGGGGCGGTGACGGCGCATCAGACTGCCGTCACCGCCCCCGGAAAGGTCATTTGACCCGGCCGTACCAGACGCTCCTGGTCCAGATCTTCTGCAGCTTCACGACGTCCCCGCTCTTCGGGGAGTGCCAGATCTTTCCCTTCCCGGCGTAGATGCCGACGTGGTACACGTTCGACCCCGAGTGGAAGAACACCAGGTCCCCGGCCTTGCGGTTGCTCGCGGAGATGTGACGCGTCTTGTTGTACTGCTGGGCCGCCGTACGGGGCAGCTTCTTGCCCGCCTTCTTGTACGAGTACAGCGTGAGCCCGGAGCAGTCGAACCTGTGCGGCCCGGTGGCGCCCCACTTGTACGGGGAGCCCTTCTTCGAGGCCGCCACCTGAAGTGCCTTGGACGCCGGCGTCGCGGCTTCGGCCTCGGGGGCGAGGCCGGGGGCGACGACGGTGCCGCCCACTGCGGCGAGCGTGAGAGCAGAGGCCGTACCGGCCCGGACCATCAGCGACGGGACACGATTGAGCGCAGTCATGCGCAACCCTTCGTCAGCCGCCTGTGAAGGATGACCTGTCGGATTCGGGCTGGCGAAGTTGCCCGGCCGCGTTGCCGCGGCTTCACCCCAAGGGCTGCTCGGATCGAACGAACGTCCGCTCCGGCGACCCGTCTTGCTCGGGTCCTCCACTCCTGCCGATCCACTCCTGTCGACCGGTCATCCGGGCGGCGGCAGGACTCGGCGTCCGCCCGGACCGCCCCGCCGCTGTGGCGGGGGCTTGTCGTCAGACAGGGATCTTGACGCACGGATGAGCGAAATACCCAACGGAACCGGGGATTTGTGTTGTTACTCACCACTCACCCGTTCGGGTGGGCAGCAGCGCTTTCGTGGGGGTGTCCGGAGGTCCGATGAGCCCCGGACCAGGGACGGAACGTCTGATTCCGCCTTGACGTCATGCCTGTTGCGCAACTCTGACAGGCATACAAAAGGAGAAGTGACTACGCCGAAAGGGGGTACGTCGTTTGGTCCGTTTCAGCCCCGCTTCGGACGCCTCGTCAGGAGGCCGAGGCGTCCGGTGGCCGTGCTGTATACGTCGTCAACTGTCGGAGAGCGGCGGCAGTGTGACGCGAGCCGTGCGGCGCTCCCCGTCCAGCACGCGCAACGCGCGCGCCAGCGTGGGCGCGTGCAGCTCCGTCTCACCGCGCTGGTGCATCAGCGCCAGCGCGTCCCGGAGCTCGGCCGCCCTGGCGACGAGCGCCTGGGCGGCGCGCAGTCCGCGGTAGGTGTCGCCGTGCTGCGCCGGGTTGATCCGGCCCAGCAGGTCGACCACATCGAGGTAACGGTCGATCAACTCCCCCTCCGCGCGGGTCAGTGCGGGCAGGGGCGGCAACTCGGGTGGGAGCACCGGCCGGTCACCGCCCCGTGGGCGGTGCGAGGGTGGCCTTGCGACTGGGGATGATCCGGTCCACCAGGCCGTACTCCACCGCCTCTTGCGCGTTCAGAATCTTGTCCCGCTCGATGTCCTCGGTCACCTGTTCGCGGCTGCGTCCGGTGTGACGGGCGAGCATTTCCTCCATGCGGGCCCGAATGCGCGTCAGTTCGTCGGCCTGGATGGCGAGATCGCTCGCCTGTCCCTCCACCGGCTCGGGCAGCCCCGGCTGGTGGATCACCATGCGTGCCCCCGGCAGTGCGAACCGCTTCCCCGACGTGCCCCCCGCGAGCAGCACCGCGGCCGCCGAGCCGGCCTGGCCCAGGCAGATCGTCTCCACGTCGCAGGTGACGTACTGCATCGTGTCGTAGATCGCCGTCATGGCGCTGAACGAGCCGCCGGGCGAGTTGATGTACAGCGAGATGTCCCGGTCGGGTTCCTTGTGCTCCAGATACATGAACTGCGCCATCACGTCGTTCGCCGAGGTCTCGTCGACCTGGGTGCCGAGGAAGACGATCCGCTCCTCCAGCAGCTTCGAGTACGGGTCCTGCGTCTTGGTGCCCGAACTCGTGCGCTCGGTGAACTCGGGCAGGACGTAGCGGGCGGACGGTCGGGTCATGGCTCACGCTCCTTGGCGGGGTGCCTGTAAAAAATGTACAGGACGTACATGACGTAATGTAGGGAGCATGGCCTACGAGATTCCGGTGACGCAAGCCAGGGCTGAGCTCGCCGACCTCATCAACCGCGTGGTGTACGGCGGTGAGCGCGTCGTCGTGACGCGGCACGGAAAGCCCCTCGTCGCCCTTGTCTCCGCAGCTGACCTGGAGCGACTCGACGCCCTCGACGGACCCGTCGAGGAGCCGGTGATCAGCGCGGTCTCCAGCGTCCGCGAGGTCGGTTCCGCCCCGCGCGAACGACACCGCTTCGGCATCGCGGCGGAGCACCGGGGGACCGCCCCTTCATAGACACCCGGCATGGACGCCCGGCGCTGACGCCCGGCCGCGGTGTCCTTCGCCTGGAAACCACGAGACCGTGCACCCCCGTCCGCTACAGCGGGGGTGCACGGTCGGTTCTGTGCGACCGGCGGGCTCGGTCAGCCGACGGGGGCGAGTTCCCTGGTGGTCGCGGGCTCGGTGGCCCTGGTGCGGGAGCGGAGCGCACTGCCGAGCAGTACGGCGCCCAGGCCCAGCGCCGCCCACCAGGTGAGCGTCAGGGCGGGGCCGGTCGCCGCCGCGCCGTCGAAGAAGGACACCGAACGCAGCAGGGTCGTGCCCGCGCCCGGCGGCAGCCACTGGCCGATCACGCCGGCCGGCTCGGGCAGCATCTGCGGTGCCGAGGGCGCCCCCGAGAAGGGGTTGCCCAGCAGCATCACCACGCCCGCCATGATCCCGACTCCGGCGGCGCCGATGAGGGCGGCCAGCCCCGCGACGGCAGCGCTCACGGCCAGCGTCGACAGGGCGAACACCCCGGCCTCCGTCCACCAGGTGCCGGTGAGGACCTCCAGCCAGCTGTCCGCGAGCGCGGCCGCGATCACCCCGATCAGGGCGGCGGCGCCGACCAGGGCGCATGCGGCGCGCAGTCCGCGCAGTCCGAGCAGGGTCACCGCCGCGCCGGCCGCGATGCCGGCCAGGGCGAGCGGCAGGACGCTCGCGTTGAGGGCCGCGCCGCGCGGGTCCGTCTCGGGCGCGGGCACTACGTCGACCGTCCTCGCTGCGGCGCCCTCGGCGGCGGCCTGCTGGGTCACCGCCTGCTGCAGCAGCTGCGCCACCACCGGGCTCGCCGCCGACGCGGTCAACAGCTCCGGGCCCTGCGGCGTGACGACGACCGCCCCGTATACGGTCCGGTCCTCGATGGCGTCCCGGGCGGCGGCCTCGTCGGCGTAGCGGTGGATCTCGAAGGCGCCCTCGTGCGCAGCCAGTTGCTTCTCCACCCGGGCGGTGGCGGCCGTCGGTCCGGCCACGCCGAGCGGCAGGTCGCGCGGGGCCGTGCGGGCGGCCGGCCAGGCGAAGGCCCACAGGGCGAGGGCGGCCAGGGCGGGGGCGAGGACGACGACCGCGATCAGGCGGCGGGTGGACATGGGGACTCCCTGAGGTGTGCGCTCGGGTAAAAAGAAGGATCGTTCGTTTTACTTGTGCCCCCACCGTCCTGCGGATGCATCTCCTTGTCAAGAAGGAATGTTCGTTTTACTTTGTGGCCATGGCCCGCGTATCCCAGGAACACCTCGACGCCCGCCGCCGGCAGATCCTCGACGGCGCCGCGATCTGCTTCGCCCGCAACGGCTTCCACGCCACGTCCATGCAGGACGTACTGAAGGAGGTCGACCTCTCGGCGGGGGCGGTGTACCGCTACTTCAAGGGCAAGGAGGAGCTGATCGGCGCGATCGTCGCCGAGGTGCTCGGATCGGTCCGCGCGGCCTTCGAGGAGGCGGCCCGGCAGAGCCCGCCCCCGCCGCCGGACGAACTCGTCGCCGCCGTTCTCGGCAAGACGCTCGCCGCGCGTGAGTCCCTGGTCGTCGACGGGCGGCCCGCGTTTCCGCGGCTCATCGTCCAGGTGTGGGCGGAGACGCTGCGCAACGACCAGCTGGCGGCCGTCCTGCGGGAGGGCTACGGCTCGGTCCGCGCGGCCTGGTCGAAGATCGTCGAGGGCTACCAGGGTGCCGGGATGATGCGCACCGATGTGGAGCCCGACCATGTGGCCCGCACGATGATCTCCGCCGTGCTGGGCTTCCTCGCGCAGCAGTCCCTCTTCGAGCCCGCTCCGGTCGAGATCCTGCGGGACGGACTGCGAGCCCTGATGAGCATGCGGGACGAGCCGGTCACGAGCTGATGGATCACAGGTCGGTTAACTTGCTTGAAACTCCGCCCAACTAGCCTGCCGATCAACGCCACCAGGGATTTTGCCCCGTGGCCGCGGCAACCGGACCCCGCACGGTCCGGGCGAGGACTGTGAGGTGGGACGTGCAACTGACCCCGCACGAGCAAGAGAGGCTGCTCATCCACGTGGCGGCCGACGTGGCCGAGAAGCGCAGGGCCCGCGGGCTCAAGCTGAACCACCCGGAGGCGGTCGCCCTCATCACCTCGCACATCCTCGAGGGCGCCCGGGACGGCCGTACGGTCGCCGAGCTCATGTCCTCCGGACGCAAGCTGCTCACCCGGGACGACGTCATGGAAGGCATCCCCGAGATGATCCACGACGTCCAGGTCGAGGCGACCTTCCCGGACGGCACCAAGCTCGTCACCGTCCACGACCCGATCGTCTGAGGGGGGCCTCGATGATTCCCGGAGAGATCCTCTTCGCCGACGGCCCGATTGCCTACAACGAAGGTCGTGAGGTCACCCGGCTGACCGTCCTCAACGCCGCCGACCGGCCCGTCCAGGTCGGCTCCCACTACCACTTCGCCGAGGCCAACCCCGGTCTGGACTTCGACCGCGCCGCCGCCCGCGGCAAGCGGCTCAACATCGCCGCCGGCACGGCCGTGCGCTTCGAGCCCGGGATCCCCGTCGACGTCGAACTCGTCCCCCTCACCGGCGCCCGCATAGTGCCCGGGCTGCGCGGGGAGACCGGAGGTGCCCTCGATGCCTGAGATCTCCCGCGCCGCGTACGCCGACCTGTTCGGCCCGACCACCGGAGACCGCATCCGGCTCGCCGACACCGATCTGCTGGTCGAGATCGAGGAGGACCGTTCCGGCGGGCCCGGGCTCGCCGGTGACGAGGCCGTGTTCGGCGGCGGCAAGGTCATCCGGGAGTCCATGGGCCAGTCGCGTGCTACGCGCGCAGACGGCACGCCGGACACGGTCATCACGGGTGTCGTGATCATCGACCACTGGGGCATCGTCAAGGCCGACGTCGGCATCCGCGACGGCCGGATCACCGGCATCGGCAAGGCGGGCAACCCGGACACCATGGACGGCGTGCACCCGGATCTGGTCATCGGGCCGGAGACCGAGGTCATCGCGGGCAACGGGCGGATCCTCACCGCCGGGGCCATCGACGCGCACGTCCACTTCATCTGCCCGCAGATCGCCGACGAGGCGCTGTCGTCGGGGATCACGACGCTGATCGGCGGCGGCACCGGACCGGCGGAAGGCTCGAAGGCGACGACCGTGACGCCCGGGCCCTGGCATCTGGCCCGGATGCTGGAGGCGATGGAGCACTACCCCGTCAACTTCGGTCTGCTGGGCAAGGGCAACACCGTCTCGCACGAGGCGATGCTGTCCCAGATCCGGGGCGGGGCCCTGGGGTTGAAGCTGCACGAGGACTGGGGCTCCACCCCCGCCGTCATCGACGCCTCGCTGACCGTCGCCGACCAGACCGGCATCCAGATCGCCATCCACACGGACACGCTGAATGAGGCCGGGTTCGTCGGTGACACGCTCGCCGCGATCGCCGGGCGCGGCATCCACGCGTACCACACCGAGGGTGCGGGTGGCGGGCATGCGCCGGACATCATGACCGTGGTCTCCGAGTCGCACGTGCTGCCGAGTTCGACGAATCCGACGCGGCCGTTCACTGTGAACACCGCCGAGGAGCACCTCGACATGCTGATGGTGTGCCACCACCTGAACGCGGCGGTGCCCGAGGACCTCGCCTTCGCCGAGTCACGGATCCGGCCGTCGACCATCGGGGCGGAGGACATCCTGCACGACCTGGGCGCGATCTCGATCATCTCGTCGGACTCGCAGGCCATGGGCCGGGTGGGCGAGGTCATCATGCGGACCTGGCAGACCGCCCATGTGATGAAGGGGCGGCGCGGTGCGCTGCCGGGGGACGGGCGGGCCGACAACCTGCGCGTACGGCGGTACGTGGCCAAGTACACGATCAACCCCGCGCTCGCGCAGGGCCTTGGCCGGGAGATCGGCTCCGTGGAGACCGGCAAGCTCGCCGACCTCGTGCTGTGGGAACCGGCGTTCTTCGGCGTCAAGCCGCACCTGGTCATCAAGGGCGGGCAGATCGCGTACGCGCAGATGGGCGACGCCAACGCGTCCATCCCGACGCCGCAGCCGATCCTGCCCCGGCCGATGTTCGGCGCGATCGGGCGCGCGCCCGCCTCGAACTCCGTCAACTTCGTGGCGCCGCTCGCCGTCGAGGACGGGCTGCCGGAGCGGCTCCAGCTCGGGAAGCGGTTCGTGGCGATCGAGTCGACGCGAGGGGTCACCAAGGCGGACATGCGGGAGAACGACGCGCGGCCCGAGGTGCGGGTCGATCCCGACAGCTTCGCCGTGCACATCGGCGGGGAGCTGGTGGAGGCCACGCCTGCCGCCGAACTGCCCATGGCCCAGCGGTACTTCCTGTTCTGAGGGGCGAGTGGTGATGTTCGTGGGTGCGTGGTCGTGATGACCGTGGGTGGTTCGTGATGTCCCGGGCAGCACTGCTCGTTCTGGCCGACGGCCGCTTTCCCGCCGGGGGGCATGCGCACTCCGGCGGGGCGGAGGCGGCCGTCAAGGCCGGGCGGATCACGGGGGCCGCGAGTCTGGAGGACTTCTGCCGGGGGCGGCTGCACACGGCGGGGCTGGTCGCGGCCTCGCTCGCCGCTGCGGCCGCGCTCGGGGTCGACACGGTCGCACTGGACCGGGCAGCGGATGCCCGTACTCCGTCGCCCGCGTTGCGCACGGCTGCGCGCAAGCTCGGGCGTCAGCTGATGAGGGCGGCTCGGGCGACCTGGCCGTCCGGGGAGCTCGACGCCGTGGCGCGGGAGTTCCCGAAGGGGGCGCATCAGCCGGTGGTGCTCGGGCTGGCGGCTCGGGCGGCCGGGCTGGGGGCGGTCGACGCGGCGTACTGTGCGGCGTACGAGAGTGTGAGCGGGGCGGCGAGTGCGACGGTGCGGTTGCTGAGTCTTGATCCCTTCGACGCCACGGGTGTGCTGGCGCGGTTGGCGCCGGAGATGGACCGGGTCGCGGATCGGGCGGTGGAGGCGGCTCGGCGGGTGGTCGACGACGGGGTCGACGCGCTGCCGGCGGCTTCGGGGGTGCTGCTGGAGATCGGGGCGGAGTCGCATGCCGCTTGGCCTGTTCGGTTGTTCGCGTCGTAGGAGGTCGCCCCCGCCGCCCCTGCCCGTCCCATCCTGAAGGGGCTCCGCCCCTTCGACCCCGCCAGGGGGCTCCGCCCCCTGGACCCCCGTCGGCCCCGAAAGGGCCTCGTCCTCAAACGCCGGACGGGCTGAAAACGCCGACCCACTCATGAACGGAGCCGTCCCATGCACCTCGACCACTCCCACGACGGTCCCTCCGCCGTCAGCGCCGACGCCCACCGGCCCGACGGATCGCGCCGGGCCCTGCGGATCGGGCTCGGAGGGCCCGTCGGGTCCGGTAAGACGGCCACCGTTGCCGCGCTCTGCCGGGCGCTGCGTGACGAACTGTCGCTTGCCGTCGTCACGAACGACATCTATACGCGGGAGGACGCCGAGTTCCTGCTGCGGGAGGCCGTGCTGCCGCCCGAGCGGATCACGGCGGTGGAGACGGGGGCGTGTCCGCACACCGCGATCCGGGACGACATCTCCGCCAACCTCGAAGCCGTCGAGGATCTGGAGGACGAGGTCGGGCCTCTCGATCTGATCCTCGTCGAGTCCGGTGGGGACAATCTCACCGCCACCTTCTCCAAGGGGCTCGTCGACGCGCAGATCTTCGTGATCGACGTGGCCGGCGGCGACGACATTCCGCGCAAGGGCGGTCCCGGTGTGACCACCGCCGATCTGCTGGTCGTCAACAAGACCGACCTCGCACCGTACGTCGGCTCCGACCTGGAGCGGATGGCGGCGGACGCCAAGGCACAGCGGGCGGAACTGCCCGTCGTCTTCCAGTCGCTGAGGGGCGGGACCGGCGTGCGGGACGTCGCCGCTTGGGTGCGGGCGCAGCTCGCGGCGTGGACGGCATGACCGTGGCCGGTGGAGTGCGGGCCGTTGCGCGGATCGTCGCCCGGGACGACGGGCGGGGCGGTACGTCGCTGCCGGTGCTGGAGGGTGACGGGCCGCTCGCGCTCCGGCGGACCCGGGGGAGCGGTGCCGAGGCGCGGGTCGTGCTCGTCGGTGCGATGAGCGGGCCGCTCGGGGGTGACCGCTTCGGCGTCGAGGCCGACGTGGAGGCCGGCGCCCGGCTGCGGGTCGGGTCGGCCGCGGCCACCATCGCGCTGCCGGGGCAGAGCAAGGGCGAGGCCCGTTACGACGTACGCCTCTGCGTCGCCGACGGGGGTGAACTGCACTGGCTGCCCGAGCAGTTGATCTGCGCCCGGGGCAGTGATCTGTACGTCACGACCCGCGTCGACGTCGGCGCGACGGGGCGGCTCGTGCTGCGCGAGGAGCAGGTGCTCGGGCGGGTGGGGGAGGAGCCCGGGCGGCTGAGCAGCCGGATCCGCGTGGCTGTCGCGGGTCGGGTGGTGCTCGATCAGGAGCTGTGCTGCGGGCCCGGTGCACCGGGAGGCTGGGACGGGCCCGCCGGACTCGGCGGGTATCGCGCTGCCGGGCAACTCGTCGTCGTCCGGCCGGAGTTCGCGCACACCCCTGTGACGGCCCGGGTGCTGGGGGAGGACGCCGCTGTCATGCCTCTCGCCGGGCCCGCCGCCCTGGTGAGTGCCGTGGCGGCGGACGGGCTGCGGCTGCGCAGGGTGCTCGACGAGGCGCTCGACTCCCTCGGCGGCTGAGCGCCGCCGCCGTCCCCGTCGGCCGCTCTTCGGCGCGTCAACTGATGGGCATGCGCGGGAACTTGCGTTCCTTCTCCGCCTTGGCCTCGGCCTCCTCGGCCTTGGCGACGGCCGCGTACTGGTCGACGTACTCCTGCTCGGACAGCGACAGGATCGCGTACATGATCTCGTCGGTCACCGCGCGCAGGATCGCCTTCTCGTTCTCCATGCCGGCGTAGCGGGAGAAGTCGAGGGGCTTGCCGAAGCGGATGGTCACCGGGTGGATGTTCGGGATGACCTTGCCGGGCGGCTGTGCCTCGAACGTGCCGATCATCGCGCAGGGAATGACCGGGACCTGGGCCTTGAGGGCCATCACCGCGACGCCGACCTTGCCCTTGTAGAGGCGGCCGTCGTGCGAGCGGGTCCCCTCCGGATAGATGCCGAGGAGCTCGCCCTTGCGCAGGACGCCGAGGCCCTCGCGGATCGCGGCCTGGCCCGCCTCCTTGCCGGTGCGGTCGACCGGGATCTGCCCGGCGCTGCGGAAGAAGGCCGCGGTCAGGCGTCCCTTGATGCCCGGGCCGGTGAAGTACTCCTTCTTCGCGAGGAAGGTGATGCGCCGCTTGAGCATCGCCGGCATCAGGAAGTGGTCCGAGAACGACAGGTGGTTGCCGGCGACGATGGCCGCGCCCGTGGCCGGTATGTGCTCAAGGCCTTCTATGCGAGGCCGGAAGAACAGTCTCAGGAGAGGTCCCAACAACACGTATTTCAGGAGGTAGTAGAACAAAGGGGGCGCTCCTCACTCGGGCTATCAGCTCGGGCCGCCGTGTTCTGGCAGGTCAACCAGCGTGCCGTGGGGCTGCCAGTGTAGGCGCAGGGGTGTCGGGCCGGAACCGGGGCGGGTCGGACGGATGCCGACCCATCGTGATGCTCCTGACCGGATGTCAGGAACCTGGTGGACGGCGTCACTTGCGGGAGGGGAGGACCGCCGGACCAGCCTGGTGTCAGGGATCGGTGCGCGGCAACCCGATGGCGTGGTTTGGCGTGATCGCGATCGCTGGGTGGCAGGTGGCCCGCCCTTGCGGGGATCCGCCGCGTCTGCTTTCCCATCACAGCCGCACGATGATCAGCGCCGTGTCGTCGGTCGCGCCTCCCGGCGGCAGCAGCTCCAGCAGGACGGCGTCGGCGAGGGTCTCGGGGTCGGCCCGGCGATGGCGGACGAGGGCGTCCGCGAGCCGGGTCAGGCCGGTGTCGATGTCCTCCCGGCGGCGTTCGATCAGGCCGTCCGTGTACAGCACGAGCGTGGCGCCGTCGGTGTACGTGGTGACGGCCTGCGGTCTGGGGACCGGGTCGGGCCGCGCGTCCAGCGGTGTGTCGGTGGCCCGGTCGAGGAACTCCACGCGGCCGTCGGCGTGCACCAGCACCGGCGGCGGATGGCCCGCGCTGCTGTAGGTGATGGCGTGGGCGTCGAAGTCGATGAACGTGGTGGCCGCCGTGGCCGATTCGGCGCCGTCGACCACATGGGCGTACCGCCCCAGCACGTCGAGCGCCTGCGCCGGGCCGTCGGCGACCCGGGAGGTGGCGGTGAGCGCGCTGCGCAGCTGGCCCATGACGCCGGCCGCCGGGAGGCCGTGACCGACCACGTCGCCCACGGACACGGCGATGCGGTTGCCGCCCACCAGGTCGACCAGGTCGTACCAGTCACCGCACACGTTCAGCGCGCCGACCGCGGGCCGGTAGCGCACCGCCGCCCGGTGGTTGCCCACCTGCCGCCGGGCGGGCAGCATCGCCTCCTGCAGCGCCAGGGCCACCTCGCGCTCACGGGCGTGGGCCTGCCGCAGTCTGTCGTTGAGCTCCTGCAGCTCGCGGGCGCGTGTGTACAGCTCCGCCTCCAGCACCCGGGCCCGGCTGTCACTGCCGGCGCCGCCGCGCAGATGGATGAGTTCGGTGACCTCCTCCACCCGGTGCAGAACGAACTGCACCTTCCCGTCCGGGCCGCGCACGGGCGCGTTGATGGGGCTCCAGTAGCGCTCCTCCCAGTGGCCGGGGCGCAGCGGGTCCTCGACGTCGTAGCGCTGCAGCGCCATGGCGTCGCGCTCCCCGCCGGCCACCACGCGCAGCATCGACGCCCGGACGTCGCGCATTCCGGTTGCCGTCGGGTCGTTGGGGTTCTCGGGGAAGACGTCGAAGATGTACCGGCCCACCAGCTGTTCCCGGGTGCGCCCGGACAGCTGCTGGAAGTCCTCGTTGGCGTCGGCGTAGACCAGCTCCGGGGTGAGCAGCGCCACCATTCCGGGCAGGGCCTGGAACACCGCCTCGTAGTCGATCGCCGTCTCTTTCATGGCTACCGCCTCACCACCGGGACCTGGCCGGTGTCCCACGCCGTATGGCGTACGTGTCGATGTGCTGCATGTGTGCCGGTCCGGCAGGTCAGGGCGGCGGATCCGTCAGGGACTGCTCGGCCCAGATGATCTTCCCTTCGGGGACGAAGCGGGTGCCCCACTGCTGGGTGAACTGGGAGACCAGCAGCAGCCCGCGCCCGCCCTCGTCCGTGGTGCGCGGATGACGCAGGTGCGGGGCGGTGGCACCGCCGTCGTACACCTCGCAGAACAGGGCGCGCTCCCTGATCAGGCGCAGCCGGATGGGTCCGGCCGCGTACCGGATGGCGTTGGTGACCAGCTCGCTGACCACCAGTTCCGTCGTGAACGCCAGCTCGTCGAGCCCCCACTCCGCCAGCTGCCGGGCGGCCGTCTTGCGGGCGTCGGCGACGGCGGCCGGGTCGACGGGCAGGTCCCAGTCGGCGACCTGTTCGGCGCCGAGCAGCCGGGTCCGGGCCATCAACAGGGCCACGTCGTCGTGCGGGCGGTCCGGGACCAGGGCGTCGACCACCGTCCGGCAGCGCAGGTCGAGCGAGTCCGCGTGCCGCTCCAGGGCCAGCCGCAGCCGGCCGCGGTCGGCGTCCACGGCCCAGTCGTCCCCGCCGGCCAGCAGCCCGTCGGTGTGCAGGGCGAGCGTGCTGCCCGCCGCCAGGGCCAGCTCCACCGACTCGAAGGGCGGACCGCCCACGCCGAGCGGCGGGCCCTGCGGGAGGTCGACGAAGGCGACCGAGCCGTCGGGCATGACGACCGCGGGCGCCGGATGGCCCGCGGCCGCCATGGTGCACGCCCCGTCGACCGGGTCGTAGACCACGTACACGCACCCGGACCCCACGCCCTGCGCGCTGCCGTCGTCCTCCCCGCCCGGCTCCACGCCCTCCTCCCGGGCCGACCGCGCGACCAGGTCGTCGAGATGGGCCAGCACCTCCTCGGGCGGCAGGTCCAGCGCGGCGAGCGTCCGTACGGCGGTCCGCAGCCGCCCCATCGCCGCGGCGGCGTCGATGCCGTGCCCGGGCACCTCGCCCACCACGAGGGCGACGCGGGCGCCCGACAGCGGTATGACGTCGTACCAGTCGCCGCCGAGGCCGGTCAGCTCGTCGGCCGGCCGGTAGCAGGCGGACACCTCCACCGCGTCCTGCTCGGGCAGCCGGTGCGGCAGCAGGCTGCGCTGCAGGACCAGCGCCGCGTCGCGCTCGCGGGTGTAGCGCCGGGCGTTGTCGACACAGACGGCGGCGCGGGAGACGAGGTCCTCGGCCAGGTTGAGGTCGTCCTCCTCGAAGGCCTCCTGGCGGTGGGTGCGGAAGAAGGTGGTGACGCCCAGGGTGACGCCCCGGGCGCGGATCGGCACGATCATCACGCTGTGCAGGCCCAGTTCCAGGAAGATGGCGGCCCGGCCGCCGCGGGAGTGCTGGGCCCATGCCTCGCCGAGCGGATCGAGCTTCTCCTCGCGCCAGGACTTGCCCGTCCTCAGACAGCGGATCGGAGGCGACTGCGCCGGATAGGTGACCACCGCGCCGATGTCGACGACGGTCACCGGCACGCTTCCGTTGACCGACCCGTACCCCGCCCGGCGCAGCGGCACCGGATCCGTGTCGCTCAGCGGCCCGGCCGCGGGCTCGCCGCCCCGCAGCACCGACTCCAGCAGGTCCACGGTGACGAGGTCGGCGAGTCCCGGTACGGCCACGTCCGCCAGCTCCTGGGCGGTGCGCGTGATGTCGAGCGTGCGGCCGATGCGCTCGCCGGCCCGGTCGAGCAGGGCCAGGCGCTGCCGGGCGCGGTGCCGGTCGGAGATGTCCTCGACGGTGTAGTACACGCCGGTGGGGTGGCCGTGGCCGTCGTCGAGCCGGGTGAACGACATCATGTGCGCGGTCTCGCGCAGCGGGGCGGAGCGTGCGTGACCGACGTGCTCGTAGCCGACGATCGGTTCGCCGGTCGTCAGGACGTGGCGCATCTGGGCCTCGATGGACTCGGAGTCCAGGCCGGGCTGGATGTCCGCGAGCCGCATGCCGAGCCGGTGGGGCGGGGGGCCGCCGCCGAACTGGGCGAGGGCGGCGTTCGACCAGACGTAGCGCAGGTTCGTGTCGACGATGGCTATGCCCACGGGGGAGCGGGCGACCATCTGCTCCAGGGTGTGGCGGCTCATGTCCCAGCCGTGTGCGTCACCGAGCTCCGACAGCAGCGCGAGCCAGTGCGAGGGGCCCTGACCGTCATGCGTGGGCGTGATCCGCACCATGAGCCTGACCGGCGCTCCGTCCCGGTGCAGAGCCGTGAGCAGCCCCGCCCAGCCGCCCTCCGCACGGCACCGCTCGATCAGCTCGGGGACCCGCCCGGCGTCCGACGCGCTCAACAACTCGGCGATGTGCCTCCCCACCGCCTCGGAGGCCCCGTACGCCAGCAGCCGCTGCGCGTCCCTGGTCCACCCCGTCACCCGACCCTGGGCGTCGAGCAGCAGAGGCGCGGCGTCCGCCACGTCGAACCCCTGCCGGGCAACGCCCTGCTCCTCGTGTGTGCCCACGGCCGACCTCTCTGTCGCTGAGAGCGGTCTACCACCTCTTGTCCCCATCTTCACCCTTCCGGTCAACGCCGCCTCTCCGTGGGGGCCGGGTGGGGGCGGGTGGCAGCCATGGCCTTGGCCGGAACGCCGGCAGCCCGGCCCCGAAGGTCAGGCGTCGGGCTGCCGGGCTGCTGCGTCGGTCGGGTGGGCCGGGGTGGGTCAGGTCAGGACCTTCTCCAGCGCCCCCAGCGCCCCCTGCAACTCCTCCACAGTGATCGTCAGCGGCGGAGCCAGGCGGATCGTGGAGCCGTGGGTGTCCTTGACCAGGACGCCCTCGCGCAGGAGCCGTTCGCCGATCTCGCGGCCCGTGCCGAACGCCGGGTCGATGTCGACGCCCGCCCACAGGCCCCGCGCGCGGAAGCCGACGACGCCCTTGCCGACCAGGGCCGACAGGCCGCCCCGCAGGACCACGCCCAGCTCGGCGGCCCGGCGCTGGAACTCGCCCGTCTCCAGGAGCTCGACCACCGCCGTGCCGACCGCGGCGGCCAGCGGGTTGCCGCCGAACGTCGAGCCGTGCTCGCCCGGCCGCAGCACCCCGAGCACGTCCCGGCGGGCCACCACCGCAGACACCGGCACGATGCCGCCGCCCAGCGCCTTGCCGAGGAGCAGCACATCCGGGACGACGCCCTCGTGCTCGACGGCGAGCGTACGGCCCGTGCGGCCGAGGCCCGACTGGATCTCGTCGGCGATGAACAGGCAGCCCTTGCGGCGGGTCAGCTCACGCACGCCGGTCAGATAGCCGTCGTCGGGGATGACGACGCCCGCCTCGCCCTGGATCGGCTCCAGCAGCACCGCCGCCGTCGTCTCGTCGACCGCCGCCTCCAGCGCCGCCAGGTCGTTGTACGGCACGATCCGGAAGCCCGGCGTGAAGGGCCCGAAGCCCTGCCGCGCCGTCTCGTCCGTGGAGAACGACACGATCGTCGTCGTACGGCCGTGGAAGTTCTCCGCGGCGACCACGATCGTCGCCCGGTCGGCCGGGACGCCCTTCACCTCGTACGCCCACTTGCGGGCCACCTTGATGCCGCTCTCCACCGCCTCGGCGCCCGTGTTCATCGGCAGCACCATGTCGAGGCCCGTCAGCTCCGCCAGCCGCTCGGCGAACTCGGCCAGGCGGTCGTTGTGGAACGCGCGGGAGGTCAGGGTGAGGAGGTCCAGCTGGCGGTGCGCCGCCTCGATCAGCGCCGGGTGGCGGTGGCCGAAGTTGAGCGCCGAGTATCCGGCCAGCATGTCCAGGTAGCGGCGGCCCTCCACGTCCTCCACCCAGGTGCCCTCGGCGCGGGCGACGACCACGGGCAGGGGGTGGTAGTTGTGCGCGAGGACCGGCTCCTCGGCGCGGATCAGGTCGGCGGACGAGCGGGTGGTCACGGGAGCGGTCATCAGCGGATCTCCTGGGTGCAGCACTTGATGCCGCCGCCGGCCTTGCGGAACTCCGACAGGTCGACGGGGACGGGGACATAGCCGCGGTCGGCGAGGGCGGAGGAGAGGGCCTCGGCCTGGGGCGCGATGAAGACGTTGCGGCCGTCGGACACGGAGTTGAGGCCGAACGCCAGCGCGTCCTCGCGGGTCGCGAGCACGGCCTGCGGATACAGGCGCGCGAGGACCTCACGGCTGCCCGGCGAGAACGCCTCCGGGTAGTACGCGATGTTGTCGTCGTCGAGGACGAACAGCGCCGTGTCCAGGTGGTAGAAGCGCGGATCCACCAGCGTCAGGCTGATCACCGGGTGGCCGAAGAACTCCTGCACCTCGCGATGCGCCTCGCGGGTGGTACGGAACCCGGTGCCGGCCAGGACGTACCGGCCCGTCCAGACCAGGTCGCCCTCGCCCTCGCACACGGACTCGGGGCGGTACACGTCATAGCCCGCCGCCTTGAACCAGGTGTCGTAGTGCGTGGACTCGGGGCGCCGCTCCGGCGCGTGGAAGAGGGAGCCGAAGACACGGCCGTCGACGACGACCGCCGAGTTAGCCGCGAACACCATGTCCGGCAGGCCGGGGGCGGGCTCCACCGCGTCGACGGTGTGGCCGTGGGCCCGGTACGCGCTGATCAGCGCCTGCCACTGAGCCCGGGCCAGGTCGACGTCGACGGGGGCGTCGGGACGCATCCACGGGTTGATCGCGTACTGCACGGCGAAGTGTCTGGGTTCGCAGACGAGAAACCGCCGCCGGCGCGGCACACGCGTTTCGGTCACAGAGGGTTTCCTCCGCTTCCTGAGAGTGTCGACTGAGGGTTGACACCAAGGTAGGAAGCGCCGAATACGAGCGACAAGGAAGAAATATTGCGTGTCCGCGCAGGAATGCTGCGAAGTTTTCCGGCTCTACGCAGTGTTGCTGCGCGGCGTGAGGTTTACTCCGGCGCCGGCTGGCTCGCGCCCGCCTCCGGACTCTCCGGGAGCAGATGGGACAGCACCATCACGCTGATCGTCTTGCGGATGAACGGCTCGACGCGGATCCGCTCCAGCACCTCCTCGAAGTGCTCCACGTCCCGCGCCCGCACATGCAGCAACGCGTCCGCGCCCCCGGTCACCGTCATCGCCGCGGTGATCTCCGGATGGTTGCGGACCACCTCCGCGAGCCGCCGCGGCGGGGCCGCGCCCTCGCAGTACACCTCGACGTACGCCTCCGTGCGCCAGCCCAGCGCCGACGGCTTGACCGTGGCCGTGAAGCCGGTGATCACGCCCGTGTCCCGCAGCCGGTCCACGCGCCGCTTGACCGCCGTCGAGGACAGCCCGACGGCCGCGCCGATCTCGGCGAAGCTCGTCCGGGCGTTCGCCATCAGCGCGGTGACGATCTTCCGGTCGAGCTCGTCGAACGGCGGGGGCGTGCTGTGCATGGCGGCACTGTATCCAGCGGGAACGTCCCCATGTAGGCACGTGTGCAGGCGTACGAATTGCTCCTACACTCCGGGTTCATGCTGCGTGCCCTGGCTGTCGACGACGAACGCCCCTCGCTGGAGGAGCTCCTCTACCTCCTCAACGCCGATCCGCGCATCGGCACCGCGGAGGGCGCCGGCGACGCGACCGAGGCGCTGCGCCGGATCAACCGGGCCCTGGAGTCGGGGCCGGGCGGCCCCGAGGCGATCGACGTCGTCTTCCTCGACATCAACATGCCCGGCCTCGACGGCCTCGACCTGGCCCGGCTGCTCACCGGCTTCGCCAACCCGCCGCTCGTCGTGTTCGTCACCGCCCACGAGGACTTCGCCGTCCAGGCCTTCGACCTCAAGGCCGTCGACTACGTCCTCAAGCCCGTGCGCAAGGAGCGCCTCGCGGAGGCCGTCCGCCGCGCCGCCGAGCTCAGGGACACCGCCGCCCCGCGCATCCCCGTCAGCGAGCCCGACCCCGACCACATACCCGTCGAGCTCGGCGGTGTGACCCGCTTCGTCGCCGTCGACGACATCACCCACGTCGAGGCCCAGGGCGACTACGCCCGCCTGCACACCGACAAGGGCAGCCACCTCGTCCGCATCCCCCTGTCCACCCTTGAGGAGCGCTGGCGCTCCCGCGGCTTCGTCCGCATCCACCGCCGCCATCTCGTCGCCCTGCGCCACATCGGCGAACTCCGCCTGGACGCAGGCACCGTCAGCGTCATGGTCGGATCCGAGGAACTCCAGGTCAGCCGCCGGCATGCGCGCGAGCTGCGGGACCTGCTCATGAGGAGGCCGTGACGATGCCCCAGAACCCCACCGAACGCCGCGTCGTCGTCACCGGCCCGCCCCGGCGGGTGCGCCGCGTCTCCGGCTACTACCGCCCCCGCACCGAGATCGACGAGCAGACCACCCTCGGCCACACCTACGTCCGCTCCCTGATGCGCACCCAACTGCGCACCGGCCTCGCCGTCTTCGCCGTCCTCGGCCTGCTCGTCGGCCCCCTGCCCCTGCTCTTCGCCGCGATGCCGGACGCCCGCCACCTCGAATGGGCCGTCCTCGGCTTCGGCCTCTACGCGCCGCTGGTCCTGCTGGCCCGCTGGTTCGTGCGCCGCGCCGAGCGCAACGAACGGGACTTCGTACGGCTCGTCGAAGACCGCTGAGCCCAGAGAACCGAGTGAGCCAGAGAACCGAGTGAGCCAGTGAACCGAGTGAGCCCGAGAGAACCGATGCGGCCGTGAACTCCAGCTATGCCGTCCCCGCCGTCGCCCTCGTCGTCCTGGCGACCGTCCTCGTCGGCGCCTTCGGCCTGCGCATCTCCCGCACCACCTCCGACTTCTACGTCGCCTCCCGCACCGTCGGCCCCCGCCTCAACGCGGCCGCGATCAGCGGCGAGTACCTCTCTGCCGCCTCCTTCCTCGGTATCGCCGGCCTGGTCCTGACGCAGGGCCCGGACATGCTCTGGTACCCGGTCGGCTACACCGCCGGATACCTGGTGCTGCTGCTGTTCGTCGCGGCCCCGCTGCGCCGCTCCGGCGCCTACACCCTCCCCGACTTCGCCGAGGCCCGCCTCTCCTCCCAGGCGGTACGGAGGCTCGCGGGCGCCTTCGTCGTCGGCACCGGCTGGCTGTATCTGCTGCCCCAACTCCAGGGCGCCGGGCTCACCTTGACCGTGCTGACGGGCGCGCCCGACTCGCTCGGCGGGCTGATCGTCGCGGTGGTCGTGGTCGCCATCGTCGCCGCCGGAGGCATGCGCAGCATCACCTTCGTGCAGGCCTTCCAGTACTGGCTCAAGCTCACCGCTCTCCTGGTCCCCGCGCTCTTCCTCATCCTCGCCTGGCAGGGCGACGGCGCCCCCCGCCACGCCTTCGACGAACCGGCCACCTTCCGCGAGCACAGCGTCGTCCGCGTCGACGACACCCTCGACGTGAAGCTCGACCGCCCGCTGACCGTCACCGTGACCGGCACGATCGACGGCCGCACCCACGACGAGCGGGAACTCCGGCTCCCCGCCGGCACCCACCGCATCGAGAGCGGCACCCGTCTGACCTTCGCGCAGGGCGCCGAGGTCCCCGAACCCGACCACCGAGCGGGCGGCGGCCTGTCGCCCTCGCAGGCCGAGAACCGCGGCGAACGCCCGCTGTACGCCACCTACGGGCTGATCCTCGCCACCTTCCTCGGCACCATGGGCCTGCCGCACGTCGTCGTCCGCTTCTACACCAGCCCGCACGGCGTCGCCGCCCGCCGCACCACCGTCGCCGTGCTCGGCCTGATCGGCGCCTTCTACCTCCTGCCACCCGTCTACGGCGCCCTGGGTCGCCTCTACGCCCCCGAACTCACCCTCGCCGGTGACGCGGACGCCGCCATCCTCCTCCTGCCCGACCGCATGATCGGCGGCCTGGGCGGCGATCTGCTGGGCGCCCTGGTCGCGGGCGGCGCCTTCGCCGCGTTCCTGTCCACCGCGTCGGGCCTGACCATGGCCGTCGCGGGCGTGCTCACCCAGGACGTCCTCCCGTCCCGGGGCGTACGGCACTTCCGGCTCGGCACCGTCCTCGCCATGGCCGTCCCGCTCGCCGCGAGCGTCCTGGTCGGCGGGCTGCCGGTCGCCGACGCGGTGGGCCTCGCCTTCGCCGTGTCCGCGTCGTCCTTCTGCCCGTTGCTCGTCCTCGGCATCTGGTGGCGGCGGCTGACCCCGCCCGGCGCGGCCGCCGGGATGCTGGTGGGCGGCGGCTCGGCGCTGCTCGCCGTCGCCGCGACCATGGCCGGTTTCCCGGGCGCCGGGGCGCTGCACGCGCTGCTCGCCTGGCCCGCGCTCTGGTCGGTGCCACTGGGCTTCCTCACCATGATCCTGGTGTCCCTGGCGACCCCCGGCCGGGTCCCGGCCGGAACGGCGGCGATCCTGGCACGGTTCCATCTGCCGGAGGAACTGCGGGCGGAGGCGAAGGCATGAGCGGACGCGAAGCCGGTCGATCAGGTGGCGGGTGCGGTTTCGGGGGATGCGCGGCCGGTCGCTTGGGCGGCGGGGGTGGTGTGAGCGGGTCCGATGAGGGTCGATCAGGTGGCGGTTTCGGCGGACGCGCGGCCGGTCGCTCGGGCGGCGCCGGCGGTGTGAGCGGATGTGCGGCCGGACGTCGAGTTCGGGTGGCGGTGGCGGCATGAGCGGATTCATCGCGGGCCTGTGCGTGGCCGTCCTTCCGCTGCTCGCCGCCGGATTCTGGCTCGGCCGGCGCACGGCCCGCCCCGAGAACCGCGGCGGTCTGGGCACGCCGGTCGAGCACGCCACCTTCGAGACCCTGCACACCGCTTCCCTCGCCGCGCCCCCGCTGCGCGCCGGTCTCACCGAGGAGACCGCCCGCAAGTCGGCCCGCAGACTGCGCTCACTCCTCGGCACCGACGCGCTGTGCCTGACCGATCAGAAGCAGGTCCTCGTCTGGGACGGCGTCGGCGGCCATCACCGTACGGAGATCATGGAACGCCTCGCCGGACCGCTGGAGTCGGGCCGCGGCGAGGCGTTCCCGCTCACCTGCGACACCCCGGACTGCCCGGTGCGCTGGGCGGTCGTCGCCCCGCTCACCGTCGACGACCGGGTCCACGGCGCCCTCGTCGCCTGCGCGCCCCGGGAGTCGGCGGTGCTCGTGCGGGCGGCGGGCGAGGTGGCCCGCTGGGTCTCCGTGCAGCTGGAGCTGGCCGACCTCGACCAGTCCCGCACCCGTCTGATCGAGGCCGAGATCAAGGCGCTGCGGGCCCAGATCTCCCCGCACTTCATCTTCAACTCGCTCGCGGTCATCGCCAGCTTCGTCCGCACGGACCCGGAGCGTGCCCGCGAACTGCTCCTGGAGTTCGCCGACTTCACCCGCTACTCCTTCCGCAGGCACGGCGACTTCACCACCCTCGCCGACGAACTCCACGCCATCGACCACTACTTGGCGCTCGTCCGGGCACGCTTCGGCGACCGCCTCTCCGTCACCCTCCAGATCGCCCCGGAGGTGCTGCCGGTGGCCCTGCCCTTCCTGTGCCTGCAGCCGCTCGTCGAGAACGCCGTCAAGCACGGCCTGGAGGGCAAGACCGCGCTCTCCGGCAAGTGCCACATCCAGATCACCGCCCAGGACACCGGCGCCGAGGCCCTCGTCGTCATCGAGGACGACGGCGCCGGAATGGACCCCGTCCTACTGCGCCGCATCCTCGCCGGTGAGGTCAGCCCCTCGGGCGGCATCGGCCTGTCGAACGTCGACGACCGGCTCCGTCAGGTCTACGGCGACGACTACGGCCTCATCATCGAGACCGCCGTAGGGTCAGGCATGAAGATCACCGCCCGGCTGCCGAAGTACCAGCCGGGGGTGCATTCCGCGGGGCGGCTCACCCGGGAGTGAGGCTCAGGTGCTGCGGCTGACGACCATCCCCAGCGTGATCAGCCCCAGCACCACCCACCCGAACCACAGCCAGCCATTGCTCCCGAGCGCCACCGTGTAGGCCGTCACCACGACGAGCCCGCCGACGGTGACCACCCCCATCGCCTTCGTAGAACCGTCCGTAGAACCGCTAGAACCGGGCATCGCAACACCCTCCTCATGGTTCGTCCCCCTCCATGGTGCCCCCGTTCTGCCTCCGTACGGTGCACACGACAAAATGAGTGCCGTTCTTCCAGGACCCCTCGCTCGTCCAGGAACCGGCCGTGTAGACGGAAGGGTCGAAGCCGTAGTCACCCGGCGGAACCTCCCGGGCACACAGCGTGTCCGACTCGGTGCGCGCCTCGGCCGGCGTGACGTCGGCACCCAGACGGGCGAACCCGAGCACCTGCTCGTCGTGCGGGTCGGCGCAGGACACCAGGCGGGCGTCGCGGGACGAGCGGACGTCCAGACAGTCCCGTCGCTGCATGGTCGCCGTGTCCGCGAAGGCCGCCCCCCACTTGCGGTGCTCGCCCAGGGGCCCGTACACCGGCCCGTGCGCGCCCAGCACCAGACAGGCGGTGCGCCGCCCGGCCGCCTCGAACCCCGCCTCGGACGGTACGACGGCGACGCTGCGGACGTCCGCGAGCCTCCCGCGGAGCTCCGCGGTCCGCTCCTCGCACGCCGCCGGCCCCTCCTCGCGCGCCTCGGCGGCGGACGCGGCGGCGACGAAGGCCATGACCTGCCCGTCGGGCGCCTTCTCCGCGCAGCTCGGATCCAGCGTCAGCCGGGGCGTGCCCTGGAAGGGAGCCGCGCCGGGCCAGTCGGCGAGCACACAGTCACCGTCCTTCAGCGGATGGCCGAGACCGACCGTGGCGCCGTACGGCTGGTGCGTCCCCCTGGTGTCCGGCTGCCGGGCCATGGCGTACCAGACGCCGGAACCCGCGAGCGCCAGCCCGAGGAGGCCGGCGAGGACCGCGTGGAGGATACGGGGGCGGGTGCGGGTATGCCTGCCGGGTCCCGGGCCGAAGGCCTGCGGCGCGCGGGGCCGCTCCGGCAGGGAGTATCCGGAGGGCGAAGCGAAGCCCTGTGCGGCGCCGCCCCGCCGATCGGAGGCGGGCGCCGAGCCGGACTCCGCCGCTTCGGGCGCGGGTCCCGGAGGCGGCGCCCCGTCCCACTGCGGCTGTGACCCGAGGTCGGTCTGGGTGCGTGCGTACGCGTCGGCCTCCGGCGTGACGATCCTCGACAGCGCCGCCTCCGCCTGCGCCGCGGACATCCGCCGTGCCGGGTCCTTCTCCAGCAACGCCCGCAGGACGGGCGCCAGCGCACCGGCTCGCGCCGCCGGGTGGGGCTCCTCCATGACCACCGCGGTGAGCTCCGCCAGATGCGACTCGCGATCGAAGGGTCCCCGGCCCTCGATGCCGTAGTACAGCGTGCAGGCCAGCGAGAACAGATCGGTGGCCGGCGTCGGCGCCCCGCCCGTGACCCGCTCAGGCGCCAGATAGCCCGACGTGCCCACGAGGACCGATGCCAGCGTGTACCGCGTCTCCCCGGCGTCCGGCTGCACCGAGATGCCGTAGTCGGTGAGCAGCACCCGGCCGTACGGCGCCCCGGTGCGGTCCGGCGCCAGCAGGATGTTCGCCGGTTTCACGTCCCGGTGCATGACGCCCCGCCGGTGCCCGGCGGTGAGCGCGTCGAGCACGGCCAGCCCGATGCGGGCGCACTCCGCGGGCGCCAGCGGGCCGCGCCGGTCGACCAGGTCCCGGAGGTTGACGGCGCCCGCCACGTACTCCATGACGATCCACGGCAGCCCCTCGTGCTCCAGTACGTCGTGCACGGTCACCACGTGCGGATGCCCGCGCAGCCCCGCGGCGTGCCGGGCCTCCGCGCGGGCACGGGCCACCCGGGCCTCACGCTCGTCGGCCTCGGCCGCGTCCCGGAACACGATCTCCTTCAGCGCGACCTCACAGGCGAGTCTCTGGTCGTGGGCGAGCCAGACATGGCCCATACCGCCGCTGCCGAGCCGGTTCAGCAGCAGATAACGGCCGGCGATGATCCGGCCCACTCCCGACGTCGGTGATCCTGAAGGCATCCGGTGACTCCCGGGTTCTGCGGGGGCGCTGCGTGGTTGCTAGGCGGTCGTGCTCGCCGTGGGCCCGTCCGAGGAGGGCACACCGGTCGCCGGGTCGGTCGTGGCGGGCGCGCTCGTCCTGGGCGGCGGGGCGCTGCTCGTGACCGGGGCGCTGGTGGGTGGCGCGCTCGTGGTCTGCGGTGGGGCGCTGGTTGTGGGCGGGGGCGACGAGCTGGCCGTAGGCGCCTTGGTCGACGGAGGCGGCGTCGAGCCGGCGGGCGGGGCGGAGGAGGGCGGCGCCGACGAGGACGGGGGCTTGCTGGTGGGCCCGGGAGTGGCAGGCCCGGAGCTGCCGGGGCCGGAGGACGAGGGCGGCGGAGTCGAGGACGGGCCGGAGGCCGGGGGAGTGGATCCCCCGCGGGAGGAGGACCCGCTGGAGGACCCCTTGGAAGGCCCGCTGGACGTCGTATCCCCGGCCACACTCAACGTCACGTACTCCCCGAACCGCAGCTCGGTCCCGGCCGGCGGATCCGACGCCGTGACCCGGGAGGCGTCCGGCGGCAGCCCTCCACCCTCGACGGCGACGGCCAGCCCCGAGTCGGCCAGCTTCCGGCTCGCCTGCCCGAACGTCGTCCCGGCGAGGAGGGGCACCTCGTGCTGCTCACGCGTGTCGAATGACGTGTCGTCCTCACCCGTGGTGCCCACGGGCCGGTTGATACCCCGGCCGGGTTCTTCTACGTCGACGAGAGCGAGCCGCTCCACCGTCCGCGTGGCGGGACGTACGGCCACCACGGACGACTTCTCGTATCCCTTCCATTCCTCGTTGCGGTTGTCGAACTCGACCTTTATCCGAGTCGTGTCACCCAGGAAGGGGCGCAGTGGATTTCCGCACGAGCACTTCACCGCGGGAAGGCCTTCCGGATCGACGAGAATCGCGATTCCCACCTGCAGCAGTGCGTTGAAGGGGGCGGCCTTTCCCTTCTTGTAGTCGTGATTCTTCACGAGCGTGTCGTGGCGCAGGAGAACGGGTGTGAGGCGATCGAGATAATCCGGAATCTCGGCCGTGCTGATCGAGAGCGCGGCTGCCCACGCCTGTGCCTTGCGCTCATGGGCGGGATCGGTGAGAAACGCCTTGAGCCGTACGACATCACAGATCGTCGGCTGCTTCGAACCCCCGTACAGACCAGGGGTGTCGCCCTGCTGCAGGCCGCCGTGCGCCGTCTGCGCCCGGACCTGCTGGTCCCGCCCCAGTCCTTGCTCCTCGTCGAAGAAGGGCGCGAGCGACGGAACTCCCGCGGCCACGGCCTTCACCATGAACAACGGAGTGTCCCGATCACATCCACTGAGCGCCAGAACGAGGACCAGCAGGACGGCGATCCTCCGGATCGCCGATTTTCCGGACCTGTGTGCGAAAACGCGTAGCGTCATTACCGCTCCCCCCGGCGGTTCCCCCGACGCGCTTCATGCTACTGAAAGGCGAAGCCTTTCGGTTTCCTCAGTTTCCGCGTGCGTTCAATGAGGCCAAATAGGCGTTGTACGCCTCGAGTTCCTTGTCGCCGTCCCGGTCGGCGGCGCGGTCCTTGCGCCGGGCCTGCCGCTGTTCCGAGCGGTACCACTGGAACAGCAGCGCGATCAGCACCAGCACGGAGGGAATCTCGCTGAACGCCCAGGCGATACCGCCGGCCGCGTTCTGGTCGGCAAGGGCTTCGATGCCGAGCGAGGCGGGCGGGTTCTTGAACGTCTCGACCATCGGCGCCGACGCCATCATCAACGCGATACCGAAGAAGGCGTGGAACGGCATCCCCGCGAACAGCTCCAGCATCCGCATCAGATACCCCGGCCGGTGCGGGCCGGGGTCCACGCCGATGATCGGCCAGAAGAACACCACACCCACGGCGAGGAAGTGCACCATCATCGCGATGTGCCCGGTCTTGGAGCCCATCAGGAAGTCGAAGAGCGGCGTGAAATACAGCGCGTACAGGCTGGCGATGAACAGTGGAATGGTGAACGCCGGATGCGTGATGATCCGCATGTACCTGCTGTGCAGCAGGGCCAGCAGCCACTCCCGCGGCCCCTTGCGTCCGCGCCCCGCCGGCGGCAGTGCCCGCAGGGCCAGGGTGACGGGCGCGCCGAGCAGGATGAAGATCGGCGACAGCATGCTGATGACCATGTGCTGCACCATGTGCACGCTGAACATGACCATGCCGTAGTCGTTCAGCCCGGTGCACATGACGAGCATCACGGACAGCACTCCGACGACGTAGGAGACGGTCCGCCCCACGGGCCATGAGTCCCCACGCCGCCGCAGCCGCACGACGCCCCACGCGTACAGCGCGAGCGCGACCAGGCACGCGACGAGGAAGAACGGGTCGGCCGACCACTGAAGTCCGCGCCCCAGCGTGAACGGCGGCAGATCCATGGTCATGCCGTGCCCGCTGTGATCCATTCCGGCGGCTCCTGATTCGTGGGGGTTGTGCAAGTCTGTCCGCACACAGACTAGAACTGCCCCCGGCCGCAGCTGCGGCCGGGGGCAGACTCTTCAGGCCCGTACGACGTGATCTAGAGGACGCACTCGGCTTCTTCGTACCGCTCCACGGGAACCGTCTTCAGCGTCTCCACGGCCTTCGCCAGCGGCACCATCACGATGTCGGTCCCTTGCAGGGCCGTCATGTGGCCGAACTCTCCCCGGTGCACGGCCTCCACCGCGTGCCATCCGAACCGAGTCGCCAGCACCCGGTCGTACGCGGTCGGCGTACCGCCCCGCTGCACATGCCCGAGAATGACCGGCCGCGCTTCCTTCCCCAGCCGCTCCTCCAGCTCGATCGACAGCTGGCGGGCGATTCCGGCGAACCGCTCATGCCCGTAGATGTCCTTGCCGCCCTCGTCGAACTCCATGGAGCCGGGCCGTGGCTTGGCCCCCTCGGCCGCCACGACGATCGCGAAGCGCTTCCCGGCCTCGAACCGCTCGCCGACCCGCTTCGCCAACTCCTCGATGTCGAAGGGCCGTTCCGGTACGACGATGGCGTGCGCGCCGGCCGCCATGCCGGAGTGCAGCGCGATCCAGCCCGTGTGGCGCCCCATGACCTCGACCACGAGGACCCGCTGGTGGGACTCGGCGGTGGTCTTGAGCCGGTCCAGGGCCTCGGTCGCCACCCCCACGGCCGTGTCGAAGCCGAAGGTGACGTCGGTCACGGCGATGTCGTTGTCGATGGTCTTCGGCACCCCCACGACGGGCAGGCCGCTGTCGGACATCAGCCGGGCCGCCTTGAGCGTGCCCTCGCCGCCGATCGGGATGATCGCGTCGAGGCCGAGCTCCTCGAGATGACCCTTGGCCCGCTCCACGCCGTCCCGCAGATGGGAGGGCTGGACCCGGGAGGAACCGAGAATCGTGCCGCCGCGAGCCAGGATGCCGCTCACCGCGTCGAGGTCGAGCTTGAGGTAGTCGCACTCCAGGAGGCCCTTCCAGCCGTCCCGGAAGCCGATGACCTCGTCGCCGTGGTCGACGACGGCGCGGTGCACGACGGACCGGATGACGGCGTTCAGGCCGGGGCAGTCGCCGCCGGACGTGAGGACACCAATGCGCATAGCCCGAAAAACCTTCTCAACGTGGGCCGGGACCGGACCACGTTGTCCGGCTCGAATCCCCGCCACCCTAGCGGCTTCAGGGGGCGGGGCCGAAGCGTGCGTCCGCCTGCTGGACGGCCCCGCTCACCTGTGCGGAAGGGCCGTCAGACGGGCTTCTTCGGTCGGCTCGGACAACAGGTCAGGCCGGCTGCTGCGCAGCCGCGATGCGCTCGTTGCGCAGCGCCTCGTACCAGCGGTCGTCGGTCGGCGGAAGGGCGTTCACATCGAGCGCCAGCTTCAGCAGCAGGTCCGCGATCTGCGGGTTCCGCGCCAGCACCGGGCCGTGCATGTACGTACCGAAGACGGTGTCGTTGTACGCCCCCTCCGTGCCGTCGCCCGTGCCGTTGCCGTTGCCGAAGCGGACCTGGGCGAGGGGGCGGGCGGTGGGGCCGAGGTGGGTGACGCCCTGGTGGTTCTCGAAGCCGGTCAGCGGGGGCAGACCGAGGCGCGGGTCGATGTCGGCGAGCACGTCACCGACGCACCGGGCCCCCTCACCCCGCACGGACACGACGTCGATCAGACCCAGGCCCGGCTCACGCTGGCCGAGGTCGTTGATGAACTCGTGGCCGAGGATCTGGTAGCCGGCGCACACGGAGAACACGATCGCGCCGTTCTCGACGGCCCGGTGCAGACCGCCGTCCCGGCGCAGCCGCTCGGCCGCCAGCCGCTGCGGGCGGTCCTCGCCGCCGCCGATCAGGTAGATGTCCCCGGAGGTCGGGATCGGCTGGTCGCTGCGCACGTCGAGGCGGGCCACGTCGAGGCCGCGCTGCCGGGCCCGGCGCTCGACGACGAGGACGTTGCCCTGGTCGCCGTAGGTGCTGAGCAGGTCCGGGTAGACCCAGACGACCCGCAGTTGGTTGTCGCTCACTTAAGTCCCCTGAAATCTGGTGATCAGTTGCCGACGCGGCGGCGCAGGTCCTGGAACGCGGTGTAGTTGGCGATGACCTCGATCCGGCCCGGCGGGCACTGCTGCACGGCCTGGTCGAGGTTGTCGCACACCTGGAACTGCTGGCCCGCGACCTCCAGCCGCACCGCGAGGTCGAGCTTGCGGTCACCGATGACGCAGATCGGGTGCCCGGTCAGCCGCGTGTAGTCGACGTCCCACAGCCAGGAGGTGTCGGTGCCGTCGGCGCTGCGCGCGTTCACGGAGAGGATCACCGGGGTCGGCGGCGGATCGATCAGGGAGAACGTCTCGAGCCAGCCGGCCGGGTTTTTGGCGAGCAGCAGCCGCAGATCCCGCCCCTGGAACTGCACGACGTCGTACCGTCCGGCGACGGCCTGCACCTGGTACATGCGCTCCAGGGCGACCTGCGGCGGCACCCCGAACACGGCGGCCACGGCGGCCGAGGAGGCGGCGTTGGCCTTGTTGGCGCGCCCCGGCAGCTGCAGATGAATCGGCCAGGCGGACCCGTGCGGATCCAGGACGTGGTCACCGGACAGCGCCCAGCTCGGCGTGGGCCGCCGGAAGCCGCACTCACCGCAGAACCAGTCGTCCCCCGGCCGCTGCATCACACCGCCGCACGACGGGCAGGACCAGGCGTCGTCCTTCCACATCTGCCCGGCTGCGACCCAGATCACATTCGGGGACGACGAAGCCGCCCACACGACCAGCGGGTCGTCGGCGTTGGCGACGATCACGGCCTTCGACCCCGCGAGCCCCTCACGCCAGTTCTCGGCGAGCATCCGGGTCTCGGCGGCGCGGTCCAGCTGGTCACGGGAGAGGTTGAGCAGGGCGATGCACTTGGGCTCGGTGTCCCGGGCGACACCGGCGAGGTACTTCTCGTCGACCTCGATCACGCCGTACCGGGCTTCGGACCCACCGGCCAGCGCGGAGGTGATACCGGCAGGCATGTTGGCGCCGAGCGCGTTGGACACGACCGGACCCGCGGCCCGCAGGGCCTCCGCGATCAGCCGGGTCGTCGTGGTCTTGCCGTTGGTCGCCGAGACCAGGACGACGTCCAGGTTCTGGGCGAGCTTGGCGAGAAGGTCGGGGTCGAGTTTGAGGGCCACCCGGCCACCGATCACCGAACCGCTGCCGCGCCCAGCGGCGCGCGATGCCGCCGCGACCGCCTTGCCCGCGGTCACGGCCAGCTTGGCCCGCGGCGTGAGCGGGTCCGAGTTGCCTGCCATCAGTTCTCGATCCTCCTTGCGTACGCGCCGCGCCTCTGCCTGACGGCAACGTGGTGGTGGTCAGCCTATCGAGATCCATTCGCACTCCCGAATCGCCGTACCCTTGCGGCCATGCGGAACGGCCCCATTCCGGGCGCGCACGGGCGCGTCCGCCCCCTCACCCTGCTCGGCGACCCGGTGCTCCAGGCACCCTGCAAGGAGGTCACCGACTTCGGCCCCGAATTGGCGACGCTGGTGGAGGACTTGTTCGCGACGATGTACGCGGCGCAGGGCGTGGGCCTCGCGGCGAACCAGGTGGGGGAGTCCTTGCGGGTGTTCGTCTACGACTGCCCGGACGACGAGGACGTGCGTCACCTCGGGCACGTGGTGAACCCCCGGTTGGTGGAGACGGACGGCGTGGTGATCCGCGGACCGGAGGGCTGCCTGTCCCTGCCGGGCCTGGAGGCGGGGACGGAGCGCTACGACCACGCGGTGGTGGAGGGTTTCACGATGACCGGGGAGCCGATCACCGTACACGGGACCGGCTTCTTCGCCCGCTGCCTCCAGCACGAGTGCGACCACTTGGAGGGCAGGGTGTACGCGGACCGCGTGAGAGGCCGGCGCCACCGCCGCTTGATGCGACAGGTGGCGAGAGCCTCGTGGCGCAGGCCGACATGGCCGACCCAGGGGCGCGGGGAACTGCGCGACCAGCCCCCACCGGCCGGATAGACGGCAAACGACCCGTCAGAACCCCGGACCTCCCATTTTGTCCCCGGCGGCAGCCAGCCGACCCCACAAAAGGTCGGCCAGACTACGTACCAACTCGGCCCGGGAACAAGGCCGTTCACCCAGCCACCAGTCCCCGGCCGCGTGCATCATCCCGACTATCCCGTGCCCCCACACCCGAGCGAGCTGCTGACTCCCGGGCCCGAGATCCAACCGCTCCTCGATGACGGTGGCCAGCTCCTCACCCATCCTGCGAAGCAACGGCGCGGAATGCTTACCGACATCGAACCCCTGGTCCCCGACCTGCCCACCCTCCGCCGGATGCATCAGAAACCGGTACACCTGAGGCCGTGCCTCAATGGCCGCGAGGTACGTGTCCAACGTGGCCTCGACCCGCTCGCGCCGATCCGCAGGGGCGTCCAACGCCGCCCTCAGTGAATCCAGCAGCGCGTCCGTGTGCCGCTTGGCCAACGCCGCGTAAAGCCCGCCCTTGTCGCCGAAGTGCCGATACAGGATCGGCTTGGTGATGCCGGCCTCCGCCGCGATCGCGTTCATCGAGGCCTGTGGGCCGTCGCGCAGCACCACCCTGTCGGCGGCCTCCAGCAGCTCACGCCGACGGCGGTCGGCGGACCGCTGCTGATCGGTCCGCTGTGTGGTGTCCATGAGCTCTCCCCACCCGTGCTGAATCGATGACGCCTGCGCAAACTAACACTCAACCTGGCTCAATCATCGAACGGGCTGCCGACGGGGTACCGCCGGTTGACTTTACCTACCGACGGGTAACAAACTAGGGTTACCGCTAGTAACAAGCATGCACGCAGCCATGCACGTACGCCGCTGGAGGGGACATGGCCGAGTTCACCATGGAGCTCAACGACGAACAGAAGGAGGTCCGGGACTGGCTCCACGGCTTCGCCGCCGATGTGATCCGCCCCGCGGCCGCCGAATGGGACGAGCGTGAGGAGACTCCCTGGCCGGTCATCCAGGAGGCCGCGAAGGTCGGCATCTACTCGCTCGACTTCTACGCCCAGCAGTACTTCGACCCGACCGGTCTCGGCATCCCCATGGCGATGGAGGAGCTCTTCTGGGGTGACGCGGGCATCGCCCTGTCGATCGTCGGCACCGGCCTCGCCGCCGTCGGCGTCCTGGCCAACGGCACCGAGGAGCAGATCGGCACCTGGGTGCCGCAGATGTACGGCGACGCCAACGACGTCAAGCTCGCCGCGTTCTGCTCCTCCGAGCCCGACGCCGGGTCCGACGTGGCCTCGATGCGCACCCGTGCCGTGTACGACGAGGCCAAGGACGAGTGGGTGATCAACGGCACGAAGACCTGGGCGACCAACGGCGGCATCGCCAACGTCCACGTGGTCGTCGCCGTCGTCGACCCGGACCTGGGCTCCAAGGGACACGCGTCCTTCATCATCCCGCCGAACACGCCGGGCCTGGCCCAGGGCCAGAAGTTCAAGAAGCACGGCATCCGCGCCTCGCACACCGCCGAGGTCATCCTGGACAACGTACGGGTGCCGGGCTCCTGCCTGCTGGGCGGCAAGGAGAAGCTGGACGAGCGGCTGGCGCGGGCCCGTGAGCGGGCCAAGGCGGGGGGCGAGCGGGTGAAGAACGCGGCCATGGCCACGTTCGAGGCCTCGCGGCCGGCCGTCGGTGCGATGGCCGTCGGCACGGCCCGTGCCGCGTACGAGGTCGCCCTCGACTACGCCAAGACGCGGGAGCAGTTCGGGCGGCCGATCATCGACAACCAGGGCGTGGCCTTCCAACTGGCCGACATGCGCACACAGGTCGATGCGGCGCGGCTTCTGGTGTGGCGCGCTTCCTGGATGGCGATCAACGGCAAGCCGTTCACGGCGGCCGAGGGGTCGATGTCGAAGCTGTTCGCGAGCGAGACGGCGAAGAAGGTCACGGCTCAGGCGATACAGATCCTCGGGGGCAACGGCTACACCCGGGAGTATCCCGTGGAGCGGATGCACCGGGACAGCGCCATCTACACGATCTTCGAGGGGACGAGCGAGATCCAGCGGCTGGTGATCGCCCGTACGTTGTCGGGGATGCCGATTCGTTAGCGCCGTGGGGGTTCTGCGCGATGCGGTCTGCGGGTCGTCCGTGGTTGCTCGCGCAGTTCCCCGCGCCCCTTGAGGTCGGCATCCGTAACGCCCTCAAGGGGCGCGGGGAACTGCGCGACCAGCCCAGACACACCCGCACCCGGCATCGAACCGCTACCCCTACGGCGTAGTCCCGCTGCTGTGCGCAATGCACGCCACATCGATGCGATCGGCAAGTTTCGCGAGCTCAATGGTCAACGCGGCCACCGTGTCCTCGTCGAGCCCGTCCTCCCCGGCCTCGACGAGGTGCAGCCACCGACCACCCACCGTGCGCAGCAGCTTGCTCACATCGGCGGCAGCCACCTGCAGGGTCCCGCGGTCATCGACGATCAGCGGCAGAGTAACTTCGCGGTTCACACCCGGGATCGTAGTCGCGCAGCGCTCACGCACCGTGCCAAACAGTGGTGATGTTGCAGAACTCGCGGATTCCGTGCCCGGACAGCTCACGCCCGTACCCGGACCGCTTCACGCCGCCGAACGGGAAAGCCGGGTGGGACGCCGTCATCCCGTTGACGTACACGCTGCCGGCCTCCAGATCCCGGACGAACCGGTCGACCTCGGCCTCGTCCCGCGTCCACACGTTGGAACTCAGCCCGAACGGCGAGTCGTTGGCGATGAGCACCGCCTCGTCCAGATCGCCGGCCCGGTACAGCGTGGCGACCGGTCCGAACGCCTCCTCGCGGTGGATCCGCATCTCACGGGTGATGCCGGCGAGGACGGTCGGCGGGTAGTACCAGCCGGGCAGTTCGGGCCGGCGGAGCCGGTGGCCGCCGCACAGCACCTCCGCCCCACTGCGCCGGGCGTCGTCGACGAGTTCCTCCAGATCGTCCCGCCCCTTCTCGCTCGACAGCGGGCCGACCTCCGTCTCCTCCTGCATCGGGTCGCCGACCACCAGCGCCTTCATGCCCTCGACGAACCGCTCGGCGAAGGCGTCGTAGACGTCCGTGTGCACGATGAACCGCTTGGCGGCGATGCACGACTGCCCGGTGTTCTGCACCCGCGCGGTCACCGCGACCTGTGCGGCCCGGTCGAGGTCGGCCGACGGCATGACGACGTACGGGTCGCTGCCGCCCAGTTCCAGCACCGTCTTCTTGACCATCTCCCCGGCGGTGGAGGCGACCGCCCGGCCCGCGGGCTCGCTGCCGGTGAGGGTCGCCGCCCTGACCCGCTCGTCGCGCAGGACGTCGTCGACCTGTCCGGAGCCGATGAGGAGGGTCTGGAAGCAGCCCTCGGGGTAGCCCGCCCGGTGGAACAGGTCCTCGAGGTAGAGGGCGGTCCGGGGGACGTTCGAGGCGTGCTTGAGCAGGCCCACGTTGCCCGCCATCAGCGCGGGCGCCGCGAACCGGACCACCTGCCAGAGGGGGAAGTTCCACGGCATCACCGCGAGGATCGGCCCCAGCGGGCGATAGCGCACCCGTACCCGCGAGGCGCCCGAGTCCTTCACGTCGGACTCGGCCGGCTCCTCGTCGGCGAGCAGGTCCTCGGCGCGGTCGGCGTACCAGCGCATCGCCTTGGCGCACTTGGCGACCTCCGCGCGGGCCTGCTTGATGGGCTTGCCCATCTCGGTGGTCATCACGCGGGCGATGTCCTGCTGGTCCTCTTCCAGGAGGGTCGCGGCCTGGAGCAGCAGACGGCCGCGGTCGACGAAGCTGGTCGACCGGTACGTGCGGAACGTGGCCTCGGCGAGCTGGAGCCTGCGCTCGATCTCCTCCTCGCCCATGGGCTCGTACGTCTTGAGCGTCTCGCCGTTCGCCGGGTTCACCGTTGCGATGGGCATGACCGACCTCCTGGGAGCGGACTGTTGTTCCGACCTTCGCGCGCGGCGGCGGCGACCGCAACGCGTGTACGTCTGCTCAGGCCGAGTGCTCCGCCAGCCGGTCGAGAAACGCCGCCTGGGCCTTGACGATCACCTCCCGTGCCCGGTCGAGGCCGAGCCACTGCACCCGGTCCAGCTCGGGGAACGACTGCGTCCGCCCCGAGCGCGGGGGCCACTCCATCTCGAACGTCCCGGGGACGACCGTCGCCGGGTCGAGGTCGGCCTCGACCGCCCAGACCGTGACGATCTTGCCGCCCGACTGCTTGACCTCGCCCAGCGGTACGGCCTCCCCGTCGGGCGGTGGCAGCCCCAGCTCCTCCTGGAACTCCCGGCGGGCCGCTTCCCAGGCGGGCTCGTCGGGTGCGTACTCGCCCTTCGGGATCGTCCATGCCCCCGCGTCGCGCTTGGCGAAGAACGGGCCGCCCATGTGGCCGAGCAACACCTCCAGGCTGTCATCGGTATGGCGGAACAGGAGCAGGCCTGCGCTGCGCTTCGCGCCGGAGGAGGTCGTCACGGCTTCACCTCCGGGTGGGCGGCGAGGAGGGTCTCGACCGTGTCGGCCTCCTCGGGCCGTTTGTCCTCGCGGTAGCGGACCACGCGCGCGAAGCGGAGGGTGACACCGGCCGGGTAGCGGGTGGAGCGCTGCAGGCCGTCGTAGGCGATCTCGACGACGAGTTCGGGGCGTACGGTCACCACCCAGCCGCTGTCCTCGACGGCCAGCTCCGTCAGGCGCTCGGTCTGCCAGGCCAGCATCGCGTCGGTCATGCCCTTGAAGGTCTTGCCGAGCATCGCGAAGCCGCCGTCCGCCGTGCGGGCGCCCAGGTGGAGGTTGGACAGCTTGCCGGTGCGGCGGCCGTGGCCCCACTCGGCGGCCAGGACGACCAGGTCGAGGGTGTGCACGGGCTTGACCTTCAGCCAGGAGGCGCCGCGCCGGCCCGCGCTGTAGGGCGCGTCGAGGGCCTTCACGACGACGCCCTCATGTCCCCGCTTCAGGGTCTCGGCGAGGAAGTCCTCGGCCTGCGGGAGGTCATCCGGGCCGGACACGAGCGTGCGGCGCACCCGCATCGGCTCGGGGACCAGCCGGGCGAGTTCCGCGTGCCGCTCGGTGAACGGCAGGTCGAGCAGGTCGTGGTCGTCGACCGACAGCGCGTCGAAGAAGACGGGGGAGACGGGGACCTCCTCGGCCGCCGTCGCCACGTCCACCCGGGAGCCCACGCGGCCGGCGGTCTCCTGGAAGGAGCGGGGGCGGCCCTCCGCGTCGAAGGCGATGACCTCGCCGTCGAGGATGAACCGCTCACCCCTCAACTCCCGTGCTGTCGCGGTCAGTTCGGGGAGCCGGTCGGTGATGTCGTCGAGCGTGCGGGTGTAGATCCGTACGGCATCGCCGTCCCGGTGCACTTGTACGCGGATGCCGTCCAGCTTCTCCTCGACCGCGCACGTGCCGAGCTTGTCGACCGCTTCGGTCACCGAGGAGGCGGTGTGCGCCAGCATCGGCAGGACCGGGCGGCCGACGGTCAGCCGGAAGCGGGCGAGGGCGGCGGGGCCGTCGGCGAGCAGGGCCCCGGCCACCGTCTGGAGCGACCCGGCGAGCATCACCGCCCGGCGTACGTCCGCCGGCGGCGCCCCGGTCGCCTGGGCCAGGCCCTCCACCGCCACGGCGTCCAGCGCGCCCTGCCGCACCTCGCCGGTGATCAGCGCGATCAGGAAGCGCTGCTCGTCCTGCGTGGCCGCGCCCATCAGCTCGCCCACCATGCGGGCCCGTTCGGCCTGGGAGCCGGTGCCGGAGACCTTGCCGAGCCCGGTGAGCCGGGCGTCCACCTCGCGGACGGTGAGGGACGGCTCGGTGGCCGGGGCGACCGGGCGGCTCAGCGCCTTCCAGCCGATGCCGAGCCGCCCCTGCGGGAGGCGTCCCGCCAGATAGGGGATGACGATCGGCACGTCGTCCGCTTCGGCGTCCCGGAAGAGTTCCGCCAGCAGAGCGATCTTCCGGGACCGTGCCGAGGTCGCGGCGACGTCCTGGGACACCTGGGCCAGCCGGGTGAGCAGCATGCAGCCCATGGTGCAACGGGCTCCGCCGGTTTACACCCTGGGTGAGTGCCGAGATGGGCCGTCTGTCGTCTGCGAGTCCGTTGTGGCTGGTCGCGCAGTTCCCCGCGCCCCTTGGGGGGCTGCATCGAGGTCGGTGAAAAGCAGCTCCCCGTTGATGAAGGCCCCTGCCCGGTAGCCGCCCGCCGCCGCGTTGATGACCTGCTCCGAGAAGCCCATCGCGTTGCCGACGGCCCAGACGCCGGGTACGGACGTGAGCCCCGTCGGGTCGACCACCGGGTACGCGCCCATGGGGGTCTCCTGGAGTTCGGCGCCGAGCTTCTCCAGCAGTCCGGTCTGCGGAACCGCGCGCGGTGCGACGAACAGCACCTCGCGTGCGTGCACCGTGCCGTCGGCGAGCCGCACCCCGGTGAGCCGGTCGTCCTCGATCACCAGCTCGGCCACCTCACCGGGCACGACCTTCACCCCGGCCGCCGCGAGCCTGCGCAGGTCGTCGTCCGACAGCGACTCCTCCGCGAGCTCGTGCAGGAAGAACGTCACGTCCTTCGACCACTGGGACACCATCAGCGCCTGGTGCACGCTCATCGGGGTCGTCGCCAGCACGCCGAAGGCCTGGTCCCGCACCTCCCAGCCGTGGCAGTACGGGCAGTGCAGCACGTCCTTGCCGAAGCGCTCGGCGACGCCGGGGACGTCCGGCAGCTCGTCCTTGAGGCCGGTGGCGATGACCAGGCGCCGTGCGTGCACGTGCCGACCGCCGGCCAGGGCGACCGCGAAGCCCTCGCCGCGCTCGACGTCCACCACCCGGTCCCGGACCAGATCGACGCCGTACCGCGCGATCTCCTCCCGCCCGATCGCCAGGAACTCGGCCGGCGGCATGCCGTCCCGGGACAGATAGCCCTGCATATGGGCGGCGGGCGCGTTGCGCGGCTCACCCGCGTCGACGACCAGGGTGCGGCGCCGGGCGCGGCCCAGGACGAGCGCGGCGGACAGGCCGGCCGCGCCGCCGCCGATCACGATCACTTCGTATGTCTCGGTCATGCCGCCACGGTCACTCCGAGGGCGCGGGATTGACAAACGTCTTTGCCGATTCTGCAATGAGAGTCATGACTACCGATGACGTGCTCGCGGAGGTCGGGCCGCGGCTGCGGCGGATCCGGAAGGAGCGGGAGGTGACGCTCGCGGCGCTGTCCGAGACGACCGGCATCTCCGTGAGCACCCTGTCCCGGCTGGAGTCCGGGCTGCGCAAGCCCAGCCTGGAGCTGCTGCTGCCGATCGCTCAGGCCCATCAGGTGCCGCTGGACGAGTTGGTCGGGACGCCGCCGGTGGGCGACCCGCGGATCAGGGCCAAGCCCCTCGAGCGGCACGGACGCACCTACTGGCCGCTCACCCGGCAGCCCGGTGGCCTGCAAGCCTTCAAGGTGCTGGTGCCGCAGCGCAGGGAGGAACCCGAGCCGCGCACCCATGAGGGCTACGAGTGGCTGTACGTGCTGTCCGGGCGGCTGCGCGTCGTGCTGGGCGACCACGACGTGGTGATGACGGCAGGAGAGGCGGCGGAGTTCGACACGCGGGTGCCGCACTGGTTCGGGTCGACGGGGGAGGGGCCGGCGGAGTTCCTCAGTCTGTTCGGGCCCCAGGGGGAGCGGATGCACGTACGGGCGCGTCCCCGGAAAGCCTGACGGACGCGACTGTTCCCCGGCGGACTGTTCCCTGATCGGCAAGCGACCGCTTAGTATGCGAAGCGACCCCGGTCAGACGAAGCAGTCCCGTGGAGGCCCCGCATGCAGGCATGGCAAGTGCACCAGAACGGCGAGCCGAGTGAGGCGATGCGCCTCGAGGACGTCGAGACGCCCACGCCGGGTGACGGCCAGGTCCTGCTGAAGGTGCGTGCCGCGAACATCAACTTCCCGGACGCGCTGCTGTGCCGGGGGCAGTACCAGGTCAGGCCGCCGCTGCCGTTCACGCCGGGCGTGGAGATCTGCGGCGAGACCGAGGACGGGCGCCGCGTCCTCGCCAACCCCGCGCTGCCCTACGGCGGTTTCGCCGAGTACGCCGTCGCGGACGCCGCGGCCGTCCTGCCCGCCCCCGAGGCGCTGGACGACGCCGAGGCCGCCGCCCTGCACATCGGCTACCAGACCGGCTGGTTCGGCCTGCACCGCCGGGCCGGTCTTCAGGCCGGGGAGACCCTGCTCGTCCACGCTGCCGCAGGAGGGGTCGGCAGCGCGGCCGTGCAGCTCGGGAAGGCCGCCGGCGCCACCGTCATCGGTGTCGTCGGCGGCGCCGAGAAGGCGGCCGTCGCCCGGGAACTGGGCTGTGACGTCGTCGTCGACCGGCGGAGCGAGGACGTCATCGCCGCCGTGAAGGAGGCCACGGGCGGCCGTGGCGCCGACGTCGTCTACGACCCCGTCGGCGGCGAGGCCTACGCCCAGTCCGCCAAGGTCGTCGCCTTCGAGGGCCGGATCGTGGTCGTCGGCTTCGCGAGCGGCACGATCCCCAGCCCGGCCCTCAACCACGCCCTGGTGAAGAACTACTCGATCCTCGGCCTGCACTGGGGCCTGTACAACACCAAGAACCCGAAGCTGATCCAGCACTGCCACGAACAGCTCACCGAACTGGCCGCCCGGGGCGCCATCAAGCCGCTGGTGAGCGAGCGCGTCCCGCTGGGCGGGGCCGCGGCCGCCGTGCAGCGCGTCGCCGACGGCGTGACCACGGGCCGTGTCGCCGTGCTCCCGGGACTCACCGAAGGAGGAGCGGCATGACCGACGCCGCCGAACTGCGCCGCCGCACGGCGGAGTTGCTGGCCGCGCATCCGCCGGCCACGACCGACCGCCTGGAATTCCTCCGGGCCCGCTTCGACGCCGGTCTGGCGTGGGTCCACTACCCGGAGGGCCTCGGCGGGCTGGGTGCCCCGCGCTCCCTCCAGGCTGTCGTGGACGCCGAGCTGGAGGCGGCCGGCGCCCCCGACAACGACTCGCGCCGCAACGGCATCGGGCTCGGCATGGCCGCCCCGACGATCCTCAAGTACGGCACCGAGGAGCAGAAGCAGCGCTATCTGCGGCCCCTGTGGACCGGCGAGGAGGTCTGGTGCCAGCTGTTCAGCGAGCCCGGCGCCGGCTCCGACCTCGCCGCGCTCGGGACGCGCGCCGTCCGTGAGGGCGAGGACTGGGTGGTCAACGGGCAGAAGGTGTGGACGTCCGGCGCGCACAACTCCCGCTGGGCCATCCTCATCGCCCGCACCGACCCGAACGTGCCCAAGCACGCGGGCATCACGTACTTCCTCTGCGACATGACCGACCCCGGCGTCGAGGTCCGGCCGCTGCGCCAGATCACCGGCGAGGCCGAGTTCAACGAGGTCTTCCTCACCGATGTCCGCATCCCGGACTCGCGGCGCCTCGGCGAGATCGGCGACGGCTGGAAGGTCGCGCAGACCACGCTGAACAACGAGCGCGTCGCCATCGGCGGCATGCGGCTGCCCCGCGAGGGCGGCATGATCGGCCCGGTCTCGAAGACCTGGCGCGAACGCCCGGAGCTGCGCACCCACGACCTGCATCAGCGGCTGCTGAAGCTGTGGGTCGACGCCGAGGTGTCCCGTCTCACCGCCGAACGCCTGCGCCAGCAGCTCGTCGCCGGACAGCCCGGCCCCGAGGGCGCCGGCATGAAGCTCGCCTTCGCCCGCCTCAACCAGGAGATCAGCGGCCTGGACGTCGAACTGCGCGGCGAGGAGGGCCTGTTGTACGACGACTGGACCATGCGCCGCCCCGAGCTGGTGGACTTCACCGGCCGCGACGCCGGCTACCGCTATCTCCGTGCCAAGGGCAACAGCATCGAGGGCGGGACCAGCGAGGTCCTGCTGAACATCGTCGCCGAGCGCGTCCTGGGCCTGCCGTCCGAGCCGCGCACCGACAAGGACGTCGCGTGGAAGGACCTGGCCCGATGACCGATCTGCTCTACTCCGAGGAGGAAGAGGCCCTCCGCGCCGCCGTTCGCGATCTGCTCGCGGACCACTGCGACGCGCCGGGCGTGATCGCCCGCACCGAGTCGGACGCCCCGCACGACCGCGCGGCGTGGAAGGCGCTGACCGACGGCATGGGCCTCGCCGGCCTGCTGGTGCCCGAGGACCGGGGCGGCCAGGGCGCCACGCACCGCGAGGCCGCCGTGGTGCTGGAGGAACTGGGCCGCGCGGTCGCGCCGGTGCCGTATCTGACGAGCGCCGTCGTCGCCACCGAGGCGCTGCTGGACTGCGAGGCGGACGACCTGCTCGCGGAGCTGGCCTCCGGCCGGACCATCGGCGCCCTCGCCGTCGGGCTGCACACCGCCCCGGGCGCCGCCTTCCCGTCCGTGCGCGTCGAGAACGGCGCTCTGCAGGGTGAGCTGACCGGCATCGCGGACGCGGCCGTGGCGGACGTCCTGCTGGTTCCCGCGGAGGACGGCGCCCTGTACGCCGTGGACGCGGAGGCCGTGACCATCACGCCGCAGGTGCCCTTCGACCTGACCCGACCGCTGGCGAAGGTGACCTTCGACGGAACGCCGGGCCGCCGGCTGGGCGACGCCGAGCCCGCCGTACGACGGGCCCTGCGCGCCGGGGCCGGGCTGCTCGCCTCCGAGCAACTCGGCGTGGCCGACTGGGCGTTGACGGAGACGGTGCGCTACCTGAAGGAGCGCAAGCAGTTCAACCGGCCCGTCGGCGGCTTCCAGGCGCTCAAGCACCGGCTCGCCCAGCTCTGGCTGGAGGTCGTCAACCTCCGCGCCGCCGCCCGCAACGCCGCGGACGCGCTGGCGAGGGACGACGAGGACCTCGACGTGGCCGTGGCCGTCGCCCAGGCCTACGCGGCGCCCGTCGCCGTGCACGCCGCCGAGGAGGCGCTGCAACTGCACGCCGGTATCGGGATGACCTGGGAGCACCCGATCCATCTGTACCTGAAGCGGGCCAAGGCCGACTCGATCGCCTACGGCACGGCGGGCGCCCACCGCGAGGCACTGGCCGAACTCGTCGACCTGCGCGCTCCCTGACATACACCTGAGCGAACCGCACGGAAAGCCCGCCCGACCTGGGGCGGGCTTTTCCGTGTGCCCTGCACCGACGAAGTGAACACAGGGCGGCAGTCCGGCCAACTCGCCGCCCAGCTCTGCTGTTTCGGTCCTTCGGAATCGCATACTCACAGCGGTTCCCCAAGCCCGAACGCCCCTGTCAGGGAGGCAGAGCATGGCCCTCACCACCCGTCGCAGAGCCCTCACCACCCTCGGCGCCGCCCTCGCGGGCACCGTCGCCCTGCCCGGCACCCGCGCGCTCGCGGGCGAACACCGGCACGGCCCGCGCCCGTTGTGGCGGGCGCACGCCCACAACGACTACGAGCACCCGCGTCCCCTCTTCGACGCGCTCGACCACCGCTTCGGCAGCGTCGAGGCCGACATCTTCCTCGTCGGCGACCAACTGCTCGTCGCCCACGAGGCGTCCGAGCTCGACCCGACCCGCACCCTCGAGTCCCTCTACCTGGACCCGCTCGCCGCCCGCGTCAAGGCCAACCACGGTTCCGTGTACCGCGGATACCGCAAGCCGGTCCAACTGCTCATCGACATCAAGACCGAGGGCTCCTCGACGTACCTCGAACTCGACCGCCACCTCCGCCGCTACAAGCACCTGTTCACGACCTACGCCCACGGCCGCGTCCTCCCGGGCCCGGTCACCGCCGTGATCTCCGGCGACCGGGCCGCCCGCACGCCCATGGAGGCGCAGAGCGTGCGCCGCGCCTTCTACGACGGCCGGCTCGCCGACCTCGGCAGCGCGGCGCCCGCCTCGTTGATCTCGCTGATCAGCGACAACTGGACGCTGAACTTCACCTGGCTCGGCGACGGCCCCTTCCCCGACGCGGAGCGGCAGAAGCTGCACGGCATCGTCCGGGCGGCTCACACGCGCGGTCAGCAGGTGCGGTTCTGGGCCACCCCGGACGTGGCCGGCCCCGCGCGGGACGCACTGTGGACGGAGCTGCTCGCCGCCGGCGTGGACTACCTGAACACCGACGACCTGGCGGGCCTGGAGGCATTCCTGGACGCCCACCGGCCGGCGTAGAACCACACGTTCGGCGGACAGGTCAGCCGCCCGGACCAACCCTCCGCTACGCCACACTTGCGGCCGAACGCCGTGAACCGGGCAAGGCGGCGTGGCGGAGGAGGTTGACGATGGCCATTTCCATCTCTGTGGTGCTGCTGCTGTTCATCCTGGCGGTGATCTTCGTACGCAACGGCGGGCTGAAGATCACCCATGCGCTGGTATGTCTGCTGCTCGGCTTCTACCTGGCCAGCACCAGCATGGCGCCGACCATCAACAGCGGTCTGACGGCCACGGCGGACATCGTCAGCAGCCTGCGACCGTGACCGTCAGGGCGTCGAGAAGACTCCGATGCCGTTGGGGACGGGGCGCTCCCGCCCGTCGGACGGGTGGTTCCGTACGGAGATCTCCGACGCTTCCGGCGCGCGGGCGACCAGCGTCGACGAACCGCCGCCGTCCAGACTGAAGGCGTCCACCGAGCCCAACTCCCGCATGACCGACGCCACCTCCGCGATGGTCAGCCCCGAGCGGTACTCGCGCGCGCCGTCCAGGGCGAACAGCAGCAGGCGCCGGCCGCCGTCCGCGATGCCGACGGCCGTTCGCACCGCCGAGGTCCTGTCGTCCAGCCCGGGCAGCGGCCGCCCGTCGTCGAGCACCGGATAGCCGCCGAGGGCGAACTCGTACGGGACCCGGGACGCCGCCGCCACCAGCCGGTGCCGCACCTTCACCCTCCCCCAGCCTCCGGCCGGGGGGACCCCCATCTCGCTTCGCTCGCCCGCGAAGAACTTCCGCAGCTGCTGCGCGCCCGCCTCCCGGCCCACGAGCACGGTGGTGTCCGGGGCGATCGGCCCGCTCCCGGGGACGTCGGCGGTCGACACCACCCGGCCTCGGCGGACCGTCACCTCGTAGGTGTCGGTGCTGCACGGGGCCGCCCGGTCCGTGTCCGTGCCGCACGTCGCGCGCACCCGGGAGGCGCTGCCCCACGCCGCGGTGAACGCCCCGACGGAGCCCACCGGCAGCGCGTACTGGTTGAGCCCGCGCAACGGAAGCCGGCCCTGGGGCGTACGGACCGAGCCGACCAGGCTCAGGTCGTCCATCCGGGCCCGGCGGTCGACGCCCACGCCGATCACGTCCTCGGTGCCGGTGCCGGGCGGCAGCGCCGGTCCGAAACGCTGACCGTCGGGCACCGCGGCCTTCAGCGCCCGGCCGCCGGCGATGGCCGGTCCCACGCTCGCGCCGGTGGCCTCGACGCCCGGATGCTGGGTCTCGCTGATGTTGAAGAAGTCACCGTTCACGCCCGCGACGGCACCCTGCGCGGTGGCCAGCCGCGAGACGGTCGACCGCGCGGCCACCGCCCCCGGATGCAGCAGATCGAGTCGGACGTGCGGATTGCGCAGGTCCACGGTGAGCACGTGGGCGTGCGCCGGGCCCTTCTGTGCCGCGATGTCGAACTCCTGGTACCGCACGCCCGGCGCGATCCGGACGTCCCCCTGCGCCGCACCGGCCGGCGCCGCCCCCACCAGGGCCGCACCGGCCAGCGCGCCGAGTGCCGTGAGCAGCGTGAGGGCCGCTCTGCCTGCTCCTCTGCCTGCTCCGAACCGCTTCTGACGACGCGTCACAGTTCCCCCCTGAGGTCTCGTCAAATGTCCCAGGACTCGGGGGAAGTGCACCAGACGGCGATGACCTGCGGGGTTGCTAGCGGCCGACGACCCGCGAACGGGTGAGGAAACGCACCCCCTCGGGTGCCTCCAGCGAGAAGCCGCTGCCCCGGCCCTCGACGACGTCGACGATCAGCCGGGTGTGGCTCCACGCCTCGTACTGACTGCGCGACATCCAGAACGTCACCGGCTCCGCCACCCCCTCGACGTCCAGCTCCGCGAGCAGCACGTCCGAGTCACCCGTGCGGAACTCGCCCTCCGGGTAGCACATCGGCGCGCTGCCGTCGCAGCAGCCGCCGGACTGGTGGAACATCAGCGGGCCGTGCGTCGCGCGCAGGCGGCGCAGCAGGTCGGCGGCGGCGGGGGTGAGTTCGACGCGCGGGGTCTCCTCATACATGGGGCAAGGACAGCACGGGCAACGTTGCGAGAGCGTTGCACCCGATCTTTCCCCCCGACCTGACCACCCGCTCTGACTAACCTGCATGGGTGACCATCGAGTTGACGCTGCTGACGTCCGTCTCCCACCAGGGCGAGGAGATCACCGCGCCCCGGGTGCGCGCCCTGCTCGCGCTGCTGGCCGGGGAGTTGCGGTCCGGGTGCGGTGCCGGGCGGCTGGTCGACGGGCTGTGGCCCGACGAGCAGCCCGAGAAGCCCGCCAAGGCCCTGCAGATCCTGGTGGCGCGGGCCCGCAAGCAGCTCGGAGCCGAGGTCATCGCCAGCACCCCGGCCGGCTACCGGCTCGCCCTGCGCGAGGACCAGGTCGACGCCGCTGCCGTCCTGCTGTTCGCGGCCGCGAGCGCCGAGAAGGCACGTGCGGGGGATCACGCGGGCGCCCTCGCCGAGGCGGAGGAGGGGCTCGCGCTGTGGGACGGCGCCCCGGCCGGGGAAGCGGCACCGCTCGGCGACCCCGTCGGCGAGCTGCGCGCCGAGCGGGCCGTGACGTACCGTGCGCTGGTCCGCTCCCGTGCGCTCGCGCTGGCCCGCCTCGGCAGCCGTGAGCAGGCCCTGGACCCGCTCACCGAACTGGCCGCCCTGTATCCCCGCGACGAGGAACTGCTGCTGGAGCTGATGCGCTGCCAGACGGCCACCGCCGGTCCGGCCGCCGCCCTCGCCACGTACGACACCCACCGGCGCCGGCTGCGCGACGAGCTCGGCACCGACCCCGGGCCCGCCCTCCAGGAGCTGCACCAGGAGCTGCTGCGCGGCGAGGCACCCGTCGTCCGGCGCGGAGTGCCGCACGAACCCAACCCGCTGCTCGGCCGGGACGCCGACGTCGCCGCCGTGACCCGGCTGCTGCACAGCTCCCGCGTGACCTCGGTCGTGGGACCCGGCGGGCTCGGCAAGACACGGCTCGCGAGCGCGGTCGCCCGGGACGCCGAGCACCGCGTCGTGCACCTCGTGCCGCTCGCCGGCGTCCGTCACGACGCCGACGTCACCGCGGAGGTCGCCTCCGCGCTGGGCGTCGGCGACAGTCCGCGCCTCGGCGCCCAGGGTGACGTGATCACCGGCATCGTGGGCGCGCTGGGCGCCGGGTCCGCGCTGCTCGTCCTGGACAACTGCGAGCAGGTCGTCCAAGGCGTCGCCGACCTCGTACAGGCGCTCGTCTCACGGACGAGGGACCTGCGCGTCCTCACCACCAGCCGCGCCCCGCTCGGCCTCTCCTCCGAGACCGTCTACCCCTTGCCCGAGCTGGACCTCACCACCACCGTCGAGCTGTTCGAGCAGCGCGCCCGCGCCGCCCGCCCCGACGCCGACCTGCCGGCCGGCACCGTGACCGCCCTGTGCCGCCGCCTCGACGGACTGCCCCTCGCCACCGAACTCGCCGCCGCCCGGGTACGAGTGATGTCGGTGCCGGAGATCGCCGGCCGTCTCGAAGACCGGTTCGCCCTGCTGCGAGGTGGCCCCCGGGACGCGCCGCAACGCCACCGCACCCTGCACGCCGTCGTCGACTGGAGCTGGAACCTCCTCGACGAGGAAGGGCAGTCCGCCCTGCGTGCCCTGTCCGTCCTCCCCGCGGGCTTCACCACCGAGGCCGCGGAGCACCTCGTCGGCGGCCTCGACGTGCTGGGGACCCTGGAGGACCTCGTCGACCAGTCATTGCTCAAGGTGGCCGACACGCCGTACGGCAGCCGCTTCCGGATGCTGGAGACGGTACGGGAGTTCGCCGCCGCCCACCGGGAGCGGGCCGGCGAGGACGCGGCCGTCACGGAGCGGTTCCTGCGCTGGGCGCGGGAGTTCGGCGTCGCCCACCACGACGCCCCGTTCGGCCCCGACGCCTTCACCTCCTGGCACCTGGTCCGCGCCGAGCAGGACAACCTCCTCCAGGCGCTGCGGCTCGCCCTCGCCCACGAGGATCCGGACACCGTCGCCCCGGTCACCGCCGTGCTGGGCAGCCTGTGGAGCACCGAGGCCGGCGCCCACTACGCCCGGCTGGCGGCACTGGCCGAGGACACCGCGGTCCTGCTCTCGCACTACCGGCCCGGCCCCGAGTACGTCGAACCGGCCCGCACCGCCACCGCACTGCTGACCGCCAACGCCCTCCTCGGTATCGGCCCCGGCCCCCTGCGCACCCTCGTGGCGCTGCGCCGGCTGCCGCCCGCCCCGCCGGACACCCTGCTCCGCGCCATGGCGACGGTGCTCAGCGCCCTGCCCGAGGCACTCGCGCCCGGCGGCCGTGGCGTCCTCGACGCGCTGTGCGCCGACGACGCACCGCTCGTCGCCTGCATCGCCAGCGGCGTCGCCGGCTATGTGTGGGAGTACGACCAGCAGCCGGACCTCGCCTACGCCGCCGCCCGCCGGATGCTCGACACGGCCGGTGACGGCAACGGCCCGCTGCTGCGGATCTGGCCGGGGGCGCGGTTCGCCGAACTCTGCCTCCAGCTGGAGCGCGGCGCGGAGGCGATCGGCCCCATGCTGGACGCGCTCGCGGCCCTGGAGGAGTCGGGCGAGTGGACCGACTCGATCGGCCTGCGCTGGGGGGTCATGCTGGCCCACCTCCAGGCCGGCGACCTCGACGCGGCGGAACACTGGCTGGAGCAGGCGCTGCGCCACCAGCCGGAGGGCGCCGCGTCCGACCCCTTCACCCCCGACCTGGGCGCTCGCGCGGAGATGGCCCTCGCGCGCGGCGATGTCGAGACGGGCCTGGGGCTGTGGCGCAGGGCCCTGGACCGGATGGAACACGGCGTGAGCCCTGCCCCCGGCGGCGAGGAACTGATGGCGACCTGGCTGCCGGAACTCCAGGCGGTCGCCGTCATCGCGCACGCCCGGCACGGCCGTACGGACGTCGTCGAACGCCATCTCGCCGCCTTCCCCGGCCGCCTCACGACCCTGCTGAACCGCTCCTCGGCCGTCTCGCCGACGGAGTTCCCGCTGTGCGGCGCGCTGCTGCTGGCGCTCGGCACGGCCGATCTGGCGAAGGGGGACAAGGGCGGCGTACGGCTGATCGCGCTCGCCGAGCGGCTGAGGTTCCTGCGGACCTTCCAGCCGACGATGTCCTCCGCACGCGCCCGGGAGGCCGCCGAGCACGCCGACAGGGCGGCCTACGAGGACGCGGTCTCCACTTACGCCGCCCTGGACATGGAGGGGCTGCGTGAGACGGCCCTCGCCGTGGCGCGGGACAGGCTCACAGCCTGACCGGCAGGCCCAGCAGATGGAAACCGTCGCCGGGCCAGTGCCCGAACCGCACGTCGGCACGGTCCACGGCCAACTCCGGTGCCGCGGGCCGTCGTACGAGAAGCTCCTCGAACACCACGCCCGTCACCAGACGGCCGAGGGCCGCGCCGATGCAGTAGTGCGGCCCGTGCCCGAAGGCCAGGTGGCCGTCGCCCCGGCCGAACTCCCGGGTGATGTCGAGGCGTTCGGGGGCCTCGTACGCCGCCGGGTCGTGATCGGCGCCGAACAGGGCGACCGTCACCGCCTCGCCCTTGCGCAGCCGCGTACCGGCGAACACGAAGTCCTCGGTGGCGTACAGCGTCGCCCCCATGCGGACCAGCGTGACGTACCGCAGGAGTTCGGGGACCGCGCGGCCGAGCAGCTCCGGTTCGGCGCGCAGCCGCCGGAGTTGGTCCGGGTGGTCCAGCAGGGCGAGCACGGCGTGGGCGAGGAACAGGGCCGGTGGGGTGATGCCGGTGTTGATGAGCAGGAAGAAGACGGTGACGATCTCGTCGTCGGTCATGCCGCCGTCCGCGAGGAGCGCCGACACCAGGTCGTCGGCCGGTGCGGTACGGCGCCGGGCGACGAGGTCCTTCGTGTACTCGACGATTCCGCCGAGCCCTTCGAGGACGCGGCTGCCGTCGCCGTACGCGAAGTCCCGGATCCACCCGCACACCCTGTCCTGGTCGGCCGCGTCCACGCCGACCAGCGCGCAGATCACGGCGGTGCTGAGCGGGTAGGCGAACTCGCCCAGCAGATCGGCCTGTTCGCGCGCGGCGAGGGTCTCGATGAGCTCGCGCGCCGTCTTCTCCACGAAGGGGCGCAGCGCGGCCACCCGGCGGGCGGTGAAGGCTCGGGTGAGAGGGCTGCGGCGGCGCATGTGCTCATCGCCGTCGAAGAGGGCCAGGTGCCCGGACAGGTACCGGGCGTACTCGGGCGGGAGGCCGTCCATGCCCTGCGCCAGCAACTCGGCCTGCGGGTCGGGCATGTCGGAGCCGGCGATCGACGACCGGTCCCGGACCAGGCGCGGCTCGCTCAGCGCGGCCTTCACGTCCTCGTACCGGGTGACCAGCCGTACCGGGGTGTCCAGGCCGGGCAGGACGACATGGCCGAGGCCGGGGCGGGAGCGGAGATCGGCGTAGGCGCCGACGGGATTCTCGACGAGCTCGGGGGTGAGGTGCACGGCGGTCATGGCAACTGCCCTTCTTTCGGTGGGGGTGTTCAGTGGATGTCGCGGTCGAACAGGCGCAGCGACCACACGAAGCCGAGGACCGCGATGCCCACGCACCACGCCACGGCCATCCAGCCGTCGTGGCCGATGCCCGTGCCGGTCAGCAGTCCGCGCTCGGTCTCGATGACCGTGGTGAACGGCTGGTACTCGGCGAACCAGCGGATCCAGGACGGCATCGAGTCGACCGGTACGAAGGTGCTGCTGACGAAGGGCAGCAGGAACGAGATGGGCAGGGGGGCGTTGCTGGCGCCCTCCGGCGTCTTGCTGATCAGGCCCAGGGCGACGGAGAACCAGGTCAGGGCGAGGACGAACAGGACGAGCAGTCCGCAGGCCGCCAGCCACTCCACAGGGCTCGCGCCGGGACGGAAACCGATGGCGAGGGCGACGGAGATCACCAGGGTCAGGGTGATCAACGTCTGGATGACGCTGCCGACGACATGGCCGACCAGGATCGACGCCCGGGAGATCGCCATCGTGCGGAAACGGGCGACGATGCCCTCGGTCATGTCCGTGCACACGGCGACCGCCGTCGGCACGGCTCCCACACCGGCGGTCATCAGCAGGATGCCGGGGACGAGGTAGGCGAGGTAGGCGGTGCGGTCGCCGCCCTGCCCGATGCCCGCGCCCAGCGCGGAGCCGAAGACGTACACGAACAGAAGCAGCAGGAAGACGGGGATGAGCGCGACCTGGAGCGTCATCGAGGGGTAGCGGCGCGCGTGCAGGAGGTTGCGCCGCAGCATGGTGAGCGAGTCGCGCACGTGCGGGGTGGCGGGCTGGACGGCGGTGGTCATCGGCTCTGCACCTTTTCCTGCTCGGGGCGGCCGGTGACCGCGAAGAAGACGTCGTCGAGGTCGGGGGTGTGGACGGTGAGGGAGTCGACGGCCACGGAGTGCCCGTCGAGGAGGTCCAGCAGGGCGCGCAGGGTGTGGACGCTGCCGTCGCCCGGGACCTGGAGGGTGAGCGCCTCGTCGTCGCACACACCCACGTCCAACAGGGCGGCGGCGCGGGCGAGCTCGGTCGGATCCGGGAAGCGGAGCCGCACATGGCCCCCGGGGACCAGCCGCTTCAGCTCGTCCGGTGTGCCCTCGGCGACGATCCGGCCCCCGTTCAGCACCGCGATGCGGTCGGCGAGCTGGTCGGCCTCCTCCAGATACTGCGTGGTCAGGAAGACCGTGACCCCGCCGGCGACGAGATCGCGGACGATCTGCCACACGGCGTGCCGGGAACGCGGGTCGAGACCCGTCGTCGGTTCGTCGAGGAAGATCACCTCGGGGGAGCCGACCAGCGTCATCGCGATGTCGAGGCGCCGCCGCATGCCGCCGGAGTAGGTGGAGGCGGGCTTCTTCGCGGCGTCCACCAGGTCGAAGCGCTCCAGGAGTTCGGCGGTGACGCGCCTGCCCTCGCGGCGGTCCAGATGGTGCAGGTCCGCCATCAGCGCCATGTTCTCCTCGCCGGTGATCAGGTTGTCCACGGCGGAGAACTGGCCGGTGACGCCGATCGCTGCCCGCACGGACTGCGGCTCGGCGGCCAGGTCGTGTCCGGCGACGCGGGCGGTGCCGCCGTCGGCGCGGATCAGGGTGGAGAGGATCTGGACGGTGGTGGTCTTGCCGGCTCCGTTCGGACCGAGCAGCGAGAAGATCGTGCCGCGCGGCACCCGCAGGTCGATGCCGTCGAGGACGACCTTCTCGCCGTACGCCTTGCGCAGCCCCGCCGCCTCGATGGCCGGGAGCGTCCGATCGGTGTGCTGCCGTGGTGAGTTCATGCCCCAGAGCGTGCGGGGCGCCGGCTTTGCCGCGGTTTCAGAGCGGTTTCAGGGTCGGTGCGCGGCCGGAACCGACGGCGGCCGAGTGATGGTGCGGACACGCGCGTGCCCTGGGCCGGTCCGCGATCACGGCACCGGTCCAGGGCACGCGGGTGTTCATCGCCAGTCGGTGCCGATCCTGACGGCGCCCGTCGTCTTCGCGCCGGTGACGTTGTCGTGGACGATCTCACCGGTGGACTTCTTCCAGATCCGGATACGGAAGGTGTCCGGGCCGTCGGTGACGGTGATGCGGAAACCGTAGCCGCTGTTTCCGTCGACCGTGCCCGAGCCCTGGTAGACGGCCTTGGTGCCGCTGACCACGAGCCAGTCGGAGCCGGTGGAGCGGAGCTTCAGCTTCGCCGCGCCGAAGTCGAAGGTCGCCTTCCCCAGCGGAACGGTGGCGTCCTTCGGGTAGGCGGCCGCGAAGGTGAAGGCCGCCCTGCCGGTCAGTCCGGGCTTGGCCGGGTAGGCGCCGGCCGGTGAGGTGATCAGGCCGACGCCGAGCGCGGGGCCGGCGGAGCGGTCGTAGACGATCAGCTCGGGGAGGGTGGTGCCGTCCGAGCCGCCGTCGTTGTCGGTGACGGTGATGACCGGACGGCGGATGTCGGCCTTGGTGTAGGTGTGTTCGGCCCGGCAGGTGGTGCCGTCGACCGTCCCGGCCGTGGGCTCGGTGCCGTCCTTCCAGTCGATCCGGCAGGTGTGGGTGTCACCGACGTCGGCGTCCCGGAACTCGGCCGTCACGGTGATGCGACGGCCGACCGACACGGGGGACGTCGGGCCGATGGCGGAGGTGATCGCCGGCTTCCTGTTGACGATCGGGTCGATGCTCGTCAGGGTCGGGGCGACCTTCTTGATGAGGCCGTCGGAGTCGAACTCCAGCTTGTCGATGGTGGTTTCGCGGTGGGTGCCGTCACCGCCCGGGATGGCGAACCGGTGGTAGGCGATGTACCACTCGTCGGTCTTCGGGACGTGGACCACCGAATGGTGGCCGGGCCCCTTGATGCCGAGGGAGAGGTCCTTCTCCAGGATCACGCCGTGCTTGGTCCACGGGCCGGTGGGGGAGGAGCCGGTGGCGTAGGCGACGCGGTAGTTCTCGTCGCGGGTGTCGTTCTCCGACCACATCAAGTAGTAGGTGCCCTTGCGCTTGATGACGAAGGAGCCCTCGTTGTAGCCGCTCGGGGTGATGTCCTTGACCTTCGACGTGTCGATCGAGGAGATGTCGGCGTTCAGGGGCGCCACGTACGCGTGCCCGTTGCCCCAGTACAGATACGACTGGCCGTCGTCGTCCGTGAACACCGCCGGGTCGATCATCTGGCCGCTGTACTGGCCCGCCTTGAGCAGCGGCTTGCCCAGCGCGTCCTTGAACGGTCCGGTCGGCGAGTCGGACACCGCGACCCCGATGTTCGCGTCGGCGCAGAAGTAGAAGTAGTACCTGCCGTCCTTCTCGGCGATCGTCGGCGCCCAGGCCCTGCTGTCCGCCCACGAGACGTCCGGCCCGAGGTCGAGGACGACGCCGTGGTCCGTCCAGTGGACCAGGTCCTTCGAGGAATATGCCTTGAACTGCGTGCCGCTCCAGCCCTCGAAGCCGTCGGTCGTCGGGTAGATGTAGAAGGTGTCGCCGAAGCGGACGATGTTCGGGTCGGCGTTGAGCCCCGGCAGCACCGGGCTCTTCATGATGAGCGCCGAGACCGTCCAGGTGCGCTTCGTCCCGTCCGAGCCCGTCACCTCGTACGTCACCGGCTTGCTGAAGTCCTGCACGCTGCCGGACGCGGGGCTGATCGCCGCGCCGTGGGCGAGGGCGAACTCCGGGGCCAGCGCGGTGAGATCGGTCCCTTCCTTCATCGGCAGCGTGATCCTGCTGTCGGCGTTGTCGACGATCGCGTCGACCTTCAGCGCGGGGTGGGTCGCCTTCGCGATGCCCGCGGTGTTGCCGCTGAGCTCCATGACCTCGGCGGCTGTGAGGGCCCGGTCGTAGATGCGGAAGTCGTCGACCTCGCCGCCGAAGTACGGGTCGGCCGAGTACAGGGACCGGCCGATGTAGCCGGTGTGGTCCTTGTTGGCGTCATACAGCTCGGACGGCTTGATGGTGGTCGTGGTGCGGGCGGCCTCGATGCCGTCGACGTACAGGACCATCGTGCCGGTCGAGCCGTCGAGGGTGACGGTGACGTGCCGCCACTCGCCCGGCGTGAGCTGCGAGCCCGCCGTCAGTTTCGACTCGGCGGACCAACTCGCCTTGGTGATGGCCGAGTAGAGGCTGGAGCCGCCGTTGGAGGGCGTGGCGAACAGGTACTTGTTGCTGTCGGGGCCGAGGCCGAACAGCCACTGGAAGTTGTCGCCGCCCTTCCACTTGGCGTACGTCGACACGGTGATGCTGTCGGTGCTCTTCAGCACGCCGTTCGGGATACGGACGTACGGCGAGGTGGTCGAGGAGCTCGAACCGCCGGACATCCTGAACGAGCCGCCCTCGACCCCGGTGCCGAAGTCGGGCGTGCGGACGTACGTGCCGTGGTAACCGTGCCCGCTGGAGTCGCGGACGATGTTGCCGCCGCTCTCGTCGAAGCCGTAGTGCAGGAGCAGGTCGGCGGGGACGTCGGGGCCTTCCTCCGACACGGTGACCTGGGCCTGGACGGGTATGGCGGCGCCGTCGGGCAGGCTGCCCGTCACGGTGAAGGTACCGGCCTGCGCGTACTGGGACTCCGGGACGTCCTCCCACGTGACGGCGACGGGCCGCTTGACGCCGTCGGCGTACTCGGCGATCACGGTGGCCGGCAGGACCGGCGCCTCACCGATGCGCGTCTTCACCGCGACGTCCTCGACGCTCTCCACGAGCTGGTCCGGCTGGTAGGCCCGCAGCAGGCGGTCGTACTCGGCCTGGGTGACCGGGAGGACCGTGCCGTGGCGGGGCTTGGCGGGCAGGTCGTAGCCGGTGGCCGGGGTCCAGGTGCCGGAGGCGAGGTCGGTTGTCTCGAAGGGGATGTAGCCGCGGCCGCCGAACTCGTCGAGGAACGCGTACCACTTCTCCTCGGTGTTCGACTTGAACACCAGCGGCCCCTCGGCGGCGTTCATCGCGCCCTTGCCGATGCCCTCGGCGACCGCGTCCCAGGACAGGTTCAGGAGCGAGTCGCTCTTCTCCTCGAAGATGAACTTGCTGTTGGGCGTGGAGGAGGTGTTGTTCCGCTCGTCCTTGGAGAGGCGGAAGTAGGTGCCGTCGCGCTGGATCACCGTGGAGTCGATGACCGAGTAGCCGCGGTCGATCCAGATCTTGGGCTCGCTGAAGGTGTAGAAGTCGCGGGTGGTCGCGTACATCATGCGGTTGTACGTGTCGCCGGAGTGCGCGTCGTTGTCGTAGAGCTTCGACGCCCAGAAGACGACGTACTCGCCGAGCTTCGCGTCGTAGAACGCCTCAGGCGCCCAGGTGTTGCCCGCGCTGTCGGGAGAGACCTTCACCAGCCGCTGGTTCGTCCAGTGCACCAGGTCGGTGGACTCCCAGACCATGATGGACTTGCTGCCGGTGCGCTGGGCGGCGTCCCAGTCGCCGTTGCCGTAGATCCTGAGGTCGGTGGCGATCTGGTAGAACTTGTCGCCCTCGGGGGAGCGGATGATGAACGGGTCGCGCAGACCCTTCTCACCGAGCGTGGAGGTCAGGACGGGCCGGCCGTCGTTCAACTCCCGCCAGTGCAGCGGGTCGTTGCCCTTGCTGAGAGCGGCGTACAGCTGCTCGCCGTCTGCTGTGCCCTCGCCGGTGAAGTAGCTGAACATGTAGCCCTTGAGGGCTGCCTTCGCGGGGAGTTCGGGGACCTTCGCCGTGAAGGGCCGGGTCGTCTTCGCCGCGCCCTTGGTGACGGTGGCGGTCAGGTCGACCGTGGTGGCGCCGTCGCCGTGCGCGGGGCGGTGGACCACACCGTCGGCGGAGACCACGTCCGGGTCGGCCGAGGACCAGCTGACGTCCGTGCCGTAGTCGCCTTGGACGGGGAGCGTGAGGTTGCCGCGTACGTCGTCGAGGTTGTGGACGGTGAGGGCCTCGGCGGCCTGCTCGGTGGCGGTCTTGTCGTCGAAGGCGGGCAGGACCGTGACGTCGAAGCTCTTGGTGTCGGTCACGGTGCCCTTCCTCAGGGTCGCCGTGAGCGTGGCGTGGCCGGCCGGTTCGCCGGCGGCGGGGCGCGTCACCTTGCCGCTGTCGGACACCACGGACGTGTTGTCGCTGGCCCAGCCGATGGTGGAGCCGCCGGCCGTGCCGGTCTCGGGCAGGTCCAGGTCGGCGGTGACGCCGCCGGTGTCGCCGAGGCTGAGGGCCGCCTTGTCGTCGGCGACGCCCTGCGTGGCCACGGGGAGCGAGAGCTGCTCGACCTCGGAGCCGGTCAGCGCCCGGTCGTAGACCCGGAAGTCGCGGATACGGCCCTTGAAGAGCCTGTCGCCGGAGTAGACGGACTTGCCGATGTAGTTGGCGGTGGTGGTGCCGGAGCCGATCGCGCCGGGGGTGATGGTGACCGACGTGTTGCGGCCGACCTCCACGCCGTCCTCGTACAGGACCCCTGTGGTGCCGGTCTGCGTGTACGTGAGGTGCTTCCACACCGCGCGGGTCAGGTTGTGGGAGTCGGCGGGCTTGGTGGTCTGCTCCGTCGACCAGTTGCCGGTCGCTATGGAGGTGCGGAAGGAGTTGCCGGTGGTGAACAGGTAGCCGTTGCCGTTGCCGCCGCTGGAGTTGCCGAAGCCGTAGACGAAGTACGGAGTGGCCTGCGCGGAGTCGATCAGCAGGTCCATCGAGACGCTGATCGCGTCCATGCCCTTCATGACGTCGTTCGGCACCTTGATGTAGGTGTCCGAGCCGTTGAAGGAGAGCCCCTGGCCGGTGGCCGACCAGTCGGCGGTGCCGTTCACCGTGCCGTCCCGGCCGTGGCCGGAGGCGTCGGCCACGGTGCTGCCGGAGGCGGCGTCGAGCTTGTACCAGAGGGCCAGACCGTCGGTGATCTCCGCTGGGCCGGCCGTCTCCGCCGCCTGTACGGGGACGGCGGGTGCGGCGAGGCCCAGGAACAGCGACGCGGCGGCCAGGCAGGCGAGGCGGCCCGCCCGGCGTCTCGCGCGGCTGCGGACGCGTGCGATGTACGGCATATGAGGGTTTCCCTGCTGAGGCATGGCGGGGCCTCGGCCGTGGGCACCCTGCCGTTTCGGCTGTGTGACGTCGTCGTGTTGCGAGAGTGTCAGCCGGGGTGTGGGGCAGCGTCAAGAGGTTTCGAACGATGTCCGACTGGCCGAACAAGGAAGGTTCTGGGTCCTGTGGGAACTTCCCTCGGTTCGAGGGACTGACAGGCGGAAGCTGGGTGTGTACGTTTCAGGCGTCAACAATCTGCACAACGTCCGCCAGGTCTTTCGGCTCGCACACCTCGTTTCACAGCAGGAGGAGCCCATGCAAAGGCGCGTGTTCGGGCTGGTCACCGCGGCGGTGGTCGTCGTGGGCCTCGCAGGGTGCGGGTCGTCGGACTCCGGCGGCGGTGCCGGGGCGTCCTCCGGAGGGGACGGAAAGACGCAGGTCACGGTCGGCGTCGTGCCCATCGTGGACGTGGCGCCGCTCTATCTGGGGCAGAAGAAGGGCTTCTTCGGCAGTCGCGGCCTCGATCTGAAGATGGTCAGTGCCCAGGGCGGCGCGGCGATCATCCCGGGTGTGGTGAGCGGGCAGTTCCAGTTCGGCTTCAGCAACACGACCTCGCTGATGCTCGCCCGGACGAAGGGCGTTCCCGTGAAGTCCGTGGCCAATGGGGCGGCCTCCAACGGCAAGGTCGGCGGCGATGTCACAGGGGTGGCCGTCAAGCGGGACAGCCCGGTCAAGTCGGCCAAGGACCTAGCCGACCGGACGGTGGCGGTCAACACCCTTCAGAACATCGGCGACACGACGGTCCGTGAATCGGTACGCAAGGCCGGCGGCGACCCCTCGAAGGTCAAGTTCGTGGAGATACCGTTCGACCAGATGCCGGCCGCGCTGGACGACGGGCGCGTGGACGCCGCCTGGATGGGTGAGCCGGCGATGACGATCGCCAAGGCGCAGGGCGCGCGCGTGGTGGCGTCCCCGTTCGCCGAGACCGACCCGAAGCTCACCGTCGCCACGTACTTCACCTCCACGAAGCTGGCGCAGGACAACCCCTCGCTGGTGAAGAAGTTCGCCGAGGCGATGACCGAATCCCTGCGGTACGCCTCCGAGCACCCCGACGAGGCGCGCCGGATCCTCACCACCTACACCAAGATCAGCGACGAGGTCATCGACGACCTGACCCTGCCCAGCTGGCCGACCGAGGTCGACCTGGCGTCGTTGGAGAAGCTGGCTTCGCTGGGGGAGGAGGACGGGATCTTCGGGGGGAAGAAGCCGGACGTCGGCGCGTTGTTCTCCTGACGCGCCGGTGCTCTTGAGGGCGGTGTTTCTAGGGGTGGCAGGGAGTGCGGGTCAGCGATCACGCCGCTCGCGTCGTGCCTCGGTCAGCAGCGGGAGCAGGGGCAGCAGTGAGATCACGACGACGACGGCGACCAGCGGCAGCAGGAAGGCGTCGATGTCGGGGACGGAGGACCCGAGGGTGTAACCGGCCAGGACCAGGCTCTGCGTCCAGAGCAGGCCGCCGACGATCTGCCAGACGGTGAAGCTCCGGGTGGGCACGCCCAGCGCTCCGGCCGCGGGGTGCAGGACCGTCCGCACCATCGGGACGAACCGGCCGATCACCAGGGCCTTGCCGTAGCCATAGCGGGCCAGGAGCTTCTCCGCACGCGCCGCCGTCTCCCGTACGCGCCGTCTCTCGGTGCGGGCCAGCAGGGCCCGCCCGCCGTGCCGCCCGAGCAGGAATCCGACCTGGGCGCCCGCCACCGCGCCGACGGCCGCGCACAGCAGCACCTGCCACAGCACCAGCCGTGGCGCCTGCTCGGCCGATCCCGCGCACAGCACGCCGGCCGGGAACAGCAGCGTGTCACCGGGCAGGAAGAAGCCCACGACCAGCAGACCCGACTCCGCGAAGATCACCACGAGGACACCGAGGGCACCGAAGGTCGCCAGCACCGAGCCGCTGTCCATCGGGTTGACGGCGATCATCGCCCTCACCTCCCGGCCGTCCTCGTCGGGTGCCCCCCTCAAGCATCCCGTGCACGCGATACCGGCGCCTGTCCCGCCCGCTGTCCTGCCCGTTCCTGCCCTGCATGGGGAAAAGCCCCGCCCCACACCGTGAGCGTCACGGTGCGGGGCAGGGAATGAAGGCGTGGCCCAGGCCTCAGCGACCGGTGGGCTGATCGAAAATGGACCCGGCCTGGTTGACATCTGCGGCGCTCTGGTCGGAGCCGGAGGCACCCTGGTTGAAATCGGCGGCGTCCTGGTTGAGATCAGAAGCGTCCTGGTTGAAGTCAGCGTTGTCGGAGCCGGAGGCACTCTGGTCGGAACCCGAGCCACCCTTGTCGGCGCGGGAGGCACTCTGGTCGAAACCAGGAGCGCCCTTGCCGAAGTCGGACGCGGCCGGAAGTGTGCTCCCGAAATCAGTGCCGAGCCCACTGAGATCGTCGTTGTCGTAGGCAAGGGCCTGGCCCGCGCCTCCGAGCAGAGCAGTTCCGGCGAGAGCGATGGCGGCCAGCACGGTACGTGCACGCATGAGCATCTCCTTCGGTCGGTGTGTGATCGCCAGAGGTATGCCGCCTGCCCCCGTGCGAGAAGCGTTGACGTGCACACAAGCACCCGAATAGGGGGCGCCCGCGCCCCTGTCCGCACGGGGTTCTCGCCGGAGAAATGGGTCCAGGATTCCTGTCACGTGGGCTGGGCCGCGTCCCATAACCTCGTTCATGGAGACGTCGGATGACACACGCCTCCACTTCCGTATCCACTTCGGGGAGGCAATGGTGTTCGCAAGGGGCACGCGGGTGTTCGCGGGCGCCATGACCGTGGCCTGGTTGGGGCTCGTCGGCCCCAGTGTGCCGAGCGGCGCCCTCTCCGCCGGATCGGTGCCCGTCGACGCGGTCCGGGACGTCGTACCGAACCGGGTCCTGACGTGGAACATCTGCAACCCCTGCGAGACGGGCAACGCCGGCCGGGCAGCGGAGATCGCCAGGTTCGCGCCCCAGGTCATCGGTCTCCAGGAAGCGTGCGTGCGTGATGTCGAAAGGATCCGGAGCTATCTGAAGAGCCGTTACGGGCTCGACTACCACGTCGAGTACGGGACGGTGCTCAGGAGTTGGGGACGCTGCGGGGGAGTGCCGTGGAGTCCGGGGGCCTACGGCCAGGCGATCCTCTCGGCGGCACCGATGACCGACGTCGTCAAGGTGGAATACCCCGACGGCGGATCCGAGGACCGCGGGTACATCGCGGTCACCACCACAGTGAGCGACCGGCCCGTCCGGGTCTTCAACACCCATCTCGCCCAACGACGCCAAGAGGCGGTCCGGGCGGACCAGATCGCCGTACTCGCCGCAGACGTCGCCCGGCACGAGCGCGCCATCGTTCTCGGCGACTTCAACGCCGTGCCCGACGCCTCCGAACTGAACGGGATATGGGCACTGGCCGAGGACACAGACCCCGAGTGCCAACCCTCGGCCACCGCCACTTGCGAGCCGACCACCGACTGGCAGAGCAAGTTCGACTACGTCTTCCTGCGAGGCCTCGTCCCGCTCGGCCGCCATGTGGAGCCGACTCCGTACTCGGACCACCACATACTGCACACCGACCTGGAAGCCTCTTAGAAGAAGCCCGGCTTCTTCGGCGAGTACGACACGGGTCCGGCTCCCTACCGGGGCCGGACCCGTGTCATACCGTCAGCGCTGCCGTGTCAGCAGACCCGGACGGTAGGGCAGGAGGCCGTAGTCGCCGCCTGAGCTGGGGCTGCGCCCCTGGTAGAGCAACTGCAGGTTGCAGGGATCGACGGTCATGGTCTGATCAGGGCTGGTGCGGATCAGTTCGCCATGGCTGATGTCGTTGGTCCAGGTGGCGCCACTGTTGGCCTTGCCGGCGAAAGGATTGCTCTCGGTCGCGGCCTGGGGTGTCCATGAGCCGTTCAGACTGGTGGCCGTGAACGAGCGGAAGTAGCGGCCCTGCGAGCCGATCGCCTCGACGATCATGAGGTAGCGGTTCTGGCCCTGGAGCTTGTAGACCTGCGGGGCTTCGAACAGGTTGTTCGTCGAATCGCTCATGATCACTGTCGAGTTCGTGCCGAAGCTGCCCGGGAAGTTCCCGATCGGCATACTGGCCCGGTAGATCTTGCCGTTGTCGCCGGCGAAGAACAGGTACATGTTCGTGCCGTCAGCGATGAGCGTCTGGTCGATGGGTCCTGTTCCGGACCCGGAGATGCTTCCGGAGAAGAGCACCTGCTCGGATGACCAGCCATTCGGGTTGGTGGGGTCGCTCGACGTCCGGTAGGAGAAGGCCGTCCTGCCCCATTGGTAGGCGAGCACCCAGATGTTCTTCGGTGCGAAGTAGAAGAGCGTGGGTGCGACGGTGGAATTCGACATCGTGTTCTGGCCGGCCGAGGCCATCTCCGACCAATTGGTGAACGGGCTGAAGTTCATGGAGCCCCAGCGCGTCCCCGTGTCGTGCGTCGTCGCATAGACGAGTTGCCTGCCGTTGTAGGGGACGACGGTGAAGTCCTTGAGCGAGACCCACCCCGGCTTGGGCTGCGCCAGCGCGCCCGTTGATGCCCAGCGGTAGGTCGACGGAAGGTCGCACGGGCCGGGGTTGTCGGCGCCGACCTTGACGAGCTGCCACTGCTGGTTGCTGCCGCCCCAGTCGTCGTACTGGACGATGTTCGCGTTGTCGGCGGTGGAGGCGCCTTGTACTTCGAGGGCCTTGTTGCTGTGGCGCGAGATGAGCCTCACGTAGCCGTCGGAGCTGTCGGCCAGCCGCCACTGCTGGTTGGTGGCGTTCAGGTCGGTCCACTGGACGATCGAACCGCCGTTCGCGGTGGACCAGTTGTAGACATCCAGCACCTTGCCCGAGTGACGGGACTTGATGCGGTAGTAGCCGCCCCCGGAATCGACGAACTGCCACTGCTGCTGGTTCTGATCGTTCCTGGTCCACTGGGTGAGGCGGGCGCCGTCGTCGGTCGCCAGGTTGTAGACATCCAGGGCTTTGCCGCTGTTGCGGTTGACCAGCACATACGAGGCGTTGGGGTCTACGGTCGCCGCGCTGGCGGGCTGGGCACCGATGAAGGTGGCCACGAGCAGCAAGGGCGAAAGGACGGCGAGTAAGCGTCTGAGACGAACCGGGGACGGGTGGCGAAACCACATCAGAGGGCCTCCTTGGGGGCGGGGTGAGGTGACGCCGATGCACCGCGAAGCGGCCGAACCGGGGGCGGGGACAGTTTCGAAACTTTCGAAGATATCCCCGAACCTTTGACGCCACAAGCTAGGAATGCGGGGCTCTCCGGTCAAGGTCTGTCGCCGATCTGTCTACAAACAGTTCCTCCCCTCTTCGGGTTTGGCGAGCTGTCGCGCCGCCCCGGAAGCACTCCCGCGGTTCGCGATGCGGCTCGCCGGTACAAGCCGCCGAGCAGGGAGAGGAGGCGGGGGAGTGGCGTCCGCACACGCGTCCTGGTCTCGGCGCGGGCCTGCGGTATCCGCCGAAGGTGGCGCCGGAGCGTTCACCGTTCGACTCGACGCCGTTTCGAATGTTTCGAACGAGGGCCGGAAACATTCTGTGTGATGAGTATTGACGATTCACCGTCAAGCCCTCAATCATCCCTCACTGGGTGACCGCCACGTTTCGAGAATGCGAACCACGCCGGCCCCGAGCAAACCACCCGCGCCACCCCGTTTCGTGCCGGTGAGGTTCGCACCAACGCCGTCTGTCGAATGGGAGCGGGCGGCCCTTTCCTCTGCGCTTCAGCCATTCCGTGATGTCCACCTTGGAGGCACAGTCATGGGCTTGTATGCCCTTCCCAGATCCGCTGTCCGCCGGAAGATCCGCGGCCTGCTGCTCGCGCTGGTCGTCGGCACCCTCGGTGCGGCCGCCGCACTGGTCGCGCTGCCGACCGCACACGCCGCCGAGAGCACGCTCGGTGCCGCGGCGGCGCAGAGCGGCCGTTACTTCGGCACCGCCATCGCCTCGGGTCGGCTGGGCGACTCGGCGTACACGACGATCGCGAGCCGTGAGTTCAACATGGTGACGGCCGAGAACGAGATGAAGATAGACGCCACCGAACCGCAGCGGGGCCAGTTCAACTTCTCCGCCGGTGACCGCGTCTACAACTGGGCGGTGCAGAACGGCAAGAAGGTGCGGGGTCACACCCTGGCCTGGCACTCCCAGCAGCCCGGCTGGATGCAGAGCCTCAGCGGCAGCACGCTGCGCCAGGCGATGATCGACCACATCAACGGCGTGATGGCCCACTACAAGGGCAAGATCGCCCAGTGGGACGTCGTGAACGAGGCCTTCGCCGACGGCAACTCGGGAGCCCGGCGCGACTCCAACCTGCAACGCACCGGCAACGACTGGATCGAGGTCGCCTTCCGCACCGCGCGCGCCGCGGACCCGGCCGCCAAGCTCTGCTACAACGACTACAACACCGACAACTGGACCTGGGCCAAGACCCAGGCCGTGTACGCCATGGTCAAGGACTTCAAGCAGCGCGGCGTACCGATCGACTGCGTCGGGTTCCAGGCGCACTTCAACAACGACAGCCCGTACAACAGTAACTTCCGTACCACCTTGCAGAGTTTCGCCGCTCTCGGCGTCGACGTGGCCGTCACCGAACTCGACATCCAGGGCGCCTCGCCCACGACCTACGCCAACGTGACCAACGACTGCCTGGCCGTTTCGCGCTGCCTCGGCATCACCGTCTGGGGTGTGCGCGACACCGACTCCTGGCGTGCGGAGCAGACGCCGCTGCTGTTCAACGGCGACGGCAGCAAGAAGCCTGCCTACACCGCCGTCCTCAACGCACTCAACGGCGGCACCACCACGCCGCCCCCGTCGGGTTCGGGACAGATCAAGGGCGTCGGTTCGGGCCGCTGCCTGGACGTGCCCGGCGCCGGCACCACCGACGGCACCCAACTCCAGCTGTGGGACTGCCACAACGGCACCAACCAGCAGTGGACGTACACCGCGGCCGGTGAGCTCAGGGTCTACGGCAACAAGTGCCTGGACGCCGCCGGCACCGGCAACGGCACCAAAGTCCAGATCTACAGCTGCTGGGGCGGCGACAACCAGAAATGGCGCCTCAACTCCGACGGATCCATCGTCGGCGTACAGTCCGGCCTCTGCCTCGACGCCGCCTCGGGCGGCACCGCCAACGGCACCCTGATCCAGCTCTACTCCTGCTCGAACGGCAGCAACCAACGCTGGACCCGCACCTGACAGGGCGTGCCACAAACGAAGGGGTGAATCGATGACGGCCTACGATGCGACTTCCCTCGTCTTACCAGGAAGACATCGCTGGTGGTCCCGGATCGCAGCCCTGGTGGCGGCGACCCTCGCGATCGGCATGCTCGCCGTGGTGGATCCGGCGCCCGCCCGGGCGGCGACGGTGGACACCAACGCCTGGTACGTCCTGGTCAACCGCAACAGCGGCAAGGCGCTGGACGTCTCCGGCGCGTCCACCGCCGACGGCGCGCGGGTCAGCCAGTGGACGCGCAACGACGGGACCAACCAGCAGTGGCAGTTCGTGGACTCCGGCGACGGCTTCTACCGCCTCAAGGCCCGGCATTCGGACAAGGTTCTCGACGTGGCCGGCGCCTCGACCGCGGACGGTGCCGCGATCCAGCAGTGGGCCGACCACAACGGGGCCAACCAGCAGTTCCGCCTGGCCGACTCCGACGCGGGCCACGTCCGGCTGATCAACCGCACCAGCGGCAAGGCGGTGGAGGTGCAGGGTGCCTCCACCGCCGACGGAGGCAACGTCGTCCAGTACACCGACTGGGGCGGAGCCAACCAGCAATGGCAGATGATCAAGCTGTCATCCGGTGGCGGTGGCGCCGGCGGATGCGGCAGCGCACCGACTCTGGCAAGCGGTACGCACACGATTCAGAGCGGCGGCAAGAGCCGCAGCTTCATCCTCAGGGTTCCGGCCAACTACGACAACAACCACCGCTACCGGCTGATCTTCGCGTTCCACTGGCGAGGCGGAACCGCCGGCGACGTCGCCTCGGGCGGCACCAGCGGGATCGCCTGGTCCTACTACGGCCAACAGGAACAGTCGAACAACAGCGCGATCCTCGTCGCTCCTCAGGGCCTCGGCAACGGCTGGGCCAATTCGGGCGGTGAGGACGTCACCTTCGTCGACGACATGATCCGGCGAATCGAGGGCGGCCTCTGTGTCAACCCGGCACAGCGTTTCGCCACGGGATTCAGCTGGGGCGGCGGTATGAGCTACGCACTCGCGTGCAGCCGGGCGAACGTCTTCAGGGCCGTCGCGGTCATATCCGGTGCTGAGATCAGCGGCTGCAGTGGCGGCACCCAGCCCATCGCCTACTTCGGAATCCACGGGGTCAGCGACTCCGTCCTCAACATCGCGCAAGGACGGTCCCTGCGCGACCGATTCGTCCGCAACAACGGCTGCGCCGCCCAGAGCCCGCGCGAGCCCGCGCCGGGCAGCCGAACGCACATCACGACGACCTACTCGGGCTGCCGTGCCGGATACCCGGTCCAGTGGGCCGCGTTCGACGGAGGCCACGCACCCGGTCCGGTCGACGGCTCCACCGGCGACAACGGCGTCACCACCTGGACCAAAGCAGAGATCTGGAGGTTCTTCGCACAGTTCCAGTGACACGCCCGCACCACGGAGTGGAGCCAGGATGACCCTGGCTCCACTCCGACGCCGGGCTTCGACAAGTGCGACGCCTCGAAGTCGACGATCAAGTGCGACATCCGGTGGCACGATACTGACGCACACCGAATGGGGGCCCGTGGCCGGTCGCAGGCCCGACCCCGGGCCGTGCCACACCGGAGAACGGAGGCACGCAGTGAGTTCCGGCGGGATCACATGGATAGCCGACGCGGACATCTCCTGGCTCGGCTACTGCATCAAGCTGGCCCGGGGCCTGACCGGCGAACAGCTCGCCGCCCGCCTCGCCGCTCCCGGCGGCCCCGTACCGGTCCAGGCCACCACCGGGCCGCAGGCCGAAGCGCTCATCGACGGGCTCGACGCGGAGCGCGGCGACGCCGACAGCATCGCCGTCCGCTACGGCGACCACGCCGGCCTGGGCTTCGCCATCGCCTACGGCCACTGGCCGTCCGTCCTCGGGCCCGCGTACCACGACGGGACATCCCGAGACGGCGCCCACGTCTTCGAGCTCTACCACGAGAAGCAGAACCCCAAAGTCCCGCCACCCGCATTCGCCTACTTCCACGACGACCAGTATGTGTGTGGTTTCGATATGTACATGCACACGTGGTCGCCGGAGATCACCGGCCCCGGCGCCGACCTCGTCCGCGCTGAAATCGACGCGGCCGGAATCCCGGAGGAGAGGGAGAGGGACACGGCGCACCGTGCCTCGCTCACCGTTCTGGAGCAGTGCTTCGAACTGGCGCTGCCGCGTGATCTGATCCTTGACGCATCACTGCCCACAGCGCTTGTCAGAGGCCGGCAACCGCGATGAGCCGTCCCGTGAGCGCAGGGGGCCCGCGGCGCTCCAGGGGAAAGCTCCCTCCGGACAACCGACTTGCAGCTCTAGAAGAACCCGAGTTTCTTCGGACTGTATGAAACAAGAATGTTCTTCGTCTGCTGGTAGTGCTCCAGCATCATCTTGTGCGTCTCCCGGCCGATACCCGAGCCCTTGTAGCCGCCGAACGCCGCATGCGCCGGATAGGCGTGGTAGCAGTTCGTCCACACGCGGCCCGCCTGGATCGCGCGGCCCGCGCGGTACGCGGTGTTGATGTCCCGGGTCCACACGCCCGCGCCGAGACCGTACAGCGTGTCGTTGGCGATCTTCACGGCGTCGTCGAAGTCGTCGAAGGACGTCACGGACACGACCGGCCCGAAGATCTCCTCCTGGAAGATCCGCATGCGGTTGTCACCCTCGAAGACGGTCGGCTGGACGTAGTACCCGCCCTTCAACTCGCCGTCGTGCTCGATACGTTCACCGCCCGTGAGGACCCTGGCGCCTTCCTGCCGGCCGATGTCCAGGTAGGAGAGGATCTTCTCCAACTGGTCGTTGGAGGCCTGCGCACCGATCATCGTGTCCGTGTCCAGCGGGTGACCGGTCTTGATCTGTTCGGTGCGGGCGATCGCCGCCTCCATGAACTCGGCGTAACGGCCCCGCTGGACCAGCGCCCGGGACGGGCACGTGCACACCTCGCCCTGGTTGAGCGCGAACATCGTGAAGCCCTCGAGTGCCTTGTCCCGGAAGTCGTCGTTCGCCGCCCAGACGTCGTCGAAGAAGATGTTCGGGGACTTCCCGCCGAGTTCGAGGGTGACCGGCGTGATGTTCTCCGAGGCGTACTGCATGATCAGCCGGCCGGTCGTGGTCTCCCCGGTGAACGCCACTTTGGCCACCCTCGGGCTGGACGCCAGCGGCTTGCCCGCCTCCACGCCGAACCCGTTGACGATGTTGATCACGCCGGGCGGGATCAGGTCGGCGATCAGGCCGAGCCAGTAGTGGATGGACGCCGGGGTCTGCTCGGCCGGCTTGAGGACGACCGCGTTGCCCGCGGCCAGCGCGGGGGCGAGCTTCCAGGTCGCCATGAGGATCGGGAAGTTCCACGGGATGATCTGCGCGACCACGCCGAGCGGCTCGTGGAAGTGATACGCCACCGTGCCGTCGTCGACCTCGCCGAGCGAGCCCTCCTGCGCCCTGATCGCCCCCGCGAAATAGCGGAAGTGGTCGATGGCCAGCGGAATGTCGGCGGCCAGCGTCTCCCGCACCGGCTTGCCGTTCTCCCAGCTCTCGGCGACCGCCAGCCGCTCCAGGTTCGCCTCCATCCGGTCGGCGATCTTGAGCAGGATGTCGGCGCGCTCGGTCACCGAGGCCCGGCCCCACGCGGGGGCGGCCGCGTGCGCCGCGTCGAGCGCCCGCTCCACGTCCTCCGCCGTGCCCCGCGCGATCTCGGTGAACGGCTGCCCGTTCACCGGCGACGGATTCTCGAAGTACTGCCCCCGGATCGGCGGCACGTACTCCCCGCCGATGAAGTGGTCGTAGCGCGCCTGGTAGGAGACGATCGCACCCTCGGTGCCGGGCGCCGCGTAACGGGTCATACTCCTGTGCCTCCCGAAGAAGCGCTGCCCGCCGTTGGGCAGCTCTCGGCGCGAGGCTAGGGACGGCGACGTTGCAACTACGTTGCGCGGGCCGGAGGGCGTCGGTGTGCCGCGCGGTGTTCCCAGACAGGCGGTGCCGACAGCTCCGATTCCAGCGCGGCCAGCCGTGACCGCACCCCCGCCGTCGGACGCACCGCAGCGAGGGCCCGCCAGACGTCGAGGTCGTCCTCGCCCCACGGCGTGTGCGCCCAGTCGGCCAGCAGGTCGGGGTCGCGGCGGGCGATGAGCGCCGTCCGCAGGCTGTCGGCCAGCCGCCGCCTGAGCCGCACCACCGCCGGTGCCTGGGAACCGGGCAGCAGCGGGCCGCAGTACGCGGTGGCCGCTGCCGTGACCGCCCCTGTCTCCAGGCGACGTTCGACGGCCGCCACGTCCGACTCGACCGGCACCGTGAGCCGGTACGGCCGCGAGGCGAGCAGCCCGGGGCCGAGGGTGCGGCGCAGACGGGCCAGTTCGGCGCGCAGCGTCACCGGCGTCACCGACTCGTCCTCGTACAGGGCGCACAGCAACTCGTCCCCGGTCAGCCCCTCCGGGTGGCGCGCCAGCAGCACCAGGATCTCGCTGTGCCGGCGACTGAGCCTGATCCGGCGGCCGCCCATCAGCAGCTGCGCCTCGTCACGGCCCAGCGCGATCAGCTCGGGTGTGCCGGCGGCGGGTCCCGGCGGGGCGAGCAGCGCCAGATGGGACTCCGCGGCACGCGCCACCGCCTGCACGAACCCCAGGCTGTGCGGATGCGCGAGCCCGTCCCCACCGGTGATGTCCACCGCCCCGAGCACCCGCCCGGTGCGCGGATCGTGCACGGGCGCCGCCGCACAGGTCCACGGCTGCACCTGGCGTATGAAGTGCTCGGCGGCGAACACCTGCACCGGCCGGTCCACGGCGACCGCCGTACCCGGTGCGTTGGTCCCGACCGCGGTCTCCGCCCACCGCGCACCCGGCACGAAGTTCATCAGCCCCGCCCTGCGCCGGGTCGTGGCATGACCTTCCACCCACAGCAGCCTGCCGTGCGCGTCGCACACCGCGAGCAGATGCTCCCCGTCGGCGGCGAACGTGCCGAGCAGCTCCCGGAACAACGGCATCACCGGCGCCAGCGGATGCTCCGCGCGATAGGCGCCGAGCTCCCCGTCCGCCAGCTCCACACTCGCGACGCCGTCCGGACCGACACCTGCGCGCGCGGAGCGCCGCCACGAGTCGGCCACCACGGCCCGCACCGGCTTCGGCACGGTCCCCACCTCGGTGAACGTCTCATGCGCACGACGCAGCACCCGTACACGCTCGGCAGCGTCGGCCCCCGGCTCCAGGGCCACCCACGGATCCGTCAACTCGGCCTCCCGGACGGCGATGCGGCTGGGGACATCGTCACTCCGGGTACGCGCGCGGACAACCTTTTCGACGGGCGACACCCTGACGGTGGGCACACCGGCGCAGACGTGCGAGCCCTCAGACGAGATTGACCAGTCGTATATAGCGCGTCCAGTCCCAGTGCGGGCCCGGATCGGTGTGGTCCGTGCCCGGCACCTCGTAGTGACCGATGATGTGCGCACGGTCCTTCGGTATGCCGTGTCTGGCGCAGATCGCCGCCGTGAGCCGCGCCGACTTCTCGTACAGGACGTCGGTGAAGTAGCCGGGGCTGTCCACCCAGCCCTCGTGCTCGATGCCGACGCTGCGCGTGTTGTGGTCCCAGTCTCCGGCGTGCCAGGCGATGTCCGCCTCGCGCACGCACTGGGACACGTGTCCGTCGGCCGACCGGACGACGTAGTGGGCGGACACCTTCTTCCCGGGGTTCTGGAACACCAGCAGCGTCTTGCGGTAGGAGGTCTGTGTCACGTGGATGATCACCTGATCCACCGGGTGGGTCGCGGGGCGGTCGGCCACCGTGTAGTTGCCGGCGCTCGCCGGCCGCCACTCGGCGAGCGGGTAGTCCGGGCCCGGGGTGTGCGCTCCGGCCCGGGCTGCGGGGAGGACGGCGTACGGGACGGCGGCGAGGGCGGTTCCCTGGAGGATCCGGCGTCGGCTGAGACGCGGGCTTGCGTGGTCCAACAGAGGATTCCCTTTCAGTGTGGTCCCACAGGGCGATTGCCTTGCCGTGGGGATTGCCGTTCAGTGAGGAGACCGTTTTTCGGCTCGTGGCCGGCCGGGGCGCTCAGCGCAGAGTCGCCGCGGTCTCCCGCAGCCGCGCATGCACTCCGCGGTGCGTCTCACGTGCGGGCAGCCACTGCTTGCGGATCTTGGCCACGCACGTGTAGTTGGTGTCGCACACATTGGCCAGCGGCGACTCGACGGCCTGGGTCGCGAACTGGTAGGCGTCCAGCTCACTGAACCCGTAGTCGCGCACCAGCCATTGCACCAGGTCCAGTTGGGATATCCGGAACGCGTCCTCCAGCGGCCGGGCGGACCCCGTCGAGATGAGGTGCGTGTCCGACTCGATCCGCGGCCAGGGCGTGGCGAGCCCCTTGAGCAGCTCGACGATCACGACGGTGTTCATCGCGCACTCGACCGCGACTCCACAGGTCTCCCCCTCGCCCTGCCGGGCGTGGCCGTCGCCGAGGCTGAGCAGCGCGCCCTCGACGTTCACCCCGAGATAGCAGGTGACGCCCGCCCGCATCTCCGGCGTGTCCATGTTCCCGCCGTGCGCGTCGGGCACCAGGGCCGAGCGCACCTCCAGATTGGCCGGTGCCACTCCGACGGTGCCGTGCATCGGGTCCATGGGCAGCTCGGCCTCGATGTCGCTGTCGTGCGCCCGGAACAGCGCCGTACGCCGCGCCCGGTCGAGCTGCCAGATCCACACGGTCTCCGGCAGGGGCGGTTGCAGTGTGGCTGTGGTGTGTGTCGAGGTGAGTGCGCCGAACAGCGGGACGGTGGTCGACGCCGCCCAGTCCCTGGCCGGTTCGATCGACACGAAGTGCACGGCGACCGTGTCACCCGGTTCGGCGCCCTCGATGTGGAAGGGACCGGTCTGGGGGTTGAGGTACGGGAACTCGCACACCTCGGACACCAGGTCCTTCTCCGAGCGCACCCGGCCGGCGAAGCAGTCCTCCGTGTACAGGTCGAGGACCGTGCCGGGTGCGATGCGCGCCACGGGCGGTGCGCCGCCGAAGGTCCAGGCGTACTCGCCGGGTTCGGGTCGCACGGTCAGGATGCGGGGGTCGCTCATCGCCGCACCCCTGCCGCAGTTTCCCTCGACATGTGAATCCCCCTCGTTTCACGGTGGTGAGCAGCCTCGACGTACCTGGCATGACGTACCTGCCTCGACGTACCTGGCACGACGGCCCTGCCTCGCGTGAATCACGGTACGGGGCAGGCAGGTCGGGCTGAAGGGCATGCCGTCTTTCCGTGGACAGAGGCGGGATTGTGGACAACTCGCTCACCGGAACGGGTGAGGGTGGCCCGGCGCGGCGAAGCGAGGGAACCCCGGACGATCGCCGAACTCGCCCTGCAGTCAGGCCCGTTCCGCCACGGCCGCCGGATCGTCCAGCACCGCTCGCACCACCGAGTGCGCGGCTCCGAGCAACGGCCCTTCGGGGCCCAGCCGCGACACGGACACCGGACAGGCGGGCCCCGCGGTGCGCCGGTCCAACTCGGCCTCCAGCGAGGGCAACAGCCAGGGTGCGAGCCCCGCCAGGGCACCCCCCAGCACCACACTCTCGGGGTCGAGCAGATTGACCGCGCCCGTCAGCGCGATGCCCAGGGCCGTTCCCGCGTCGCGCAGCGCCCGCCGTACGTCCACGTCGCCCTCGGCGGCACGCTCGGCGAGCAGCCCGACGCGGTCCTCGCCGGGTTCGAGTCCGGCTGCACGCAGTACCGCCTCCTCACCGGCGTACTGCTCCAGGCACCCGCGTCCCCCGCACGGACACTCGGGCCCGTCCGGCCGGACGGGCACGTGCCCCAACTCACCGGCGAAACCGCGTGTTCCGTGCAGCAGCCCTCCGTCCACCACGACTGCCGCACCGATGCCGATCTCCGCCGACACGTGCAGGAAGTCACGCGCGGTGCCGTCGCCCAGCCAGAGTTCGGCGAGCGCGCCGAAGTTGGCCTCGTTGCCCACGGACAGGGCGAAGTCCACGGGCAGCAGAGAGCCGAGATCCGTGTCGCGCCAGTCGAGGTTCGGCGCGCGGACGACCGTACGGGCGTCCCGCGCCACCAGGCCCGGTACGGCGACCGCCAGACCGGCGGGCCACAGACCCTCGCCCTCGGCCTCGGCGAGCACCCGGTGCACCAGCTCGGTGAGTTCCTCGAGCACCGGCTCCGGTGCACGGCCCCGGTTCGCGCCGTACCGCACGGCCCTGGACCGCACCTCGCCGCGCAGATCGACCGCGCAGACGGCGAGATGGTCGACGCCGACCTCGGCACCGATTCCGGCCGGACCGTGCCCGCTGACGGCCAGCGCCGATCCGGGACGGCCCACCCGGCCGGGCCGCTCGGGGCCGAGCTCCTCCAGCAGCCCCGAGCGGATCAGCTCGTCGACGAGCGTGGACACCGCCGCACGGGTCAGCCCGATGCGGGAGGCCACGGCGGCACGGGAGAGCGGGCCCTCGGCGCTGACGGTGTGCATCACCCGGGCGAGGTTGCGGCGGCGCATGCCCTGCTGGGTGTTGGGCAGCGCGCGCCCGGCGCCGGCCGGGTGGGCCTCGTGCAGCGGTGCGGTCATGCCTGAAGTCAGTCCTCAGTGAGCTTCCGGGCTCCGCTCCAGCAGCGGGGCCGCGTCGGAGAGTACCCCGCTGATCCTGGCCAGCGTCTCCTCGTCCCGCTCCACGGCGTCGAGTACCGGACCGCGCGTGGTGTTCCAGCGCCGGGCGACCGCGGCGGGATCCTCGCCGGTCAGCAGCCCGGCCGCCTGGGCCGCCGCGCCGAGCGCGACCAGCTCCTTGGCCTCGGGGACCTGCACCGGACGCCCCGACAGCCGTCGTACGGTCTGCTGCCAGGCCGTGCCCCGGGCGCCGCCGCCGATCAGCAGCAGCGGGGCCGAGCGGTCCGCGTCCTCGTCCAGGACCAGGTCCAGGGCGCCCAGCAGCGCGTGGACGGCGCCGTCGTAGGCGGCCTGCAGGAGCTGACCGGCGGTCGTGTCGTGGCGCAGGCCGTGCAGCAGGCCCGAGGCGTTCGGCAGGTTCGGGGTGCGTTCACCGTCCAGGTAGGGCAGGAGGGTGAGGTCCGTGGTGGGTTCCACCGCCTCACGGTCGAGGCCGAGCAGGGCCGCGAGGCGGTCGACGGCGAGGGTGCAGTTCAGGGTGCAGGCCAGCGGCAGCCAGTCGCCGTGCGCGTCGGCGAAGCCCGCAACAGTGCCGGTCGGGTCGGCGGGGCGCCGCTTGGAGACCGCGTACACCGTGCCCGACGTGCCGAGGCTCAGCACGGGCGTGCCGGCACGCAGGCCGAGGCCGAGCGCGGCGGCCGCGTTGTCACCGGTCCCGGGAGCGACCAGGGTGCCCTTGGAGAACGGCAGGTCATGGCTGTCGCGCACCGTGCCCGCGACCTCGCCGGGCCGGACCACACGGGGCAGCAGCGCCGGGTCGAGCCCCACGCGCGCGAGGATCTCCTCGTCGTACGACTCCGTCCCCGACGCCCACCAGCCCGTACCGGAGGCGTCGCCGCGGTCGGTGGTGCCCTGCCCCGTGAGGCGCTCGGTGAGGTAGTCGTGGGGGAGGCGTACCGCCTTGGTCGCCCGGATCGCCTCCGGCTCGTTCTCGGCCAGCCAGGCCCACTTCGTGACCGTGAAGGAAGCGGCCGGGACGGAGCCCGTGCGCTCGGCCCAGAACTTCGCGCCGCCGAGTTCCTCGGTCAGGCGGCGGGCCTGCGGCGCCGAGCGCACGTCGTTCCACAGCAGGGCCGGACGGACCGGCTCGCCCCGGTCGTCCAGCGTGACCAGGCCGTGCTGCTGCCCGCCGATCGACACCGCGGCGGCCTCGTGCGCGGCGTCGCCGCACTGGCGCAGCGCCTCGCACAGGGCGTCCCACCACTGGCGCGGGTCGCTCTCGCGGCCGGCCCCTGAGGACACCGTGTGCGGTGCCTGGCCGCTCGCGACGACCTGTCCGGTCGACGCGTCGACGACCAGTGCCTTCGTGGACTGGGTGGACGTGTCCACGCCGACGACGAGCGGACCCTCGGCTGCTGACATCGGGCTCTCCCTTTTCCGCGGCTCTGCGGGATCTGACCTGCTGTTTCAAGGGTGCCCGAGGCGCCTGGACCCGGACCTCACCCCTTCGGTGGACATCTTGTCCCTTCCCAGGGACGCGTCGGCATACTAATTTGTAAACCGCCATGACGAAATAGTCGTAGCGAGTCGTAGCAAGCAGTCGTCCGCAAGCAAGGAGCCGCGGCATGAACTACCAGCCCACCCCCGAGGACAGGTTCACCTTCGGCCTGTGGACCGTCGGCTGGCAGGGACGGGACCCCTTCGGCGACGCCACCCGCCGTGCCCTCGACCCGGTCGAGACGGTGCAGCGCCTGGCCGAGCTCGGCGCCTACGGGGTCACCTTCCACGACGACGACCTGATCCCCTTCGGGTCCTCCGACACCGAGCGCGAGGCGCACATCAAGCGCTTCCGCGAGGCTCTCGACGCGACCGGCATGACCGTGCCGATGGCCACCACCAATCTCTTCACGCACCCCGTCTTCAAGGACGGCGCGTTCACCGCCAACGACCGCGACGTGCGCCGTTACGCCCTGCGCAAGACGATCCGCAACATCGACCTCGCGGTCGAACTGGGTGCCAGGACCTACGTCGCCTGGGGCGGCCGCGAGGGCGCCGAGTCCGGCGCCGCCAAGGACGTACGCGTCGCCCTCGACCGCATGAAGGAGGCCTTCGACCTCCTCGGCGAGTACGTGACCTCCCAGGGCTACGACCTGAAGTTCGCCATCGAGCCCAAGCCGAACGAGCCGCGCGGCGACATCCTGCTGCCCACCGTCGGCCACGCGCTGGCGTTCATCGAGCGCCTGGAGCGCCCCGAGCTGTACGGCGTCAACCCCGAGGTCGGCCACGAGCAGATGGCCGGGCTCAACTTCCCGCACGGCATCGCGCAGGCCCTGTGGGCGGGCAAGCTCTTCCACATCGACCTCAACGGTCAGTCCGGCATCAAGTACGACCAGGACCTGCGCTTCGGCGCCGGCGACCTGCGCGCCGCCTTCTGGCTGGTCGACCTCCTGGAGAGCGCCGGTTACGCGGGCCCGAAGCACTTCGACTTCAAGCCGCCGCGGACTGAGGACCTCGACGGCGTGTGGGCGTCGGCCGCCGGCTGCATGCGCAACTACCTCATCCTCAAGGAGCGTTCGGCCGCCTTCCGGGCCGACCCGGAGGTCCAGGAGGCCCTGCGCGCGTCTCGCCTGGACGAGCTGGCGCAGCCCACGGCGGCGGACGGCCTCAAGGCACTGCTCGCGGACCGCACGGCCTTCGAGGAGTTCGACGTCGAGGCGGCTGCCGCGCGCGGGATGGCGTTCGAGCGCCTCGACCAGCTTGCGACGGACCACCTGCTGGGCGCCCGCGGCTGAGGCCACGCGCGCGTGACGTATCCGCCTCACCGCATGTGACCCGCCCGTCGGGGGAGCGGGTCACATGCGCTACGAGGTGCTGAGGTGTTCCCGCGCGGGGGAGTGTTCTCGGAATCATGCGATCCATTGCGATCCATTTGGCCGGGGCTCGTATCAACTCCCCTGCAGGGGTCGCGTCCTGACGGATATGAGGCGACTCTTGACGGTATGGCCATGCCGCCCGTACCGCCCCAACCGCCCGGACCGCCGGGTGACGCGCCGCCTCCGGGCGGTGGATTCGGACCGCCTCCTGGAGGCTACGGACCTGGCCACGGGCCAGGGACACCGGGAGGCCACGGTCCCCCGCCGGGGGACAGCGGACCGCCCCCGTACGGTGGTTGGCTGCCGGCGGAACCGCCCGAGGGAGGCGGGGGACCGAGGCGGCGGAATCCGCTGTTCATCCTGCTCGCCGTGATCGTGACCGTTGGAGCCGTCGTGACGGTGGTTCTGATGGCCTCCGGGAGCGACGACCCGCGCGACGGGAATCCGCCGGCCGGGAGCAGCACCAGCGGCTCGCCCAAGCCCTCCTTCAGCATCCCGACACAGCTCCCCAGCAAGCTGCCGAGCGACTTGCCGACGTCACTGCCGTCGGGGTTCCCCACCGAGCTGCCCAGCGGCTTTCCGAGCGGTCTCGAGTCGCTGATTCCGTCGCTGGAGGGCGGGCTGCCGTGATCACGCCAGGTCGGGCGGGTAGACGGTGAAGAAGTGCGGTCTCCTGGCGCCGTAGCGGGCCGACATGCCCACCCGGCGGCCACGCCCGCCCGCCGGGCGAGGTGGCCGCGAGGGGGCGGCAGCAGTTGGCCGGATCGTCCTACGGCGCCCCGTCCTCGGGCGCGAGCTGCGCCGAGGCCAGCGCAGTCGCCGGATCCTGCGCAGGGCCGCCGGCGGGAACCCAGCGGCCGTGCTCCTCGCGGTACGGCCACCAGCGGCCGTCGCGCCCCAGGCGCAGCTGGCTCGGCGCACCGACGACGGTCCAGCGGTTGCCCTCGGCCCGCAGCGGCGGCTGTTCGTCCTCGTCCCAGGCCGACTCCAGGGCGGCACGCGCGCGTGCGAGCGCTTCGCCCTCGACGGTCCAGTCCTCGTCGAGCACGGACACCGCAGCGACGCCCCCCAAGCGCCACGCGCGTACCGCCGTCGCCAGCCCCTCCCGGCCACGCTCCGACCCGTCGGCCAGCCGCTCCGCCACGTCCTCGGCGGGGGAGCCGGCGGCGAGGCGCACCGTGTCCTGGGCGAACGTCAACTCTGCATCCGCGACCCGCTGCTCGGGACCCGTCCGCAGAGCCTCCACGAGCATGCGGTGCGCCTCCGCGGCTGTCCGGGCAGCCAGGAACTCCAGAGCGGCCGGGTCGACGCCGGCGGCGGGAGACGTCTCGGTGTCGAGGGACGGCGGCGCTCCCGGCTCGGCGGGCAGCTCGGGCAGCGCAGGCAGCGGCGGCAGAATGTCGCCGGTTGCGTACGCCTCGGCGGCATCCACGCCGTCCGGCTCGGACGAAGCGGACGGGCCAGGCGGGCCGGACGGGCCGGACGGGCCGGACGGTATGCCGGTGGGTGCGGCGCTGCGGGCCTGGAGGTCGTCCAGCAGGTCGCGTTCGCCCCGTCCGCGCATCAACAGCAGGACGAAGGGATCCTGGTCCAGGAGTCGTGCGACCTGGTAGCACAGGGCTGCTGTGTGCCCACAGTGGTCCCAGGCACCGCAGCCGCACTCCGGCTCCAGATCGCCCATGCCCGGCAGCAGCTCGATGCCCGTGGCGGCCGCGTCCTCCACCAGGTGCGGCGGCATGTCGCGGTCCAGCAACGCCGCGACATGCCCCGACCGCTCGACGGTCATGTCCAGGAAGCGGTCCCACTGCTGCGCGGGCAGCTCCTCCAGCAGCACGTCGGCCCGGTACGCCGTACGGTCGCGGCCCTGCACGACGGCTGTGATGCGCCCAGGACGCACCGACACCGCACCGACCGCTCCCGCGCGCGCGAGCCTGCGGCCGGCCTTCAGCTGCTGCGAGTCCAGCGCCGTCTCCTCCAGAGCCCTCTGCCAGGCCTGGCCCCACCACGTCTGCGCGAAACCCCGCCCGTGCGCGGGCGGCAGCGCGGCGAACGTGCGCTCCGTGTCGCCGTCGTGTCGAGTCATCGCGCGTCCCCTCGCAGTTGCACCAGCTCGGTCAGTTCCGCGTCCGTCAGCTCGGTCAGCGCCGCCTCGCCGGCGCCGAGGACCGCATCGGCCAACTCCCGCTTGCGGCTCAGCATGTCGGCGATGCGGTCCTCGATGGTTCCCTCGGCGATCAGCCGGTGCACCTGCACGGGCCGGGTCTGGCCGATGCGGTAGGCGCGATCCGTGGCCTGCGCCTCGACGGCGGGGTTCCACCAGCGGTCGTAGTGCACGACGTGTTCGGCGCGGGTGAGGTTCAGGCCGGTGCCCGCGGCCTTCAACGACAGCAGGAAAACGGGCACTTCACCGTCCTGGAAGCGCCGCACCAGGGCCTCGCGCTCGGCCACGGGTGTTCCGCCGTGCAGGAACTGCGAGGGTACGCCGCGGGCCGCCAGATGCTGTTCGACGAGGCGTCCCATGCGCACGAACTGCGTGAAGACGAGCACGCTCGCCCCCTCGGAGAGGATGGTGTCGAGCAGCTCGTCCAGCAGCTCCAGCTTCCCCGAGCGTCCGGCGGTCCTCGGCCGCTCCTCCTTGAGGAACTGGGCGGGGTGGTTGCAGATCTGCTTCAGGCCCGTCAGGAGTTTCACGATGAGGCCCCGCCGCGCCATGCTGTCGGCGCCGGAGATCTCCGCGAGCGTCTCGCGGACCACGGCCTCGTACAGCCCCGCCTGTTCCGCGGTGAGCGACACGGCGCGATCGGTCTCCGTCTTGGGCGGCAGTTCCGGCGCGATCCCCGGGTCCGACTTGCGACGGCGCAGCAGGAACGGTCGCACGAGCCGGGCGAGGCGGTCGGCGGCGGCCGGGTCGCGACCGCCCTCGACGGCCTGCGCGTAGCGGGTGCGGAAGGTGCCGAGCCTGCCCAGCAGGCCGGGCGTCGTCCAGTCGAGGATCGCCCACAGCTCCGACAGGTTGTTCTCGACCGGGGTGCCGGTGAGCGCCACGCGCGCGCGTGCCCCGATGGAGCGCAGCTCCCGCGCGGTCGCCGAGTACGGGTTCTTCACGTGCTGGGCCTCGTCCGCCACGACCATGCCCCACGGCACCTCGGCGAGTCGGCGCGCGTCCAGGCGCATCGTGCCGTACGTGGTCAGCACGAACTCCCCGTCCGCCACTGCGTCCAGGTCGCGCCGCGACCCGTGAAAGCGACGCACGCGCGTGCCGGGTGCGAACTTCTCGATCTCACGCTGCCAGTTGCCCATCAGGGACGTCGGACACACCACCAGCGTCGGACCGGCGGACGCGGCGTCGGACTGCCGGTGCAGATGCAGCGCGATGAGTGTGATCGTCTTGCCGAGCCCCATGTCGTCCGCCAGACAGCAGCCCAGGCCCAGGGAGGTCATCCGGGCCAGCCAACTCAGGCCCCGCCGCTGATAGTCCCGCAGCGTGGCCGCGAGCGCGGCGGGCTGGTCCACCGGCTCCTGCCCCTCGGGGTCTGCGAGCCGCTCGCGCACTGTCGCCAACCACCCCGTGGGGCGTACCTCGACCTGGCGGCCGTCGACCTCGGTGGAGCCCGTCAGGGCGGCGCCGAGCGCGTCCATGGGCGTCACCTTGTGGTCCCGCTGCGCGCGGGCGCGGCGCACCTCCCGAGGATCGACGAGGACCCACTGGTCGCGCAGCCGCACCACCGGGCGGTTGGATTCCGCGAGACGGTCCAGCTCCTCACGGGTGAGCCGCTGGTCGCCCAGGGCGAACCACCAGTCGAACGCGAGCAGCGCGTCGGCGGACAGGAACGACGGCACGTCCGAGGAGGTCCCGCCGGGCTCCGGGTCGTCGTCCGGCGGACCGATCACCGCGCGGGCGGTCAGTTCGCGAGCGAGTTCCTTGGGCCAGTGGACGTCGACGCCCGCCCCGGCGAGTGTCCGAGCGCCCTTTCCGAGGAGGTCCGTCACCTCCTCGTCGGCGAGTTCCACGGCATCCGGCACGGCCGCCGAGAGCAACGGCGCAAGAGGACTCCAGGCACGCGCGGCCCGGCGAAGCGCCAGCAGGGCGTCCATCCGCGCGCGTGGGCCGAAGGCGCCGGATCCTGCCCACACATCGCCGGCATCCGCGACCAGCGTCGGATCACTCACGCTGTGCACCTGCAGCACGGCCCGGAACGACAGCGCCGCGTCATCCTGCCGAGCCGCCGCGAGGCCGGGGACCTCGAGCCGCAGGGAGAGCCGTACCCCCGCGTCGTGGCCGGCGGCGACATCCGCGGCCCATGCGCGTTGTTCGGGCACGTGCTGCGGCTCCTGTGCCGCATAGGCGGGAGCGCCCGTCACGAGCGCCGCAGCGGGGGAGCGGGGCAGCGTATCGGCGACCGCGTCCAGGAAGGCCCGCAGCAGCTTCTCCGGGTCCGGCAGCCTCAGCGGCTGGACGTCGTCCAGCGGTACGGCGTGCGCTTCCGGCGGCATGGCGGCGGCAAGGGCGCGGATGTGTTCGACGTCCTCGGGTCGCAGCGGACCGGCCCGCCATGCGTCGTGATCGTTCGCGGAGAGGCCGGGCAACAGCAGCCCGCGTGCCACGAGTTGCAGGGCCAGCACCGCGGCGGCGCCCCAGAAGGCGGCCGCCCGGTGCCCCTGCGCGTAGGCACGCGCGCGTGTGAGCACGGGCAGGGCGGCACGTACCGGCAGCACGACGGCCGGCACACTCACCCGCCCGACACCGTCCTCGACGGGCAGGGCGACGGAAAGGTCCTCGGCGGACCCGGATGCAACGAGCGGAGCGGCGTCGCCATCGGCCCGCCAGAAGGCGATCCGGCCGGTACGGGCCGGATCGCCGGGCACGAAAACGGCGCAGCAGGATGCCAGTTCGGAGATCTCGGACGGTGTTGCCTCGGAAAGCCTCGGCACAGCTCTGCAACACTCCTCAAATTTGACCACTTGCGACGAGTGGCCGAGGGTACAGCACTGCGGCGGCGCACCCGGCATTTTCGTGTGGTGACTTGAGTCACTCATCGGTGGCCGGGGTATCTCCCCTGTGCGGAGCCCGTGGCATCCATCACCCATCGTCCGCCACCGGGTCTCCGTGACCAGTAGGGGCCGCACCTCAGGGTCGTCTCAGGGTCCGGGCTGGAACCGTCGGCAGCGCGGACCCGTTCTCAGGTCAGAGAGCGGCAGTGGCCGCGAAGGAGGCGACGCACATGTCGAAGAACGCGAAGATCGCCGCGGGAGGTGTGGCGGCAGGCCTCATCCTGCTGATCTGGCTGCCCTGGTGGGCCGCGCTCCTGATAGTCCTGGGAGTCCCGGCCGCCGCCTACCTCACGCTCGACCCGTCACAGCGGCGCAGGCTGCGCCGCGTCACCCGCAAGGAACTCGGCCGCTGACGATCACCTGGCAGCTGGTGCGACCGGGGCGGACAGCGCGCAGGAGTTGACCACATCGCCGTTCGCGGGCCTGCCGACGGTATGGTCCGCGGGCGGTCGAGTGCCGCGCTCCACCCATGACACCAGCGTGTCGAACGCCGATCGGTAGCAGGGCAGGACCGGCCGGAGCCGGTCCGGGTGGGTGTCGTACAGCCCGTCGACGTGGGTGCCGCCCGCGATCGTGAAGTAGCGATGCAGGGAGCCCCGTCCGCTCGCGTCGATCATGCGCGCGTACACGTCCGAGTCGGCGGCCTTCGGCAGCAGCGCGTCCAGATCGCCGTGCAGGGTGATCAGCGGTCTGCCGATGCGCCCGGTCAGCGCGACGCGGGCCACCGCGCGCCGGACGGACACCGGACGCGACGCGTAGTCGTACGTGGCGTCGGACGCGCACGGTGCCAGGATCTGTGCCGGTGTGGTCCCTGCGGACGGGCCGGGACAGCCGGTGTCGTAGGCCGGGTCGAACTCCGCGCGGTAGATCTTCTGCGTGACTCCCCAGTAGGCCTGCTCATGGTACGGCCACAGAAACTCGGAGCCGCGTGCGAAACCGACCGTGTACAGGTCCTCGTCCCGCGCGGAGCCGAGTATGCGTGCCACCGCGGTGGGCAAGGAGGTGAGGAGGTTCGGACCGTTCGCGGTCCACAGCGCGCCCTCCCAGTCCACACCGCCGTCGTACAGCTCGGGATGGTTCTCCAGCTGCCAACGGGTGAGATAGCCGCCGTTGGAAATCCCGGTCATGTACGTGCGGCGGGGAGCGTGCCCGTAGCGCTGGGCCACCGCCTTGCGGGCGGCCCGGGTGAGTTCGGTGGTCCGCTCGTTCCACTCGGCGACCGCGTCGCCGGGGCGCTTTCCGTCACGGTAGAAGTCGGCGCCGTTGTTCCCCTTGTCGGTCGCGGCGTAGGCGTACCCGAGGGCGAGCACGTGGTCGGAGATCGCCGTGTCCGTCGCGTACTGCCTACGGGTGCCAGGGGCGCCGGTGACAACCAGTCCGCCGTTCCAGCGGTCCGGCAGCCGGATCACGAACTGGGCGTCGTGGTGCAGGCCGTGCGTGGCATTGAAGCCGGAGGAGTCCGGGAAGTAGCCGTCGACCTGCAGGCCGGGAACGCCGGCCGGTGTCCGGGTGCCCCGGGCTGTCAGCCCGGCCTGATCGGCCATGTCGGTGTAGGGCGTGCCGGCGAGTCCCGCCGTGGTCAGATCCGTGAGACAGGCGCTCTGCTGGAGGGCCGCACCCGGTACCCGCACCCGCTCCTGGCGGGCGCAGTGCTGCTGACCGACTGACATGGCCGCTGCGGGAGTCGGCCAACTGAGGGCACCGGCCAGCAACGTGGCGGCGACGAACGGGACACCTCGGGACAGGCGCATGACGGCCTCCTGGAAGGCGGGAGACGGAGCACAGGGCAGAGAACGGAGCTGTGAGGGCTGCCTCATCGTGCGGGTCTCGGTCCGCGCCTTCCATGGGTTGGGGCCACATCGGATGCCGTCGCCTCGTGGGGCCCCACGACAGGTCATCGCCTGAGCGTTGTTCCCCGGGGCCTTCCCCCGCGCGCCCCTTCCCCCGCGCACCCTTTCCGCGCCCGGGAGTGCCGGCCCGCTCCGCGCATGGCAGGCATGCCGGACGCGGCAGCGGTGTGCATCGGCGGTCGGTCTCCCGGGTCAGGCCCCGGGAGACCGGCGGCCAGGTCTCCCGGTGTGCGGCTCAGCTCGGCCGTACGGCCATTTTGTCGAGCGCTTCCAGCAGTCCGGGCAGCTCGGGTCCGCGGCCCACCGGCAGGACCTCGCCGGGTTCGTCGTCGAGGAGCACGAACGCGATGTCGTCCGTTCTGGCGACGAGCGACCAGCCGGGGCCGTCCGCGCGCAGGGTCCGCGCGTCACCCGTGGCGAAGGACGACCGGACGCGGCCGAGCGGTGGCGGGGACTCCACGTAGGCGCGTGCCTCGGCGAGGACCCGCCGGATGCCGCTGTGGCCTCCTTGGTTCCCGGCCTTCTCGCCCTCGTCCCCCTCGCCCGCGCCGTCACCCCCGTCCGTGCCGCCGACGGCGTCCGACCCGCCACCCGGCGTCGCGAAGTCGGCGTCGTCGAGCTGCTCCCGCCAGATCGCCCACTGCAGGGCGATCTCGTCGGCGCCCAGGCGACGCTGAGCCGGGCCCCACACGGTCGTGTCCGGCGGTGCCAGTGGCGGGCCGTCCGCGACCTCGGGGCCGGGATCGTGCGGCGCGGGGACATTGGGCGCGGCGACGGCCACGGCGAGGGGCCACCCGGGCAGCGCGGCCACGACCGTACGTTCGTCGGGTGACAGGTCGTACTCCATGCCGCAGTCCCAGGACGCGATGGCGACGGCGACCAGGGACACGTCGTCGATGACGACCGTCCATCGGGCGCCGTCGCTGTCCTGGCCGAGTACCAGGCCGTACCCGTCGGCGAGTGGCGCGAGGCCGAGCGCCGCGCAGGCCTCCGGATAGTCGTCGCCCAGCACGCTCGGGAACTTCGCCGGCGTCAGCAGCACCGCCGTCAGCACATAGAGCGCATCGTCCGCGGCGGCGACGGCCTCCTCGTCCGTCCCGGCCATCCCAGCCTCCCCATCGGTTCGTCCATCGGCGCGCACCCTAGTGCGACCGGAAGCCGCTTGTCACGACTCCCAGACGCACCCGGAGCTGCAGTTTTCCGACTGGACGGGGCGAATCGACCGCGATTGGCCCCGGGATCAGGCCGCCGGGAGCCCGAGGAGGGACCGGGCGACGGTCTGCGGCGACTCGCCACGCTCCCGGGCGAGCGCGATGACCGCCCGGCACGCCAGCTCGCTCACCCCGAACGAGAGCGCCTCCGGAGAGACCCAGCCGGCGGCCTCGTCGATCTGCTCCTGGTCGTCCTCCGCGCGGGCCGACACATACACGGCGGCGGCCTCGAACAGGTTGTGCGTGCGCCTGTCCTTGCCGGTGTCCGCCTCCGGGCGCGGGGAACCAAAGAATCCCGCACCCGACTTGCGTACCCTGGCCCACATGCTGACCACCTTCCCCCTGCTTGGCTGACCTTACTGATCATCCATCTTCCACTATTCAACGTAGAGTTGAAGGCTCGGGAGCAGAAGGGGGACGGCGCGCCCGAGCCCGTCGAGCGGCTCGCACGGATCCGGCGTACGGGGCTGTCACGAGCGGCACGTCGACCGCTCAGCCGCCGAGCGAGGTGATCGTCTGGCGCAGCCAGGCGAGTTCCGCCCGGGACGTGGCCCGAGCGATGGTCAGGATGCCGCGCCGGAAGGGATCGTCGAGTTCCTCCGCGCGCAGCGGCCGGTCACCGTCGTAGAAGAAGCTCGCGGGCTCTTCGAGGAAGGCCAGCCGACGCCGCAGTACCGCGCTCTGGGCGGCCGCGTCGTCCAGGTGGCGCAGGAAGGCGAGCACCGTGAACCAGCGGTTCTCGTCGCTGATGTCGCGCGGGTCGGGCTCGGCCAGCCGGCGGCGCAGTTCCCGTCGTCCTGCTTCCGTGAGCGTCAGGACGTGACGCGGAGCGGCCACTGATCCGGGCTCGGTGGCGCGGGCCAGCAGGCCCCCCTTCTCCAGCCGCTTGATCGCGGGGTACAGCGTGCTCTCCGCGACCGGCTTCACGTGCCCCGTCAGGGCGGCGATGCGTTTGCGCAGCTCATAGCCGTGGAGCGGGGTGTCGTAGAGGAATCCGAGGATGGCGAGCTCCAGCATGCCCCCATTGTTCCTCAGGGCCGCTATATATCGGGAGCGTCATACATCGCTTCTTCTATACATCGACACCGAGGTATAGAGTGGGCGTCCGCCGACCGAAGCTCCAAGGAGGACGCGATGAGGCAGGCCGAGTTCGACGGCAAGGGCAACTGCATCCGCTGGACGGAGACGCCGGGGGAGGGGCCCGCGCGCGTGTACGTGCACGGACTGGGGTCGGTCTCCTCCGTGTACCACGCCCACATCGCGGCCCGGCCGGAAGTCGCAGGCCGGCACAGCCTGTTCGTCGATCTGCCGGGGCACGGCATCAGCGACCGGCCCGAGGACTTCGCCTACCGGCTGGAGGACCACGCCGACGCCCTCGCGGCCGCCGTGGACGCGGCAGGTCTGACCGGGGCGGAACTGATCGCGCACAGCATGGGTGGTTCCGTGGCCATCGTGCTCGCCCACCGTCGGCCCGACCTCGTCTCCAGGCTGGTCCTCACCGAGGCCAACCTCGACGCGTCGCCTCCGCCTGCCGCCGGGAGCGCATGGATCACGGCGTACGACGAGGAGGAGTTCGCGGGCGGCGCGCACGCGCGCGTGCTGGAAGCAGTCGGGCCCTTGTGGGCGGCGACCATGCGGTTGGCCGATCCGCGCGCCCTGCACCGCAGCGCCACGTGGCTGCGGCGCGGTTCCGAGCCGATCATGCGCGACATCCTCGCGGCCCTGCCGATCGACCGCGTGTTCCTTCAGGGCGAGCTCAGCGGTGAACTCCCGGGCAGGAAGGCTCTGGAGGCCGCCGGTGTGCGCGTGGTGACCGTGCCCGGCGCCGGTCACAACGTCATGTTCGACAATCCCGATGCCTTCGTGGCGGCCGTCGCCGGGCAGGGCTGAGGTATCAGGATTCCCGTACGGCCAGCGCCAGGAAGCGGTCGTCCTCGTCGACGTACGACGTCATGCGCCACCCGGAACCCGCCAGCAGCGGCCGGAGATTCGGTTCCGCCCGCAGGTCGTCCGGCGTGATCCGGCGGCCCTGGCGAGCCGCGAGCGCCGCCCTGCCGATCGGGTGGAACAGTGCGAGCATGCCGCCCGGGCGCACCGCACGGGCCAACTCCCGCAGGTTCGCCGCCGGACGTGGCAGATGCGCGATGAGGCCGGCCGCGAACACGGCGTCGAGCGACTCCGACCGCAACGGCAGTGCGGAGACGTCGGCGAGCAGCAACTGCCCGTCCCGGTCGCGCCCGGCCCGTACGGCGGCCTCCAGCATCGCCGGGGTCAGATCGGCCCCGACGACCACTCCCGAGGGCCCCACGGCGGCACGCAGCGGCGGCAGGGCGCGTCCTGTGCCGCAGCCCGCGTCGAGTACGCGATCCCCCTCGTGCAGCCCGAGCGCGGCGACCGCCGCCGCGTAGGCGGGCCCGTCGTCGGGGAACCGGCTGTCCCAGTCGGCGGCGCGGGCGGTGAAGAACTCCTGCACATGCGTGTGGTCGTCGCTCATGTTCCGCATGATCCCTCACCGGCACGGATGACGTCGCTGTGCACACGTTCGAGCGTGACGCGATCGTTCCGGTGCATCTGTGCGTCATATTCCAACAGCTTTCGAAATGCGCCCCCTTCGTGCGCCCGTGCCCCGGCTAGCGTCCCGGGGCCATGGGACACCTGGACCACGCCGCCCTCGGCTGGCTGACCCCCGTGCTGTCGTACGTGATGGCGTGCATCGGCGCCGCGCTGGGGCTGCGCTGCACCGTCCGCGCGCTCGGCGCCACCGGGCGCTCGCGCCGCAACTGGCTCGTCACCGCTGCCTCGGCGATCGGCACCGGCATCTGGACCATGCACTTCGTGGCCATGCTGGGGTTCAGCGTCAGCGGCACCGACATCCGCTACGACGTGCCGCTCACCATCCTGAGCCTCCTCGTCGCCATGACCGTCGTCTGCGCCGGCGTCTTCGCCGTCGGATACAGCCGCGACCGCAACCGCGCGCTCCTCCTCGGCGGGCTCACCACCGGACTCGGTGTCGCGAGCATGCACTACCTGGGCATGGCCGCCGTACGACTCCACGGCGACGTCACCTACGACCCCACCCTCGTCGGACTCTCCGTCCTGATCGCCGTCGTCGCGGCGACCGCGGCCCTGTGGGCGGCGCTCAACATCAAGTCGCCCGTCGCCGTGACCATCGCCTCCCTGATCATGGGTGCGGCGGTCAGCAGCATGCACTACACCGGGATGTTCGCGGTCGGCGTGGACGTCGCGCCCTCCGACGGGGTCCTGCCCGGGGCCACGGCGATGCAGTTCATCTTCCCCCTCGCCGTCGGCCTCGGGTCCTACCTCTTCCTGACCTCGGCCTTCGTCGCCCTGTCGCCCACCACGGGAGAACGCGAGGCATCCGCGTCGGCCCAGCGGCCGGTCGGGGGCGTCACCGGCTAGCGGCGGGTCCGACCGGGGACGGCCGCGAGGCACGCCCCCGAACCACTTCCGAGCGAGGAGGCCATGCGTACACCCCGTAGGACCACCGCAGCCGGCGGCGAGACGCCGTCGCCGCCCCCCGTGCGCGGCCGCCGCGCCCACGCCGGGCCCCCGGCCGACGAAGGCCCCGAAGAGCCAACCGGCGGGGCGCCGGACGACCTGCCCACGCGCGCGGAGCGCTGGCGCATACGGCCGCGCACCGTCCGCGCCAAGATCGTCTGTCTGCTGATGGTGCCGGTCGTCTCCCTGCTGGCCCTGTGGGCCTACGCCACGGTCACCACCGCTCAGGACGTCTCCAGACTGCGCCAGCTGCAGCGCGTCGACTCCGGGATCAGGACGCCTGTCGCTGCCGCCGTCGCCGCCCTCCAGGCCGAGCGCGCCGCCGCGGTGCACTACGCGGGCGACCCGTCCACCGGACAGAGCGGCACCTACAGGAAGCTCGCGCAGGACACCGACAAGGCGGTGGCACGGCTGCGGCTCGACAGTCGCAGCACGGTCGCCGACGGCGAGGAACTCCCCGCTGGAGTGGCCCGCCGGCTCGAGGCCTTCGTCACCGGCGCCGAGCAGCTGAGCACCGTGCGCAGTGCTGTCCTCGACCGCCGCTCGGGCTGGGACGAGGCGTACGGGCAGTACACGAAGACCATCACGAGCGCCTTCTCGGTCGGCGGTGCGCTCACCGGCATCCAGGATGCCGAGCTCGGCTCCGACGCGCGCGTGCTGCTCGAATTCGCCCGCGCCGGCGAGGCGTTGGCCCAGGAGGACGTCGTGCTGGACTCCGCACGCCTCGCCGGGCGCCTCGACGGACAGCGGCTGCGCCTGTTCACCGGCGCCGTCGACACCCGCCGTACCCTCACCGAGTCCGCCGTCGCCGATCTGAGCGGCCCGGAACGCACGGCCTGGCAGCGCCTCGCCGACGGCAGCGCTTACGCGAAGGTCGCCGCCGTCGAGGACAAGGCCCTCGCCGCCGGACCGGGCGTACGGGCGATCGACGCGGCGCCGGAGGCCACCTGGAGCAAGGCGCACGCACGCGTGCAGGCCGGAATGCGGACGATCGAGCAGGACGCCGGGCGCGGCGTCGCCGATCGCGCCGACCCCTTCACCCGCGGGCTGCTCACCCCGGCCGGTGCCGCCGTCCTGCTCGGCCTCGCCGCCGTCGCCGCCTCCCTCGTGATCTCCGTACGCATCGGACGCGGCCTCGTCGTCGAGCTGGTGAGCCTGCGCAACAGCGCCCTGGAGATCGCCCGGCGCAAACTCCCCGAGGCGATGCGGAAACTGCGGGCCGGCGAGGAGATCGACGTCCGGGCCGAGGCACCGCCCGGACCGCCGGCCGAGGACGAGACCGGTCAGGTCGCCGAGGCCCTGGCCACCGTCCACCGCGCCGCGCTCCGGGCCGCCGTGGAGCGTGCCGAGCTCGCCAGCGGCATCTCCGGGGTCTTCGTCAACCTCGCCCGCCGCAGCCAGGTCCTCGTGCACCGCCAACTGAGCCTGCTGGACAGCATGGAGCGGCGCTCCGACGACCCCAACGAACTGAGCGACCTCTTCCGTCTCGACCACCTCACCACCCGCATGCGACGCCACGCCGAGAGCCTGATCATCCTCTCGGGAGCGGCGCCCGGGCGGGCCTGGCGCATGCCCGTCTCCCTGACCAACGTCGTCCGTGCGGCCGTCTCCGAAGTCGAGGACTACGCGCGCGTGGAGGTGCGACAGCTCCCCGAGGCGTCCGTCATCGGCGCGGCCGTCGCGGACCTCACCCACCTCCTGGCCGAACTCGTCGAGAACGCGGCCCAGTTCTCGCCTCCCCACACACGCGTGCGCATCACCGGCGAGCCCGTCGGCAACGGCTACGCCGTCGAGGTCGAGGACCGCGGACTGGGCATGGGCAAGGAGAGCCTCGCCGAGGCCAACCGGCGCATCGAACAGTCCGAGGCGCTCGACCTGTTCGACAGCGACCGACTCGGCCTGTTCGTGGTCAGCAGGCTCGCGTCCCGGCACGGCATCAAGGTGCACCTGCGCACCTCGCCCTACGGCGGCACCACCGCGGTCGTCCTGCTCCCCACGGCGCTGCTGCACACCGCCACGCCGGAACGTTCCCCCGGCCGCAAGGCGGCCAACGAGCAGCCGGCCGAACGCGAGTACGCGCGCGTGCCCGCCGCCGACCACCACCAGGAGTCCGTCCGCGCGGCCGCCGACCGGCCCGCCCTGGTGGCCCCCGCGCCGCCCGCTGCCAAGACCACGACCGACACCCCACCCCCCGGAGTCACCACCTTGCGACTGCACCGCCCTCCGGACGACTCCGAAGCCTCCGACGACCTTCCGCGCCGCGTACGGCAGGCGAACCTCGCCCCCCAGCTGCGGGAGGGCCGCCCCGAGGAATCGCCGGAGACCACCCCCTCGCGTGACGACGACCGGCGCACCCCCGAACTCGTCAGGGACCGCATGGCGGCATATCGCGACGGCTGGGCACGCGGCGGCGGCAGGCAGCCCGGGCGCGGTGCCACTCCCGATTCCACAGCGCGCAGCGACAGCAGCGAAGGAGACCTCGCATGATCCAGGATCCGAGCATGAGGGCCGCCGTGGGGGTCCCCCCGCTCGAGGGAAGCCGAGAGTGGGGGAGGTCCGGTGAACTCGACTGGCTGCTGGACGACTTCGTGCTGAGGGTGAGTGAGGTGCGGCACGCCGTGGTGCTGTCCACCGACGGACTCGCCGTGGGCGCTTCGACCGACCTCCGCCGCGAGGACGCCGAGCACCTCGCCGCGGTCGCCTCCGGCTTCCACAGCCTGGCCAAGGGCGCGGGACGGCACTTCGGTGCCGGCGGGGTGCGCCAGACGATGGTCGAGATGGACGACGCCTTCCTGTTCGTGGCGGCCGCAGGCGACGGCTCCTGCCTCGCCGTCCTCACCGCCGTGACCGCTGACATCGGGCTGGTGGCGTACGAGATGGCACGGCTGGTCAAACGCGTCGGCGAGCACCTCTACACGCCGCCGCGCGCCGCCGCTCGGCCACCCACCGCGGGATGAGCGGAAGGGCGGTCCGAGCACGATGACCGAGGACACGACGGACACCCCGCGCGAGCAGGGCAGTCAGTGGTACGACAACGAGGCCGGACCCTTGGTGCGCCCGTACGCCATGACCGGCGGGCGCACCAGACCCGGCCCCACCGGAGTACGGTTCGACCTGATCGCCCTCGTCACGCTGGACGCCGCCGCACCCGGAGCCGACGACGACAGCGCGCTCGGGCCGGAACACCAGGCCCTCGTCGAACTGTGCCGGACCGAAACGCAGTCGGTCGCGGAACTCGCCGCGGGCGCCGATCTGCCCGTGGGGGTCGTCCGGGTCCTCCTCGGCGATCTCCTGGAACGGGGCCGCGTCACCGTCAGCCGTCCGGTACCGCCCGCACAACTTCCGGACGAGCGGATTCTGCGCGAGGTGATCGAAGGATTGCGGGCGTTGTAGATGACATTTCAGAACCGGCCAAATGCGGTCCGATCCCACAAAGGGCCACCGCAGTTGTCATGATGCTGACTTCGCACACCGACGTCGACCGATGCCGGCACTCCCGAGAGAAGTGATCGATGGTCTCAGAGCACTCCGACGCCTCCGGTGGCGAGAGCACCGCCCTGGCGTTGAAGATACTTGTCGCCGGCGGGTTCGGCGTGGGGAAGACCACCCTGGTGGGCGCGGTCAGTGAGATCCGGCCGCTGCGCACCGAGGAACTGCTCAGCGAGGCCGGGCAGTCGGTGGACGACACCGACGGCGTGGACCAGAAGGTCACCACGACCGTCGCCATGGACTTCGGACGCATCACCATCCGCTCCGGCCTGTCCCTCTACCTCTTCGGCACCCCCGGCCAGGACCGCTTCTGGTTCCTGTGGGACGAGCTGTCGCAGGGAGCCCTGGGCGCGGTGGTCCTCGCGGACACCCGGCGCCTGGAGGACTGCTTCCCCGCCGTGGACTACTTCGAGCACCGGCACATCCCGTTCGTCGTGGCCGTCAACTGCTTCGCGGGTGCCCGTACGTACGGCGCCGCCGACGTCTCACGTGCCCTCGACCTGGACCCGGGGACGCCCGTGGTGCTGTGCGACGCGCGAGACCGCGACTCGGGCAAGGAGGTGCTGATCCGGCTCGTCGAGTACGCCGGGCGGATGCACACCGCCCGGCTGCTCGACTCGGTGGGCTGACCGGTTTCAGCCGTGTCGGCCTCTGCTGCCGAGCGGCGTTGGGCGCGCCCTCAGTCCGAGACGCCCTTCTGTGCCAGCACCTTGTCGATCTTGACGCGGACGAGGAGTTCACCGGGGACACCGTTGCGGGCCCCGAACTCCTCCGCGCGTTCTTCGCCCATGTACCGCCCCCCGATGCGACCGGCCCAGTACCGCAGCTCGTCGAGATCCTCCGAAATCCTGGCCTGACCTTGGAGTATCACGAAGGCGTACGGCGGCCGGTCGTCGTCCACGCACAGCGCCACCCGCCCGTCACGGGCCAGATTGCGCCCCTTCACACTCGAGCTGCCGGTGTTGAACACCACCTCGTCCCCGTCGAGCACGAACCAGATCGGCGTCACATGCGGACTCCCGTCGGCTCGTACGGTAGACAGCTTTCCGGTGCGTGTTCCGTACGAGACGAACGCACGCCATTCCTCATCGGTCATCTTCTGCGCCATGCCCCCATCCTCCTTGCCCGTGGGCCGGATTGTCGGGAAGGGTGGCGAAGAGTTCCTCCGGTGCAGGGGGAGACATCAACACGGGGAGACCGGATCATGGCGCAGAACCAGGGACTCGGCTGGCTCTTGGACGACCTGACGGAGCGCGTCGATCATGTGCGGCATGCGTTGGTGCTGTCCAACGACGGCCTGGTGACCGGCGCGAGCACGGGACTGCGACGCGAGGACGCCGAGCACCTGGCCGCCGTCTCGTCCGGACTGCACAGTCTGGCCAAGGGCTCGGGACGGCACTTCGGCGCGGGCAGAGTGCGCCAGACGATGGTCGAGTTCGACGACGCCGTGCTGTTCGTCACCGCGGCGGGCACCGGCAGCTGTCTGTGCGTGCTCAGTGGCGCCGAGGCCGACATCGGCCAGATCGCCTACGAGATGACCCTGCTCGTCAACCGGGTCGGCGAGCATCTCGACGTGGACGCCCGACAGCCCGAGCGGGCACCGACGACGGAGCTCTGACCTGCTGGTTCGTCGTCCCCCGCGGAGTTATCCACAGGCTCGCCCCGAGCATCGGCGAACCGGCTACGGTTTTGTCACGGCGAGCGCACACAGCGTGAGCCACCGACTCCACGGGGGAGACGACCATGTCAGGCGACACCATCACGACACCGCACCAGCTCTCCTTTGCCCCGAGCCGGGCGGCCCGGGAACTGGGTTTGAAGCGAGGCGACTTGGACCTCGCCGTCCACCTCGGACTCATCCGAACCGTGCCCGACGAAGGAGGCGGGGGCCGCCGCGTCCTCCGCTCCGAGGTCGAACGGCTGAGGTCGGGCGCGGGGTTCCCTGAATCGCTGCTGGAGCGCGTGAAGGTAACCGGGACGACGGAGGGCGCGGAACTGATGCAGATGCCCCCCGGCAGGTTCACGCGCCTCGCACGCCTGGGCCTGGTCGTGCCGGTGAAGTGGTACCTCAACCGCTACCGGGCCGTGGTCTGGCTGTATCTGGCCGAGGAGTTGCAGCAGGTCGCCGCCGACGAGAAGAACACCCCCCTGCTGAAGGCCCGACGCACGCCCGAAGGGCTGCGCGCCATACTGGCCGCAGGGGTCGATCTCCGTCCGCGCAACTGGCGCGGACGCCACCGAGGCTTCCTGCTGCGGCAGGCCGACGATCCATGGGAGAGGGCGGGCGCGCTGGCCGCCTTCCTCGATCCCGTACAGATCGCGGAAATCGTCCCCGACCCCTACGAGCGCTCCCACCTCAACCGCTTCCGCCCAGGACCACCGGCGTCCGGAGCACCCGGATCGCCCGCCGCGCACATCGCCGAGAAGCTCATGACGGCGGACGACCCGGACGAGATCAGCCTGCTGCGAGCCGACCTGACAGCAGTCCTGGACGAAGCGCGCAAGAAGCGGCCCGCGCCGCGCCCCACCACCAGTCGGGCTCCGGCGCCGGCGCATCCCGCCCACATCGGTGCGCCCCGGCCTGAGGAGCCGGAGCCGTCACGCGGTCTGCTGAGCTGGCTGCGCCGCCGAACCGTCCGGACTGCGGCGCCCTGAGCCTGCCCCGGGCTACAGCGCCCTGAACAGGCCTTCCTGGACGACGGACACCAGCAGGCGTCCCTCCCGGTCGTAGATCCGCCCACGGGCGAGACCCCGTCCACCTGTCGCGATCGGCGACTCCTGGTCGTACAGGAACCACTCGTCCGCGCGGAACGGCCGGTGGAACCACATGGCGTGGTCCAGCGACGCGATGTCGAAGCTCCGCGGGCCCCACAGGGGCTCGACCGGGATACGGACGGCATCCAGGAGGGTCATGTCACTGGCGTAGGTCAGCGCGCAGGTGTGCACGACCGGGTCGTCACCCAGCGGGCCGACCGCGCGCATCCACACCGCGCTGCGCGGCTCGGCGTCCTTGACCTCCTCGGGGGTCCAGCGCAGCCGGTCCACATAGCGGATGTCGAAGGGCTGACGCCGCGCCATCCGCTCCAACTGCTCCGGCAGCGCGCCCAGATGTTCCCGGATCTCGTCGGTGACGGTCTGCAGCGACTCCGGGTCCGGGACCTTGCGGGCCGGCGGCAGCTGGTGCTCGAAGCTCCCTTGCTCAGGCTGATGAAAGGAGGCGGTGAGATTGAAGATCGTGCGGCCCTGTTGCACGGCGGTGACCCGGCGGGTCGTGAACGACCGGCCGTCCCGTACCCGTTCGACCTGGTACACGATCGGCACGCCCGGCCTGCCCGGGCGCAGGAAGTACGCGTGCAGCGAGTGCACGGGCCGGTCGCCGTCCGTGGTGCGCGCCGCGGCGACCAGCGCCTGGCCGGCCACCTGGCCGCCGAAGACCCGCTGCAGGGACTCGTGCGGGCTGCGCCCACGGAAGATGTTGACCTCGATCTGCTCCAGGTCGAGCAGATCGACGAGCCTCTCGGCCGGGTTCGTCGTCATGGATGGGATTCTCCTGTGCTCACAGCTGGCCTACGTCGGTGACCCGGACCACCGCGCGGCCCTCCGCGTCGGAGGCGGCGAGGTCGATCTCCGCGCTGATGCCCCAGTCATGGTCGCCGTTCGGGTCGTCGAAGATCTGGCGTACCCGCCACAGGCGGTCCGCCGGTTCCTCCTCGATCACCAGGAGCTTGGGACCACGGGCGTTGGGCCCGGTGCCGAGGTCCTCGTACTCGTCCCAGTACTTGTCCATCGCCTCGCCCCAGGCGTCGGCGTCCCAGCCGGACTCGGCGTCCAGCTCGCCCAGCTCCTCGACCTGGTCGAGCGCGGCGAGTTCGACGCGGCGGAACATGGCGTTGCGGACGAGGACGCGGAAGGCCCGCGCGTTGGTGGTGACGGGCTTGACCTCGTCGGCCTTCTCCTGGGCCTGCTCGGCGGTCATCTCCTCCGGATTGGCGAGCTGCTCCCATTCGTCGAGCAGGCTGGAGTCGACCTGCCGCACCATCTCGCCGAGCCACTCGATCAGGTCCTGGAGATCCTCGGACTTGAGGTCGTCCGGGATGTTGTGGTCGAGGGCCTTGTAGGCGCTGGCGAGGTAGCGCAGCACGATGCCCTCGGTGCGGGCCAGCTCGTAGAAGGACACCAACTCCGTGAAGGACAGCGCCCGCTCGTACATGTCGCGGATGACCGACTTGGGGGAGAGGGGATGGTCGCCCACCCACGGGTGGCTCTTGCGGTAGGTGTTGTAGGCGTGGAAGAGGAGCTCTTCCAGGGGCTTCGGGTACGTGATGTCCTGGAGGCGCTCCATGCGCTCCTCGTACTCGACGCCGTCCGCCTTCATCGCGGCCACGGCCTCGCCCTTGGCCTTGTTCTGCTGGGCGACCAGGATCTGCCGCGGATCGTCCAGGGTGGACTCGACGACGGAGACCATGTCCAGGGCGTAGGACGGCGACTCCGGGTCCAGCAGTTCGAACGCGGCCAGAGCGAAGGTGGACAGCGGCTGGTTGAGCGCGAAGTCCTGCTGGAGGTCGACCGTCAGCCGGACGATGCGGCCGGTGGCGTCCGGCACGTCGAGTTTCTCGACGATGCCACCGTCCAGCAGCGAGCGGTAGATCGCGATCGCGCGTCGGATGTGCCGCAGTTGCTGCTTGCGCGGCTCGTGGTTGTCCTCCAGCAGGTGCCGCATCGCCTCGAAGGCGTTGCCGGGACGGGCGATCACCGACAGCAGCATGGTGTGCGTCACCCGGAAGCGGGACGTCAGCGGCTCCGGCTCGGACGCGATGAGCTTCTCGAAGGTGTTCTCCGTCCAGCCGACGAAGCCCTCGGGTGCCTTCTTGCGCACGACCTTGCGACGCTTCTTCGGGTCGTCGCCGGCCTTGGCGAGCGCCTTCTCGTTCTCGATGACGTGCTCGGGGGCCTGGGCGACGACGAAACCCGCCGTGTCGAAACCCGCCCGACCGGCGCGACCCGCGATCTGGTGGAACTCACGGGCCCGCAGGGTGCGGACGCGGCTGCCGTCGTACTTGGTCAGGGCTGTGAACAGCACCGTGCGGATGGGCACGTTGACGCCCACGCCGAGCGTGTCCGTGCCGCAGATGACCTTCAGCAGACCGGCCTGCGCGAGCTTCTCCACGAGACGGCGGTACTTGGGCAGCATGCCGGCGTGGTGGACACCGATGCCGTGCCGTACGTAACGCGAGAGATTGCGGCCGAACTTGGTGGTGAAGCGGAAGTTGCCGATCAGCTCGGCGATCTGGTCCTTCTCCTCGCGCGAGCACATGTTGATGCTCATCAGCGCCTGCGCCCGCTCCACCGCCTGCGCCTGCGTGAAGTGCACGATGTAGACCGGCGCCTGCTTGGTCTCCAGCAGTTCCGTCAGCGTCTCGGTCAGCGGGGTGAGCTTGTACTCGTAGGAGAGCGGGACCGGACGGGTCGCGGAGCGGACCACCGCCGTCGGCCGGCCGGTGCGCCGGGTGAGGTCCTTCTCGAACATCGAGACATCGCCGAGCGTGGCCGACATCAGGACGAACTGCGCCTGGGGAAGCTCCAGGATGGGGATCTGCCAGGCCCAGCCCCGGTCCGCCTCCGCGTAGAAGTGGAACTCGTCCATCACGACCTGGCCGACGTCCGCCTGCCTGCCGTCGCGCAGCGCGATCGACGCGAGCACCTCGGCGGTGCAGCAGATGACGGGCGCATCGGCGTTGACGGAGGCGTCGCCGGTCAGCATGCCGACGTTCTCCGTGCCGAAGAGCTTGCACAGCTCGAAGAACTTCTCCGAGACGAGCGCCTTGATCGGAGCGGTGTAGAAGGTGACCTCGTCCCGGGCCAGCGCGGCGAAGTGGGCGCCCGCGGCGATCATGCTCTTGCCGGAGCCGGTGGGCGTCGACACGATCACGTTCGCGCCGGAGACCACCTCGATCAGCGCCTCCTCCTGGTGGGGGTAGAGCGTGAGACCACGCTCCTCGGCCCACGACTCGAAGGCTTCGTAGAGAGCGTCGGGGTCGGCGGTCGGCGGCAGCTGATCGATGAGGGTCACCCACCCATCTTGCCTGGCCTGGCCGCCCATAGGGGAATCGGCTGCAGGTACGAAGATCGCGAACGCTACGCTGTGTCGCCGACTACACGTCAGCGAACCCGGTCAACTGGACAGCGGCACACGAGGAATAGGGCAGGCAACGGCGATGATGGGACCAGCACACTCACTGTCGGGCGCTGCCGCCTGGCTCGGCGTCGGAGCGGCCGCCGCGGCCGCGGGGCACGGAATGCCCTGGCCGGTCCTGCTGTCCGGCGCGCTGATCTGCGCCGGAGCAGCCCTCGCCCCGGACCTCGACCACAAGGCCGCCACCATCTCGCGGGCCTTCGGCCCCCTCTCGCGCTGGCTGTGCGAGATCGTCGACAAGCTCTCGTACGCCGTGTACAAGGCGACCAAGAAGCAGGGCGACCCGCGTCGCTCCGGTGGGCACCGCACGCTCACGCACACCTGGTTGTGGGCGGTCCTGATCGGCGGGGGCGCCTCGGTCCTGGCGATCACCGGAGGCCGCTGGGCGGTGCTGGCGATCCTGTTCGCGCACCTGGTGCTGGCCATCGAGGGCCTGCTGTGGCGTGCGACCCGTGGCACCAGTGCCGATGTCCTGGTGTGGCTGCTGGCCGCCACGAGCTCGTGGATCCTCGCCGGCGTCCTCGACAAGCCGGGCAACGGTTCGGACTGGCTGTTCACGGCGCCGGGCCAGGAGTATCTGTGGCTCGGGCTGCCGATCGTGCTGGGCGCGCTGGTCCACGACATAGGGGACGCGCTGACGGTGTCCGGCTGCCCGATCCTGTGGCCGATACCGGTCGGCCGCAAGCGCTGGTACCCGCTGGGCCCGCCCAAGGCCATGCGGTTCCGGGCGGGCAGCTGGGTCGAGCTCAGGGTGCTGATGCCGGCCTTCATGGTGCTCGGCGGGGTGGGCTGCGCGGCGGCGCTGAACGTGATCTGAGGGGCCGGCCCCCCAAGGGTGGGGCACGGCTCAAGGGCGAGGGCGGGGGACGGCGCGCGGGCGGGCGACGGCTCAGGGGTGGGGCACGATCGCCGTTCCCGACCCTCGGGTCGTGGCCGTCAGTCCTTCCACTGGTCCTCGGGCGCCACGCCGGGCAGCGGCCGGCCGATGAGGGCGAACGGGACGAAGAAGCAGACCTGCCCGATCGCGATCGTCAGCGTCGTGAGCGCCTTCTCGTCGTAGTGCCGGGACACCTCGGCGAACAGGTCGGCCGGGACGCGCTCGCCCCGCGGGTTCGCGGTGAGGACGGCCTCGACCAGGGCCAGGGCCACCCGTTCGCTGTCGGTGTAGTAGGGCGCGTCCTGCCAGGTCGCCACGCCCGTGATCCGTTCCTCGGACTCTCCGGTCCGGCGGAGATTGCCCGTGTGCAGCACGGTCAGGTAGGTGTTGCCGACCAGTTGGCCGGCGCGCAGCTGCACGAGGCTGATGGTGGCCTGCGGGACCGAACCGTTGCCGACGGCCTTGAAGAGGGCCGCGGGGACTGCTGCGAACTCGGGGACGACGGTCACGGGGTTGGGGATGCGGGGCTGCGTGGTCATGACGTTTCCTTCCGGATGCTTCGAGCAGGTTCCGTGTGCTTCCGGAGCACTGACGGATCTCGAAGGGCGGATGTGACCGCCGGACGTCATGGATTCATGAATTCAGGATCAGTCGCCCTGACCGGCCCCGCCGCCGTACCGCCGCTCGAAGGCGGCGACGCGGCCCTCGGAGTCCACCGTGCGGGCCTTGCCGGTGTAGAAGGGGTGGCTCTCCGAGGAGATCTCCACGTCCACGACCGGGTAGGTCTCGCCGTCGTCCCACTCGATGGTCTGGTCGCTGGTCGCGGTGGACCGGGTCAGGAAGGCGTAACCGGCGGCCCGGTCGCGGAAGACGACGGGGCGGTAGTCGGGGTGCTTGTCCTGCTGCATGCCTGCTCCTCGTGCGGCGTCGGTGTAGGGCGTAGTGACCGTGGCCGGGGCAGCGGGGCCGGGGCAGCGGGGTCAGCCGGACAGGGCGTCCTCGTCGACGATGTGCATGGCGGCCTCCTCGGCCGAAGCCGCCGCACCGTCGATCCCCACGTCCGTGGCGACCAGGGCGCTCTCCTCGTCCTCGTGGGCGCCTTCGTCGGGTGCGACGAGCCGACCGGAGCGTGCGGCGCCGACCTCGTTGTCGAGGAGTTCTCCATCGGTGCCCTCGGCGTCGCCGAGGCCGTCGCCGTCCTCGGGGACGGGGTCGGGCAGCTCCTCGGCGAGCCGCTGGTCGAGGGTCTCGCCCTGTTGGCGCTCGGCGGCCGTGACACCGATGTGCTCCACCGCCCACGGTCGCTCCGGCGGGGACCAACCGCGGTCCAGGGGGTCGTCGACACCGTCGTTGTCCAGGGTGTCCTCCGCGTCAAGCAGCCCCGTGTCCTCACGTTGATCGGATGCGTCGGGCTGGTAGACGTCGTCCCCCCATCCGTCGGCGCTGTTCACGGGTACCTCCAGGTGGTGAGGACGGGCCCGAAGCCGCCGCGGTCAGCGGCGGTCCGGGGCGGCGCGGGGCACAGACCGCACCCGGCGAGATTGCGTGCTTACCGGGCGCGCCCGAACCGGTGCCGCTATCCAGCCTTCCACCCCTTTTCGTCCCCGCGCAACGGCACGGCGCAAGGTCGAGGACTCCGGCTCCCCGGGCACGGAGCCGCCCCGCCCCGCCGCACCGGAGGCGGGCGATGGGCCGGCTCACTCCCTGCCCGCCCGGCCCGCTGTGCGTCCACAGCTGCCCCTGGTCACGGCGAGCCGCGCTCCCGACTGCCGCGACGTGCACTCCGGGCCCACGGTGGGTCAGTGGGCCCGGGCTCGGCCGACCGTGCTCCCCGGCACGATCGGCCACGGATCTCATTCGGGAGGTCCGTCCTGTCGTGCCGGCGGAGCGTAGCGGCCTCTCGGCCTGTCACGTCCCGCGGCGGTCCAGGCCGGCCGTGCCTTCGGCTCCGGTCGGCCCTGCTCCGGTCGGCCAATCCTCCGGCCGCTCGCTGCCCCGGCCGATCGCTGCTCCGGCCGACCGCTCCCCCGGTCTGCCGACGCTGCCGGCCTCGCCCCATCGCCCTTCCAGCGCCGGTCGGCCAGTGCTCCCGGCCCCGGTCGGCCACTGCTCCCGGCCCCGGTCGGCCAGTGCTCCCGGACCTGGTCCGTCGGTGTTCCCGACCCGGGCATCCGTGCGCACCGGACCGGCCGAGCCCGGCTCCCAGTCGCCGTCAGCCCGGCCCGGGGCCCCGCCCTGTCGCTCACCCGTGCCACGACCGCCACAGTGCCGCATACGCCCCGTCCGCGGCGACGAGCTCGTCGTGGCTGCCCAGCTCGCTGATCCGGCCGTTCTCGACGACGGCGATGACGTCGGCGTCGTGGGCGGTGTGGAGGCGGTGGGCGATGGCGACCACGGTGCGGCCGTCGAGGACACGGGCCAGGGAGCGCTCCAGATGGCGGGCCGCGCGGGGGTCGAGGAGCGAGGTCGCCTCGTCCAGGACCAGCGTGTGCGGGTCCGCCAGCACCAGGCGGGCCAGCGCGATCTGCTGCGCCTGGGCCGGGGTGAGCGAGAACCCGCCCGAGCCGACCTCGGTGTCCAGTCCGTCGTCGAGAGCCCGGGCCCACGCGTCCGCGTCGACCGCTCCCAGCGCCGCCCACAGCTCGGCGTCGGTCGCGTCGGTGCGGGCCAGCAGCAGGTTGTCGCGCAGGGAGCCGACGAAGACGTGGTGCTCCTGGTTCACCAGGGCCACGTGGGAGCGGACGCGTTCCGCGGTCATCCGGGACAGTTCCGCACCGCCCAGCGTGATCCGGCCGTCCCGGGGCGCGTAGATGCCGGCGAGCAGCCTGCCCAAGGTCGACTTGCCGGCGCCCGAGGGGCCGACCAGCGCCAGCCTGGTGCCGGGGGCGACCTCCAGCGAGACCTTGCGGAGCACGTCCACTCCCTCCAGGTAGCCGAAGTGGACCCGGTCGGCGTGCACGTCGTGGCCGTCGGGCGCCAGCAGGGCGTCCCCCGCCTCCGGCTCGATGTCCCGAACCCCGACCAGCCTGGCCAACGACACCTGGGCCACCTGCAGCTCGTCGTACCAGCGCAGGATGAGCCCGACGGGATCCACGAGCATCTGCGCGATCAACGCACCCGTGGTCAGCTGACCGACCCCGATCCAGCCCTGCAGGACGAACACACCGCCGACCATGAGGACCGAGCCGAGGATCATCACGTGGGTGACGTTGATGAACGGGAAGAGCACCGACCGCAGCCAGAGCGTGTAGCGCTCCCAGGCCGTCCACTCCTTGATCCGCCGCTCCGACAGCTCGACGCGGCGCTCACCGAGGCGGTGGGCCTCGATGGTGCGCCCGGCGTCCACGGTCTCGGCGAGCGCGGCGGCCACCGCGGCGTATCCGGCGGCCTCCGAGCGGTACGCCGACGGCGCCCGCCTGAAGTACCAGCGGCAGCCGATCACCAGCAGCGGCACGGCGAGCAGCACCGCGGCGGCCAGCGGCGGCGCGGTGACCACGAGCCCGCCGAGCAGCAGGACCACCCACACCACGCCGATCGCCAGCTGGGGCACCGCCTCACGCATGGCGTTGGCCAGCCGGTCGATGTCCGTCGTGATCCGGGACAGCAGGTCGCCCGTCCCGGCCCGCTCCAGGACACCGGGCGGCAGCCCCACCGACCGGACGAGGAAGTCCTCGCGCAGATCGGCCAGCATCCGCTCGCCGAGCATCGCGCCGCGCAGCCGCACCTGCAGTACGAACACGGCCTGGACCACCAGTGCGGCCACGAACAGCCCGACGGTCAGCTCCAGATGGAGCTCCCGCGAGCTGACGCCGCCGCCGTCCGACACCCGCTCCACCAGTCCGCCCAGCAGCCAGGGCCCCGCCATCGAGGCCACCACGGCGACCGTGTTGACGCCGATGAGCAGCAGGAAGGCACGGCGGTGCCGACGGAACAACTCGACCACATAGGTGCGTACGGTCGCGGGGGCGCCGACCGGCAGCGTGTTCGCCGTCGTCGGGGCCGCCGGGTCGTACGCCGGTGGCGCCACGCCGATCATGCCGATTCCTCGATTTCTTCCAGTTCCTTCAGTACGTCGTCGAGCGCGGACCTTTCGCGCAGGGAAGCGCCCGCGGAAGCACCCGGGGAAGCGCCCGAGGAAGCGCCCAAGTCCTCGCTCAGGGCGGCCTCTTCATCGGTCTCCCGGGTCACCACCGCCCGGTACCGCGGCTCTCCGTGCACCAGCTCCCGGTGCACGCCGACCGCGGCCACCTCGCCCTCGTGGACGAGCACGACCCGGTCGGCGCGGTCCAGCAGCAGGGGCGAGGAGGTGAACACCACCGTGGTGCGCCCCGCCCGCAGGTTCTGCAAGCCCTCCGCGATCCGTGCCTCCGTGTGGGAGTCGACGGCCGAGGTCGGCTCGTCCAGGACGAGCACCTCCGGGTCGGTGATCAGCGACCGGGCGAGCGCGAGGCGCTGGCGTTGGCCGCCGGACAGGGACCGGCCGCGTTCGGTGATACGGGCGTCCATCGGGTCCTGGGCGTCCAGCGATCCCTGTACCAGGGCGGCCAGCACGTCCGCGCACTGCGCGGCCGCCAGCGCCTCCTCGGCACCGACCTCGCCGGACCTGGGCACGTCGAGCAGTTCGCGGAGTGTGCCGGACAGCAGCACCGGATCCTTGTCCTGCACGAGGACGGCCGTACGCGCGCGGTCGAGCGGCAACTCGTCGAGCGGGACGCCGCCCAGGAGCACCGCGGTGCCCTCCTCCGAGGGGTGTCCGCCGAGCCGTTCGGCCAGCCGCCCCGCCGCGTCCGGGTCGCCGCACACCACGGCGGTGAGCCGGCCCGCGGGGGCGAGCAGCCCGGTGGCCGGGTCGTACAGGTCCCCGGAGGCCACCTCGGACCCGTCGCGCGACCCGTCGGTGTCGGTGGCCCGCTCCAGCGACAGCACGCGCGCGGCCCGTCGGGCCGAGGGCCGGGAGAAGGAGTAGGCCATCGCGATCTCTTCGAAGTGCCTCAGCGGATAGGTGAGGATCATGATCGAGCTGTAGACGGTGACCAGTTCGCCGACGGTGACCCGGCCCTGGCGGGCCAGATGGACGCCGTACCAGACCACGGCGATCAGCAGCAGTCCCGGCAGCAGCACCTGGATCGCCGAGATCAGGGACCACATCCGCGCGCTGCGCACCGCCGCGTGGCGCACCTCCTGGGAGGCGCGGCGGTAGCGGTCGAGGAAGAGTTCCTCACCGCCGATGCCGCGCAGGACGCGCAGACCGGCGACGGTGTCCGAGGCCAGTTCGGTGGCGCGACCCGCCTTCTCGCGCTGGAAGTCGGCCCGTTTGGTGGCCCGGGGAAGCAACGGCAGCACGGCGACGGCCAGGACCGGCAGGCCCACGGCGACGACCACACCGAGCGCCGGCTGGTAGACGAGCAGGCCGACGCAGACCACCACGATGGTGACCGCCGCCGCGGTGAACCGGGACCAGGCCTCGACGAACCAGCCGATCTTCTCGACGTCCCCCGTGGAGACGGCCACGACCTCACCGGCTGCGACACGACGGGTCAGCGCCGAGCCCAGCTGCGCGGCCTTGCGGGCCAGTACCTGCTGGACGCGGGCGGCCGCCGTGATCCAGTTGGTGACGGCGGTGCGGTGCAGGAGGGTGTCGCCGAGCGCGTTGCCGGCGCAGCACAGGACCAACAGGCCGCCCGCCAGGGCGAGTTGGGCACCGGAGCGGTCGACGACGGCCTGCACGGCGACACCCACGCAAAGCGGCAGCGCGGAGACGGACAGGAAGTGCAGCAGCCCCCAGGCCAGGGACTTCAGCTGTCCGCCTGCCTGGTTTTTGAAGAGCCACCACAGGAATCGGGGACCCGAGCGTGCGTCCGGCACGCCTGGGTCGGGATACGGAAGGTCTTGAATCTGCATGACGTCCCAGTGGCTCGTGTCAGTGGGGGGAGGGATGGGGAGTTGACCGGCTGCCGGTGCGCCGAACGGCCGGCGCACGGCGGCAGCAAACCGTGACAGGTTCGCGTCGCAGCGTGGTCGGACGCAAACGGTTTTCCGCGGCGCCGCACAGATCCGGCTTGCGGCCAGAACTCGGCGCGCGGCTATAACTCGGAGTGCGGCTCGAAGCCGGAATGCGGCTCGAAGTCGGCGCGCGGCTCGAAGTCGGCGCGCGGTTCGAACTCGGCGCGCGGCTCGAATCCGGCTGTCACCCGGACCGCGGTGTCACCATGGAACGATGCGGAACGGCGGACTAAGGCGTGCCATGGTCGCGATGACGGCCCTCGGATCCCTCTTGACGGCCCTGACGACCCTGACCGCGTGCGGCGGCGCGGCGCACGACGGCGGCGCGGACGTCGCAAAGGGCGCCCGCACGCGCCCGGTCAACGGCACGGACCCCACGCGGGACGCGACCCGCATCCCTGGCGTCGCCGACCGCTGGCAGCGGCGCATCCCCGCCGACTCCCGCCAGGTCGTGGCGGTCTACGGCGACGGCAAGGACTCCCCGGACTCCACGGTCGTGCTCTACTCCAAACGCGGCTCCACCTGGGCCCGCATCAGCAGCTGGCCCGCGCACAACGGCAAGAAGGGCTGGACGACCGACCACCACGAGGGCGACAACCGCAGTCCCGTCGGCGTGTTCACACTGAGCGACGCGGGCGGCGTACGGAAGGACCCCGGGGCGAAGCTGCCGTACACGAGGTCCGCGGGCTTCGCCGCGCCGCGCTGGTGGGCGAAGTCGCACTGGCACGACTTCGACTACGTCATCGCCATCGACTACAACCGCGTCAAGGGCACGTCCCCCAACGACCCCACCCGCCCCGAGGGCCAGGCCAAGGGCGGGGGGATCTGGCTGCACATGGACCACGGGAGCGGTACGTCGGCCTGCGTCAGTCTGTCCGGATCCGCGATGGAGTACCTGCTGCGCACGCTCGATCCGGACCGGCATCCTGTGGTGGTGATGGGGGACAAGGCGGAGCTGGAAACCTCGCACTGACGGCGGAGGCGTCATTGCGGGCGAGGGCCGACTCCCCGTAGAACACGGCCATGAAGAGACGGATGGTCATGTCCATGCTCGCAGGAGCGACCCTTCTGGCGAGCACCCTCCTCGGGGCCACCCCCGCCCAGTCCGCCCAGTCCGCCCAATCCACCGATGTGCCCGCCGAGTTCGGCACCGACTGGCACGACCCCATCACCGCAGCCCCGCCCGTCCCGAAGCCCTCCGGCAAGTCCTGCCGAGTCACCGTCGCCGAAGCACGGTTCCGCGACTTCACCCCCTACAAGGGCACCTACACACCACCCGAAGGCTGTGGTGACCGCTGGAACAAGGTCGTGCTGCGCATGGACGGCAAGGTCAAGGGGCGCCAGTACGACCGGCTGGGCTATCTGCGGGTCGGCGGCGTCGAGATCTTCCGTACCTCGACTCCGGAGCCGTCACCGGACGGCATCGAGTGGTCCGTGGAGAAGGATGTGACGCGCTACGGCGACACCCTCCGCCGAGGCCAGGACGTCGAGATGCTCATCGGGAACGTCGTCGACGACACGTACACCGGCATCATCGACGTCAAGGTCACGCTGACGTTCTACGCCGGCCGCCGCGCCGCGCCCCCTGCCACGCCTGACCGCACGGCCGCCACCCCCGACCGCGTCCTCACCCTCCAGGACGGCACGCTCACCACCCCGCGCAACAGCGAACGCATCGTCGCCGAGGTCTACGCGACCGGCTCCGGCGGCGGCTGCGAGGAGTACTGGTACCTGTCGGTGCCCGACCCGGCGCCCTACTCGTGCAAGGCCGGCGGCGGCCCCTACCGCGAGGTGCGGATCGAGGTCGACGGCCGGCTCGCCGGAATCGCCGCGCCGTTCCCGCACGTGTGGACGGGCGGCTGGTCCAACCCCTTCCTCTGGTACGTCATTCCGGGGCCGCGCGCCTTCGACATCAAGCCGATCGAATACGACCTGACACCGTTCGCAGGCCTCCTCAACGACGGCCGCCCGCACCGCGTCGAGGTCTCCGTCGTCGGCGTCCCCGAGGGGCAGAGCGGCTGGAGCGCGCCGGTGAACGTCCTCGTCTGGCAGGACGCCAAGAGCGCACGGGTCACCGGGAAGCTCACCGTGCACAAGGCCGGCGACCTCGTCAATTCCTCGGCCTACACGCCCGGTTCGGAGCACAGGGTGGACACGGAGGGCGGTCACCGGCTGACCGTGGCCGGTTACGTCGACACCTCGCACGGCCGGGTGACGACGACCGTCCGCCGGGCGCTGAGCAACACCTCCGCCCACCGCTGGACCGACGGCGAGAACCTCGACGGGCTCGACGCCACCTGGACGGACGACGAGTACCTCACCGTCGACGGACCCGGACCTGCCCGCACGACGCGCACGCAGCGGACGTACACGATGGACGGCACGACCACGCTCGGCTCGGACGACCGGCTGCGCACCGTGCTGACCCTCGGTGACCGTGCCGCGGTCGTCACGTCGTACGGCGGCCGGCGCACGGCCTGGTCGCGGCTCGACGACACCTACACGGGCGACGCCACCTGGACGGTGAACGTACCGCGCGACCAGCGGCACGCCGTCGGCACCACGAGCGAGCGCTACCGGCTGTACGGCTCGGACGGCTGCTACGACCGCTCCCTCACCAGCGTCCAGGGCGTCCTCACCGAGGAACGCAGCGGCTGCTGAGGCCAGTTGTGTGCGATGCGTCACTCGGGGCGTGATTTACATGATCGCAACACGATGGTCTTGTGTCGGAGCGGCATCACCCGCAAAGTGATCGGCACGGAATGCGCTTTCCGTATTGCAGAAGTCCCCCCGTCGTCCCCCGGGCTTCTCAGTGCCACCGTCCCCAAGGAGTGCCCGTGCCGCCGTCCGTACCGTCCCTGCCGCGACGCGTCGCACGCATGCTGCGTACCTCTCTCTTTGCGCAGGTCGCCTGCGCGCTCGTGCTCGGAATCGTCGTCGGGAAGCTGTGGCCCGGATTCGCCGCGGATCTCCAGCCGCTCGGCGACGGTTTCATCCGGCTCATCAAGACGATCATCTCGCCGCTCGTGTTCTGCGTGGTCGTCGTCGGCATCGCCAAAGCCGGTGACCTGAAGGCGTTCGGCCGGATCGGGCTGAAGGCCCTGATCTGGTTCGAGGTCGCGAGCACCCTCGCCCTGCTGATCGGGCTCCTCGCCGCCAACGTGGTGCAGCCCGGGTCCGGGATGAACGTCGACCCGTCCACGCTCGACGCCTCGGCGGTCGACGCCAAGACGAACGGCGGCTCGTTGCCGTCGACCACCGAGTTCGTGCTGAACGCGATCCCCACCTCTTTCCTCGGCGCCTTCGCCGAGAACTCCCTGCTCCAGGTGCTCATCCTGGCCTGCCTGGTCGGTGCCGCGCTGCTGCACCTCGGTCACACCAAGGTGCCGCAGGTGCTGCCCGCCATCGAGCAGGCCCAGGAGATCATCTTCGCGATCGTCGGCTTCGTCATGCGGCTCGCCCCCATCGCGGTGTTCGGCGCCATGGCCGTCCTGATCGGCAACTACGGGCTCGGCGTGATCGAAACGTACGGCAAGCTCATCGTCCTGTGCTACGCGGCGGCGGCCCTCTTCGTCGCGCTGCTCGCCGTCGCCCTGAAGATGGTCACCGGGCTCAGCCTCTGGAAGTTCCTGCGCTACATCCGTGAGGAGATGCTGCTCGCGCTCGGCACCGCGTCGACCGAGTCGGTCCTGCCGCGGGTCATGCAGAAGCTGCGCAAGGCCGGTGCCCGCGACGACGCCGTGGGTCTCGTGCTGCCCACGGGCTACTCCTTCAACCTCGACGGCGCCTCGCTGTACCTGTCCATCGGCACGCTGTTCATCGCCCAGGCCGTGGGCGTCGACCTCAGCTTCGGCCAGCAGGTCACCGTGGTCCTGGTGCTGATGCTGACCAGCAAGGGCATGGCGGGCATCCCCGGCTCGGCGTTCCTCGCCCTGTCCGCGACCGCCTCCTCGCTGGGCGCCATCCCGGCCGGAGCCGTCGCCCTGCTGCTCGGCGTGGACCGCATCATGGACTCGATGCGCGTCGTCACCAACCTGCTCGGCAACTGCGTCGCCGTCTTCGCGGTCTCCCGCTGGGAGGGCGCCCTCGACCGGGAGCGGGCGAAGAAGGTCCTGGACGGCGAGATCGTGGCCGAGACGGAGGATGCGGAGCCCGAGGGGCCGGCCGCCGCGGTACCCGCCCCGCCGGCCAAGGAGACCGCCGCCGAGGCGGGTTGACGCCGAACGCCGCCCACACGGTCGCGGCCACCGCTCCGGCACTACGGAGTGGTGGCCGCGACCGTTTCACGCGTTCAGCTTCACGCGTTCAGCTTCATGTGTTCAGCACTGCCGAGCCCCGGTCCCGTCGATCAGGGTGTCCAGCAACCCGCCCAGCACCTCGCGCTGCTCGTCCGTCAACGGCGCCAGGATCTCCTCCGCCGCCGACCGTCGCGCGCCGTGCAGCTCCCGCAGCGCCCCCCGCCCGTCGTCGGTGAGCTCGATCCGGATCACCCGCCGGTTGGTGGGATCCGGCACCCGCCGTACCTTCCCGCTCGCCTCCAGCCCGTCGACCAGCGACGTCACCGCGCGCGGGACCACTTCCAGGCGCTCGGCGAGATCGGCCATCCGGGGCGGGGAGCCGTAGTGCGCGAGCGTGCGCAGCAGGCGGGACTGGGCCGGGGTGATGCCGAGGCCGCACTGCTGGAGATGTTGCTTCTGGATGCGGTGGACCCGGCGGGTGAAGCGCAGGAGCTGCTCGGCGAGCGGGCCGTCGGGATCGGGGGTGGTCATGCGGGAACAATATCAGGACGACATTCATTGTGAGCATAGGTAACAATGAGCTAAGGTCCGACAGTCCGCCTCACCACACCTCCCGTAGGAGCCCATGCACCCCGACCACGAACCCGCCTGGACGCCACCCGCCGTACAGCAGGACCAACCCCGGCAGGTGCGCCGCATCCTGCGACTCTTCCGTCCCTACCGCGGACGCCTGGCCGTCGTCGGTCTCCTGGTCGGCGCGTCGTCACTGGTAGGCGTCGCCACACCCTTCCTCCTCAAGGCGATCCTCGACGTCGCGATCCCCGAGGGCCGCACCGGCCTGCTCAGTCTGCTCGCGCTCGGCATGATCCTCAGTGCCGTCCTCACCAGCGTCTTCGGTGTGCTGCAGACCCTGATCTCCACGACGGTCGGCCAGCGCGTCATGCACGACCTGCGCACCGCCGTCTACGGCCGCCTCCAGCGCATGTCGCTCGCCTTCTTCACCCGCACCCGCACCGGCGAGGTCCAGTCCCGCATCGCCAACGACATCGGCGGCATGCAGGCCACCGTCACCTCCACCGCGACCTCCCTGGTCTCCAATGTCACCAGCGTGGTCGCCACCATCGTCGCGATGATCGCCCTCGACTGGCGCCTGACCGTCGTCTCGCTGCTCCTGCTGCCGGTGTTCGTGTGGATCAGCCGCCGCGTCGGCAACGAACGCAAGAAGATCACCACCCAGCGCCAGAAGCAGATGGCCGCGATGGCCGCCACGGTCACCGAGTCGCTCTCGGTCAGCGGCATCCTCCTCGGCCGCACGATGGGCCGCTCCGACTCGCTCACCAAGGCCTTCGCCGAGGAGTCCGAGCAACTGGTCGACCTCGAAGTGAGGTCGAACATGGCCGGCCGGTGGCGCATGGCCGTCATCACCATCGTCATGGCCGCCATGCCCGCCGTCATCTACTGGACCGCCGGAATCGCCCTCCAGCTCGGCGGCCCGCAGGTCTCCATCGGCACGATCGTCGCCTTCGTCTCCCTCCAGCAGGGCCTGTTCCGCCCGGCCGTCAGCCTGCTGTCCACCGGCGTCCAGATCCAGGCCTCGCTCGCGCTCTTCCAGCGCATCTTCGAGTACCTGGACCTGCCCATCGACATCACCGAGCGGGAGGACCCCGTCCACCTCGACCACATCAAGGGCGAGGTCCGCTTCGAGAAGGTCGAGTTCCGCTACGACGGCAAGGGCACCCCGATCCTCGACGGCATCGACCTCACCGTCCCGGCCGGCGGCAGCCTCGCGGTGGTCGGCCCGACCGGCGCCGGAAAGTCGACCCTCGGCCATCTCGTGCCGCGGCTGTACGACGTGACCGGCGGACGCGTCACCCTCGACGGCATCGACGTGCGCGACCTCGACTTCGACACCCTCGCCCGCGCGGTCGGCGTCGTCTCGCAGGAGACGTACCTCTTCCACGCCTCCGTCGCCGACAACCTGCGCTTCGCCAAGCCGGACGCCACCGATGAGGAACTGCACGCGGCGGCCAAGGCGGCCCAGATCCACGACCACATCGCCGCCCTGCCCGACGGCTACGACACCGTCGTCGGCGAACGCGGCCACCGCTTCTCCGGCGGCGAGAAGCAGCGCCTGGCCATCGCCCGTACGATCCTGCGCGATCCCCCGGTCCTCATCCTCGACGAGGCGACCAGCGCCCTGGACACCCGCACCGAACACGCCGTCCAGGAGGCCATCGACGCGCTGTCCGCCAACCGCACCACGGTCACCATCGCGCACCGTCTGTCCACGGTCCGGGGCGCCGACCAGATCGTCGTGCTCGACGCGGGGCGCGTGGCCGAACGGGGCACGCACGAGGAGCTGCTGGAGCGGGAGGGACGGTATGCGGGGCTGGTCCGCCGGGACGCCCAACTGGAGCCGACGGGGTGAGGTTATGCCGGGTTTGTGAGCATGTGCGGGTTACCGTTCCCGCATGTACTTCAACACTCCGTCACGGAGCACGATTCGACTGACGCGCCGGGGCCGTATCGCTCTCATCGCCGCCGGTGCCGTCGTGGCCGGCACCGCCGTGGCGGTGCCGCTGCTGAGCACGGGCGAGGAGGAGGCGAAGCCCATCTCGCTGGTGATCCCGGAGGGCTGGCGCGCGAACCAGGTCTACGACGCCGTCGACAAGGCCCTCGCCCTGCCGCCCGGCAGCACCAAGAAGTCACTGGACAAGCTCGACCTGAAGCTGCCGAACGAGGCCGAGGGCAATCCCGAGGGCTATCTCTTCCCGGCGACGTACCCGCTGCAGCGGGACGGCAAGAAGGCGACGCCGGAATCCCTGCTGTCGGCCATGGTCGACACCGCCAACAAGAAGTTCAGCGCCGCCCCGATCGCCGCCGGTGCGCAGCGCAACGCGCTGAACGTCTATCAGGCGGTCACCATCGCGAGCATCGTCCAGGCCGAGGCCGGCAGCGAGACCGACATGGGCAAGGTGGCGCGGGTCGTCTTCAACCGGCTCGAACGCGGGATGCCGCTGCAGATGGACTCGACCATCAACTACGCGCTCGGCCGCTCCACGATCCGGACCAGTGAGGCCGACACGCGGATCGAGAGCCCCTACAACTCGTACCAGCGCATGGGCCTGCCGCCCACGCCGATCGCCAACCCCGGCGAGGAGGCGATGCGCGCCGCGATCAGTCCGCCTGCGGGCGACTGGCTGTACTTCGTCACGGTCAAGCCGGGCGACACCCGCTTCACGGCCGACTACGCGGAACACCAGCGCAATGTGGCCGAGTTCAACGCCCGGCAGAAGGCGAGCCCTCAGCCCAAGAAGTGAGCCGGCGGGATGTCACACGGTTCCTGACCCGCGAGCCGGGCCTGTCACACAGCCACCCGCTCCTCGGACAGCAGCCGCCTGATGTCCCGTACGGCCGCGCGGCCGGCCCGGTTGGCGCCGATCGTGCTGGCGGACGGGCCGTAGCCGACGAGGTGGACGCGGGGATCGGCGACCGCGCGCGTCCCCTCCACCCGGATCCCACCGCCCGGCTCGCGCAGGCGCAGCGGGGCCAGGTGGTCGATGGAGGCCCGAAACCCGGTCGCCCACAGGATGACGTCGGCGACGACATGTCGACTGTGCCGCCCGTCCAGCCACTCCACCCCGTCCGGCGTGATCCGGTCGAACATGGGCTGCCGGTCCAGGACCCCGTCCGCCAGGCCCTGCCGGACGGCGTCGTTCAGGGGCAGCCCCGTGACGGAGACGACGCTCCTCGGCGGCAGACCCTGCCTCACCCGCTCCTCGACGAGCGCGACGGCAGCCCGGCCCGCCCCCTCGTCGAAGGGCCCCTCGCGGAACACGGGCGGTCGCCGTGTGACCCACGTCGTCGCGGCCGCGTACCGGGCGATCTCCAGCAGATGCTGGACGCCGGAGATGCCACCGCCCACGACGACGACCCGCTGCCCGGCGAACTCCTCGGGCCCGGCGTACTGGGCCGTGTGCAACTGCCGCCCCCGGAACGTCTCCTGGCCGGGGTAGCGCGGCCAGAACGGCCGGTTCCAGGTGCCGGTGGCGTTGATCAGCGCCCGCGTCGACCAGGTCCCGGCCGAGCTCCCGACGAGCAGCCGCCCGTCCGGGCCCTCGCGTACGGCGCGCACGTCGACGGGGCGTCGGACACGCAGGCCGAAGGTGCGCTCGTAGCGGTCGAAGTACTCGGTGATGACCTCCGAGGACGGCCGCTCGGGGTCGGCGCCGGTCAGCTCCATACCGGGCAGCGAGTGCATCCCGTTCACCTTGCCGTACGTCAGCGACGGCCACCGGAACTGCCACGCGCCGCCCGGGCCGGGGGAGTGGTCGAGCACCACGAAGTCGCGGCCCGGCTCGAAGCCGGTGCGCCGCAGGTGATAGGCGCTGGACAGACCTGCCTGACCAGCGCCTATGACGACCACGTCGACGTCCTCGGGCACCTCGATATCGTTCACATTTCTACTAACCGTGCCGAGGTCGCGGATCTTCCCTCACGAACCCTCCGAGGCGGGCCCCTCAGTGGTCGACGGCGGCAGATCGCCGTTGTACCGCGTGTCCACGAAGTCGCCGAAGTCCACCCTCTTCGGGATGATCTTCAGCTCGGTGAAGGTGTCGGCGATCTCCTGCTCCGAGGCGATGAGCGGCTTGTCGACCGCGACCGGGATCCGGGTGGCGTTGGTGCGCTTCACCGAGGCCAGCGCCACGTCGTACGGCAGTCCGGTGTCCTTCGCCCACACCTTGGCCCACTCCTCCTGGTGGTCGTGGACCCATGCCGTGGCGCGCCGCAGCCGCGCCAGGTAGTCCTGGATTGCGGCTGCCTTCTTCTTGTCCCGCAGGGCGGAGGGTGCCGCCACCTGGAAGGTGAGCCCGTTGGTGATCCCGTCCCCGGTCGTCAGGATCCGGCCCTGCCGGGACAGGAGCACCTGTGAGGTGTACGGATCCCACACGGCCCACGCGTCGACCTTGCCGGAGGTGAACGCGGCCAGGGCATCGGCGGGCTGCAGGTACTTGACGTCGACGTCGCTCAGGCTCAGCCCGGCCGCCTTGAGGGACGCGACGAGCTGGTAGTTGGCGGAGGAGCCCTGCGCGACGGCGATGGACCTCCCCTTGAGCTGCTCGGGCTTCGTCAGCCTGGAGTCGTGCGGCACGAGGATCGCGTCGCCCTTGGAGGTGCCGTGGAAGGCGGCCACCACCGTGATCTTCGAGCCCGCGCCCGCCGCGAAGACCGGCGGGGTGTTGCCGACGCCGCCGACGTCGACGGCCTCGGCGTTGACGGCCTCCAGCAGTGGCGGGCCGGAGGTGAAGGTGGACCACTTGATCTTGTAGTCGAGGTTCTCGAGCTCTCCGGCGGCACGCAGGATGGCCTCCGAACCGCCCTTCTGGTCACCGACGTCGAGGGTGAGAGAGCCCTTGCCGTCGGTGTCGCTCCCCGTGCCGGCGGACGCGTTCCCGCCGCAGGCGGTGAGGAGAAGGGCAAAGGGGAGAAGCAGTGCGGCGGGGACGAGGCGTCGTCGCATGGGAGATCCGTTCTGTGGAACTTGCATGAAAGAAGGGGAAGGTCAGGCGGCTTCGGCGGCGGTGTCGACGCCGAGGCGCTCCAGGAGGCCGGCGCGCAGTTCCGCGAACCGGGGGTCGGCGATGTCGCGGGGGCGGTCGAGCTCGATGCGCTGCTCGTGCGCGATGACCCCGTCGTCCATCACGAGGACGCGGTCGGCGAGCAGCACGGCCTCCTCGACGTCGTGCGTGACCAGCAGGACCGCGCAGCCGCGCCGCTGCCACAACTCGCCCACCAGGCGCTGGGCCCTGATCCGGGTGAGCGCGTCGAGCGCGCCGAACGGCTCGTCGAGCAGCAGCAGATCGGGCTCACGGACCAACGCCCGTGCGAGTGAGGCGCGTTGGGCCTCGCCGCCGGACAGCGTCTTGGGCCAGGCGTTCGTACGGTGGTCCAGGCCGACCTCCTTGAGCGCCTGCTCGGCGACGGCACGGTCGGGCTTGCCGGGCAGTCCCAGCAGGACGTTGCGCCACACCCGCTTCCACGGCATCAGCCGCGGCGCCTGGAAGGCGACGGCCTTGCGGCGCGGGACCAGGACGGTGCCCTCGATGTCACGGTCGAGACCGGCGAGGATGCGCAGCAGCGTGGACTTGCCGCAACCGCTGCGGCCGAGGAGGGCGACGAACTCGCCCGGACGGACGTCGAGTCGGAGCCGGTCGATGACGGCACGCCCGTCGAAGGAGCGGGTCAGCCCCGCCACGTGGACGGCGTGGACGGTCTGGGTGGCCTGTGCGGCCGGGGAGGCCGGTCCGGCTTCGGGGCTCACCGGCCGGTGAACGTCGGTCGCCATTGCAGCAGCAGCCTTTCGAGGGAGCGGACGATGAAGTCGGCGAACAGACCGAGGAAGGCGTAGACGATCAGGCAGACCACGATCACGTCGGTCCGCAGGAAGTCCCTGGCCTGCACCATGAGGAACCCGATGCCGGAGTCGGCGTTGACCTGCTCGGCGAAGACGAGGGCCAGCCAGGCGATGCCGAGCGAGTAGCGCAGGCCGGTCAGGGCGCCCGGCAGCGCACCGGGCAGCACGACGTGTCGCACGAGCCCCCACCTGGACAGCCCGAGCGACTCCCCTGCCTCGATCAACTGCGCGTCCACGCCGCGGATACCGGCGTAGACGTTGAGGTAGAGCGGGAAGGTCACGCCGAGCGTGATGATGGCGACCTTGGGGGCCTCGCCGATGCCGAACCAGATGATGAACAGCGGGATGAGCCCGACGAACGGCACGGTCCGCAGCATCTGCACGGGCGCGTCCACCAGGTCCTCACCGATCCGGAACAGCCCCGAAAGCAGCGCGAGTCCGGTCCCGACGACCGTGCCCAGCGCCAGCCCGGCCGCGACGCGCTGAAGGGACGTACCCATCGCCGAGGGGAGCGAGCCGTCGGCGATCAGATCGCCCGCGACCTGAGCGATCCGGCCGGGAGAGGCGAGGACGTCGGACGTCAGCACACCTGTGGCGCTGAGCAGTTGCCACAGGGCGAGGAGCAGGACGGGGCCGGCGGTGCGGCGCAGCCAGCGGGGGACGCGGGTGCGGCGGGCGGAGGCGGGGAGGAGGGGGACGACGTCGACGGAGATCGGATTGGAAGAGCCGGATTTAAGGGGAATATCCGCCTCGGGAGAGCTGGGTGGGGCATGGCTGATGCTCATGAGTGCTCCGGGGGGCGATGAGCGTTCGATGGAGACGCGTGTCAGCGCCGCCCGGTCCGGTCAGGACGGGACCGGGCGGGTACGCGGAACAAGCGTGGGTGAAGAGAGAAGGTGGGCGTCAGCGGCCGCGGCGACACGCGGCGGAGGCCACCCGCAGCAGGTCGATGTGACCGCGCGTGGTGAGCAGGGCTGAACGCAACATGCCGGTGAACGTAGCCAGATGGCGTGACGGCGGTCAATGGTGTCTCGCGAAGTGGACCTTGCGTATCACCGCTCGACCGTCATTCCGACCCATCACCCGACCCATCACCCGACCATCACCCGGCCGTGCCCTCGGCCGTGCCCTCGGCTGTGAACTGCGGGTGCATGGGCGAGGATGGAGGGCATGTCAGACGCCTTCACCACCCGAGTCCTGAACATCGCATCCGGCTCCGCGGAGCGGGTCGTGGACATCACCCGCGACTGCGAGGCCTTCCTGCGGGAGGCGGCGGCGGACCGCGACGGTCTCCTGAACGTCTTCGTGCCGCACGCGACGGCCGGTGTCGCGATCATCGAAACGGGCGCCGGCAGCGACGACGACCTTCTGGCCGCCCTGCACACCCTCCTCCCCGCCGACGACCGCTGGCAGCACCGCCACGGCAGCCCCGGCCACGGCCGCGACCACGTCCTCCCGGCCTTCGTCCCGCCTCATGCGACGCTGCCGGTGCTGGGCGGGCGCCTGGAGCTCGGCACCTGGCAGTCGGTGTGCCTCGTCGATACGAACAAGGACAATCCTCGCCGGCAGGTGCGGTTGTCGTTCCTTGCGTGACGAGGGTGCCGACTGTAGGTCTGAAGTCCGGCCGTACCGAACGAGTGCGGCTTGCCCTTGCTTTGTAGCGGCGGACTCATAATCCGCCGGCGGTGGATTCGAGTCCCACCCGCCCCACCAGGCAGGGGACAGCGGGGTTCGGAGAGCCTGCTGCCTCAGGGCGGCGGGGCGTACTCGGTGAGCAGGAGGGCGATGTCGTCCGCCCTGTCGGCGGACCGGCAGGCGTCCCGCGGCAGCGCGTCGGCCAGATCCTCCAAGCGGCCCCCGCCCATGCGGGCCAGTGACGCGCGGAGCCGGTCGATGTCGGAATCGATGTCCGAGTCACGCCTCTCGATCAGTCCGTCCGTGTAGAGGGCCAGGATCGACCCGGGTACGAGGCGCAGCTCGGACTCCGGAAAGTGTGCCGCTGTGTCGATGCCGAGCAGAGGGCCGCCGGGCACATCCAGGACTTCGGCCTGCCCGTCGGGCAGGCGCAGCAAGGGCGGGGGGTGGCCGGCACGGACGATGCGCACGACCCCCGAGCGAGGATGGAGGCGGGCGTAGCAGCAGCTTGCGAGGAGCGCCGGGTCGAGGTCCATGTGGAGCCGGTTGGTGTTGGCGACGACGTCGCTCGGCCGGTGGCCGGCGGTGGCGAAGGCACGCACCGCGCTTCGCAGCTGGCCCATGGCGGCCGCGGCGGCGACGTTGTGCCCCTCGACGTCCCCGACGACCAGCGCGACCTCGTCGCCGGTGGGGATGACGTCGTACCAGTCGCCGCCGATGTCCATCCCTCGGGTGCCCGGAAGATAGCGCCCGGTGACATCAAGGCCCGGCAGTGTGGGCAGCCGGTGCGGCAGCAGCGCGTTCTGCAGGCCGCGGGCGAGCGCGAATTCGGCGTCGTAGAGCCTGGCGCGTTCCAGGGCCTGGGCGATCAGGCCGCCCAGTGCGGTGAGGACTCCGCGCTCCTCGTCGGGAAATCGGTGGACGTCGTCGAAGCCGAGCAGGCAGACGCCGACCGGGCGGTTCGAGGCGATCAAGGGCAGGAACGCCCAGGAGTTGGCCTGACTGACGACGATCCCGGGGTAGGTCTCGAGAAGCTCCTCACGGGACTCGACGAACAACGGGGCCCCGGTGGTCAGCGCGTCCGTCACGGGCAGCCGGGCATGCAGCGGAGTGCCTTCGAACCGGGCGAGAAAGCGTTTCGAGTAGCCGCGCTGATCGAGCAGGCGCAGGCGCCGCTCCTCCACCACGGCGATCGCCAGCTTCTGGCCGCCGAAAGCGGGCAGCAGCTGCTCGGCGACGGCCTCGAACACCTCGTGCGCGGTGACCGCCTCGGTGAGCGCGCTGCCCAGCGTGAGCACCCGGTAGAGGGAGCCCACGCGCGGGGCCGCGGGCGGAGGCGACCAGGAGACGGGCGGCCCCCCTTCCGCGAGGGTTGCCCCGGGTCCGGTGCCGGCCGGTACCGGCTGTCGCACGGGTGCCGCCCACCCCGTCATGCCCTGAGCGCCCGGGTGGAGGGAGAAGACCAGCCATGTGGCCGGTGGGCGGCGGACCAGGAAGGAGACCGGTTGCTGGGAGACCAGGGCGGCCCGGTAGCGGTCCTCGTACACGGGATCGGCCAGCCAGGGCAGGACGTCCCAGGGGCGTCGGCCGAGCAGTTCGTCCTGGCGGACCCGCAGCAGATTCTCCAGGCTGTGGTTGGCGTAGGCGACGCGTCCGTCGGGCGAGAGCGCGAAGAAGCCGTCCGCGAGCTGCTCGATCGCCGCCACGGCGGCCATGCGGCTCCCGGAGTCGAGTACGGCGCCGACCAGATGGGCCGGGGCCTGCAGGTCGTCAGGGCTCTCGGGCACCCGGCCCCACAGCTCGACGGTGTGGTGGCCTCCGCGGCCGTCCCGGATGCGCAGGCAGTGGGCCAGCACGTGGCGTTCCTGGACCGCGGCACGGGCGGCGGACCGCAAGCCGGGCAGATCCGCGGGCTCGATCATGGCCGCCAGGGTGGCCGCCCGTCCGTCGAACTCGCGGGGCGGCATTCCGAAGATCGCGCACAGCTCGTCGTCGGCCGTGAGGGCTCCGGTGTCGAGATTCCAGTCGAACAGGCCCACCCGGATCACTGGGGCGGATGGCAGCGGGACCACTACCGGAGCCGTCCGTTCGTCGTACTCACCGAGCGCGCCGCGGGCCCGCAGGCCGGCGAGGGTGGCGCCCAGCCGGTCGGCGGCTGAGCGCAGCTTCCGGCGCTGCGCCCTCGACAGCCCTGTCCCGTCCGGCCTGGCCGTCCACACCACGGCCATGGCGCCGAAGGTCCGCTCGCCCGCCCGTACAGGGACCGATGCGGAACCGAACGGGTAGGGCAGGGCGACCGAGAGCTGCGGGAAGCGCCGCATCGTCTCCTCCGCGCCGGCCAGATGGACCATGCGCCCGGAGCGGTACGCCTCCGCCACTGGCAGACCGCTGTTCACCGGGATCCGACGCCACCCGCTGAGCAGGGAGGGCGGCGACCCGCACGACGCGGCCACTACGAGCGAGCGGTGGTCGCCGGAGAGCAGAAACACGCTTCCGGTATGCGCTCCGGTCAGCTCCACGGCACCGACGACGGCACTGACCAGCGCGTCGTCGCGCTCGGGCGCTTCGCCGACACTTGCGGCGCCGAACGGGTACAAGTTCGATGCCACACCGTTGGCCGACACGTTGCCCTCGATCGTCGGTGGATGATTCGTTCCATTTTAGGACGGTTCGGTCCCTGGCTCCCCGGGGACAGGTGCCGGGCCGGGAAAGCCCTCCGGCACCCACGTACCGAGCGGCAAGCACCTACGTTTCCGCTTGGCCGGCCGGAGCAGGGGCCCACCCGATCGGGATCGACCTGTCGGAGAAACCGCCCGCCACGGCTCGCGCGATGCAGGCGGACAATCCTCGTCGGCAGGTGCGGTTGTCGTTCCTTGCGTGACGAGGGTGCCGACTGTTCGCAAGGCGACTCCGTCGGCCACCCTCATCGCTGGCATCCCGGCTTCAGGTCAGTTCGTCACACGGAAGGTGGCGTCGCTGCGTCCTGTCGCGGTGGTGATCGGGTCGAGGCGGAGTTGGTACGCGTAGTGGCGGATGTACCGGTCGGGGTGGTTGTACGACTGGAACGAGGACCATGTGGAGTCGGCGAGCCCCGCGACCCTCCGGAAGGTGGCGTCCGCGGCGAACTGGGCCGTGCCGTCGTTGCGGACCAGCTGGAAGTCGTATCCGGAATGCCGCAGGAAGTAGCCGCGGTAGTTCACCGACTCGAAGGAGACGGTGCCGGAGCCCGCCAGACCGGGCCGCAGCCGGAACTGGGCGTCCTGGCCGGTGATGTTCTGGTCGATGCGCACGTCGAAGCTGGCGTGCCGCACGTACCGGTCCTGGAAGTTGTACGACTGGAGCCGGTTGGCCGGGATGTCGCTCCAGCGGGCGAGCACGCGGGACTCCTCGGCGGCCGTCAGGTTCAGGATCGAGCCGTGGCGCTTCTTGGTGACGCCCATGTTGTAGCTTCCCGACGCCGGGAGCTTGTAGGCGCCGGGGGCGGAGGGGTTGGTCGTCGTGACCGGCATGTACCCGCGTCCGGAGGAGTACTGGTCGAGGTAGAGCGCCCACTCGTCGCGGTCGCGGAACTTCATCCACATCGGGCCCTCGACCTGGGCACCGGTCAGGCCGATGCCGGAGAGGTTGCCGAGGTTCGTCCACGTCCCGAGGATCGAGTTGCTGCCTTCGAGGGTGATCTGTCCGTCGCCGGAGGCCCGCACGTAGCGGTAGGTGCCGACGCCGGGGGGCATCTCGACGATCTGGGTGTCGATGATCTCCTGCATGCCGGGGCGCTCGATGTAGATCTGCGGGGTGGTGATGGAGCGGAAGTCCTTGGTGTGGGCGTAGTAGATGCGGTGCTTCTTCACACCGTCGACGGGCTTGTTCGTCGCCCAGTAAAGGACGTAGTCGTTGCCGGCCGGGTCCCAGACCGCTTCCGGGGCCCAGGCGTTGCGTCCGTCGGGGATCGCGCCGGCGACGTCGAGCAGCCACGGCTCGGACCAGTTGATCAGGTCCGTCGACTCCCACACCACGAGGTTGCGGCTGCCGTTGTACACGGCGGCCTCCCAGTTCTGCCCGCAGCTGATGCACAGGTCGGTCGCGATGATCCAGTACTTGTCACCGTCCGGGGATCTCACCAGTGCGGGGTCACGCACCCCCTTCGTGCCGACCGTGGAGCGAAGAGCTACTCCGCCGCCGTTGAGCTCGGTCCAGTTCAGGCCGTCCTTGCTGTACGAGAAGTAGATCTGCTGACCGTTCGACCCCTCCCCGATGAAGTGCGTCATCAGGTAGCCCGGGTCGGCGGCGGCCGCCCGGTCGGGTGCGGCCAGGGATTGGGAGGTGAAGAGCAGGCACGCGGCGACCCATATCGCCGCCAGCCGGGAGAGAAGTGTGCGCATGTCCCTTTCCTGTCTTTCTGCGGGTGCCGGGCTCTGCAACGGCCGGGGCACGGTACGCACGGGAGACGTACCGGCGCGTCGCGCATAACGGAAAGCACGGAACGGACGACGGCGTGGGGCGGCATCCGAGAAGCGACCCACGCATATCCTCCGGATTCGCTCCTGGCACACTGTCGCCCTCGACACATCGGCACGGCGACGGGACGGGTGGGGCGGGGTGCGCTCGCAGGACAGGCAGGAACAGCCGGACGTCGCCCTCGTCATGGCGGCGCGCGCCGGGGACCGGCAGGCCTCGGAACAGCTGATACAGGACTCTCTGCCGTTGGTCTACAACATCGTCGGGCGGGCGCTGGACGGGCACAGCGACGTCGACGACGTGGTCCAGGAGACGATGATGCGGGTCCTGGACGGGTTGCCGGGACTGGAGCAACCGGATCGGTTCCGGTCCTGGCTCGTCGCCATCACCGTGCGCCAGATCCGTGACCGGTGGCGTAGAGGGCGCGCCTGGCTCACCGCGGAGCCCCTGGAGGAGAACACTCACGAAACAGACCCGCAGGCCGACTTCTCCGACCTGGCGATTCTTCGGCTTGCGCTGTCGGGCCAGCGGCGTGAAGCGGTGGAGGCGACCCGCTGGCTGGGGGACGAGGAACGCGAGGTGCTCGCGCTGTGGTGGATGGAGAACGCCGGTGAACTGACCCGCGGCGAGCTCTCGGCGGCCTGCGGCCTGACACCGCAGCACGCGGCGGTCCGAATCCAGCGGGTCAAGGAACGGCTGGAGACGGCGCGCACCGTCGTGCGAGCCGTGACGGCCTCGCCGCGGTGCCCGGACCTGGCCGCCGTGCTCGCCTCGTGGGACGGACGGCCCTCCGCGCTGTGGCGCAAGCGGCTGGCACGCCATGTCCGCGACTGTCCGCAGTGCCTGTTGAGCTCGTCCGACCTGATACCGGCGGAGGGGCTGCTGGCCGGCCTCGCGCTGGTGCCGGTGCCGGTCGGCCTGGCCGGCCTGGTACTGGCCAAGGCGCTGGGAGCGGGCTCGGCCGGGGCGACCGTCGGTACGGGCACGGGCACCGGCACGGGCACGGGCACGGGCACGGGCACGGCGAGCGGTGCAGGCCGTACGGCCCGGATGATCGGCAGGCTGGCCGCCAAGCCCGTGGCGACGGCAGCCGCAGGTGCCGTCACGCTCGCGGCTGCCGGAGTGGCCTGGTACACCGCCACGGGATCGCACGAGCCGGCCCAGCGGCCCCCCGCCGTCGCGGCCCCGCTGTCGCCCGCCGCCTCGTCCGTGCCGCCGCCCCCGAGAACGTCCGCCTCACCGACACCGATCCCGACACCGACATCGACGCCGAAAGAAGCCCCGGCGACGACGGCTGAGGCGCGGTTCTCGGGTCGGCATGCCCTGCGGTCGGTCGACAACCCCGGCGACTACGTGAGCCAGTCCGGCCGGCTCGGCATGCTGGTCCCGGTCGGCGCCACCAGCTCCGCGGCCACCCGGCAGGCAGCCACCTTCACCTTCGTCCCCGGCCTGGCCGACCCCCGCTGCTACTCACTCAGGGACGCCGCGGGCAGGTACCTGCGGCACTACGCCTTCCGTATCCGGCTGGACCCCGACGACCGGTCCGCCCTCTTCCGGAAGGACGCCACGTTCTGCCCCCGTTCCGGTTCCACGGCCGGTTCGGTCTCCCTGGAGTCGTACAACTATCCGGGCCGCTACCTCCGCCATCGGGAGAACCTGCAGTTGTGGCTCGACCCTTCGGAGAACACGGCCGCGTACCGGGCCAGCCGCTCCTTCGTCCTCGTGGCGCCCTGGACCTGACGCTGAACGGCCTTGCTCCACACTTGCTCCGAAGGAAGTTGTTCGACTTGTCGGACATTGTTCGTAAAGTGTTGACGTTGGCTCGCGGCCCCCTCCACACTCACGCAGCGCGATGTCATACGGGCGGCATGTCAGCACCTCCGCCGAGGTGTTGAGCCCCCTCCTCAGGCATGTCTTCGTCACGGGATGTGAACCCATGCACAGCGTGAGCCCTCAGCACCGCCGAAGATTCTGGCCGGGCGCTGCTGCAACCGTGGCCGCCGCCGCCCTCCTGGCTGGTGTCCTCGGTCTGTCAGCATCCGCCCAGGCGGCGGAGATCACCGACGGTCTGGCTCTCTGGTACAAACTCGACGCGACGTCGGGCACCGTGGCGGTGGACGCCTCGGGCAACGGCCGGAACGGAACGGTCAACGGCACCGCGGGCTGGTCGGGCACGGGGGAAGGACTGACGTTCAACGGCTCCGACACCTACATCAAGGTGCCGGACAACATCATGAGCGGGATGAACGCGATCACCGTCGCGATGGACGTGCAGATCGACGCCGCCCAGTCCACGCCGTATTTCCTCTACGGCTTCGGCAACACCAGCAACGGCGCCGGCAACGGGTACCTGTTCACCACCGGCAACACCTTCCGGACCGCCATCGCCTCCGCGGGCTACTCCACCGAGCAGAACACCCGGACCTCCGCCGCGCTGGCGCGCTCTGTCTGGAAGCACGTCACCTACACCCAGACCGGCACCACGGGCGTCCTCTACCAGGACGGCGTGGAGGTGGCCCGCAACACGTCGGTCACCGTCACGCCCGGTTCCATCGGGTCGGGCATCACCACGGCCAACTACATCGGCAAGTCGCTCTACAGCGGTGACAAGCTCTTCAAGGGCCGGATCCGCGACTTCCGGGTCTACAACCGCGCGCTGGCGCCCAGCGAGGTCTTCGAACTCAGCGGGAACACCACGGGTGTCACCGCGGCCACCCATCCCGCGCTGAAGATCGACGCCATCGTCGACGACGCCGACAGCAGGATCACGCTGCCGATGAAGGAGGGCACGGACCTCACCGCGCTCGCCCCGCAGTTCACCCTCGCCCAGGGCGCGTCCATCAGCCCGGCCTCCGGCACGCCGCGCGACTTCACCAAGCCGGTGACGTACGAGGTGACCGGGTCCGACGGTGCGAAGCGCACCTGGACGGTCGAGGCACTGATCATGAAGAGCCCGGTGCTGCCGGGGCTCAACGCCGACCCGAACATCGTCCGCTTCGGCGACACCTTCTACATCTACCCGACCACCGACGGCTTCGCCGGCTGGAGCGGTACGCAGTTCAAGGCGTACTCCTCCAAGGACCTGGTCCACTGGACGGACCACGGCGTCATCCTCGACCTCGGTCCTGACATCAGCTGGACGAACAGCCGCGCGTGGGCCCCGACGACGACCGCGAAGAACGGGAAGTACTACTTCTACTACTCCGCCGACACGAACATCGGTGTCGCGGTCTCCGACTCGCCCACCGGCCCGTTCAAGGATCCTCTGGGCAAGCCACTGATCGCCCGCGGCGCCTACAGCGGCCAGATGATCGACCCTGCGGTGTTCACGGACGACGACGGCCAGTCGTATCTGTACTGGGGCAACGGGCACGCGTACGTGGCGCCCCTGAACGCCGACATGACCTCGATCGACACCTCGAAGGTCAAGGACATCACCCCGAGCGGCTACAACGAGGGCTCCTTCGTCATCAAGCGCAAGGGCACCTACTACTTGATGTGGTCGGAGAACGACACCCGCGACGAGAACTACCGCGTCGCCTACGCCACCGGCCCCTCCCCCACCGGCCCGTGGACCAAGCACGGCGTGATCCTGGAGAAGGACCTCTCCCTCGGCATCAAGGGACCCGGCCACCACTCCGTCGTGCAGATCCCGAACACCGACGACTGGTACATCGCCTACCACCGGTTCGCCATCCCGGGCGGTGACGGCACCCACCGCGAAACCACCATCGACAGAATGGAGTTCGACTCCGACGGCCTCATCAAGAAGGTCGTCCCCACCCTGGCCGGCATCGCCCCGGTCTCCGGCGGCACCGCCCTGCCGACCGACACCAGCCGCTCACTCCGGTCGGTCAACTTCCCCGGCCGCTACGCCGTCGTGCGATCCGACGGCCTCGGCTACCTCGACCCGGTGACGTCCTCCAGCACCACGGCGGTCAAGCAGAGCGCCACCTTCACCGTCGTCCCCGGCCTCGCCGACGGCAGCTGCTACTCGTTCCGTGACTCGTCCGGCCGCTACCTGCGCCACTTCGACTACCGGGTCCGCTTCGACGCGAGCAACGGCACAGCGACCTTCAACAAGGACGCCACGTACTGCGCCCGGCCCGGTGCGGCCACCGGCTCGGTGAGTCTGGAGTCGTACAACTACCCCGGCCGCTACCTCCGCCACTACTACTACGAGCTGCGTATCGACCCCTACCAGGACGACGACACCTTCCGCGCCGACAGTTCCTTCACGGCGGTCGGCCCCTGGGCCTGACCGCAGTCCGCGCTCACCCCGATTCGCTCGATTCAATCGTCCTCACGCTTGATTCGAGCGAATCCATCCGGCATGGTGCTTGAAACAAGCGCAGTGCCTGCCGTTCGTGCAGGAGAGGGAGGTGCCGCATGGACGACATCGACCGGGCGATCCTGCGGGAGCTGCAGGTCGACGGCCGGATTCCTTACGCCGATCTGGGTCCGAAGGTGGGGTTGTCACCCTCGGCCGCGAGGCTGCGGCTGCAGCGGCTGATCGACACCAAGGCGGTCCAGGTCGTCGGAGTGACCGACCCGATGACCCTGGGCCAGCAGGCGATGGCACTCCTGGGCCTGCGCGTCGACGGCGATCCCCGGGCGGTGGCCGATGAACTGTCCCGGCACGACGAGGTCGTGTACACGGTCCTCACGGCCGGCGGCTTCGACCTGTTCGCGGAGGTGGTGTGCCCTCAGCCCCGGGATCTTCTGGACTTCGTCAACGACGTCGTTCGGCCCGTCGAGGGTGTCGCATCCGTGGAGAACTTCCCCTACTTCGCGATTCACACCCACCGCTTCCTGTGGCACGTCGACTGAGGCATCCGAGTGTCCGAGCCCTGTTCGCCCGCACCAGTCGAGGAACCCTGCATGCTGCCCGACGAGCACCGCACGATCGACTTCTTCACCGAGGACGCTCTCCCCGCACCCCGTATGGCGCCGGCCGAGGCCGAGCTCATCGCAGCCGAACACCTCGGCATCACTGCTCGCGCGCAGGCGCTGGGTAGCCAGCAGGACGCCAACTTCCTGCTGCACGCCGACGACGGGACGCCCGCGGCGATTCTGAAGATCGCCAACCCCGCCTTCGGCACGGCGGAGATCGAAGCCCAGGACGCGGCAGCCGACCTGATCGCCACGGCCCGCCCGGAACTGCGCATCGCCACGGTCCTGCGCCACCCTGACGGCTCGCCGCGGCGCACGACGGTGGACACCGAGAAGGGTCGGGCCATCGCGCGCGTGCTGCGCTACCTGCCCGGCGGCACGCTCTCGGGACCACGGCACCTGTCACCCGCCACCGTGGCGGGCATGGGCACGATCGCCGGAAAGGTCAGCACCGCCCTGCGTGACTTCCGGCACTCGGGCCTCGACCGTGTGCTCCAGTGGGACCCGCAGCACGCCGATCGCGTCGTCGCCAAGCTCGCCGGGCACATCGACGAACCCGACCGGCGCACCGCCGTCCGGACCGCGACCGCCGAGGCCTGGGCACATGTCCGGAGGCTCGCCGCCGCGCTGCCGTCGCAGGCCGTGCACCTGGACCTCACCGACGACAATCTGATCCGCTCTCCCGACAGCCGTCCGCCCGTGCCGGACGGGATCATCGACTTCGGTGACGTGACCACGAGTTGGGCGGTCGGCGAACTCGCCGTGTCCCTGTCCTCGATGCTCCACCACGACGGTATCGAGCCTCAGCACGTGCTGCCGGCCGTCCGCGCCTTCCACGCCGTTCGGCCGCTCTCCTCCGAGGAGGCCGAGGCGGTGTGGCCGCTCGTGGTCCTGCGCGCCGCCGTCCTGGTGGCCAGCGGGCGGCACCAGGCCGCCGTCGACGAGGACAACGTCTACGCCAAGGCCGCGCTCGACCGCGAATGGCGCATATTCGAACAGGCCACCTCGCTGCCCCTGCCGGTGATGATGCGCCTCATCGGGGACGCGACCGGCACGGCCGGCGTGCCCGACCGGACCGCGCAGGCCGATGCGCCGGTGCGGCCTCTCCTGCGGGACCTCGTCGCCGACGACATCACGCTCCTCGACCTGTCCACCGACGCCGATTCCATGGACCACGGAGCCTGGACGGACACCGGCACCGAGGCCCGGCTGGTGACCTCCGCCCTCGCGGACGGAGCGGCCGCCGTCGCCACCCGGTACGCCCGGGCGCGCCTCACTCGGACACCGGCGCTGTCGGCGGTGTCCACCGCCACGGTGCCCACCGGAATCGACCTCTGGCTCGGCCGGGATGCCGTGCTGCAGGCGCCCGCCGCGGGGAAGGTCCTCGCCGCGGCGCCGGGCCACGTGGAACTCACCTACGGCACCCAGGTGCTGTCACTGTCCTTCCCCCGCGCGGTCCAGCCCGTCGCCACCACTGGTGCGACGGTGCAGGCGGGCGAGGACGTCACCCACCTCGGCTCCGGTGCCTCGGTCCACGTCGCGCTGCGCGACACCGACGGCCCCGCCGTCCCGCGTCTGGTCCGTCCCGAGTACGCCGCCGGCTGGCTCGCGCTCACCGCCGACCCCGCCCCGCTCCTCGGCCTCCCGGCCGACTCCGGCCGTACGCGCGCGAGGGATCTGCTCGACCGGCGTGACGCCGCGTTCGCCACCGTGCAGGAGCACTACTACGCCAACCCCCCGCGGATCGAGCGTGGTTGGCGCCACCACCTGCTGTCCACCGACGGCCGGTCGTACCTCGACATCGTCAACAACGTCACCCCGTTGGGCCACGCCCACCCCCGCGTCGATCAGGCGGTCTCCCGGCAGTTGCGGCGGCTCAACACCAACTCGCGCTTCCACTACGCCTCCGTGGTGCAGTTCTCCGAGCGCCTCGCCGCCCTCCTCCCCGAGCCTCTGGACACGGTGTTCCTCGTCAACTCCGGTTCGGAAGCGGTGGATCTGGGTCTTCGCCTGGCCATCGGGGCCTCCGGCCGGCCCGACGTCGTCGCACTGCGCGAGGCGTACCACGGCTGGACGTACGCCTCCGACGCGGTCTCCACCTCGCTCCAGGACAACCCCAACGCCCTGGCCACCCGCCCGGACTGGGTGCACACCGTCGACTCGCCCAACTCCTACCGCGGCCGCCATCGCGGGCCGGACGCCGTGCGCTACGCACCCGAGGCCGCAGCGGTGATCGACGAACTGGCCGCTGCCGGCCGCCCGGCGGGAGCGTTCATCGGCGAGACCTTCTACGGCAACGCCGGAGGAGTCGCCCTTCCCGACGGCTATCTCGCCCAGGTGTACGCGGCGGTACGGCGTCACGGCGGCCTCGCCGTCGCCGACGAGGTCCAGGTCGGATACGGCCGCCTGGGACACTGGTTCTGGGGATTCGAGCAGCAGCAGGTCGTCCCCGACATCGTCTGTGTCGCCAAGGCCATGGGCAACGGACACCCCCTCGGCGCCGTCATCACGTCCAAGGCGGTCGCGGACCGGTACCGCGACCAGGGCTACTTCTTCTCCTCCACCGGTGGCAGCCCCGTCTCCAGCATCGTGGGCCTCACCGTCCTGGACACCCTGCGCGACGAGGACCTCCAGGGCAACGCCGCGCGTGTCGGCGGCCATCTGAAAAGCCGGCTGGAGGCACTGGCCGACCGCTACGGCATCATCGGCGCCGTCCACGGCTCGGGCCTCTACCTGGGCCTCGAACTCGTCCGGGACCGCGCCGGGCTGGAACCCGCCACAGAGGAGACCGCCGAACTCTGCGACCGCATGCTCGACCTCGGCGTGATCGTCCAGCCCACCGGGGACCACCTCAACATCCTCAAGATCAAGCCACCGCTGTGCATCGACACCCCCGCAGCCGACTTCTTCGCCGACATGCTCGACCTGGCCCTCGCCCAACTCGGCCACTCCCGCTGAGGCCGCAGGCCCGGGGCCCGGCGCGTTTGCTCGGGCGGACCATGACGCGCGTTACAACATCAGTCGCTTAGGCTGGTTCCTTGCCGCCGGTGAGGAGGCGCAGGCTGCGGCGGTGTTGCCCGCCGTCCGTCCGAGGGAGGCGTTGGCGTGGCAGTGGCCGGAGGGCGGTCGACGAAGCGGCTCCAGCGGGGAACCCTTTCCCAGGGGTTCATCGTGGAGACCGCGCTGCGGATCCTGGACGAGGACGGGCCGGACGCGCTGACCTTCCAGCGACTCGGCAAGGAACTGTCCTCCTCCGCGACCGCGGTCTACCGGCACTTCGCGAGTCGCGACCACATCATGGTCGCCGTCGCGGAAGAGCTCGACAGGATCTCCCTCGAGGGGTACGAGCCGCACGAGTCGTGGACCGAGTCGCTGCGGGACCTGGCGATCCGTGCCTGGAACACCGCGCTGGACCACCCGGCGGCCGCCGCGCTCTGCATGGGGAGAGTCACCCGGGGCGTTCACGAGTTGCGTGCCGTCGACGCCGTCCTGGAAGCGTTCCACCGCGGCGGCTGGCGCGGCCGGGAGGCCGTCCTGCACTACCAGGCGTTCTCGAACTTCATCCTCTCCATGGCGAGCAACAACGCCTGGCGGCTCGTCAACCAGCGGTTCGGCGCCGAGGTGAACTGGGTGCAGGAATACCAGCCGGCGGATCCTGACGCGTACCCCTACGCCGAGGCGGCGAAGGAGCACCTGCGCAGCATCGACATGACCGATGTCTTCCACCGGCAGACGGACATCCTCCTCGCGGCCCTCGAGGCGGAGGCGGCGGCGCTCCCGCGCGACTGACCTGCGTCAGTCCTCGCGGCCACCGCCCAGCGGCGTTCTCGCGCCGGAATCGGCGGCAAGGATGGCGCGCACCCAAAGATAGTGAACGCTATTGACTATGCCGTTCACTTGCCTGCATCCTCTCCACCAAGCGCTCCACGGCTCGCGGCTCAGCGGCGTCCCCCGAGCGCCGCGCGCACCGCCTCCACCCGAACTGCTCGCGCTCGTCCGACCCGAACCCTTGCGACCTGCGCAGAGCGCGACATCCCTCTCCAGGAGCACCCATGCGCCAGACCCGTACCCGCGCGGTCCCCGTGACCGCGGCGGTCGCCATGACGGCCGTACTCGCCGGCTGCACCACCACGGGATCGACGTCCGCAGACCCGGGCGGCGGCGATGCCGCCACCGCGACGAGGATCCGGACGACGATCGACGTGCCGGCAAGTTTCGACCCGGCCAAGGCGCTGTCCCTGCCGGACTACCAGCTCGCCCGGAACAGTTACGACACCCTCGTGCGCAAGGACGACGGCGGGCTCATCGGCGGGCTCGCCACCCGGTGGAAGAGCACGCCGACCTCGGCCACGTTCACCCTGCGCGCCGACGCGACCTGCGCCGACGGGACGCCGATCACGCCGACGGTCGTCAAGGGCTCCCTCGACCGCTACATCGACCCGAAGACGGCGGCGCCCGATCTGCCCACGGTCTTCGGCCCCGGCAACAAGGTGAAAATGACCGCCGACGACGCGGCGCGGACGGTGAAGATCACGCTCGCCAGGCCGTGGGGCGACATGGTCACCGGCCTGTCGGTCGCGAGCACGGGCATCGTCTGCCCGGCGGGACTCAAGGACCTCAAGGCCCTTGCCGCCGGCAAGGCGAAGGGCTCCCAGTCCGGCCCGTACCTGCTTGAGAAGTCCCAGTCCGGCGTGTCGTACGACTACAGGCTTCGCCCGGAGTACAAGGCATGGCCGGCCTGGCGTACGAAGATCCCCGGCAAGGTCGCCACGACGCTGGAGTACCTGGTCTCGCCCGATCCGACGGCGACCGGCAACCTTGTGACCAGCGGTCAGCTCGACATCGGCAAGATCGACGCCTCCGGGATCCCGCGCTTCGACGGCGTGGGCGGCCACAGCGTGAGCATCAGCCGGTTCTCCGACTTCTACCTGCTCTTCAACGAACGACCCGGCACCGTCTTCGCGGACGCCGCCACCCGCCGGGCCGTCGCCCAGGCCGTCGACCGCGCCGCCTTCACCAAGGTCGTCTCGAAGGACACCGGTGAGCCGTCGACGATGTTCGTGCAGAAGGGCATCCCCTGCAACGACCCCGGCACCTCCTTCCTCGTACCGACGGACAAGGCCGCGGCGTCCGCCGTGCTCAAGGGCAAGAAGATCCGCCTCGTCGGCCCCCAGGTCGTCGGGCCCGCCGGTGCCGGAAACCAGTACATCCAGGAGGCGTTGCGGGCCGCGGGCGCGGACGTCACCCTCGCCAACGTCGACGTCGGGGCCTGGGTCGGGACCGTGTTCGGCAAGCCCGACGCCTGGGACCTCACGGTCTTCGCCGACCTCAACTTCCTCGGCAGCCTCGCGAACCCGCTCGCCCACTTCGTGGGTCCGACCGTCCCGGAAGGCGGCGGCAACCTCGGCGCGGTGAAGAACCCTGTGGTGAACGAGGCCTTCGCCCAGGGCGCCGAGGCGACGACCGACAAGGCCCGCTGCGCCGCCTACCAGAAGGCCGCCAAGGCCCTGATCTCGCAGGTGGACGCGGTGCCGTTGGTCAACGACCCGTTCATCTACGCACTGCGCAAGGGATTCAGCGCACAGATGCTGGGCGGCTCGCTCGACGACCCGATCCTGCGCATCACCGGCTGACCGGCAGGCCGCGCGCACGCGGCGGAGACCCGCGCGGCCGGGCCCGACGGTCCGGCACGGAGATGCCCCGCGCGGTTCCGGCGCCCCGCACCCGAGACGACCCTTGCACCTCTCCGACAGGAGTCCCCTGGTGATCGACCCATTCAGCACCGCCCAGCAGATCGCCGACCTCGTGCGCACCAAAGAGGTCAGCCCGGTGGAGGTGGCCGAGACCTACCTCGACCGCATCGAGCGGATCAATCCCGCCGTCAACGCCGTCGTCTGGCTCGACGCCGACGCCGTGCGCGCGGCGGCCGTACGGGCCGAGCGGGCGGTGCTGCGCGGCGATCCGCTCGGCCCGCTGCACGGGGTCCCCGTCCCCATCAAGGACCTCAACTCCCTCGCAGGCCAACCCAACACGATGTCCTCACTGGCGATCCGGGACACCCCGAGGACCGTCACGGACCCCGACGTCCAGCTCCTCCTCGACGCCGGCGCGATCCCCCTCGGCCGGACGAACTCGCCGGAGTTCGGCGCTCTGACCGTCTCCGAGAACGCCCGGCACGGCAAGACGCGCAACCCGTGGAACCCGGCGCACACCTCCGGCGGTTCGAGCGGGGGCGCGTCGGCGGCCGTCGCGGCCGGGCTCGCCCCGGTGGCACACGCCTCCGACGGCGGCGGATCGATCCGGGTCCCGGCGTCCGTCACCGGCCTCGTGGGCCTCAAACCCAGCCGGGGACGCGTGCCCGCGCTCGTGAGGGGCTGGGAACACTCGACGACTGAGGGCGCGATCACCCGCACCGTGCGCGACGCGGCCCTCATGCTCGACGTCATGGGCCGTGCCGACCGGCTCGCCTGGTACAGCGCGCCCGAACCGGGTCGCCCGTACATCGAGGAGGTGGGTGCCGATCCCGGACGGCTGCGGATCGGTCTGCTCCTCGACGCGCCGACCGGGCTGCCGGTCGACGAGGAGTGCCGCACGGCGGCGCTGACGGCCGCGCAGGCACTGCGCGACCTGGGACACGACGTCGTCGACGCCCGCCCGAAGATGTTCTCGTATGAGGCGATCATGGGCTTCACCTGGACGATCATCAGTGCCTCCACCTACGCCATCGAGGTCGACGATCCCGACGCGGTGGACCCCTACATCCGGCGCCGCCGGGAAACCGCCCTGGAGGTCACCGCGGGCGACTACGCACGGACGGCGGCCCGCCTGCAGGCCGAGTCACGCGAGGTGGTCGCCCAGTGGGGCAGGGACTTCGACGTCCTCCTCACCCCGACCACCGCGGTCGTGGCGCCACCGGTCGGCCCCGTGTACGACGAGGCGAACTCCGACCCGGACGGCCCGCGGGCCACCGAGACCCGGATGGTCTCGTTCACCGCGTTCGTCAACATCGCCGGGCTGCCCGCCATCTCGCTGCCCGTCCACACGACCGCGGACGGACTGCCGGTCGGTGCGCAACTCGTCGGCGCCCCCTTCGACGAGGCGACGCTGCTGCGACTGTCGGCCCAGCTCGAACCGCGGTTCCGCTGGCACGAGCGGCACCCGGACGACGCGGCGCTCACGGGGGCGGCGCTGTGAGCGCCGGGTCCGCGGTCCCGACCGGGCCGCTGCCTGCCGCAGCCGTCCGGCGCGTTCCCCGGCTGCGGCTGGGCGGAGGCTGGGCCGGGTTCGCCGTCCGTCGGGCGGGCGGGCTGCTGATGTCCATGCTGCTGCTCGTCCTCGTGACGTTCCTCATCGTGCCCCTGCTGCCCGGGGACCCGGCCCGGGCGATCGCCGGCACCAACTCGTCCCCGGCCACGCTCGCAGCGATACGCGAACGACTGGGCCTCGACGAGCCGATGGCGACGCGGTTCGTCCACTACCTCGGCGACATCGCGTCCGGACGGCTCGGCACCTCGTTCCGGTTCGACACCCCGGTCGCGGACATCGTCGCGACCCGGCTGCCGTACACCGTCCAGCTCGTCATCCCGGCCGTCCTGCTCTCTCTGGTCATCGCCGTCCCGCTGGGCATGACCGTCGGTGTCCTCACCCGTGACGGGCGCCGCCGCCGGCTCGGCGTCGGCTTCGGCACGGTCGCCGGGCTCCTGGCGTCGGCGCCGGTCTACGTCGTCGCGACCCTCCTCATCGTCCTGTTCTCGATCAGCCTCGGGCTGCTGCCGTCCGGCGGCGCCACGACACCGAGCGCGCTCGTCCTGCCGATCGCCGCGCTCTGCATCGGCCCGGCCTTCGCCATCGCCCGGGTCGTCCGGCAGGAGACGGCCTCGGTGCTCGCCCAGGACTACATGAGGACCGCCCGCGGCCACCGCCTGGGAGCCCTGCGCCTCCACCTCCGCCACGCGCTGCCCAACCTGGTGACGAGTGTCCTCACCCTGAGCGGTCTCGTCCTCACGTCCCTGCTCGGCGGGACGATCATCCTGGAGAACGTCTTCACCTACCCCGGGCTGGGCACCGAGGTCGTCCAGGCGATCATCTACAAGGACTATCCGGTGATCCAGGGCATCATCCTCGTCGTCGGCATGCTCGCCCTGCTCGTCAACCTCCTCGTCGACGTCGTCCTCGGGATCGTCGACCCCCGCACTCTTGAGGGAGGTCGTCGTGGCCACTGACGCGACCGTGCGCCGACGGCGCCGCAACCCGTCGCTGCTGTCCGGCGCCGTGATCGTCGGACTGCTCCTCGTCGTGGCCCTCGTGGCCCCGCCGCTGCTGAGCGGCTCCGCCGAGACCCTCACCGGGGACGCCCGGCTCGGGCCCGGTGCCGGGCACCTCCTCGGCACCGACGCCTTCGGCCGGGACGTCCTCGCCCGGGCCCTCGTCGCGACCCGGCTCACCTTGCTCATGGCCGCCGCCGCCACCGCCGCCTCGTTCGTCGTCGGCGTCGCGATCGGCACGCTGGTCCACCTGGCCCCCGGGTGGCTGCGCGAGACCTGTCTGCGGCTCATCGACTCGGCGGTGGCCTTCCCCTCGCTCGTGCTCGCCCTCGTCATCGCGGCGGTGCTCGGACCGGGCACGGTGCCCGCGATCGTCGCGATCGCCGTCGCCGGCGTCCCCGGGTTCGCGCGGCTGACGGCGAATCTCGCCGCGACCGTCGCCGACAAGGACTACGTCCTCACCGCGCGCCTGCTCGGCGTCCCCGGCCTGCGCATCCTGGGCCGGCACGTCCTGCCGAACATCAGCGGGCCGCTGCTGGTGCTCCTCAGTTCCAGCTTCACCCTGTCCCTGCTCGACATCAGCAGCCTGTCGTTCGTCGGCCTCGGTGTGCAGAACCCGCAGTACGACTGGGGTCGGCTGCTCAACGAGGCGCTGCCCTCGATCTTCGCCCAGCCGTCGGTCGTCCTCGCCCCGTCGATCATGCTCATCGTCACCGGTGTGGGCGCCATGCTCCTCGGAGACGGCGTGGCCTCGCTCGTCGACCCGCGAACCCGCGGCACGGCGCCCGCATCGACCGGGACGGCGGACGCGGCGGGACCGGCCGACCCGGCACAGGCCCCTCGGGCACTTCAGGCGCCTGGCGGTGCGGGGACAGCAGCCGACACGGAGACGGACGGCCTGCTGACCGTCGCCGGGCTGACCGTGCGGGCCGGCGACCGGACACTCGTCGACGACGTGTCGTTCACCATCGGGGCCGGCCAGATCGTCGGCCTGGTCGGGGAGTCGGGCTCGGGCAAGTCCACCATCGCCATGGCGGTCGCGGGTCTGCTCCCCGAGGGCGTGCGGGCGAACGCGTCGCGCCTCGCCCTCGGCGACCTCGACCTGCTCGGAACACCGCCGGAGCGACGCCTCGCGACCGAGATCGGCATCGTCTACCAGGACCCGATCGGCACGTTCAACCCCGCGCTGAAACTCGGCACCCAGCTCACCGAGGTGGCCAGGGTGCATCTGCGGACGCCCCGCCGCCGGGCCGCGCAGGACATGGTCCGCGCCCTCGCCGACATCCACGTCACCGAGCCCGAGCGGCGGCTGCGCCAGCACCCGCACGAGCTGAGCGGCGGCATGCTCCAGCGCGCCTCGATCGCCTCCGCGATGACGACGAACCCGCGGCTGCTCATCGCCGACGAACCGACGACGGCCCTCGACGTCACCGTCCAGGCGGAGGTGCTGCGGCAGTTCCGGCGCATCAACCGCGAGCACGACACGGCCATGCTGTTCATCTCGCACGACATCGGCGTGGTCGGCGTGCTCTGCGACACCGTCCTGGTGCTGCACGGCGGCCGGGTCGTCGACCGGACGACGGGCGGCGACCTGCGCCGCGGGACGGTCACCCACCCGTACACCCGCGCGCTGCTCGCGGCGACACCCGCCGCGGTCGAGGCCGGTGGAACCCTCAGCGCGGTCCGGTGGACGGCCGACGCGCACGCGGCGCAGCCGAACGGGACGCCGCCGGACGACCTTTCCGACAAAGCCGCGGACCGCCCCCCGGCCGCGGAAGGGAGCCGCTGATGTCCGCCACAGCCAACGCACCGTCCCCGCAGGCGGCAGGCCCGCTGCTGCGCGTCGAGGACCTCACCGTCGACCTCGGCCACGGCGCCGCGGCCCGCAGGGTGCTCAAGGGAGTCTCGTTCGACATCCCCCGGGGCAGCACTCTCGCACTCGTCGGCGAGTCCGGGTCGGGCAAGACGACGCTGGCGCGGACACTCGTCGGCGTCCACAGGCCGTCGAGCGGCCGGATCCTCGTGGACGGCGCCCCGCTGCGCACTTCGCGCGGACGGGCGGGAGCGGCGACGGTCCAGATGATTCCGCAGGACCCGTACTCCTCGTTCGACCCGCGGCGCACCGTCGCCCAGTCGCTCGCCGAGGCACTCGATCCGATCCGGGCCAGGGTCAAACCGGTCCGGACCCGGATCGCCGAGCTGCTCAGTCAGGTGAGCCTCGACCCGGACACCATGGACCGCTACCCGCACGAGTTCTCCGGCGGCCAACGGCAGCGGCTGGCGATCGCACGGGCCCTGGCACCACGTCCCCGGTTCGTCATCGCCGACGAGATCACCTCGGCCCTCGACCTGACGACCCAGGCCGAGATCCTCAACCTGCTCGCCGATCTGCGCCGCCGGCTCTCGCTGACGATGCTGTTCATCTCGCACGACCTGGCCGTCGTCCGGCACGTCAGCGACACGGTCGCGGTCCTGCTGCACGGGGACCTCGTCGAGCTCGGCCCGACGGCAGCCACCTTCGCCGAGCCGAGCCATCCGTACACCGCTCAACTCCTCGCGTCCGTCCCGGGCGACCCGAGGTTCCGCCTCGACGACGAGCCCGTCACGAGGTGAACCGACCGGACGCGGTGCGGCTTCCAGCCCGCCGACCGGCCCATGCCGGTCAGGGCCGTACGAATCCCGGTACGGCGCACTGACGGACCCTCTGCGGACCATCGACCTGCGCGCCGGCCTGTCCGTCGGCCTGTCCGTCGTCCGGCGCCGTCCGGCTGTGCGCCGTGGGTGCGGGGTGGCCCTGGAGGCGGGACAGTTCGTCCGCGCAGCGCTGCAGGGCCACTTCCAGGACCTCGGGCATGGTCAGGGTGCCGCTGCCGTCCGGCGGGACGAGCCAGCGCAGCGCGCCCCAGCGGCAGTGCGGGGCGGGCGCGCTGATCCACGTTCCCGCGCCCAGCAGGCGTACGCCGGTGCCGATCCAGACGGTCTGCGGCTCCGGGGGCAGTAAGAAACCCACGTGGCGGCGCCGGGCATCCAGCAGGCAGGGGCCCGGCTCCAGCAGCGGCAGCTCGTCCAGGAGATCGGCGACGCGCAGCCCGAGCTGTTCCGGCACGATCAGCACGTCCCAGAACCGTCCGGCCGCGAGGAGCGCGACCCCGGTGATGCCGTTCTGCCACTCCTCCTTGCAGGCGCCGGGGTCTTCCGACGCCGCAGCCAGCCACTCCATGGACTTCGTCCACTCCATGAGCGCCATGAAAAGCCTCCCGATGACCGGTGGAGCCTTGGTGCATTGACCGGTGGAGCCTTAGTGCACCCGCTGCCGGGTGATGCGGCCATACGTCGGGAGTCCAATTCCCCGTATGGGGCGAGCGCCCGCGCACCAAACAGGCAGATAGCAGGGCGCGCGCCCCTGAGCCGACGGAGCACGCCGGGGCGCCGCCCGCCGCGTGCCGGGTCAGGGGGCCGGCCTCACCAGTCGTCGTACTCGGCGCCCGAGACGTACGGGTCATGCCGGCGGCCCGGTGACCCGGACGGCCGTGCGGCCGACGGGAGGCTCGCCTCGTGCAAGGCGGCGCACCACGGGCAGTCGGGGGTGTCGTCGGCGTCGTCGCGGATGCCGGAGAAGAAGGGAATGTGCTGTGGGCCGTCGATGGAAGCAACTCCTGTCTTGATCGTGGGCGGACGGTGTGGCGCACGGCCACGCCTCCATCCGGGGGATGCGCTCACCCGACTGGGTGGTAGCGGCGGCGGCCGGCGTACCACCGGCGCACACCTCCGCGTTGCCCGGGCATGAACAGCTCTGAGACTGCGCGGCGCGTCCTCGGAGGCGATGCCGCACCCGTGACGTACGTCGTACCGGTCACCGGCGTTCGGGGCCAGCCGTCGATCTATGCGGCGCTGGTCGCCGAGTGGCAGGCCCACGGCCGTGCCGTGCCACGGCGCCGCGACACCTGGTGGGACTCCGTTGCCGTGGCCGACGGCCCGGGGCGGGCCGTCACCTCCTGGGCGGTCGGCCGGTGGACGGGCCTGGCCAGGGCTCTTGAGGCCGCACCGGTGGACGAGGGGTCCGTCGAGGCCACCGAGCGCGTACCGGCCGTCGTCGTTCCCCGTGGCCTTCCCGGGCCCTTGAGCCTGTGGGAGTGGAGCGGCAGCAGCGGGCGCGTCAGCGTCTCCGTTCCGCCGACAACCGACTGACGCGCGCCGGGGCGGCAGCGGTGCCGCCGGCCTCGCGCAGCGCCAGCTCCACGATGTCCGGGTTGTACAGCGCGCCGGTACCGTCGGGCGGCAGCAGCCACTCCAGGCGCCATCCGGCGGAACGGTGCGGCGGCGGTACGGCGACCCAGGCCCCCCTGCCGACATGGCGTACGCCGGGCCCGACCCACTCGGTCGCCGGATCGGGCGGCAGGAAGAAACCGACTCTGCGCGCCCCGCAGTTCACCAGGACAGGGCCGGTCGCCCGCAGCCGGGCCCGTCTCAGGAGGTCCAGGGCGCTCAGTCCGAGGTGCTCGGGGACACTGAGCACGTCCCAGAGCCGTCCGGCTTCCAGGAGCACCGCGTCCGCGCCCTGGTCCCACTGCTGTTTGCACGTCCGAGGATCCGTGGCAGCCGCGGCGAGCCACTCGACGGCCTGCTTCCCCATGGTGCGCTGCATGTCCTACCCCCAGCACTCTCGGCCCCGCCGTCCCGTTCGGGGTCATTCATGCTGGTGGATATTTCTATGTCCCGGAAGGGGTGGCGCAGTGTGGCGCGGGCTGGCGATTTCGGCCGGGATGTTCGAGGGCCGCATGGCCGTTCCCCATGGCCGCGCACGGCCATCTCCTTGAAGAGGAACGGCTTTTGCGGCGCCGCGGACACTGGTGGGGCCGGTGCGGCCGGTGCGGCCGGTGCGGACACCGGTGCTGACGGTGCGGCGTGTGCGGGATGGGCGGGCTGAGGGGGCGTTTTACGGTGTTCCGATGCGATCTGTCCCAAGGTGGGCCTTGCTTTCGTCGGTTACTGCGCCTGTCGTGCTGATCGGCGGCTGGATGATCGCGGCGCTGCTCGAAGGGCCCGCCTACGACCCCGCGACGCAGACGATCAGCACGCTGGCAGCCAACGGCGCTGCGGGATCCTGGGTGATGACCGCGGCGCTGGCCGTCCTGGGCGTCTGCCACATGGTCACCGCCCTCGGGCTGCGCCCCGCCGCGCTGCCCGGGCGTGTGGCGCTGGGCGCCGGGGGAGCGGCCGCGTTCGTGGTGGCTCTGGTCCCGCCGCCGAACAGCGGAGGTTCGCTGCGCCACGGTTCGGCGGCCGCGGTCGGATTCGCCCTGCTGGCGGTGTGGCCGGTGCTGGCCGCCGATCGCCGTGGCACCGCGCCCTGGGGACTGAGGCCCGTGCCCTCCCTGACCGCGACCACTCTGATGCTCGTCAGCGCGATCTGGTTCATGATCGAACTGCGTTTCGACGGCGCCGCCGGAGCGGCCGAGCGTCTGGTGACGGCCCTTCAGTCGTTGTGGCCCTTCGCGGTCGTCGCCTCCTGCCTGCGCCACCCCGGCCGACCCGAGGGCCCCTTGCCCTGAGGTCAGGAGCCGTCGCGGTGCGGCTTCCCGAGACTGCGGCCGGGAACTCCCCGACCTGCGGGCCCGACTCCTGTAGCGGTACGTGCGTCAGGAGGCCGTCGATGAAACAACAACCCCCACTTGTGCCGCCCGCCCTCTGCGGGTTTCTGGTGCTGCTCGCCCTGATCTTCACGGTGTCGTACGCCGTCGGAGCCGCCATCGGTCCCGTCGCGCCCGGCATGCACCGCTCCGGAACGGGCGGTGACGGGGGCGGCGATGACGGAGGCGGCATGGACATGGGCGACACGGGGGACATGCCGATGCGGCACGGGAGCGGCGGCTGATGGCGACCGAACCGGCACCTGCGATGACCGTCACGGACCTGACTGTCGGTGGGATGACCTGCGCGGCTTGTGTGCGGCGCGTGGAGAAGAAGCTCGCGAAGCTGGAGGGCGTGACCGCGACGGTCAATCTGGCCACCGGGCGCGCCCGGGTGAGTCACCCGCCCGGCCTCCGTCCCGAGGAACTCGTGGCCACGGTCGAACAGGCCGGATACACCGCCGCGTTGCCCGAGCCGCCGAAGAAGCGGGAGCACCCCGACGAAGGGAAGCGCCGGGCCGAAGGGGCGTCCGAGGACGTACGGCAGGAGCGTGTCCGGCTGCCCGTCACCGCGCTGCTGGCGGGACCGGTGCTCGTGCTGTCGATGGTGCCCGCCTGGCAGTTCCGCAGCTGGCAGTGGCTGTGCTTCGTGCTGGCCGCGCCGGTCGCCGTCTGGAGTGCCTGGCCGTTCCACGTGCGCGCACTGCGCGGACTGCGCCACTCGACGGCGACCATGGACACACTGGTCTCCCTGGGCGTGCTGGCGTCCTTCTCCTGGTCGGCGTACGCCCTGTTCCTCGGCGGCGCGGGCACGCCCGGCATGCGGATGCCGTTCAGCCTGCTGACCACCGCCTCCGAGGCCTCGGCCGGAGCCGCCGGCGGATCCGGCGCGCACCTGTACCTCGAAGCGGCCGTCGGCGTCCCGCTGTTCGTGCTGGCCGGCCGCTTCCTGGAGGCACGGGCGCGCCACGGCACCGGCGCGGCGCTGCGCTCACTCGCCCGACTCGCCGCCAAGGAGGTGTCGGTACGCGAGGACGACGGGACAGAAGTCCTCGTCGGCATCGAGGAGTTGACGGCCGGACAGGTCTTCGCCGTACGGCCCGGCGAGCGCGTGGCCACCGACGGCGCGGTGGTGCAGGGCAACTCCGCGGTGGATCTGTCGCTGGTGACCGGCGAGAGCGAACCGGTCGAGGTCGGGCCCGGCTCGGCGGTCGTGGGCGGCGCCGTCAACGCGGGCGGGCTCCTGCTCGTGCGCGCCACGGCCGTGGGCGCGGACACCCAGCTCGCCCGGATCACCCGGCTGGTGACCGAGGCCCAGGCGGGCAAGGCACGGGCGCAGCGGCTGGCCGACGCCGTGGCCGGGGTGTTCGTGCCCGTGGTGCTGGCGCTGGCCGTCACCGTGCTCGGATTCTGGCTCGGGGCCGGGGCGGATCCGCAGGCGGCGATCACCGCGTGCGTGGCCGTCCTGGTCGTGGCCTGTCCCTGTGCGCTGGGCCTGGCCACCCCGACCGCGCTGATGGCCGCCACCGGACGCGGCGCCCAGCTCGGCGTGCTGGTCAGGGGCCCGCAGGCCCTGGAGGGGCTCCAGCACATCGACACCGTCGTCCTCGACAAGACCGGCACCCTCACCTCCGGACACATGAGCGTCACCCGGGTCACGGCCGTGCCCGGCGGGCTCGGCAAGGAGGCCGTGCTGCGGCTGGCCGGGGCCGTCGAGCAGGGCTCGGAACACCCGCTGGGCCGCGCGGTCGTCGCGTACGCCCGCCGCGTTCCGGCCGCGCAGGGGCCGTTGCCCGAGGTGCGTGACTTCCGCGCGGAGCCGGGCCGGGGCGTGCGCGGCAGGGTCGAGGGCCGAGTCGTGGAAGTCCTCGCGCCGGACGACGAGTTGCCCACGGCACTGGCGGACGCGCTGCCGGCGGCGGAGACGGCCGCGCACACGACGGTCCTCGTCCGCGTCGACGGCGTGCCGGAGGCGCTGATCGAAGTCGGGGACGTCGTACGCCCCGGTGCCTACCGCGCCGTGGACCGGCTGCGGCGCCTCGGTGTGCACCCCGTGCTCGCCACCGGCGACCGCGAGGCACCGGCCCGGGCGGTCGCCCGCACGCTCGGCATCGAGGAGGTGCGCTCGCGCTGCACCCCTGAGGAGAAGGCCGGCCTCGTACGGGAGTTGCGGGAGCGGGGCCGTCGGGTCGCGGTGGTCGGCGACGGCGTCAACGACGCGGCGGCGCTGGCCGGCGCCGACCTCGGCATCGCCATGGGCACGGGGACGGACGCCGCGATCGGGGCCGCCGATGTGACCCTGGTGCGCGGCGACATCGAGGCGCTGGGGGACGCGGTACGGCTCGCCCGCCGCACCCTGGGCACGATCCGCGCCAACCTGCTGTGGGCCTTCGGCTACAACGTGGTGACCGTGCCGCTCGCCATGGTCGGTCTGCTCAACCCGATGGTCGCCGCCGCGGCCATGTCGGTGAGCTCCCTGCTCGTGGTGGGCAACAGCCTCAGGCTGCGGGCCTGGCAGCCGGCGCCCGCGCGGAGCCGGGGGCGCGTTGCGCAACGGGGCCAGGAGGGCCGTACCCGATGACCACACCCATGCCCGAGCGGACGGCCGCCCACCCGGCCCGGCGTCCGACCCGCCGTCGGATCGCCGACGGCCTGCTCGCCGCGCTCACCCCGATCGCGGCCTGCGGCGTCGCCCTGGGCGGCCTGACCACCTGGGCGGCCTCCGGGGCGGCGGGCAGCCCGGCGCGGATCGCGGTCACCGACGGCCGGGTCTTCCTGCCGTTCGGCGACGCCCGGGACACCGCCGCGTTCTTCCGGATCACCAACACCGGGGGCGCGGACGACCGGCTGGTGAAGGTGACGTCGCCCGACGATGGCGACGGCGACGACGCGACGCTCAGCCGGCATCGGATGAGCAGTGGCCGCATGGCGTACGCACAGACGGTCGAGTCGGCCCGTGTCCCGGCCGGCGGCAGCCTTGCGATGTCCCCGTACGGCCTGGATGTGACGCTGCGGACGAGGCCGGGGTGGCGGGCGGGCGACGTCGTGCCGTTCACGCTGCACTTCGAGCACGGCGGAAGGGTCGACGTGTCGGCGGTGGTGGTCCGCCCCGGCGAGGGCGAGTGAAGGGAGCCCCCTCACCTTGACTCGTCGGCCGGAGCGCGCGTCCGGTTCCCTCGTGTCCGTGTGTCCTGTATCACTCTTCTGGGCTTGAGTGCGGGACGGGGGTGTGGTGCGTACCCACCGGTGACGAGCGGGCCCAGGATGCGAGGATGAGGGCCGTCATGACTGCTGGGTGGTGTATGCGCACGATACGGGCCGCGGTGTTCGCCGCCGTCTGTGTGCTGCTCGCCGCCCTCGGCCACGTCCTCATGTCGGGTGCGACGGTCCCGTGGTGGACGCTGGCGGCCGGTGTCGTCCTCACGGGCGGCGTGGGCTGGTGCCTGGCGGGCCGGGAGCGCGGACTGCCGTTGGTGGTGTCCGTGGTGGTCGCCGCCCAGGGCGGGCTGCACGCGGCCTTCGAGTTCGGGCAGTCCTCTGCCGGGGCCGGGCTCGACATGACGGCCATGCCCCCGCACATGGGTGCCATGGGCTCTATGGGTTCCATGGACACCATGGACATGGGGCACATGGGCATGGGCCACATGGGCGGCCACCACATGGCCGGCACGTCCTCCCTCGGTATGTTCGCCGCCCACACCCTCGCCGCCCTGCTGTGCGGCCTGTGGCTCGGCCACGGTGAGCGTGCCGCGTTCCGCATCCTGCGGGCGGTCGCCGGATGGCTGGCCGCCCCGCTGCGGCTGTCGCTCGCCCTGCCCGCACCGCCGCACCGTCCGCGTCTGCGTCCGCGGCGCGGCCGTTCCGACCGGGCGCCGCGGCTGTTGCCGCTCGTTCACACCATCACCTCTCGGGGGCCTCCTGCGGGGATCGCTGTCGTCTGAGACAGCCGGTTCCCCGAGGCGGTACGGACACGGGCGTCGAGTCGTCGACGCCGACCGCGCCTCGGGCCCCGGCCGTACCTGCCGTACGGCCGTATCCCGCATCCCCGGATCCCTCCGGTACGGCGCACCGTACGTCTCGCGTGCCCCGGGCGCCCGGCGGTGACGCCGTCGTGCCCGCAGCCGTGCCTGCTGTGCGTCTCGCGCGCCTGGCCGTGTCCCGCGCCGTGCCGGAGCCCGGACTACCCGAGAAGGACTCAGGTGATCACTCCTGCCCTGCCCTCCTCACGCCCGACAGGCGTGAGAGACACGAAGGCGGACAACACCCCTCGTACAGCCCGTACAGCCCGTACAGCCCGTACAGCCCGTGCGGCCTCCTGCGACGAGGCGACGACCGCGTGGGCGCTCGCCGCCCGCGGCGGTGACCCGGACGCCGCCGACCGCTTCGTGCGCTCCCTGCACCGCGACGTCGTGCGGTACGTGGCGCACCTCTCCGCCGATCCGCAGGCCGCCGACGACCTGGCGCAGGACACGTTCCTGCGGGCGCTCGGCAGCCTGCACCGGTTCGAGGGCCGCTCCTCGGCGCGCGCCTGGCTGCTGTCCATCGCGCGCCGCGCGGTGATCGACAGCCACCGGTACGCCGCCGCCCGGCCACGGCTGTGCGACGCGGACGACTGGACGCTGCTGGCGGAGCGCGCCCAGCCGACGGGGCTGCCCGGCTTCGACGACGGCATCGCCCTGCTCGATCTGCTGGACGCGCTGCCCGACGAGCGCCGCGAGGCGTTCGTCCTGACCCAGCTCCTGGGCCTGCCCTACGCGGAGGCGGCCGAAAGGAGCGACTGCCCCGTCGGAACGGTCCGCTCGCGCGTCGCCCGCGCCCGGGCGACCCTCGTCGAGTTGCTGACCGAGGCCGAAGCCGACGCCGAGGCCGCTGCCGGTGGCGTGGTCGAAGCCACGACCGTCGCGGAACCGGTCGCTGTGGCGGCCTGACCGGGCACCCGGTGTCGGTTCACCCTGCGGGGAACTGACACCGGGTCCGCCCCGACTACTGGATCGGGCGGCGGCGATACGGCCGTCCATCCAGTGGATCCAGGGGAGTTCTGATGCGTTCTCGTATGGGGCGGGCCACGACGGCCGTGGCGCTCGGCGGCCTGTTCGCGGCGGGCTGCGGCAGCGGGAACGGCGACCCGGCGAGCCCCGCCGCCGGCAAGGGCGCCACCGCGGGCCACCCCGTCACCGTCACCGACTGCACGGGCGCGAAGACCACCTTCACCTCAGCCCCGAAACGCATCGTCACCAGCAACGCCTCCAGCCTGGAACTGCTGCTGCGGCTGGGCGCCGGGGGCAAGGTGATCGGCACCGGTTTCCCGCCCGGCAAGGGCACCCTGCCGGGCGAACTCGACGCGCGGGCCCAGCGGGTGAAGGTGCTCAGCGACACCGTCATCCCCAAGGAGAAGCTCCTCGGCTCCGGCGCCGACCTCTACATCGACACCTTCGCCGCGATGAACATGGGCGGCGGCATGGGCGACTCCCCGACCCAGGAGGAGTTCGAGGCCGCCGGCATCAAGCACACCTACCTGAAGTCGACGGCCTGCGCCGCCGGGGCCAAAAGCCCGGTCACCGACCTGTCCGCCGTCGAGGACGACATCCTCTCGCTCGGCGCCGTCACGGGCACGCGCGCCAAGGCGAAGGAACTCGTCGACGGGATGAAGGAGAAGGTCGACGCCGTCCAGCGGGCGGTGGGCGGCGTGCCGGAGGACGAGCGGCCCTCCTACTTCTTCTTCGACTACGACGCCGGCACCAAACAGCCCACAGCAGTCTGCAACCGGCAGATCGCCCACGCGGTCATCACCCTCGCCGGGGCCCGCAACGTCTTCGCCGACTGCGACGGCGACTTCAAGCAGGTCGGCTGGGAGGACGTGATCGCCGAGAACCCGGACTGGATCCAGCTCGGCGTGCGCGACCGGGGCAGCGAGGCCGCGAACCGGAAGGCGTTCGACGAGGCGGAGAAGTGGCTGAGGTCCAACTCGGCGACCAAGGGCCTGAAGGCGGTCCAGGAGGGACACTTCCTGCGCATCGGCTCCGAGCGGACGACCATCGCCGGGGTCGAGAACGCCGACACGGTCGAGCGGATCGCCAAGGCCCTCCACCCCGGCAAGGTCCGCTGACCGTGGCCTCCTTGCTGCCGCGGCGCGAGGCGGCCACCCAGGCTCGCGCGCTGCCCGCCGGACCGCTCGTGTCGGTCCTGGCCGTCGCTCTCCTCGCCGCGCTGACGGCCGCCGTGGCCCGGGGCTCGACGTCCGTGCCGCCGGGCGAGGTGTGGAGCGTGGTGGGGCGGCGGCTGTCCGGCGAGGCACCGCGTCCCGGCACGAACGACCTGATCGTGTGGCAACTGCGCGTGCCGCGTGCCCTGTTGGCCGCGCTCGTGGGTGCCGGGCTCGGCGTCGTCGGTACGGCGGTGCAGGCACTGGTGCGCAACCCGCTGGCCGACCCGTACCTGCTGGGCATCTCCAACGGCGCCTCCCTGGGCGCGGTCGCCGCGATCGTGCTCGGCCTCGGGGCCGGCGGGACGCTGGGACTGGGGCTGTCCGGAGCGGCCTTCGCCGGGGCCCTGGCCACCTTCGCGCTCGTGTGGGCCGTGGCCCGGCGGGGCGGCGGATTCGCGCCGCTGCGGCTGGTGCTGGCCGGGGTGGCGATCGGGCAGTTCCTGTCCGGGTTCACCAGCTACCTCGTCCTCCAGGCCGGGGACGAACAGCAGACCCGCAGCGTGCTGTTCTGGCTCATGGGCAGCCTCAGCGGCGCGAACTGGGACCTGTTGGCCGTACCGGCGGTCGCGGTACCGGCCGGATGGCTGTGCCTCCAGGCGCGCGCCCGGGGCCTGAACGCCCTGCTGATGGGCGACGAGTCCGCGGCCGGGCTCGGCATCGACGTCACCCGGCTGCGGCGCGAACTGTTCACGGTCACCAGCGTGCTCACCGGCGTGCTGGTGGCCGTCTCGGGCGCGATCGCGTTCGTCGCGCTGATGGTGCCGCACGTCTGCCGACTGGTCGTCGGCGGCGACCACCGTCGTCTGCTGCCGGTCTCCGCGCTGTTCGGGGCGCTGCTGCTGGTGGTCGTCGACATCGTCTGCCGTACCGCGATGGACACCCGGGAACTCCCGGTCGGCGTCGTCACCGCGCTCATCGGGGCACCGGCCCTGCTGTATCTGCTGGACCGGCGGTTGGGGAGCGGCAGTTGAGTACTCGGAGGAGTGGCCGGTGAGAATCGACATCGAGGACCTGCACGTCGCCTACGCCGGCCGTACGGTCGTCGCCGGCGCCCGGCTGATCGCGGCCGAGGGCGAGATCACCGGCCTCGTCGGCCCGAACGGCAGCGGCAAGTCCACGCTCCTGCGCACCGTCTACCGGCACCTGAAGCCGACCGCCGGCCGCGTCCTGCTGTCCGGCGCCGATCTGCGCCGGCTGAGCCCCGCCGAGGCGGCCCGCCATGTCGCGGCGCTCCCGCAGGAGCGGGGCGGCGACTTCGAACTGACCGTCCGCGAGGTCGTCGCCATGGGCCGTACGCCCTACAAGCGGGCCTTCGCCGGTGAGGACGCCGCCGACCGTGAGGTCGTCGCCCGCGCTCTCGCCGACGTCGGCATGGAGCAGCACGCCGGGCGCCGCTTCACCGCGCTGTCCGGCGGCGAGCGCCAACGCGTACTGCTGGCCCGGGCCTTCGCCCAGCAGCCGGACGTCCTGGTGCTGGACGAGCCCACCAACCACCTCGACATCCGGCACCAGGTCGAACTGCTCGCCCTGCTCCGGACCCGGCGCCGCACCACCCTGGTGTCGCTGCACGACCTCAACGCCGCCGCCTCCGTCTGCGACCGCCTGCACGTCCTGCACGACGGCCACGTGGTCGCCTCCGGCCCCCCTCGTGAGGTGCTGCGACCGGCTCTGCTGGCCGAGGTGTTCGGCGTGCGGGCGACGGTGGTGGACCATCCGCTGACCGGCGACCCGCTGATCGCCTTCGACCACCGTGCCCCCGCGGAGGGGACGGATATCCCCATGCCGGCCCCGAGCACTGCTTGAGGGCCGGGCCCGGGCGGTCACACCGGTGAGCGCCCTTGTATCGAGAAAGGTTGTGAATCATGAGCGACATCGCAGGTATGGACGGCCTGGACCCGGTGGCGACCTTCTGCGGCAACTGCGACTGCGGCTGTCCGCAACTGTTCGTCGACCCCGCCGCCCCGGCCGAGCGCCGGGTGATCCTCACCGACGACTTCGGGCAGCGGGTGCAGATGAGCGCCGACCAGTTCTCGTCGCTGGTCGCGGACGCCAAGTCCGGCAGGTTCGACGGCATCGGCACGGCCTGACCACCGACCGAGGAGTCGTACCCCCATGTGCGGAATCACCGGTTGGGCGTCCTTCCACCACGACGCCCGCACCCGGGCCCCGGTCATCGAGGCCATGACCGCCACCCTCGCCCCCCGTGGCCCCGACGCGGGCGGTGTGTGGCTCGGCGAGCGCGCCGCGGTCGGCCACCGTCGGCTGGCCGTCATCGACCTCGCGGGCGGCGTCCAGCCGATGACCGACCGGCCCGAGGCGCCGACGGCGGTGCTCAGCTACAGCGGGGAGGTCTACAACCACCACGAGCTGCGTACCGAACTCCGGGGCAGGGGACACGAGTTCCGCACCCGCAGCGACACCGAGGTCGTGCTGCGCGCCTACGCCGAGTGGGGCGAGGAGATGGCCGGCCGCCTGGACGGCATGTTCGCCTTCGCCGTCTGGGACGAGCGCGCCCAGCGGCTGCTCCTCGTCCGCGACCGGCTCGGCGTCAAACCGCTGTTCTGGGCGGCCGTCGGCGGAGGCCTCGCCTTCGCCTCCGAGCCCAAGGCACTCTTCCAGCACCCGGAGATACGGCCCAGCGTCGACGCGGACGGGCTCCGGGAGGCGTACGGCCTGCTGTTCGGCACCGGGCCGACCGTGTGGTCCGGCGTACGGGAGGTCGAGCCGGGCGGACTGCTCGTCCTGGACCGGGACGGCCTCCGCGAGCGCCGCTACTGGCAGCTGGAGGCCGGTGCGCACCCGGACGACCGGGACGCGACCGTGGACCGGATCCGCAGCCTGGTCGGTACGGCCGCCCGCAGCCAGTTGGAGGCCGACGTCCCGCTGTGCAGCCTGCTGTCCGGCGGCATCGACTCCACCGTCCTGACCGCCCTGCTGGCCGGCGAACTCCGGCTGCGCGAGGGCCCGGGCGCCCGCATCCGCTCGTACGCCGTCGACTACAGCGACCAGTCCGCGCAGTTCACCGGGGACGTGCTGCGCACCGGCCACGACACCCCGTACGCCACCGAGGCCGGCGCCTTCCTCGGCACCGACCACAGCACCGTCGTACTGGACCCGCGGACGCTGCTCGACCCCGAGCGCCGCAAGGCCGTCGTCGCGGCCCGGGACTCGCCGATCGGCGTCGGCGACATGGACACCTCGCTGTACCTGCTGTTCGGGGAGATACGACGACACTCCACGGTCGCCCTGTCGGGGGAGGCCGCCGACGAGGTCTTCGGCGGCTACCCCTGGTTCCACAACCCCCAGGCGCTGGCCGCCGACACCTTCCCCTGGCTGCTGGTCACCGGCGACGAGGCCGCCATGCCCCTCAACCCCGAACTCGACCTGCGCATGGGGGAGTTCCGCGCCGACACCTACCGCGGCGCCCTGGCCGCCGTACCCCACCTCGACGACGAGACCCCCACCGAACACCGGCAACGCGAGATGCAGCACCTGTCCCTGACCCGCTGGCTGCGCCAGCTCCTGCACCGCAAGGACCGGTTGAGCATGGCCCAGGGTCTGGAGGTCCGCGTCCCCTACTGCGACCACCGGCTCGTCCAGTACGCCTTCGACACGCCCTGGGCGCTGAAGAGCTTCGACGGCCGCGAGAAGAGCCTCCTGCGCGCCGCCGGAACGGGGCTGGCTCCCTCCTCGGTGCTGCACCGCCCCAAGAACCACTACCCGGCCACCCACCACCCCGACTACAACCGCGGCCTGCAGGAGCTGGCCCGTGACGCGCTGTCCGTCGAGCAGGTCCGGGCGCTCGCCGACGAGACCCGGATCAAGCCCTGCCTCGACACACCGCCCGAGCAGCTGCAGTGGGGTCACCGGCTGCGGCTCGAACGTGTCGTCGACCTCGCCCTGTGGCTGGACCACCACCGCCCCGAACTCGCCCTCTAGGAGACCCGCGATGACCCTCCAGGACCCCCTCTCGGCAGCGGACCGGGAAACGCTCCCCGACCCGGTCCCGCTGATGGGCTGCCCGTACAAGGCCGATCCGTATCCGCTGTACGGCCGGATGCGGGAGGCCGGACCGGTGCACCGTGTCCTCTTCCCCAGCGGCGTACAGGCCTGGCTCGTCACCGGCTACGAGGCCGCGCACTCCGCCCTGAACGACGACCGCCTGGGCAAGCACCACGACCGGGGCAACGACCGCTGGCGCGCCCGCGCCTCGATCATGCCCGAGCCGCAGCACTCCCAGCTCCAGGTCCATCTCCTCCACCAGGACCCGCCACGGCACACCCGGATGCGGCGCCTCGTGACGGATTCCTTCAGTCCCGGGCGAGTCGAGCAACTGCTGCCCCGATTCCAGGAGTTGGCCGACTCGCTCGTCGATGCGCTGCCGGTGAGCGGACCCGCCGACATCGTCTCCGGCTTCGCCGCTCGCTTTCCCTTCCAGGTCCTCGCCGAAGTCATCGGCCTGCCGGAGGAGTTGGCCGAGCGCTTCGACCGGGACTGGGGCAAGGTCGTCCAGCCGGTCGGGCCGACGGATCCGGGGCGGCCAATGTACGAAGCCCGGCTGCACGGGCTGCAGAGCTACATCGCCGAGGTCGTCGCCCACAAGCGGGAGCACGGGGACGACGACCTGCTCGGCCGTCTCGTCGCGGCCCGGGACCGGCACGAGCTGTCCCAGGAGGAGCTGGACTCCATGATCTTCCAGCTGCTGGTCGCGGGCCAGGAACCCGTCACCAACCAGATCACGACAGCCCTGATCGCCCTGTTCCGCCACCCCGGCCGGCTCGCCCGGCTGCGCGACGACCCCGGTCTGCTGCCCCGCGCGGTCGAGGAACTCCTGCGCTACGACAGCGCCTTCGAGCTGACCACCTGGCGCTTCTTCGCCCAGGACAGCGACCTGTACGGCACCGAGGTTCCGGCCGGCGACTCCGTGATCGTCTCGCTGTGCGCGGCCAACCGGGACCCGCGCCGCTTCCCCGACCCCGACACCCTCGACCTCGACCGCAGCCCCAACCCCCATCTCGCCTTCGGCCACGGCATCCACTTCTGCCCCGGCGCCGCCCTCGCCCGCGCCGAACTCCGGATCGCCCTCGGCACCCTGCTCACACGCCTCCCGGGCCTGCGCCTCGCCCTCAGGGACGAGGACATCGAGTGGATCCCCGCCGTCCTGGGCCGCGGCACGAACCACCTGCCCGTCGCCTACGACCGACGGCTGTGAGCAGCCCGCCCGTCGACTGTCCCGGCCTGGGCCCGTCCCGTCCCCGGCTGAGTCTTCTGTCGTCGGCTGGGCCCGGCTGGCTTCGGCTGGCCCTGGTCTGTCGTCGGCTGAGTCTGGCCTGGCTTCGGCTGGCCCCAGTCTGTCCCCGGCTGAGTCTGGTCTGTCGTCGGCTGGGCCCGGCCTGTCGTCGGCTGGCCCCGTCCCGGCGTGGGCTGACCCCGGCCTGGCTTCGGCTGGCTCCGGCCTGTCGTGGGCTGACCCCGGCCTGGCTTCGGCTGGCTCCGGCCTGGCTTCGGCTGACCCCAGCCCGTCCCCGACTGACCCTGCCCATCCCCTACCGACCGCGGCCGACCCCCACGCCACCCCCACAGCCGATTCCGCCCACCCGACCACAACACCCGGCCCGCCAAGGCGCCACGCCGCCCTGCCCGCACGCCCCCGGAGAAACCGACATGCTGCTGACCACCGCACCGGACACCCTCCCCGAGACCACCGGCGCGGAGATCCTGAATCTGCTTCTGCCGCACCACCGCACGACCGACCGGTCCGGCGCCTCGGCCGAGGCGTTCCCGCATCAGCTGCGCCGGATCGGCGACTTCGTCCGTGAGGGCGCCCCCATCGTCTTCACCCTGCCCGGCTTCCCCTGCAAGTCACCCAACCCGGCCAAGACCCTGGGCCACCTCCCCGACATGGGCGAACGACTCTCACTCACCTTCCTCGACGCCCTGTGCACGCGGATCGAGCGCATCCACCCGCCCGGCGCCCGCGTCGTCATCTGCTCCGACGGCCATGTCTTCGGTGACCTGATCCGCGTCCCCGACGAACACATCGACGCCTACGCGGACGAATTGCGCGCGCTCATAGCGGAGTCGGGCAGCGACCGGCTCTCCGTCTTCGACCTGCGTGACGTCCTCGGCGACCTTCCCCACGACACCAAACGCGCCCACGTCCACGACACCTACGCCCCCACCCTCGACGCCCTGCGTGCCGAGGTCCGCGCCGACGACCGCGCCCTCGCGCTGTACCGGGGCATCACCCGCTTCCTCGTGGAGGACACCGCCGACGTCCGCGGCACCCGCTCCGCCCTGCAACGCGAGTGCCGCAGACGGGCGTACGGCGTCATCCAGCGCAGCCGGGCCTGGGGCGCCCTGATCGCCGATCACCACCCGCGCGCCGTACGTCTGTCGATCCACCCCCAGCCGGCCGGCGCCCCCAAGTTCGGCATCCGGCTCCTCGACGCCCCGGACGTCTGGGCCACCCCCTGGCACTCCGCCGCCCTGCGCGAGCCCGACGGCACCTGGACCCTCATGCCCCGCGCCAGGGCGCAGCGGCTCGGCCGCCTGGTCCACCGCGACGGCCGACCGAGCCACTTCGAGCGCACGCCACCGGGCTCACGCGCCGACGGTCACCGCTCCTCGGCCACGGTCCGCAGATAGGCGCCGAGCCGGGCGATCGCGGACGGGTTGCGGGGGCTCTCGACCAGGTCGACGTAGTCCAGGACGAAGATCCGCTTGTGCCTGACGGCGGTGACGTGCCGCAGGGGCGCGTAGGAGAGCAGGAACTTCTTCTTCTGCTCGGCGCTCACATCGCCGTAGTCGCAGATCACGATGACGTCGGGGTCGCGCTCGACGACGCTCTCCCAGCCGACGGTGGTCCAGGAGTCCTGGACGTCGTGCATGACGTTGACACCGCCGGCCTCGCTGATGATCTGTTCCGGTGCGGCGTAACGCCCGGAGGTGAAGGGCTGGTCCTGACCGCTGTCGTAGAGGAAGACCTTCGGCCGGCTCGCGGGGGCCTTGTCACGGACGCTCGCGATCTCCTTCTTGAACTCGGCGATCAGCCTGGCCGCCCGCTGCTCGACGCCGAACAGCTTCCCGAGGTTGGTGAGGTCGGCGTACAGGGCGTCCAGGGGCGGCATGATGCCGCGTGAGGACTCGGTACGGCCGTTGCGGCAGGACTCGGTCAGGACGTACGAGGGGATGCCGAGCTTCTTCAGGGCGTCGGGGGTGAAGCCGCTGTCCTCGCGGAAGCCGTAGTTCCAGCCGGCGAAGACGAGGTCGGCGCGGGCGTCGAGGACGTTCTCCTTGGTGAGCTGGTCCTTCGACAGCCACTTCACCCTGTCGTAGCCGTCCTTCCACGGCACTCCGGTCATATCGCCCTTGTCGTCGGGCATGGCGAACCCGGCCATGCGGTCCTCCAGACCGAGGGCGAACATCAGCTCGGTGATGCCGACGTCGTTGGTGACGACGCGCTCGGGGACCTTGTCGTAGGTGACCTTGCGGCCGCAGTTCGTGAGGGTGACCGCGGTGGACTCGGCGTCCGCCGGCTTCTCCACCGTGGCTCCGCAGCCCGTCGCGGTGACGGTCGCGGCGAGGCAGAGGGCCGTGGCTATGAGCTTGCGCATATGGGTCCTTGGGGGAGGAGGTCGAACAGGAGCTGGACAGCGCCGGTCTCCGGGTGCCGTACCGGATGGGCGCGGACCCCGAACACTTCGGCGAGCAGGTCGGGTCGAAGGACCTCGTGCGGGGCGCCGGAGGCGACGATCCGGCCGCCCTCGATGACGTACAGGACGTCGCAGTGCGCGGCGGCCAGATTGAGGTCGTGCAGAGCGGCCAGCACGGTCAGGCCGCTGGAGCGCACCAGCGACAAAACGTCCAACTGGTGGGCGATGTCGAGGTGGTTGGTGGGCTCGTCCAGGACGAGGACCTTCGGCTGCTGGGCGAGCGCGCGGGCGATGAGAACCCGCTGCTTCTCGCCGCCGGACAGCGCGAGGAACCCGCGGTCGGCGAGAGGGGCCACGCCGGTGCGGTCCATGGCCGCGGCGCAGATCTCCCGGTCGGAGGCGGCCGTACGGTCGCGGTGCGGCAGCCGCCCCATGGCCACGACCTCGGCGACCGTGAAGTCGAACTCGGCCGACGACTCCTGCGGCAGCGCGGCCAGCACCCGGGCGGCGGCCCGCGGCGCCATGGCGTGCACGTCGTCCCCGTCGAGGCGCACCACGCCCGGCGACGGGCGCAGCGCCCGGTACACGCAGCGCAGCAGCGTGGACTTGCCGCTGCCGTTCGGGCCGACGAGCCCGACGAACTGTCCGCTGTCCACGGTGAGCCGGATGTCCTCGACGAGCCGTGCCCCGGCGGCCTCGACCGCGACACCCTCGATGTCGAGCCGCATGTCAGCGACCTCCGAACGCATAGCCGCCGCGCCGCATCAGCAGCAGGAACGCGGGCACCCCGACAACGGCGGTGATCACGCCCACCGGCAGTTCGGCGGGGGCGAGGAGGAGCCGGGAGAGCAGGTCCGCCCACACCAGCAGCACGGCCCCGGCGAGCGGTGCCACGGCCAACACCCTCCGGTGATCGGCACCGACGAGCATCCGTACGACATGCGGAACCATCAGCCCGACGAACCCGATGGCCCCGCTGACCGCGACCACGGTCCCGGTCACGGCGGCGGTGACGAGGAACAACTCCCGGCGCAGCCGTGCCGGTTGCACGCCGAGCGCGGCGGACGTCTCGTCCCCCATGGCGAGGGCGTTCAGTGCCTCCGCCCGCCACCGCAGCCACACCCACCCGGCCGCCACGGTCACCGCGGCGAGCGGCACCTGCGCCCACGTCGCGCCGCCCAGACTGCCCAGCAGCCACATCATCGCCGACCGGGCCGCCTCGCCCCGGGCCGCGCCGAACACCATGACGGTGGTGACCGCCTCGAAGCCGTACGCCAACGCCGTCCCGGTCAGGATCAGCCGCAGCGGGGTGAGCCCGTGCGGCGATCGCGCCACGGCGTACACCAGGGCCATGGCCGCGAGCGCCGACCCGAAGGCCGACAGCGACAGCGCCCAGACGCCCAGCCCCGCGAACGCACCCAGCAGGATCACGGCGTTGGCGCCCACCGCGGCGCCCGAGGAGATGCCCAGCACGAACGGATCGGCGAGCGCGTTGCGGACCATCGCCTGCACGGCCACCCCGACGCTCGCGAGCCCGGCCCCGGCGACCGCGCCGAGCACGACGCGCGGCAGCCGGATCTCCCAGACGATGGTGTACGCGGCGACGTCCCGCGCGTCGATGGTCCCGCCGGTCAGCCCCGCCCCGAGCAGCCGGAGGACGTCGCCCCACCCGATCCCCGCGGCTCCGAGCCCGACGCCGCACACGAGGGAGACGAGCAGGAGCAGCCCCAGCCCGAGGGCGAGCGGCGCCACGGGCGAGCCGGATCGGGGTATCCGTGTCGGACTTCGGTGCACGGGCGGCGGTCCTTCGCCTGGGGCCGCCTGTGAGCATCGAGCAGGGAGACAGCCCGTACGACCGTGCCGGCCGCGCGGTCCCCTCTCGCAGTCCACGGCGAGCAGTCAACGGGTCGCACCCACCACGGGCGATCGGGCTCGCGCGACGGACGATCACACCGCCGCGCACACCGTTGCGGGTCAGCGCCGGACTCTCACCGGACTTCCCCCGCGGGAGGCCCGGCGAGCGTAACAGAGGCGGCCGAGCCCGATTGTCAGTGCCCTGTGGAACACTCGCCGTCGTTCATCGGCCAAGAGCCGAACAAGCGTTGTGCCAAGGGGGATTGGCTGTCATGGGTGTGAGTGTGTCGTTCATCGGCGCGACGACGGAGGAACTCGACAGGGCGGAGAAGGACCCGGACTGGGCCCGGGAGTGCCTCGACGAGCTCTACGGCGACGACTTTCCCTCGCCGGACCGGCCCTTCGGCGGTCCGGACAAGGCGTTCGCCGGTCTGCAGTTCCTGATCGACGAGACCGACGTGGCACTCGAGTTCCTGATGGACGGCTTCCCGATCCTGGAGGACGGCACCCTGTTCGGGTGGACCGCGGAGCAGATCGAGAGCGTGGCACGCCAACTGCGGGCCACCCCGTGGGAGCGGTTGGCGGTCCACTACGACTGGGAGCGGATGACGAAGGAGGACGTGTACCCCAACATGTGGCGGTTCGACGCCGAGGGTGAGCTGGAGTGGCTCCAGGACGCTTACGAGGAACTGGTCGCGTTCTTCGGCGCGGCGGCCGATCGCGGCCTCGGCGCGTTCATGAACTTCAGCTTCTAGGGCGAGGGCGGGGCCTCGGTCCACCTGCACCGCACCCGTCGTCCACCTCTCAAGCACCTCCGGGGCGGGGTCGCCGGAATTGTCGGCTACTGACTGGTAGTGCACCGGTGCGGGGAGTGGCGGAGGGCGGCAGGCGAGTCCCATGGCGTGGGAGGCGGCGCTGCGCTCAAGCCGTTCCAGGCTCCCGCCCACCCCCGGGCGAAGCGGCCGAAGGCCGCCGTCACCGCCTACGCCGACGAACTGATCACCTTGGTGGGGCAGGGCGGCGGCCCGCTGCCGCTGATGGTGGCCAGTCATCTGCTGGGCTTCCCCGGCTCCCAGGGCGACGACGCCCTGATGGACATGTGGCGGGTGCTGGACGCGGGTCCGGACAGCACGATCAGTACCCGGGCGCACCTGTTCCTGGGATGCCGGCCGCCGCAGTGCCCGGCGCGGCAGCTCGCGTCCACGGTCGCGGCGGTCGGCGCGGGCCGGCTCTTGGAGCGGTTCTCCCATCCGGGCCTCGCGCTGCCGGCCGATCAACTGGCCTGGCGCTCATCCCCGTTCATGCGGGGCCTGCGGTCCCTGCCCGTACGGTACGAACTGGCCCCCGTCCCCGCAGGCGCCCAGGTCTCCGAGCGATCACCGGCACCGGGGCGGGCGTCGGCACCGCAGACGGCCCCGGACACCCGTGCTGCCGGACCAGGCCGCCCGGCAGCGCTCGGCACGGCGCTGTCTCACGGGCCTGATCCGCTCCGGCCGCTGACCGGGTGCCGCGGGACGGCTCCCTGATCGACTGGAGGGCCGTCCGGCTGCGGCGTACGGTCGAATGGTGGCGGGAACCAGCACCGACCCCCCGCCGACGGCGCGATGCCATGAGCAATCCGGAGCCGACACCCGAAGTGCGGACCACCCCGCAGGAGACGGAGCGGGGCAAGGGCCGTGGCAGCGGCATGGCGCTGCTGGTCATCGCGTCCTGTCAGCTGATGGTGGTGCTGGACATCACCATCGTGAACATCGCCCTGCCGCACATCCAGCGCGCCCTGGACTTCTCCACCACCAGCCTGTCCTGGGTCGTCAATGCCTACACGCTCACCTTCGGCGGTCTGCTGCTGCTCGGCGGCCGGACCGGCGACATCCTGGGCAGACGGCGCGTCTTCATCTTCGGGGTGCTGCTCTTCGCGCTCGCCTCGCTGCTCGGCGGATTCGCCCAGAACGAGTGGCAGCTCCTCGCCGCGCGCGCCCTGCAGGGCGTCGGCGGCGCCATCGCGTCCCCGACCGCTCTCTCCCTGGTCAGTACGACCTTCCGCGAAGGGCCCGAACGCAACCGGGCGTTCGGGGTGTTCGCCGCGGTCTCGGCGGGGGGCGGCGCGATCGGGCTGCTCGCGGGCGGGGTCATCGTCGAGTGGCTCACCTGGCGCTGGGTGCTGTTCGTCAACGTGCCCATCGGGGTGCTCATCGCGCTCGCCACGCCGCGCTGGATCCGGGAGTCCGAGCGCCATCCCGGGCACTTCGACATCGCCGGCGCGCTGACCTCGACCATCGGCATGGTGCTGCTGGTGTACGGGTTCATCCGGGCCGCGCAGGACGGCTGGCGGGACCCGCTCACGCTGGCCGCGTTCGGGGCGGCCGTCGTCGTCCTGCTGGTGTTCATCCTGATCGAGCGGCGCTCCCGGCAGCCGATCACGCCCCTGCACATGTTCGCGGACCGCAACCGGGCGGGCACCTACGGCATGATGCTCAGCCTCGCCGCCGCGATCTTCGGCATGTTCTTCTTTCTCACCCTGTTCGTCCAGAACGTGCTGGACTTCAGCCCACTGCAGGCCGGTCTGGCCTTCCTGCCGGTGAGCGCGGTCATCGCGGTGGGCGCGGGGCTCGCGTCCCAGCTCCTGCCGAAGTTCGGGCCCAAACCCTTCATGGTGACGGGCGCCATCCTGGCCGCCGGGGGCCTGTCCTGGCTGACGCTGACCGACGTCCACTCCACGTATGCGGGCAGCATCCTCGGTCCGATCCTCGTCTTCAGCCTCGGCATGGGCATGGAGTTCGTGTCCCTGACTCTGATGGCGCTGTCCAACGTCGCCACCCACGAGACGGGCGCCGCCTCCGGGCTCCTCAACGCCACCCAGCAGGTGGGCGGCTCCCTCGGACTGTCGATCCTGGTCACGATGTTCGGCACGGCCAGCAACAACGAGGCCGACCAGCAGATCCCCGCCTTCATGGCCCAGGCGACCCCGGCCGAGCGGCTGCGCTTCGAACGCACGGGACAGCTTCCGCCGCCCTACGCCGACGAGATCCTCACCGCCGGCGTCTCCGCCGCCTTCATCGTCGCCGCGATCTTCACCGCGATCGCCGCGCTGATCGCCCTCCTGGTCATCCAGGTCCGCCCCTCCGACCTGGAACGGCTTCAGGGCGGGGGGATGCCGACGCCCTGAGGTGTCCAGGGGACGCGGACGGCCGAGCGTGAGGTTGCAGTTACTTCCTGTGGCTCGTGTGACAGATGTGACGACCCATCCGATGGATGTCCCGTGGGGAAGGTGCACACGACTCGTGCAGTTGATGTGACGACCTTCACCCCGATGTGGCTGAAAGTGATGAATTCCTTACGCAAGAAGCGCGTAAGGGACGGTAATGCAGACAACGTCCGTGGAGGTTTTTCGCGTGCGACCGTTCACCTTGAACTACGCCTTTGCCCAAGGGCTTCCGAACGCGGTGACGCCGTATCACTTCGATCCGGCCCGGCAGCTGAACGTGCTGCCCGACGGCCGCCCGGCGGTCAGTGACCCGGAACTCCTGCTCGCCGCCGGAACGACGACGTCCACCGCCGGTTCCGCGACCCACTTCGACGACTGACGAACCGTGAGCGAATGACCGTACTGATCCTCACGTCCGAGGAGGACGTGACCGCCGACATGGTGGTGGCCCGCCTGCACGAGACGGGGACTCCCGTGATGCGGCTCGACCCCGCCGATCTGCCGGGCAAGGCCGTGCTGTCCGCCGACTTCGCGCACGGCGACTTCGACGGCCATCTGTCGGTCAACGGGCATGTGCTCAGCATGGGAGGCCTGCGTTCCGTATGGGTGCGCAGGCCCGGTGAGCCGGCCGCACACGCGGCACACCCCTCGCCCTGGCTGACCGCCGAGACCCGTCAGGCGTTGTACGGGATGCTCTACTCCGCCGCGACCCGGTGGATGAACCATCCGCGCAACGCCGACCAGGCCCGGCTGAAGCCCTGGCAGCTGCGGATCGCTCACCTGAGCGGGTTCGCCGTACCGCCGACGGTCTTCACGACCGCGCCCCGCCTGGCGCAGCAGTTCGCCGAGGAGCACGGGGACGTGGTGGTGAAGTCCGCCTCGGGGCCGCCGCCCGGAGAACCCGGGCTGGCCCTGCCCACCACGCTGATCGGGCCCGACACGGACTTCTCCGCCGTGGCGGCCGGGCCCGCCCTGTTGCAGCGGTACGTGCCCAAGCGGGCGGACATCCGTCTGACCTGCGTCGGCAGCCGGTTGTTCGCCGCACGCAAGACCGCCGAACCCGGTCAGGTCGACGGACGCTACGGCGAGACCGGGCACGCCTGGGAACCGGTCGAGGTCCCCGACCGCATCGGCAAGTCGGTGCACGAGTACGTCACTCTGGCCGGACTGGCGTACGCCGCCTTCGACTTCGCCGAGGACGAGGACGGCATCTGGTGGTTCCTGGAGTGCAACCAGGGCGGCCAGTTCGGGTTCGTCGAACTGGAGACCGGGCTGCCGATCTCCGAGGCGGTCGCCCTGTGGCTGGCACAGTGCAGGGCGGACCGCCGTCGGCCCGGCTGAACCTCCTTACGCGGCCAGCTCCTTGCGGATGCGGTCCAGCATGAATGCCGAGGACTCCAGGGCCCGCTCCTCCCACGCGAAGACGCAGGCCGTGGCCACGCCGTCGAAGTTCAGCTCGCGCAGGGTGCCGAAGAAGGCGTCCCAGTCGACCTCGCCCTGCCCGATGTCCAGATGCTGGTGGATACGGGCCGGGGTGCCGGGCGGGTTGAGGATGTAGCGCAGGCCGGAGGAACCCTTGTGGTTGAAGGAGTCCGCGATGTGCACGTGCTGGAGCCTGTCGCCGGCGTAGCGCATCATCGCCGCGATGTCGGCGCCGACCTGCGCGGGCCCCGACAGGTGGAAGGAGTGCGGGGCGCAGTAGAGGTAGTTCACCCACGGCCTGTTGATCGCGCGGACCAGGTCGACGGCGGGGGTGTTCTCCTCGCAGAAGTCGTCCGGGTGCGCCTCCAGGTTCAAGGCGATGCCTTCGCGCTCGAACACCGGGAGGAGCTCCTCCATCGAGCGCCAGAAGGCCGCCTCGCTCTCGGCGGCGCGCTCGGGGCGGCCGTTGAACTCCGAGTTCATCAACGGACATTCCAGGTCGACGGTGATCTCGATCATGCGCTTCCAGTAGCGGACGGCCGCCTGCCGCTCCGTCTCGTCGGGCGACGACCACTGGTACAGCGGCAGCACCGAGGACAGCTGGACGCCGTGGGTGCGCAGGGCGTTCTTCAGCAGCGCGATCCGCTCGTCGTCGGCGCGCGGATGCAGGAAGAACGGCATGAAGTCGTCGCGGGGCGACAACTCGACGTACTCGTAGCCGAGTTCCGCGACCGTGCGCACCATCTCGTCGAGGGGTAGCGCGCGGAGCATGTACGGGTCGAGGGCGATCTTCATGCGGTGCCTCCGTAGAGAGCGGGTCGGGGCTCGAGGTCGGTGGCGACGACCCGGCCCGACTCCAGGGCCTCGACGGTCGCGCCGGTGATGACGGTGGCGGCGTAGCCGTCCCACGCGGAGGGGCCGGTGGGCCCGGTCCCGGCTGCGACGCCCGCGATCCACTCGCGGAACTCGGTGTCGAAGGCGTCCACGAAGCGGCCCACCCAGTCCGTGAGCACCTTCGTGCTGTGCTGTCCGGCGCTGCGCACGCCCACCGCGGCGGGGTCGGGCAGCCGGACGAGGCCCTGCTCGCCGACCGCCTCGCACTGGATGTCGTAGCCGTACTGGCAGTTGACGAAAACCTCCAGATCGATCCGGACACCCTTGGCGGTCTCGAACAGCATGATCTGCGGATCCCTCAGGTGTGCGAACCGCTTGCTCGTGGCGCGCGGGGTGACCACCTGGGTGGAGACGATCTCGTCGTCGAGCAGCCAGCGCAGCACGTCCACCTCGTGCACCGCCGTGTCCAGGGCGGCCATGGAGGAGGTGTACGACTCCGGGACGGCCGGGTTGCGGTGGGCGCAGTGCACGATCAGCGGCTCGCCGATCCGGCCGGAGTCGATGACCTGCTTCATCTGCCGGTAGCCGGCGTCGTAGCGGCGCATGAAGCCGACCTGGACCAGGCGGCGGCCGAGCGCCGTCTCCGCCTCGACGATCTTCAGGCAGTCCTCGGCGGTCGTGGCCAGCGGCTTCTCGCAGAACACCGGTTTTCCGGCGGCTATCGCGTTCAGCACGTGCTCGGCGTGGCTCGGGCCCCAGGACGTCACGAGGACGGCGTCGACGTCGTCCGCCGCGATCAGGGTCGCCCCGTCGGACAGCACCCGGGCCCCGACCGGTGCCGCCGCCTGCGCGGCGCGGGCGTCGTCGATGTCGGTCACCGCCGTGACGCGGGCGCCCGAGACGGTCTCGGTGAGGCGCCGGATGTGTTCCTTGCCGATCCAGCCGGCGCCGATGACGCCTACACGTACGGTCATTCTCTTTCCTTAGAACGGGAGAACAGAAGGCGGTCAGGAGAAGCGCGCCCGGAGTTCGGCTTCGAGGGTTTCGAGCGGGAGCAACTCGGCGTCCAGCTCGGCGAGTTCGGTGACGACGTCGGCGGGCTGGGGCACGCCGGCCGGCGGGGAGACGCACACGCCGCGCTTGAGCCCGCCCACTGCTCGGCGGTCGGCGTGGCCGCCTGACGGACGTGGGTGAGCATGTCGTCCCATGCCTCGGGGCGGGGAGGTAGCCGTACGGGCCGAGCCCAGGCACAGGTTGCCCATGGTGGTGCGGAGGGGGTTTGGCGCCGTTGCCATGGCATGTCCTTCGGGGAGGGGACAGGCGTCACTGGACGTCTCTGCTGTCGCGCTCTACTAGCGCGCTCTAGTGCGAGTACGATGGCCTCGGTCCAAATGTCATGTCAATAGCTTGCAGCTGGGAGATTTCGCGACCTCGCTAAGGTGAGCGGCGTCGAAGGGTGGGTTCACAGGTGGATGCGTCAGGCCGGCAGCGGCCCACGATGGCGGACGTCGCCGAGAAGGCGGGCGTCTCCCGGGCGCTCGTCTCGATCGTCTTCCGGGACCTGCCGGGCGCGGGCCGGGAGACCCGCGAGCGGGTGCTGCGCGTCGCCGACGAGCTGGGCTACCGTCCGGACAACGCGGCCCGATTGCTGGCCCGCGGCCGCAGCCGCACCCTCGGCGTGATGTTCACCGTCCACCAGACCTTCCAGGCCGACCTGGTCGAGGGCATCTATCCCGAGGCCGAACGGCTCGGCTACGAGGTCCTGCTGTCCGCCACCGGCCAGGGCCGCACCGAGGCCAAGGCCGTCGAGGCGCTGCTCGGCCACCGCTGCGAGGCGGTGATCCTGCTCGGCCCGGATGCGCCGGCCGCCGACCTCGACGCCCTCGGTCGCCGCACGGTCGCCGTCTCGGTCGGCCGCCGGGTGCCCCAGGCCCGCGTCGACAGCGTGCACACCGCCGAGGGCAAGGGCGTACGCCAGGCCATGGACCACCTCGTCGAACTGGGCCACCGCCGGATCGTGCACATCGACGGCGGCCGCGGTCCCGGCTCGGCCGAGCGGCGGCGTGCCTACCGGGCAGCGATGCGCCGCCACGGTCTGGAGGCCGAGCTGCGCGTCATCCCCGGTGAGCACACCGAGCAGTCGGGCATCGAGACCGGCCGCCTGCTGCTGGCCGAGCGCGACAGCGGGCGTCCCCTGCCGACGGCGGTCCTCGCCGGCAACGACCGTTGTGCGATGGGCCTGTTGATGGCCCTGACGCGGGCAGGCGTCGATGTCCCGCGCGATCTGTCCGTGGTCGGCTACGACGACAGCCATCTCTCCCACCTGATGCCGATTGGCCTGACCACCGTCCGCCAGGACGCGGTCCTCATGGCCGAGCACGCGGTGCGCTTCGCGGTGGACCGGCTGGAGGACCAGGACCTGGAGCCGCGCGAGGCGGTGCTGGATCCCAAGCTCGTCGTACGAGGCACGAGCGGGCCGGCCCCGCGGGAGCCGGCCTGAGCGTCGTATGCAGCGTGCCGAAGTCGGTCCCGGCGGTGTCGGGTCGGCGGATCAGGCAGGGCGTATCACACTGTGGATCGCCGCCTCACCGGCGTAGTGGATCGACTCCTCGCGTATGGATGCGCCGGGGCCGGGGGCGTGGATCATCATGCCGTTCCCGGAGTAGATGCCGACGTGGCCGGCGTGGAAGAGGACCAGGTCGCCGGGCTCGACGTAGGTGAGGGCGATGCCGCGGCCTGCGGTCGCCTGCTCCTGCGGGGTGCGCGGGAGCGTGATGCCGGCGGCCTTCCAGGCGGCCTGGGTGAGGCCCGCGCCGTCGTACGCGTCCGGGCCCGTCGTCCCCCAGACGCAGGGCTTGCCGAGCTGGGCGCGGGCGAAGTGCAGGGCCCGCATGGCTCGGGTGTCCTGGGGTGCGGTGGATGCGTCGGCGGTGCTCGTGGCCGGAGCCGGGTTCGTGGCCGGAAGCGGGCTCGTGTCGAGGGCCGGGGTCGTGTCGAGAGCCTCGGCGTACAGTCCCTGGCCCGTGTCGAAGGGCTGACCCGTGCCGAGAGTCCGGCTTGTGGTGGCGGCCATGGGGAGGTCGGCAGACCAGCCTGCGGTGTCCTGCCAGGCCGTCGTGCCGGCCGGGACCGGTGTCAGGTCGGCGGCTCCCAGCTCCTGCAGTGCCTGCCACTGTGTCTCGGCCGCCGGTACCTGGACCGGAGTGGTGTCGATCGGCGTGAGCGCGGTGCCCTGCTGTGCGGTGTACGCGGACAGCAACTGGCGGGCCCGGTCGAGTTTCTGCCGGCTCTGCTCCTTGGTCGTCCGCAGTGAGGAGCGCTGCTGCGGATCGGCCGTCGACTCGGCCGCGGGCGCGGTGGCCGGGGCGGGCAGGGCGAGGGAGGCCTGGGGGGCCGGCAGGGCGGCGACGGGACCGGAGGTCAGCTCCGACAAGGGAGTCGTTCCGGCGGCCGGAGCGGACGTCAGTTCGGCGACCGGGGCGGCGGGCAGCTCCAGGGCGGCGCGGCCGGATGCCTCGCGACCCCGGTCGGTGAGGCCCTCGACCGCACGCTCCGCCGTACGCGCCGGCCGCGCCCCGCTCGGACGGTCCGGCACCCGGTCGCTCGGCAGCCTCGCCGGGACGGTCGGACCCAGCTTCGAGCGGGCGACGTCGAACCACTGCCGGGCGACGCTGTCGAGGGCGGGGTCGCTGCGCCTGCTCTCGTCCCGCCGGACCGCCGAGGCGGACTCGCGTCCGGCGTCCGTCGGCCGGTCGGCGCGCTGGCGCGGTCCCGTCGCCGCCGCGCGGGTGGCGTTGAAGGTCCCCGTGTCGGACTCGGCCTGGTCGTAGAGGGAGCTGACCCGTCGGCTGACCTCCTCGCGGCTCGGCGCCTCGTCTCCGACGGAAGGGGCGGCGTTGGCCGTCTGAGCGAGCAGGGCCACAGAGGTGAGGGCCGCCGACGCGAGTGCGGAATTGCGTATGCCGGGGAGGCTCAGAGCCCCCGGACGCGCGGTGCGTTCCGGCGCCATGGGCGACGTACTCCTTCCGTGCTCCGCCTACCGGTTCAGCGATGGGGGCACCCCCAGGCCGTTCGGGCTCTGGGGGAGGCTTCGGGCTGTTGGAGGGTGTCCCCTACCGCCCTTGCCCTCAAGGGCAGTTGGCCGATTCGCCCCAAGCTCGGTCGGGTCCCCGGTCCCAGTGGCCCCCCGGGCGCACCGGATTCGGCGGAGGCCGCACGTCCCGGCGGGTTCGCCGGAGGTCGTCGTGCGGCCTGAGGCGTAACCTAGCCAACTTGTGTGCCTCACGTGAAGATTGACGTGTGAAATGTCCGATACGTTTTTGTGACCTTCGACGCTCGCTGCAGACCGAGGGCCGAATTCACTTCGCGGCGCGCTGACTCCGCCACGCCGCGTAATGGTCGAGGACCGTCTCCTCGACCGGGCGGTAGGTGATGCCCAGTTCGCTGACGCTCCGGCTGTTGTCCACCTCGAAGCGGATGCCGAGGTGTTTGCGGATGTAGTCCTGGGTCAGCCCGAAGGCCGGGCCGAGGAGGCGTACGGGCCAGTGGGGGAGCGCGGTGCGCGGGAGGCGGAGGTCGCGTGGGTACCGGGCCCGCAGGATGCGGGCCATGTCGTGGAAGGACGTCATGGTCCGGGCGGCCAGGATGTAACGGCCCTTCGCGTCCGGGTTCTCCGCCGCCGCGATGTGCGCGTCGGCCACCTCGCGGACGTCCACCGTGGTGAAGCTGAAGTCCGGTGCGCCGTAGAAGAAGTAGCCCTTGAACAGCTCCTCCAGCAGGAACAGGCTGCCGGACTCCGAGGCGGGCGTGAGGGAGGGGCCCAGGATCAGGCCGGGGTTGACCGACACCATCCGCCAGCGGCCCTGGGCGGCCTCCGCGTCCCAGGCCGCGCGCTCCGCGACCGTCTTGGCGTAGTGGTAGGGGTTGTTCTCCACCGTGCTGGTGGTGTTGAAGTACCGCTCGGAGAGGATCGCGTCGTCCATGTCCAGGACGTCCGCGTAGTCGCCGAAGATCGCGCCCACGGTGGAGGTGAGGACGAGCCGGTCGACCGTGGACGTCCGCTCGATGGCCGCCAGCACGTTGCGCGTGCCGAGCAGGGCCGGGTCGACCATGTCCTGGCGGCCGTCCTTGATCTTCTCCGGCATGCGGAACGGCGACGCCACATGGAACACCACCCGGCAGCCGCTCATCGCTTCGTCGAAGGCGCCCTCGGTGAGCAAGTCGGCCTCGAACAGCGACAGCCGGCCGGGATGCGCGTCCTGCATCTCCCGCAGCGGCCGTACCTTCGCCGCGTCGGCCGTGCTGCGCACGGTGGCGTGGACCTCGTAACCGCGCTCCAGAAGCCGCTTGACCAGATGACTGCCGACGAACCCGCTGCCACCGGTCACCAGCACGGCCGCCGACCCGTCTGCGCCCACCCTGACTCCTTCGCCCGACTTCTTCGCCCGACTTCTTCTCCCGCGCAAAATCCGGTCGATCACGGTAGCGGCGTTCCCTTCGCGCGGCCATGGGTCGGAAGGAGCCCGGGCCTTCAGCGCTCGTACGCGATCCGTCCGTCGAACACCGTCATCACCGCCTCGGCGTCCGTGGCCGCGTGCGGGTCGAGGTTCAGCAGCGGACGGTCCAGGGCGCAGAGGTCCGCGACCTTGCGGCTGTGGTTCGGCGGACAGCGCCTGCACGGCCCGGTGCTGCGCCGACTCGTCCGGTACGGACACGGGTTCCATCCGCTCGGCCGTCCGGGGACCGAGGACCTGTGACTGCTCGGGGGGCGCCCTGGCCGCGGCCGGCCGGGACCGCGCCGACCCGGAGATGATCGGCGGCACCCAGGCCGTCTTCCCCGACAACCACTGCCCGGCTGGCCTCGGCGCAGCGCTCGCGTCGATCCCCGAGCAGCTGGAACAGGGCTCACGACGTTCTGCGTCAAGCCGAAGCAGTTCATCGACGATCCCGATGGGGTCGGCGCGTTCTGCCGCGAGGTCATGCGCCGGGTCGAGGCGCTGACCTCGCAGCCGGGGAACCACCAGCGCGGCAGCCGCAGTTCGTACGCCGGATGGATCCGCCGCATGTACCCGGTGTTGTCGCGGGTGACGGCGGAGACGCTGCCGGGCCGGAGGATGCCCTTGTCGCCGCAGAAGAGGTTCTGCGTCATCCGGGTGACGGTCCGTACGGCCGCCGCCGAGTCCAGGGAGGCGCGGCGGCGGCCAGGCTGTGAACCCTCTCGGTCGTACGTCAAGACATGACCGCGAGAATTCACGGGCCCCACAAAGACGGCCGTTGGTGCGGCGGTTTCGCGTCACCGTCGGAAAACCGGCCACGGCGTGTTGTGGACGACTCGGGGAGGCCGCATGCGTGTGCGACCAGTCGAACAGTGGGGGGTGTGGGGTTCCAGCGGGGGTTGGGGGGCGCTCCGGGTCCGACGGCGGCACCCTGTGTGCAGAATCCGTGAACCAGCTGGCCGGGGCGCGCAGGTGTGATGTGTGGATGTCGCGAGAGTGCCTTCACCAAACCCCCTCCCCGGGTGGCCTGAAGGCGTCTTGCTCGGTCAACTTCGAACGCACCAAGGTGGGTTGAGCACTTGAGCATCAGGAGTCACAAGCGCGCTGCTTGAGCCGTGCGGCCGATCGCCCACGGTGATGACGGGGGAAAACTGTTGCGGTGCACGTGAGTGGCGTCGCCCTTGTGGGTGGCGTTTTCGTGCTCCGAGTCGGGAATGCCTCCCTCTGCCATCTCTTGGTGCCTTTGTCCGGTACCCGAGACAGGGAGTAGGAGGGGGAATGCCGATGAGCGCGCTGAGCGCCGCCAAGCCGACGTATCCCGGCGTCTACGTCGAGGAACTTCCCAGCAGCACCCGCACGATCTCGACCCTGACCACGTCCGTGACCGCCTTCGTGGGTCACACCCGGCGCGGTCCGCTCAACGAGCCGGTACGCGTCACCAGCTTCGCGGAGTTCGAGCGCCGCTTCGGCGGCCTCAGCGCACAGAGCGCCGTCGGCTACGCGGTCCACCAGTTCTTCGGCAACGGCGGCACCGTCGCGGTGATCGTCCGCGTCGCCAAGGCCGGCAGCGGCAAGGCCGCCTGCGTCACCCTCAAGTCCACCGAGGGCCACAGCGAGGGCCCGGTCCTCGAAGTGCACGCCAAGGAGCCCGGCGTCTGGGGCAACGGCCTGCGGGTCGCCGTCGACCACGACACGCCGTGCCCCGACGAGACGTTCAACCTGCGTGTCTACGACGCCAAGGGCGACGCCCGCGAGAGCTTCACGGGCCTGTCCATGGACTCCTCGAACGGCCGTTACGCCCCGACCGTGATCAACGCGGGCTCCCGCCTGATCCGCGTCGAGGCCGTCGGCGAGGGCCGCCCCGACCCGTCCGGCACCGTCTCCAAGCCCTTCGGGGACCAGCTTCCGAACCTGGCGGTCGACCTGACCGTCAAGATCGGCGAGGTGGAGCGCGAGTTCACGCTCTACGACCCCGACTGCGACGGCGAAGCCCCGTGCTCCGTGGCCGAGTTGGCGTTGCTCCTGGAGCGCAAGCTGCGCGCCCTGCCCGACGCGCCCGGCAAGCACGCCTTCGCGGGTGTCGAGGTCACCGCCTTCGGCCGTCGTATCCAGGTCGTCGCCGGCTCGACGGACCCCGAGGACGTCGTCCGCTTCCTCGGCGAGTGCGCCAACGACCTGGGCCTGGAGGCCTCCGTCAACCCGCCGGTCTTCCCGCTGGAGGGCGGCGAGGACGGCGCGGCGCCCGGTCCGCGCGACCTCATCGGCTCCGAGGGCGACAAGACCGGCATCCAGGCGCTGCGCGGCGTCGCCGACGTCAACCTGCTGGCGCTGCCGGAGCTCGCGGCGTACGAGAAGACCGAGGACGCGCTCACGGTCATCTCCGCCGCCCAGCGGCTGTGCGCCGAGCGGCGGATCTTCCTGCTGGTCGACGCGCCCAGCACCTGGGTCAGCGTCGACACCGCCCGCGCCGGGCTCGCCGCCTTCGACGCCGTGCGCGGCAACCACGCCGGCCTGTACTTCCCGCACCTCCAGCTCACCGACCCGCTCACCGGGCGGCTGCGCTCCTTCCCGCCGTCCGGCGCGATCGCGGGCGTCATCGCCCGTACGGACTCCGAGCGCGGCGTGTGGAAGGCGCCTGCCGGCACCGAGGCGCGCCTCGCGGGCGTGCACTCGCTCACCGTCAACCTCACCGACCGCGAGACCGGCCTGCTCAACCCGCTCGGCGTCAACGTCCTGCGGACCTTCCCGCTGACCGGCCCCGTCGTGTGGGGCGCGCGCACGCTGGAGGGCTCGGACGCGCTCGACAGCGAGTGGAAGTACGTGCCGGTACGCCGTCTCGCCCTGCACGTGGAGGAGAGCCTGCAGCGCGGCCTGCAGTGGGTGGTCTTCGAGCCCAACGACGAGAACCTGTGGCAGCAGATCCGCCTCGCCGCCTCCTCCTACCTGCACACCCTCTTCCGCCAGGGCGCCTTCAAGGGCGGCACCCCGCGCGAGGCGTACTTCGTCAAGTGCGACAGCGACACGACGACCGCCGAGGACATCGAGAACGGCATCGTCAACGTCCTCGTCGGCATCGCACCGGTGCGGCCGGCGGAGTTCGTGATCGTCAAGATCCAGCAGACGTCCGGGCAGTTCGCGCTCTAGGCGCGGGGAATCGTGGAGAACTGAAGGAATCCGATGGCTGAGTTCACGGTCAACGCGCATCGCTTCGACCCGTACAAGAACTTCAAGTTCCTCGTCCTGTGGGACGGTCGTACGGTCGCCGGCATCAGCAAGATCAGTCCGCTGAAGCGGACCACGGAGGTCGTCAAGCACCGGCACGGCGGCGACCCGTCGTCGCCCCGCAAGTCGCCGGGCCGCTCCGAGTTCGAGGGCATCACCCTGGAGCGCGGCGTCACCCACGACCCCGAGTTCGACCGTTGGGCCAACAAGGTCTGGCAGGTCGGCGCGGGCCTCGGCTCCGAGGTGTCCCTCGCCGACTTCCGCAAGGACATAGTGATCCAGGTCCTCAACGAGGCCGGCCAGGTCGCCGTCTCGCACAAGCTCTACCGGACCTGGCCGAGCGAGTACCAGGTCCTCGGCGAGCTGGACGCCAACGCCAACGCGGTGGCCATCCAGTCGCTGAAGCTGGAGTGCGAGGGCTGGGAGCGGGACTACGAGGTGCCCGAGCCGGAGGAGCCCTCCTTCCTCAACCCAGCCTGAGCACTGGGTAGTCGAGGGGGGACGAGATGGCGATCACCGGGGCGGCCGAGCTGCTGGCCACCTGGGAGGCGGGCCTCGCCGAGGCGCCGACGGGGCGCGCCCTGCTGCTGCACCGCACGGCGCGCCCGGACGTCGACGCCGCGAGCCTGCCCGTGCTGCCGGTGGGGGAGCGCGAGGCCGACCTGTTCGCGCTGCGCCGCGCCCTGTTCGGGGAGCGGATGCAGGTGCGGCTGGCGTGCGCGGCGTGCGGGGAGGACATGGAGTTCGACCTGGACGCGGGAGAATTCGCGCGGTCGCTGGGCGGGAGGGGCGGTTCAGCGGCCGGGCGGCGCGGCGCGGTGGACGGGGACGACCCGTCCGCCGGGGCCGTGGTGCGCGTCCGGCAGGACGGCTGGGACCTCGAGTTCCGGCTGCCCGGAGTCGCCGACCTGACGGCGGCGGCCCGGGCGGCGGACCCGCGTGCGGCCCTGCTCGCCCGCTGCCTCGTCTCGGCGGTGCGCGACGGCACCGCCGTGGGCGCCGGCGACCTGCCCGTCCCGGTCCAGCGCCGGATCGCCGAGGCCGTCGAGGCCGCCGACCCGGCAGCCGACGTGACGCTCAACGTCGCCTGCCCCGAATGCGGTGCGAGCACCCGGGCCGAGCTCGACATCGCCTCCTACCTCTGGACCGAACTGGACGCCTGGGCACGGGACCTGCTGCTCGACGTCCATCTGCTCGCCACCTCGTACGGCTGGAGCGAGCCGGAGATCCTGGCGCTCAGCCCGCTGCGGCGCCGTTACTACCTGGAGCTGTGTGCGGATGTCTGACGCCGAAGGGGCGCCGGTTCCCGACTTCCTCGACCGGCTGATCGCCCGGCACGCCCCGGCCGCCGCCGGGCCGCGCCCGGGCGTGGCCCGGGTCCGGCCCCGGCTGCCCGGCCCGTTCGAACGGGTGGAGGCGGTACGGGCCACGGCACCGGAACCCGACGACGGGAGCGACCTGCTGTGGCCGTCCAGCACGCCGTCGGAGGTACGGCCGGACGCGGCGCCGCATCCGGCGCCGCCCGCCGCCCGGCTGCACACGGAACGCGAGCGGACGGTCGTACGCACCGAACACACCCCCGCGGACCCGGCACCGCAGCCCGCCCCGAGGGCCCTGCCCGAGGCGCCCCTGCTGCGCCCCGTCGCACCCGTCACCACGGGCCCGCGCCCCACACCCGACGCCGCGCACCGGGCGGTCGGCCGGGGCCGTGCGGAACAGGGTTCCACCCAGAACGTGGCGTCCGTGCCCATCCCCCCGGGCACGGATGCCACCCCCCACGCCGCCGTGTCCACCCCACTGCGGCCGAGCGCCGCGGACACGGCGGCGGCCCGGGACGCCGTACGGCAGGCCGCGGCCCGGCGGCCCGGGAAGGCGCCCGAGCAGGTGGTTCAGGTGCAGATCGGGCGGCTGGAGGTGACGGCCGGACCGGCACCGTCCGGCGGCGGCCGGCAGCGGACGCCCGAAAGGGGCCGTACCGGGGCGACGTTGAGCCTGGCGGAGTACCTGGCGCGAGGGCGGGAGTGACATGACGGACCGAGGAACCGAGGAACCGACTTCATGAGCAACGCACTCGCCATCGCCCATGTCACCCAGGCCCTCGCCCTGCTGCTCGAATCCAACCTGGGCCCGGAGTTCGACGAGGCCGTGAAGGTCGAACCGCGCAAGCCCCCGGCGGAACCGCCGGACCAGCCCACCATCAACGTGTTCCTGTACCAGGTCACCCCCAACACGTCCATGCGGGGCAACGACCTGCCGACCCGGGCGTCCGACGGCACGCTGGTCAAGCGGCCGGCCGCCGCCCTGGACCTGCACTACCTGATCAGCGCGTACGGCGACGAGACGGAACTGGTCGGGCAGCGGCTGATCGGCGCCGTCGTGCGCACCCTGCACGAGATCCCGATCCTGCCGAAGGACGTCATCGAACAGGCGGGTGAGCGCCCCTACCTGGCGGGCAGCGACCTCGCGGAGGCGGCCCAGCGGGTGCGGTTCGCGCCGACGGTGATGGACATCGACGAGACGTCGAAGCTGTGGGGGATGCTCTACCAGACCCCGTACTCGCTGTCGGTGGTCTACCAGGCGTCCCTGATCTTCCTCGACGGGCGCGAGACACCGGTACCGGCGAAGCCCGTGGAGCGGCCCGAGGTACGGGTGCTGCCGTTCGGGGCGCCGGGCGCTCCGGTGCCGCCGGTGATCGGTGACGGGGCACCAATCGCGCTGTCGGGCGGCGACGTCGAGGCCACGGGCCGGGCCGGGAAGGCCGAGATTCAGGAGAATCCCGCCGCCGGTACAGCGGGGAAGACCACGGCCAAGGCGCCAGTGAAGACGGCTGCCAAGACCGCGGTGAAGGCGGCTGCCAAGACCGCCGCGAAATCGCCCGCGAAGGCGCCCGCCAAAGCTCCGGCACGCGGCCGCAAGGCGGCGCAGCCCAGCAAGCAGACACGGCAGGGCGACACCGCGCGCGGCACGCGGACGGACAGCGCGGCCGAAGGCACCGAGAACTGAGACGGCATGGGAACGACGGGGGCAGGTGAGGGCATGGGGACGAACGGGCCGGGCACACCGGGCACTTCGGCGACGGCGGACGGACACGACACCGGCGTGACACTGACCGCGGAGATCCGACGCGTCCTGTCCCGCATCGATGCCCACGCCACAGGCGCCGGACAGACCACCGCGCCCCAGGCCGACGCCGAGCCCGGCACCCCGAACGCCAACGGCTCTGCGACTCCGGCCCCCCTGGCCGCCCCGGGCACCGCCCCCCTCGACGCTCTCGTCGGCTGCTTCGGCCTCACCCCCTTCGAGCGGGACCTGATCCTCCTCACCGCCGCCGACGAACTCGACCCCACGACGGCGGCCCGCTGCGCCGCGGCCAGCGGTGATCCGCAGCGGGCGTACCCGACCTTCTCCCTCGCCCTGGCCGCCCTCGCCGAACCGCACTGGAGCGCGCTCACCCCCGTGGCGCCGCTGCGGCGCTGGCGGATCGTCGAGCTCGACGACGAGTCCCGGCTCACGACCTCCCGGCTGCGCCTGGACGAGCGGATCCTGCACTTCCTGCTGGGCTCGCCCTACCTGGACGCCCGTCTGCACGGCCGCCTGCGCCGCACCCCGGTGCCGGAACAGCTGCCGCCGTCGTACGACCTGGCCGCGAGCCGTGCCGCCGAGGGCTGGACGACGGGGGCGAGCCCGGGCGCGCCGCTGCTGGTCGAGGTGACCGGCGGCGACCTGCGCAGCCGGGCGGACATCGCCGCCGCGGCGGCCGCGCGCTCCGGGCTGGGGCTCTACGCCATGGGCGCCGCGGACATCCCCACCGACCCCGCCGAGCGCGACCGGCTCGCCCGGCTCTGGCAGCGCGAGGCGATCCTGCTGCCCGCCGCGCTGCTCGTCGAGGTCGGCGAGCTGGACCGCGACCAGCGGGCGGCGACCGATGCGTTCCTGGCCGGGGCCGCCGTACCCGTCGTCGTATCGAGCGAGGACCCGCTGCGCACGGACCGGCCGCACGGCGCACGGGTGGCCGTGCCACGCCTCGACGACGAGGAGCAGGTCGAGCTGTGGGCGCAGGCCTTCCACCCCGTCGCCGACCTCGACGACGGTGAACTGCGCTCCCTGGTCGCGCAGTTCCAGCTGCCCCCGCACGTCGTACGGTCCGCCGCCGCGACCGTGCGCCGCCGGCTGCCGTACGAGGACGAGCTGGACGCCGCCCAACTCGCCTGGCGGGCCGGTCTCGAGGAGGCCCGCGTCGGCATGGACGAGCTGGGCCGCCGTATCGAGCCGGAGGCCGGCTGGGACGATCTGGTGCTGCACGAACGGCAGTTGAGCGTCCTGCGCGAGATCGTCGCGCACGTACGGCAGCGGGCCACGGTCCATCAGGAGTGGGGCTTCGCCGGCACCCTGCGCCGCGGTCTCGGCGTCACCGCGATGTTCGCGGGCGGCTCCGGCACCGGCAAGACGCTGGCCGCCGAGGTGATGGCGAAGGAGCTCGGCCTCGACCTGTTCGTCATCGACCTCTCCCAGGTCGTGAGCAAGTACATCGGAGAGACGGAGAAGAACCTCCGCAGGGTCTTCGACGCGGCCGAAAGGGGCGGCGCCCTCCTGCTCTTCGACGAGGCGGACGCGCTGTTCGGCAAGCGCAGCGAGGTCAAGGACAGCCACGACCGGTACGCCAACCTCGAGGTCAGCTACCTGCTGATGCGGATGGAGGCCTACCGCGGCCTCGCCATCCTCACCACCAACATGAAGAAGGCCCTCGACACCGCCTTCATGCGCCGCATCCGCTTCGTCGTCGACTTCCCCTTCCCGGCCGAGCACGAGCGCGCCGAGATCTGGCGCCGGGTGCTGCCGTCGCGGGCCCCGCTGAAGGACATCGACCCGGACCTCCTCGCCCAGCTCACCGTCGCGGGCGGCTCGATCCGCAACATCGCCCTGTCCGGGGCCTTCCTCGCCGCGGAGGAGGGCGACCGGCTGCAGATGCGGCACATGCTCGCGGCGGCACGCACGGAGTACCTGAAGCTGGAGCGCTCCTTGACGCCGACGGAGGTCCGCGGATGGGTGTGAACAGCGAACCGACCCGGACGGCCCCGGGCCGGGCGGCCGCATCCGCGTCGCCGGAGCCCCGCGAGATCCGCGTGGAGATCGGCGAACTCGCCCTGGAGGGCTTCCGCGTGGACCCGGAGCGGGTCTCCGCCGCCTTCGAACAGGAGCTGACCCGGCTGGTCCGCGCGCACGGCGTCCCGCTGGCCGCCGACGGCGCCCTGAGCGTCGACGCGCTCACGAGCCTGCCGCCGCTGCCCGCCGGGCTGTCCGCCCGCCGCCTCGGCCAGGAGCTGGCCCGCGTCGTGCACGAGGGGCTCAGCGGCCACGGGGAGGTGACGCGGTGAGCAACTCGCAGTCCCAGGACGCCCGTTCGGAGCAGTCGGCCGAACAGCGCCGCCGCAAGCGCAAGGAACGTGCCGCCAAGTCCCGCACGCCGGAACCCAAGGACATCGTCAGCGGCGCAGGCCAGCCCCTCGACCCCGGCGTACGCCGGGAGCTGGAGGAGCAGCTGGGGCACGACCTCGGCCGCGTACGCCTGCACACCGGCCGGGACGCCGGGCAGCTGACGGAGCTGCTCGGCGCCGACGCGGTCGCCGTCGGCCAGGACATCTTCTTCCGTGAGGGCGCCTTCAAGCCGGGCACCGACGAGGGCCGTCGGCTGCTCGCCCACGAGCTCCTGCACACCGTGCAGAACCCGCACGGCCTCGGCACCCTGCGCGCCGGGCGTGAGCTGGGCGCGGTGAGCATGCCGCAGCAGGCGATCGAGCGGGAGGCGGAGTCGGCGGCGCAGGATCTCGTACGTCCCGAGGCGGCACGTACGGAGGAGTCCGCGCCGGACGTCGAGGAGCGGCAGGCCACGCCCGGCTGGCTGCGGTACGCCACCGTCGACGCCGACCGCAACCGCGCCGAGGCCATCGACCCGGCGACCCTCGTCGACCGCCTCGCCAACTCCGTCGTACGGTCCCTGCGCGGCGACCCCGAGGACCTGTCCCAGCGCACTCGCAGGCAACTCGCCCGGCTGCCCGAGGAGTTGCTCGACGGCGTTCTCGTCCGCCTGGAGAACCGTCTGCTCGCGCCGGAGCACGACCGGGTGCTCGACCTCGTCGACGAGATCGACGCCTACGACGACTACGCCGAGGACGGACTCGAACGGGATGCGCACGACGCCCCCGAGATCGAGCCCGACGCCGCGCAGCAGGTGCGGACCGAGCGCGAGAACGCCCTGCGGACGGCCGAGGAGCGGCGGACCGAGGAGGAGCGGCCGGCGCCGGCGCCCGGGCCGGAGAAGGAATGGGCCCTCGAGGAGGGCGCGGCCGGGAGCACGCCGCAGAACGGCGGCACACAGGAGCACGGGACCACTCCGCGGGGCGGGGGCGCGCCCGGTGGGGCCGCCTCACGGCAGGAGCAGTCCTCGTCTGCCTCGTCGGAACCCGGTGGCGGAAGACAGCAGGGGGAGGACAAGTCCGCCGGCTCGGCGTCGGGCAAGGGTGCCGTGGAGCCGGGCGGCAAGGACAAGTCAGGGGACGCGGCCGGCAAGGAGAAGGACAAGGGCGGCCAGGAGCAGACCGAGCGGCAGAACGCCCGCGCCGCGAGCAAGGAGGAGTCCGCGGCGAAGAACCGCCCGGGCGCGGCCGAGGCTGCCGCGGCCGGACGGCAGCTGAAGCAGCAGGACAAGCGGGGGCAGCAGAAGCCGACGGGTTCCCCGACGGCGGCGGGCAAGGACACGCAGCTGCCCGGCAAGCTCAGCACGCTCGACGGCAAGCGCAACCAGGACCTCGCCGGCCAGGAGGAGGAGACCGACGAGGATCCGTTCGGTTCCGGCAGCGAGTCCGAGGTCGAGGTCGGGGGAGGGGAGCCGAGCGCCTGGGACGTCAAGCTCCAGCCGGAGGACTTCGTACCGCAGCAGGACCTCGACGTGTCCGCCGTGCCGACCGCGGACAAACTGGACCCGTCGGCGCCCGCGACCGCACAGGCGGCCCCCTCCTTCCCGGCGCCGCCACCGACGAAGGCCGAACAGATTCAGGCCGAACGGGAGGCGGAGGACGCCGAGGACGAGGCCGCCGAGCCCGAGGAGGAGCCGACCGACGCGGCCATGGAGCCGGAGTCGTCGGCCCCCGAGACGGAGGGCGGACCCGACAGCGGTCTCGGGGCGGGAGGCCTGGCACTGGAGCGGGCCGCCACCGCGCCGCCCGCGCCCGGCACCCGGGACCCCAAGAGCGGCGACGACCCCAAGGCCGGGCCGGTCGCGGCTCAGACCACGGTGCAGGAGGCGCCGGGCAAGCAGGAGGGCAGGTCCGAGGGCGGCAGCGCGGCCAAGGAGTCGGCCGACAAGGAGGAGAAGGGCACGGCCGCGGCGGGCGACAAGGGCGGCGCCGCGCCGGAGAAGGAGTCCCCGCAGGCGAAGGGCGGCCAGTCGGCCCAGGGTGACGCCGGGGCTAAGGAAGCGGCCCGGGGCGGCGGCGTCGGCGGGGGCTCGGCCGAGGCCGGTGGACAGGGCGCACAGAGCGAGCAGAGCGCGGGGTCCGCGCAGGACGCCTCCGCCGTCGAGGCCGGAAGCACGGCGCCCGGCGCGTCCGGCGGCGCGGGTGGCGGCACGGTGAACTCGCCCGGTTCCTCCGGGGGTTCGGGTGCCGAGTCGGCGACCGAGCCGCCGGCGCAGGAGAGCGGTACGGAAGCGCCCGCTCGCAAGGAGACGTCGGCGGCGCCCGCGCGATCAGCAGCCGCGCCCGCCGCCGCTGCGAAGTCCGAGCCCGCGTCGGCGAAGGCGGCCCCGGAACCGAAGGCCGAGCCGGAGAGCGCACCCGCGCCGAAGGCCGCGCGTGGCGGTGGCGGCGGCGGTGCAGGCGGTGGCGGTGGCGGTGGGGCCGCTCCGGCCAAGGGCAAGGGCAAGAAGGACTCCGCACCGGTGCCGAACCTCGCCGGAGTCTCCCCGGAAGCAGGCCTGTCCACGGCCTCGAAGCTCAAGCCGCACAAGGCGCTTCAGGCCATGGGCGGAGTCGGCGGCGCGGTGGACCGCACGGTCGGCGACGAACACAAGACGCTGGCTTCCGCACCGCCCTCGATGCAGCGTCCGGCGGGTGCGCCGCAGACGCTGCAGGGCAAGCCGAAGACGGACGCCCCTGCCGAGTACTCGCAGGACAAGCCTCAGGAGGCCCAGGCTCCGGAGCAGGAGGACGCCGAGGTCACTGGGGCCAAGGAGCCCGAGGGTCAGATCGAGGCGGAGAAGGCCGAGGAGCCCAGCGGCTGGGACACCTTCAAGATGGCCCTCGGTTTCGGCATCGGCAAGGTCGCGAGCTGGCTCGGCTTCGAGGTCGACCCGCAGGAACTGGCCGCCAAGTTCGCCGGGCTGCCGACGAAGGACGAGGCGCTCAAGCAGGCCCAGGCGGGCAACGCGCCGGGCGTGGAGATGAAGGGCTCGGCGGAGCAGACGGCCGGTGAGCAGGACGGCCATGTCGAGGCCAAGGGCCAGGAGACGGTCGGGACGGCTCGCGACGACTCGAACCGGGGTATGGGCGAGGACCAGGTCTACCCCAACGCCCCCAAGGAGGAGCTGAGCGCTCAGGTCCCGGGGGCGCAGGGCGGCGAGGGCGTCGCGGTCGAGGGCGGCGGCGCGACCGGTGCCGTACCGCCGGAGGCGGCCTCCGAGGTGGCCGAGCACGAACAAGGGCCGCAGTTCCAGGCCGCGTTCAGCGACGGCCAGAAGGGCATGTCCGAAGGTCGGCAGGCCAAGGACCGGGACTTCCGCGACTCGCAGGCCAAGCACAAGCAGCAGGTCGACGCCGAGATCGCGAAGAACACCGACACACAGGCCGGTGAGCGCGAGAAGGCGATGGGCGAGGTCACCGCCCAGCGCGAGGACTGGCGCACGCAGCAGGACGAGGAGCTCAAGAGTCTCGGCGACAAGAAGACCGAGCGGCACGACAAGGTCCGCAAGGACGTCGAGGACAAGGAAAAGAAGACCGACGACGACGTCGAGAAGGAGAAGGAGGGCAGCGACAAGAAGATCCAGGACGAGAGTGCCAAAGCGGAGCGCGACGCGGAGAAGCAGCGCGACGGCGCCGTCCAGGACTCGGGGAACTGGATCACCAAGGCCTTCGACTGGATCAAGCAGAAGGTCATCGAGATCAAGAACGCGATCGTCCGGGTCATCCGGGCGGCGCGCGACGCGGTCGTCGGGTTCATCAAGAACTTCAAGGAAACGGTCGAGCGCTGGATCAACGAGGCCCGCAAGGGCATCGTCGAGGCGATCAAGAACCTCATCAAGGACCTGATCGAGTTCGCGCTGGCGATGGTGCGGGCGGTGATCGAACTGGCGGCCCGCATCCGCAAGTTCATCACGGATCTGATCGCGGCGGCCATCGCACTCGTCAACCGCCTGGCCGAGGCGCTGAAGCAGGCGATCACCGACCTACTGAACGCCATCGGCAAACTCCTGAGCAGCATCCTGGACGTCCTGAAGAAGGCGCTCCTGGATGTGGTCAAGGCGATCGTCGGCGCGGTGAAGGCCGTGCTGGACTTCGCCTCCAAGCTGCTGGGCGCGCTCGGCGAGTTCATGCTCATCGCGGTCGACTTCCTCTCGGACCCCGGTGGCTGGCTGGGCGGTGCCAAGAACTCCGCGGTGGACGGCGCGAAGAACCACCTGTTCCGCGAGGTCAAGGCGGCCGTCAAGAGCTGGTTCCAGTCCAAGATCGAAGAGATCATCGGCATCCCGAAGGCCATCCTGGACAAGCTGGTCAAGGGCGGCATTGCACTGGACCAGATCGTCAAGGAGACCTGGGACGCAATCGTCCCCCAACTCCCCTTCATCATCGGCGAGATCGTCATCACCAAAGTCATCGCCAAGCTGATCCCGGGCGCGGGCTGGGTCATGGCGGTCATCGACGCCATCCGTACGGCCATCGGTGCTCTCGGTGAGATCCTGCGCGCGATGGGCGCCGTCCTCGACTGGCTCAAGGCGGTCCGCCAGGGCGGCGCCGGCATCCTCTTCGCGAAGGCGGTCGCGGCGGGCATCGTGGCCCTTCTGGAGCTGGCCTATGAGGCGTTGCTGAGTGGCATCGGCAAGTACGTGGCGAAGGTGGGACGCCGTTTCAAGAGCATCGCGGCGAAGCTCGGAGGCAAGGGCAAGGGGGACAAGCCGGGCGGGGGCAAGGGCGCGGGCGCCGACGGGGCGGACGACAAGGGCGGGGACAGGAAGCCCCCGGTCGATACGACGAAGAAGCCGGGCGCGGACGGGAAGGCTTCGACGGCTACGACGCCGAAGCCGGGGCAGGGCAAGGTTGGCGGCGCCCCCGGGAAGTCCAAGACGCCGGGTGACAAGAAGCCCACGCCTCCGACCACGAGCAAGGACAAGAACGGCCGGCCGAAGGACGGAGACGAGAGGCCGGGCACCACGCCGACCCCCGCGGCAAAGCCGAAGCCGAAGGCGGAAGCACCGGCCAAGCCGGAGCCGAAGCCGAAGAGCGCCGACGGCAAGGACTCGGACAGGCCGAAGGACGACAAGGACACCACGGGCAAGCCCAAGGACGCCAACGAGCCGAAGGGCGAGAGAGGGGACGCCCCGGGCAAGGCCGGGCCGAAGGGCGACAAGGACGGCCCAGACACCACCAGGCCTGGAAAGGACAGGCCGGACAAGGACGGCCCTGGCAAGTCGAAGCCGGACAGGACCAAGCCCAAGCCGGACCGGACAAAGCCCAAGCCGGACCGGACAAAGCCGAAGCCGGACCGGGCCAAGCCCAAGCCGGACCGGCGGGGTCCTGGCAATACCAAGCCCAAGCCTGAGAAGAGCGGTCCTGGTCGGCCCAAGTCCCAAACGGACAAGGACAAGCAGAAGAAGGACGAGAATTCCAAGGAGTCGAAGGACGAGCGGCTCCGGAAGATCGTGGCGCGCATTCGTCCCAAGTTGAAACGGCTGCTGGACAAGGGCCTGCCTGCACCGGCACTGAACGCGACGCTCGCAGCGATGCGCGTTTGGAATCGGCTCACGAGTCTCGCTGCCAAGGGTGAAGATGACTTCAATGTTGTCGCGACGCTCAATCCAACAGCCATTGCGGCGGAGGGAGAGTTCGAAGTTTTCCCCCTTGGCGCCGAGGACAAGGTGACGCTCGAGTTGCGTGACCGGATCAAGGCTGAACTGACTGGAAGCTATACGCTGGAAGCGGTGGTTGAAAAGGTGAAGGCCATCGAAGGCAGCGTGCTGGGTGGTGCCCAAAGTAAGAGTGGTGGCGGAGGTCAGGGGGGCAATCGAGTCGCACACTCAACGGATTCGAGTCACGGCCAGGGCAGTGGTGGAACTGGACGGGGAAAGCTTGAGTGGAATCCGGAGGTCGGGCAGTTCAGGAAGAAGGATGCGTGGATAGAAAGGGCGCCGAACAGTGTCGTTTTGATATATGACAACCCGCGCAACATCCAGGGGAAGCCGGAGAAGACCGCGATCGGTCAGTTCCGGCGCAGGCTGCGGGAAGAAGACATGACGGTCGTCGAAACGAAGGGGAAGCAGACCGCGTACAGGGACCGCGGTGGTAGGGAATATGTCAAGAGTGAGTCCGGAAGCTTCGTTCCTCGCGAAGTCGAGCGCAACCTCGCCGAGCGGGACCAGCGGCCTGAGCGCGACGGGCTCTCGGCCGAAATGCCTGACCTGGCGGCCACGCCTGGACAGGTGAAGGAGCACGTCCTCGGCCCCCAGTCGGAGTCCGGTGGACGGCGGGGCAAAAGGAACAGAAGGGGCCCGGTGAAGCGGGTGACCCCGTTCTTCTCGACCTCGAAGCTGCCGGTCAAGGAGTTGAGGAACCCGCAGGGTGATCGACTCGGTGGCGAGTACGGATCGGTCAGGATCGACCTCCTCCATGTGTCGCCAAGTCAGATATTCGACCTCACGAATGCGGCAGACCAGGCGCGTTGGGGGCTCGCTGGACTGGGTAAGGGCGAGCGACAGGCACTGCAGGATGTCGTGCGCACTCAGGAGATTCTGATTCGCGGGAGCATACCGAAGGATGCCATCTTGGAGGTGAGAGGACGGGCATGAGTGGAATGACATTTGATTCGTTCTATTGGGCTGCATACGCCACCCAGGACGCCCATCTTGACGAGGTCCGTGCCCGACTTGCCTCCGGGGCGGTTGGTGTCGACGGATTCCTGGAACTGCTGCAGAGTGACTCGGTCGTCGCGGTCGGGGTCGCGCTTGATCACTACCGGTATCAGCAGTCGCTGACCCGGTTCGGCGGGCCCCACCCGTACGAGGAACATGAGTCGACCGTCCTGGAAGTCGCCCGCCGGGTGCTGACCACGCCGCCCTATCCGTCCGAGGATGCCGAGGGTGGCGATGTCGGGCTGAACCACGCCAGTGCTTTGCGTGTCCTGGGGGATCTTGGGGATTCCACTGACGCCGGCGTCATCTCTGCGATGCTGAGCGCCGACAATTCCTCCGAGGTGTTCAGTTCCGCTCTTTGGGCGGCCGGTGCCGCATTGCTTGATTCGGACGAGGTGGACCCCCCTGATGCCCAACTGGTCGATGCGATTTCGGGAGTAATCTTCGATGAATCCAGGAGGATGAAGGACCGGGTCGACGCACTCCTCGCCTTCAATCACGTGCAGGATGACGCCGTGGGGGAGATTCTGGCCAGGGTCGCTCGCTTGCCGCACAAGGAATTGGAGGTCGAGGCGCTCGCCCTCCTCATCGGCTACTACCTGGACGCCCATCGCTCGACGATCGAAGAAGTCATAGCTTCCTGGTCGTCCCAAGATGTCGACGGAATCAGGGAGCAAATCTTGCTGGCATTCGAGGCAGCGAAGAAGAGGCGCGGCGAGGATGTGTAGTTCATCGGGCCTGAACGTGAATGGAGTAGGTGCATGACCCGCTACGCCGACATCCCCAAACCCATCCGCTCCGGAATAGTCGTCGTCAACCCCGACACCGGCACCCCCCAGCGGATCATCGTCCTGCAGTTCAACCCCGACACCCTGGAACGCAGCGTGGCCCCCCAGTCCGCCGGCGACGGCGGTGACGCCGGAGGCGGCGGTACCGGCAGCGGCGACCGTAACGAGGCACTCCGCCTGAAGGGCCCGGCTCAGGAGACCTGGAAGTTCACCGCCGATATCGACGCCACCGACCAGTTCGAGATCGCGGCCCCGGACGGCATCCACCCGCAGCTCGCCACGCTCGAGATGCTGGTGCAGCCGACCGTCGCCCAGCTGCGCGCCGCGAGCAAGCTGTCGCAGAAGGGTGCCATCGAGATCAGCCCGATCGAGATGCCGCTGACCCTCTTCACCTGGGGCAGCAAGCGGGTCATGCCCGTCCGGCTCACCGAGCTCTCCGTCAACGAGTCCGCCTTCGACGTGAATCTGAACCCGATCCGGGCATCCCTGAGCATCGGCATGAAGATCCTCACGGTCAGTGATCTGCCCGCGGGGCATCGCGGCGCCGACCTCTACATGGCGCACCTCGCGCAGAAGGAGCGGCTTGCCGCAGCCGCGCGCGGCGGCAGCCTCGGCTCGCTCGGGCTCAGTGGCGGCATAGGCGGAACCGGAACCAACGTCGTGATCGGAAGGGGCTGAGCAGAGGACCATGGCCGACATCGAGCCGTACGAGAACGCCCTGGACGCCATCCCGGGCGCCCACCCCTACCCGCGCACCAGCCGGTACCACGACGCCGAGATCGGGATTCACCGCCGAGCCGACGGCACCGAAGTCCGTTACACCAAGCGCCGCTTGCTCCCCCAGCTCGACGAGACCGCCCCGGACGGCGACGAGACCCAGCCGCACACCGTCGGCGCAGGCGAGCGCCCCGATCTCCTCGCCCAGCGCTACTACGGCGACCCCGGCCAGTGGTGGCAGATAGCCGACGCCAACCCGGTACTCGATCCACGCGAGTTGACCGACGAGGCCGGGCGCGTCATCGACATCCCGCTCGCCGGCGGATTCCCCGGCGGCAGGGGAGACCGGCGTGTTTGATCTGCCCGTGGGGCAGGGCCCCGTCCACATCACGCTCCTCATGGGGCCCAAGCTCGCCCGGCCCGTCCCGGCCGAGGTGACCGAGGCCCTGCTGTCCGCCCAGATCACCGCGACCGCGGGGGAGCGCAGCGGCTTCCAGCTGGCCTTCGACCTCACCAAGAACGGGATCATCAGCCGACGGCTCCTGCCCGAGGGGTTCTTCGATCCCAAGACCCGGATCATCGTCACGGTGACCGTGCGGGGCACCTCCGACGTGCTCTTCGACGGGCTGATCGTCCGTCACGAGGTCGGAGCGAGCAACCAGCCCGGCCACTCCACCCTCACCGTCACCGGCGAGGACCTGACGCTTCTCATGGACCTGGAGGAGCGCACCGCCCGCTACCCCAACCTGCCGCCGTCCGAACGGGTGCTCGCCATCCTGCGCCGGTACTCCGACTACGGCATCCGGCCCGACGTCTACACCGAGAAGGTCGCCCAGCCCCCGCACCAGGACCTGCGGGTGCACTACCAGACGCAGACCGACCTGCAGTACGTCACCGAGCTCGCCCGCGCCAACGGCTACACCTTCTATCTTGAGCCCGGCCCCAACCCCGGCCAGTCCTCGGCCCGTTGGGGACCGGAGGTCCGCCTCGGCATCCGCCAGCACGCCCTCAACGTCAACATGGACGCCAACTCGACGGTCGACCAGCTGACGTTCGCGTACGACGGCACCGCGCGCGAAGAGCCGCAGGCCCGCTGGCAGAACCCCGAGACCCGGCAGTCGGCCCTGCTCCCGCAGCCGTCCATCAGCCCGCTGCGCCCGCCCCTCGGCAAGCGGCCCACCCCGGCGCTGAAACGCAGGACCCTCTCCGGCACGGCCAAGCAGCAGCGCGAGCAGGCCGAGGCCGAACTCCTGGCCCGCGCCGCCGTATCGGCCGACGTCGTCTCCGGCTCCGGCTCGCTCGACGTCATCCGGCACGGCTACATCCTCCAGCCGCGCCAGCTCGTCGGCGTACGCGGCTCGGGACGGGCGTACGACGGCGACTACTTCGTCAAGTCCGTCACGCACAACCTGCGCCCGGGCTCCTACCAGCAGAACTTCACCCTCTCCCGAGAGGGCCTGGAAGCGCGCAGCGACTACGTCCGGCCCTGACACCCACGACCTCACGACCCACCAACCAGGAGCACCTCCACCATGGCGGCACCCAGCAATCGCTACCTCGGCAAGTTCCGCGGCCGGGTCGTCAGCAACGACGACCCGCTGCGCATCGGCCGTATCACCGTCGAGGTCCCGGACGTCCTCGGTGACGAGCCGTCCACCTGGGCGCTGCCCTGTCTGCCGTTCACCGGGCCCGAGTCGGGACAGTTCGTGGTGCCGCCGCCCGGCGCGGGTGTCTGGGTGGAGTTCGAGCAGGGGGATCCCAGCTTCCCCGTGTGGACCGGGTGCTGGTACGGCGCCGCCGAGGAGCTGCCGCCCGACGCGCGGCGCGAGCTGGCGGCCGACGCGCCGAACAAGCCGGTCGTCGTGCAGACGCCGCAGGCGCACAAGCTCGTCATGAACGACACGCCCGGTGCCGAGCAGGGGATCCTCCTGCAGGCACAGGGCGGTGCCTACATCCGTATCACCAAGGAGGCCGTGGTCATCGCGACCGGCGCGGGAGCGGAGGTCATTCTGCGCGGCCGTGAAGTGACCATCAACGAGGGCCAGTTGACCGTGCTCTCCAAGCGATGAGAAAGACGGGGGATCCAGGAACATGCCCGGGAGTCTGCTCGATGCCGACGCCGTGATCGGCTGCCCGCACGGCGGTCGCGTCACCGCCGCCGGCACACCCTCCGGTGGCGTACGAGCCGGTGGCGCCGCCGTCGCCACCGCCGCGCACAGCTACGTCGTCACCGGCTGCCCGCACACCGTCGACGGTGTGCCCGCGCCGTGCGTCACGGTCCGCTGGACCGCCGACGGCACCGGCATCACCGTCGACGGCGCACCCGTGCTGCTGGACACCTCCGCGGCCGAGTGCTTCACCGCGGCCTTCGTGCCGCAGGGGCCGCCCGTCGTCCAGGCCGCGCAGCGAAAGGTCACCGTCCGATGAGCCGCCACACCAGCAGGCGCCCGCGCAGCGACATCGCGTTCCCCTTCCGCGCCGACCGCCGGGGCCGCACCGCGCACGCCGGCCACGGCGAGCACGTCCACGACCTCATCGAGCAGCTGCTGTTCACCAGCCCGGGCGAGCGCGTCATGCGCCCCGACTTCGGCTGCGGGCTCCTCGACCTGGTCTTCGCCCCGACCAGCCCCGAGCTCATCAGCACCCTCGAACTGTCCGTCCAGGCCTCGCTGCAGCGCTGGCTCGGCGATCTCATCGACGTGGAGGCCCTCGACGTGGTCAGCGAGGACAACGTCGTTCGCGTGTACCTGTCGTACGTCGTTCGCGCCGACGGCGCCCGGCGCGACGACGTCTTCGAAGGGAGGGCCGCATGACCACCGCGACGCGGCGGGCCAAAGTGAGGGCCGCCCAGCTCAACGGCATCGACGCCGTCGAGGTCGGTGACGACGGCCTGCTGCTCACCGTCACCTTCCTCGGCAAGGCCCCGCACGGCCTCGTCCCCGAGAACGTCCGCGTCGACGGCGGCCGCCGCATCACCGGCATCACCGCCGTCGACGTCAGCGTCGAGCGCGAGGAGGACCCCGAGCTCGACGACCGGCTCTACGTCACCCTCGACAAGGCCGGCGACACCTCCCGCTACCGGCTCTCCCTGGTCGAGACCGACCCGTACGGACGGCCCGGGACGGAGCCGTATCGCGGCTTCGACCAGCGCTACCACAGCGCGACCTTCACCTTCCAGCCCGACTGCCCGGCCCCCTTCGACTGCAAGGAGGACGAGCAGGAGCCCGAAGGCTTCCCGTCCGCGCCGGTCATCGACTACACGGCCCGCGACTACGACACCATCCGCAAGCTGCTCCTCGACCGGCTCGCGCTCACCACGCCCGACTGGGTCGAACGCAACCCCGCCGACCTGGGCACGACCCTCGTCGAGCTGCTCGCGTACACCGGTGACCAGATCAGCTACCAGCAGGACGCGGTCGCCACCGAGGCGTATCTCGACACCGCACGCCGCCGCGTCTCCGTACGTCGTCACGTCCGGCTCATCGACTACGCGATGCACGACGGCTGCACCGCCCGCGCGTACGTCGCCGTCGAGACGGCCGGCGACCACACTCTCGCCCCGGGCACCTACCGCTTCGCCTCCGTCGACGTCCGCACCCTCGACCCGCACGACCGCCCCGAACCCGGCACCGTCATCGACGAGGCCGACCTCGGCGACCTCGACGAGCGCGGTTCGGTGGAGGTGTTCGAACCCGTCGTCACCGCCGACCCGCTCCAGCTGAGGGTCGCGCACAATGCCATCCGTCTGTGGACGTGGGGAGGCGAGGTCTGCACCCTCCCGAAGGGCGCCACCTCCGCCACCCTGCGCGACGCGTGGGTCGACCCGGAGACCTGCCGCGAGCGGCAGCTCGACCTCAGGCCGGGCGACGTGCTCGTCCTGGAGGAGATCAAGGGCCCGCGCACCGGCACACCGGGCGACGCGGACCCGAGCCACCGGCAGGCCGTACGCCTGACCTCCGTCACCCCCGCCGTGGATCGCATCGAGGACCAGCCGGTCCTGGAGGTCACGTGGGCCACTGAGGACGCCCTGCGCTTCCCGCTCTGCCTCACCACCCGCGGCGGCCGCGACTGCCTGCCCGTCGAGGACGTGACCCTCGCCCGCGGCAACGTCGTCCTCGTCGACCACGGACGTACCCTGCACGGGCTGCCCGAGACGTTCACGGTCCCGCAGGTGCCCGCTGTGGTCGCCCCCTGCGATCCACCCGCCTTCGGCTGCCACGACCGCGACGAGGGCAACGCGCCCGCGCGGCTCATCAACTCGCTGACGGACAAGGCGGAATCCGGCGAGGCACTCACCCCGGACGACGTCCGTGAGCTGTTCCAGGTGGTTGGCGAGGCAGCGACGGTGAGGTCCGGCATCGGTCTGGAGCGTGCCGGTCAGCGCCACGAGCATGTCGTCCCCGGCACCGCGTACGCCCAGGCCGCCGCCCTGCGCACGCTGCTCGCCCAGTCCGTCTACCCAGGCATCCAGCCCCGCTTCCGTCCCGTCCTCGGCCGCGCGCCCGTGGCGCAGGCGGTGCCGTTCCCGGACGCCGGCACCGTCGCGGCCGGACAGGCCGAGCGGATCGCCGCGATTCCGGGGCGGGTCCGGCAGCGGCTCGTCGAGCTGTGGCGCAGCGCCCGCGACCGGGACGGCCTCGCGGATGCCGAGATCGCCGAACTCACCGTGATCTACGGTCTGAAGATCCTGGAGCGGATCGAGCTGCGCCGCCACCCCGTCCGTGCCCTGCGCGAACTCCTGCACCGCAGCGACGAGCTGCTCGACGCGAAGCTGCGCAGGATCGACGTCCTCACCGCGCGCGCCCGCGCGGGCACCGTGCTCGACGGCGACATCGCCTGGGAGATCGCCCACAGCTGGGGCCCGGCGTACGCGGCCGGACTGCACCCCGAGGAGCCCGTGCTGCGGGGCCCCGCGACCGCCGCGCTCGACCAGGACCCGCGCCGCGCCCTGCCCGCCGTACGCCTCCACGAGGCGGACGACGACACGGTGTGGGAGCCGCGCCGCGACCTGCTCGCCGGCGGCCCCCGCGACCGGTACTTCGTCGGCGAGCTGGAGGACGACGGCCGCCTCGCCCTGCGCTTCGGCGACGGGCGGCACGGCGCGAAGCCGACGCCCGGGTCCCGGCTCGCCCTGCACTACCGGCTCGGCGGCGGGACGGCCGGCAACGTCGGCGCGGAGGCCATCAACCACCTCGTCGTCCAGTCCGACTGCGAGACCCCGCCCGCCGCCGTGGTCCGCAACCCGCTGCCCGCCACCGGCGGCACCGAACCCGAACCGGTCGAGCAGGTACGCCAGTTGGCCCCGCTCGACCTGCGCCGTACCCGCCTGCGCGCGGTCACCGCCGACGACTACGCGGCCCTCGCCACCGCCCTGCCCGGCGTCCAGCGGGCGGCGGCGGAGCTGCGCTGGACCGGCAGCGTCCAGGAGGCGCATGTCGCGATCGACGCGTACGGCACCGGCGCCCCGTCGGCCGAGCTGCTGGCCTCGGTCGCCCAGGCCCTGGAGCCGTACCGGCGCATCGGCCACGACCTCGTGGTGGGCGCCGCACGTCTGGTCCCGCTGGACATCGCGCTCACCGTGTGCGCCCGGCCCGGCCACCAGCACGGGCAGATCCTGGCCGAGCTGTACCGCGTGCTCGGCAGCGGTGTGCGGGGCTTCTTCCACCCGGACGCGCTGACCTTCGGCGCACCGGTACGGCTCAGCCGTCTGGTCGCCGTCGCGGCGGCGGTGCCCGGCGTGGAGAGCGTCCAAGTCACCCGGCTGCAGCGGCTGTTCGAGCCGGACCGAGGAGAGAAGGAGGAAGGCGTGCTGCGGCTCGGCCCGCTGGAGATCGCCACCTGTGACAACGACCCAGACCGGCCGGAGAACGGCCGGCTGGCGATTTCCCTGGGAGGTGCCCGATGACGACCGACTCGACGATCGACGAGTGCACCTGCGGCGGCGCCTGCCGCGGCGGCCACGACGAGCGGCTCGCCCCGGCCCCCGTGCACAACCCGCCCGGCCGCACGGCCCTCGACTACCGCGTGGGCGAGTACGGCTCCTTCCGGGCCGCCCTCCTCGACCGGCTCGCCTCACCGGCGTACCCGGCGCTGGGAACCTTGACCGTGCGCACCCCGGACGACCCGGCGATCGGCCTGCTCGACGCGACCGCGGTCCTCGGTGACCTGCTCACCTTCCACTCCGAGCGCATCGCCGACGAGGCGTACATCCGCACGGCCAACGAGCACCGCTCCCTGGTCCTGCTCGGCCGCCTCGTCGGCCACCGCCCGCGCCCCGGCGTCGCCGCCGCCACCCACCTGGCGTACACGCTGGAACGCGACCCGCGCGCGGAGGCCCTGCCCGTCACCATTCCGCGCGGCGCCCGCAGCCACAGCGTGCCTGCTTCCGCCGACGAGCAGTCCCTCACGTTCGAGACCAGCCGTGATCTGACGGCCCGCTGGGACTGGAACGAGCTGAAGGTCCGGCGGCGGCGCCCCTCCCTTGTCACCCCCGAGGACCTGGAGCGGCGCTCGGAGATCTTCGTCGAGGGCACGGCGAACTCGCTCCGGACCGGCGACCAGTTGCTCTTCGTCTTCGGTGAACAGGCGGGCGGCGAACGCAAGTTGCTGTCCGTCGCCAAGGCGCGCGTGGACCGGGACGACGAGATCACCGCGATCTCGCTGCCGAAGTCGGCCCCGCCGACTCTCAAGGAACTCGTGGATGAGGTGCGGCGCTGGACGGCCCCGCCTGCTGTGCCGGGTGAGCCGGGTGATGAGCCGCCCACGCCCGAGGTGCCCAATCCGCGGCCGGTCAGTCGGTTGATCGAGGACTTCGAGGATCAGGTTCTGGCGCCGCTGCGGGATGACCTGGACGGCATCAAGACGCCCGAGCGGCTTGCGGCTCGGCTCGCTGAGCCCGTGGCGCGGCTCGGGGAGGCGCAGGTGCTGGCCGAGCCGTACGACGACGTTGCCGCTTGGTTCGAGCAGTTGGAGGCGGTGCTGGCGGAACTCGCCGAGAGAGCCCTGGAGCTGGCGCCTGCCCAGCCTGCCGAGAACGAGCAGGCGCAGTCTGCGAAGAGGGCTGTGGACCCTCGTACGGCCGCCCTCCGGGCCCTGGGCGCTGTCCTCCCCGCCCTGCGCGCCTCAACGCCCGCCCCGCACAGCGGCACCGGTCACCAGCGCCCCGGCAGCGACACCGCGCGCCTGCTCTCCGCTCTGAACCCCGGTCTCGGCACCCTCTACCCGGCCTGGCGCACCGCCGCCGCCCCCGGCACCCCCCAACTCCTGCGCGAACTGCTCGCCATGCGCGTCACCGCCGCCCCCTTCGGCGCCACGGCCCCCCTCAAGCCGGTCCAGGACGACCGCGGACGGGTCATCCGCACCGCCGACTGGCCGCTCACGGGGGCCGTGCTGGCGAGCATGCGGGTCGTGTACGACACGGCGGGCCGGACGCCGGTCCGGGCCGAGTTCCAGTACGTCGAGGGCAGCAGCTCCGACCAGCGCGCCGAGAACCTGCCGGTCGCCCAGCCGGTCAGGTTCCCGCTCGGCACGGGCCAGGTCGAGCTGTCCGTGCGCTCCGGCCAGGACCGTGACCTCAGCTGGCTCAACCGCCGCCCCACCGACTCCCAGGAACCGGGCGTCACGGCCCGCTTCCAGTCGGGTCTGCCGGAGCGCACCCTGTTCGTGTCCCGCCCGGACGACGAGGGCCTGGTCCACGTCGGCGTCCACAACGGCACGTCCGAGCAGATCGCGCTGCGGCCGAACACGAGCGAGCAGTTCACGCACGGCGAGTACGAGGTCAGCCTCAAGTACACGGTGGGCACCACCGAGCCCAACGTCGAGGTCGTGATCGCCAGCAAGCCCGAGCCGCTGAACCGACGCGTCCTCCAGCTGGACACGGTGCACACCGGCATCACGGTCGGCAGCTGGGTCGCGATCCAGCGCCCCGCCAAGGGCGCCCAGGGCGGCGTCCCCGGCGACCCGAAGCTGGCGTTCGTCACGACCCAGGTGGTGGCGGCACGGACGGCGGCGTACACCAACTACGGCATCACGGGCCGCGGCACCCAACTCACCCTGGCCGACCCGTGGCTGGACGAGTTCGACGTCCTGCTCTCGCACATCCGCGACACCACCGTCCACGCGGCCGGCGAACCGCTCCGCCTCGCCGACGAACCGCTGGGCGAGGACGTCCACGGCAACGAGATCGAACTGGCCACGCTGTACGACGGGTTGCGGCCCGGACGGACACTCATCGTCGGCGGAGAGCGCAGCGACATCCCGGGGACCGCGGGCGTGCGGGCCACCGAGGTCGTCACGATCGCCGCGGCGGACCCGGCCGTCGACCCGCAACTGCCCGGCGACCACGTCCACACCCGCCTGACCCTGACCGCCGACCTCGCCCACCGCTACCGCCGCGAGACGGTCAGGATCCTCGGCAACGTCGTCGAGGCCACCCACGGCGAGAGCCGCGAGGAGGCCATCGGCAGCGGTGACTCGGACCGTGTCAACCAGACGTTCGCGCTGTGGCAGTCCCCGCTCACCTGGCTCGCCGACGACAACCCCCTCGGCGCCACCCCGGTGCTGGAGATCCGGGTCGACGGTGTCCTCTGGCACGAGGTCGACAGCCTCGCCGGGCGCGGTCCGGGCGAGCGGGTCTACATCACCGGCTCCACCGCCGACGGCCGGACGACGGTGACGTTCGGCGACGGCATCAACGGCGCCCGGCTGCCGTCCGGCCACGAGAACATCCGCGCCCGCTACCGCTTCGGCACCGGCAAGGCCGCCAACGTCGCCGCCGACCGCGTCACCCAGCCGCTCACCCGCCCGCTCGGCGTCACGCAGGTCACCAACCCGCGCCCGGCCAGGGGCGGCGCCGACGCGGACGGGCCCGGCCTGACCCGCCGTACGGTCCCGCTCGCCGTCTCGGCCCTCGATCGCCTGGTCTCCGCGTCCGACTACGAGGACTTCGCGCGCTCCCGCGCCGGCATCGGCCGGGCCGCCGCACGCGAACTCTTCGACGGGCGGCGGCGCGTGCTGCACGTGACGGTCGCGGGCACGGACGACGTGCCGATCGACGGAGACTCCGACACCCTGCGCGCGTTGCGCGGTGCGCTGACCGAGTACGGGGACATGAACCTTCCCGTCCGGGTGGACGCACGCGAGCTGGTCCTGCTGCTCCTCGCCGCCAAGGTGAAGGTCGCTCCCGACCACGCCTGGGAGATCGTGGAGCCGCGGCTGCGCCAGGCCCTGCTCCGCCGACTCGGCTACGAGGGACGGGAGTTGGGTCGGCCCGCACGACTCTCCGACGTCCTGGCCACGGCCCACTCCGTGCCCGGCGTCGACTACGTGGACGTCGATGTCTTCACCGGCGTCCCCGCGTCCGCCACGCCCGAGGAGCTCACCGGGATCCTCACCGACCCCGGCCCGCCCAGGGCGTCGGTCCCGGCGCACGAGGCGGCGTACGACGAGAAGATCCACACGGTCCGTGCCGCGAACGGCGAGACGCTGTCGGAGATCTGCGCCAAGTACGGCGTCCCGCTCGCCGAACTCCTGCGCCTCAACCCCGACATCACCGACACCCGGCGCCTGGCGAAGGGCCGTTCGGTGTTCGTCTTCCGCGGCATCCGCCCGGCCCAGCTCGCGCTGCTGTCGCCGAAGGCCGCGGACACCCTGATTCTGACGGAGGTCAAGTGATGTCCCCGGACGTCCAGTTCGAGACGCAGACCCCTGCGACGGCGTCCAGGGAGCCCGACGGCCTCGCCGCGCTGCTGCCCCGCTGGCACCTGCTGCGCGACGCCGAGGAGGGCGAGCCCCTGCGCGCGCTGCTCGCGGTGATCGCCGAGCAGCTCGACCGGGTCCGTGACGGCGTCCGGCAGGGCTACGAGGACCTGTTCGTGGAGACGGCCGCGCCCTGGGTGCTGCCGTACCTCGGCGACCTGGTCGGCTACCGCACCCTGCCCGGCTACGAGCGCGTCCTCACCACCGGCCTGCACGAGGGCGGCCGCGCCGCCCTCGCCGAGGCCGTCGCGCCGCGCGCCGACGTGGCCGCCACGGTCGCCAACCGCCGCCGCAAGGGCACCCTCCACCTCCTGGAGGAACTCTCCGAGCGGGTCGCCGGCTGGCCCGCCCGCGCCGTCGAGCTGTCCCGGCAGGTCTCCCACACCCAGCCCGTGAAGCTGCACGGCGACACAGGCGTGCACCGCGGCACGCGCGGGCGCCTTGTCGACCTGCGCGACAACTCCGCCCTCGACCTCGCGGGCGGCCCCTTCGGCGCGACGGCCCGCACGGTCGACGTGCGCCGCGCCGACTCCCGCCACCGGCAGGGCGGTCTGACCCCGGCGGGGGTCGCGCTCTTCGTCTGGCGGCTGAAGGCGCACTCGCTCACGCGGTCCCCGGCGTACTGCATCGACCGCGCCCGCAACCTCTACACGTTCTCCATCCTGGGCAACGACACCCCGCTGGTGACGAAACCCTTCCCGGAGCCCTCGCCCACCCACATCGCGACCATCGACAACGTGCCGGCCTTCATCACCCGCCGACAGCTGCACGACCGGCTCGCCGACTACTACGGCCCCGGCAAGAGCCTCGTCATCCGGCGCGACGGCGAGGACCAGCCCGTACCGCCGTCGGACATCGTGGTCGCCGACCTGTCCGACTGGCGCTACCGGCCGGGGCGCGGTCAGGTGGCCGTCGACCCGGAGCTGGGCCGGATCGCGTTCGGGTCGCGGTCGGCACCCCGGCAAGGCGTGTGGGTGGACTACCACCACGCGTTCGCGGCCGACATGGGCGGCGGCGAGTACGACCGCCTCGACCGCGAGCCGCGTCCCGACGCCGAGGTGTACCGCGTCGGCCCGGGGCAGCCGTACCGCCAGATCATGGACGCCTACCGGGCCTGGCAGCACGACCGCCGGGCCGACCGGACCGGCCCCGCCGGCATCATCGAGATCACGCACAGCGGCGCCTACCAGGAGCAGCTGGACTTCGACCTCGACCCCGGCGACCGTCTCGAGGTCCGGGCCGCCGAGGGCACCCGCCCGGTGATACGCCTGCTCGACTGGTACAGCAACCGCCCCGACGCCCTCAACATCCGTGCGGTGTCGGAGGACTGCGCCCCGCACGAGCGTCCGCGCATCGTCCTCGACGGCCTGCTGGTCGCCGGACGCGGCATCAACGTCACCGGCCCCGTGGGCGCGGTCGTCGTACGGCACTCCACGCTCGTCCCCGGCTGGTCGCTGGAGCCCGAGTGCGAGCCGCACTCGCCGGAGGAGCCCAGCATCGTGCTGGAGCGCACCACCGCGTGCCTCCAGGTCGAGCACAGCATCCTCGGCACCATCGAGGTCATCGGCGACGAGGTGAGCGAGGAGCCCCTCGACATCCACCTGCGCGACAGCGTCCTCGACGCCACGGGCAGCGACCGTGAGGCCCTGTCCGCGCCGGACTGCCGCCACGCCCACGCGGTGCTGCATCTGCACCGCACGACCGTCATCGGCGAGATCCACACCCACGCCGTGGAGATCGCCGAGAACTCGGTCTTCACCGGCAGGCTGCACGTGGCCCGGCGCGGGATCGGGTGCATGCGGTACTCGTATGTGCCGGCCGGCTCGCGCACCCCGCGCCGCTACCGCTGCCAGCCGGACCTGGCCGGGCCCGGACAGGCCGGTCGGGTAAGGCCGTTGTTCACCTCCGAGCGGTACGGCACGCCCTGGTACGGGCTGCTCGCCGACCGGTGTGCCGAGGAGATCCGGCGCGGAGCGGACGACGGCGCGGAGATGGGCGCCTTCCACGACCTGTACCGGCCGCAGCGCGAGGACGGCCTCAGGGCACGGCTCGCGGAGTACACCCCGGCGGGCACGGACGCCGGGATCTTCTTCGTGACGTGAGGCGAGCCATGAGCCATCGGATGAGCGCCGCCGCCGTAAGCCCTACCCGCACTTTCCTGAACCAGGGGGACCCCCTTCATGCACGCTGACCTCTCCCGCCTCACGTTCCGCCCGCAGCGGCGCTACTCGGCGGTCATCGCCCAGCAGGGGCGTGTCCAGCTCGACGCGGACATCAACGAGCAGACCGCGATCCAGCTCCACCAGGCCCGCACCCTCACCGCCGACCTGATCGGCCGGTACGGCGGTCCCGCGCGGAACGCGGGCTTCAAGATCGACTACGTGGGCGGCAAGCACGAGATCGACACCCTCCACATCCACGGCGGCCGCTACTACGTCGACGGCATCCTGTGCGACGCGACCCGCCCGGCGCCCGGCGTGCCCGTCCCGGACGAAGACGCCGCGGACTCCGCGGAGCAGGACACCGTCGCCCCGCCCGCGTACTGGACCTACTGGGACCAGCCCGACGGCTTCCGCGACCCGGAGAAGCCCGGCGACCGCCTGCCCTCGCCCGCCCAGTCGCCGTTCGTGGTCTACCTGCAGGTCTGGGAGCGTGCCGTCTCCGCCGCCGAGGACCCGGCGCTGCGCGAGGTCGCGCTCGGCGCGGCCATGCCGGACACCGCCGCCCGCGTGAAGGTCGTCTGGCAGGTGCTGCCGCTCTCCCTCGCCGCGCTGGAGATCGAGGACAGCAACCCGTCCAAGGAGGTCGTCCGGGCCGCCTTCGACAAGTGGGCGCAGAAGCAGGCGGCGCCGACCGCCCGCCTCGCCGCCCGCAGCCGGCGGCCCGACCACGCCGACGAGGACCCCTGCCTGGTCAGGCCGGACGCCCGCTACCGGGGTCAGGAGAACCAGCTGTACCGGGTGGAGGTGCACGCGGGCGGCGAGGCGAAGGACGCCACCTTCAAGTGGTCCCGGGAGAACGGCTCGGTGGTGTTCCCCGTCGACGAACTCGACGGCACCTGGGTGCAGTTGGCGTCCCTCGGGCACGACGACAAGCTGGACCTGGACGTCGGCGACCACGTGGAGTTCGTCGACACCGCGTACGCCTCCCGCCTCGAACCCCTGCCCCTGCTGCGGGTCGAGGAGCTGGACCTGCCCGGCCGCCGGGTGCGCCTGTCCGCCGAGCCCGACCCGGCCGTCGGGCGGCTGCCCCACCTCAACCCGTACCTGCGGCGCTGGGACCACCACGAGGGCCCCAGGCGCAAGGGTCGTACGACCGCGCTGAAGGGCGGTGCGATCCCGGTCGCGGAGGGGGAGTGGGTGCCGCTGGAGGACGGCGTCGAGGTGTACTTCGCCAAGGGCGCCGCCTACCGCACCGGCGACCACTGGATCATCCCCGCCCGCACCGCCACCGGCAGCGTCGAGTGGCCCACGGACGCGGCGCGCCGTCCGCTGCTCCAGGGGCCCTCCGGCATCGTGCGCAGCTTCGCGCCGCTGGCCCTGGTCAAGGGCGAGGGCAGCACCGTCGACCTGCGCCTGGCCTTCAACGCGCTGGCCAACAGCATCCCGGCCGCGGACGAGGCGACGCTCGCGGCGGAGGAGCAGGCGCGCCGCGAGGAGCAGCTGGCGGAGGACCCCTCGGGCGGGAGGTCGCAGACCACGGCGGAAGCGGAGGCCGCGGCGGAGGGAGACGAGTAATGGCCAAGCCCCTGAGCGCATCCAAGATGGTGGAGATCCTCCGCGCGGAGGGCCTCACGGTCCACGAGGTCCGCAGCTGGCGCACCCACAACCGCAACAGCAAGGGCCCCTGGGGACCGGTGAACGGCGTGATGATCCACCACACCGTCACCAAGGGCACCGAGAACTCGGTGAACATCTGCTACAACGGCTACTCCGGCCTGCCGGGCCCGCTGTGCCACGGTGTCATCGACAAGAAGGGCGAGATCCACCTCGTCGGCAACGGCCGCGCCAACCACGCCGGCCTCGGCGACAGCGACGTCCTGCGCGCCGTGATCAACGAGTCGAGGCTGCCGCACGACAACGAGGCCGACACCGACGGCAACGCGCACTTCTACGGCTTCGAATGCATCAACCTCGGCGACGGCAAGGACCCCTGGCCCGAGGCGCAGAAGGAGGCCATCGAGAAGGTCTCGGCCGCGATCTGCCGCCACCACGGCTGGAGCGAGCGCTCGGTCATCGGCCACAAGGAGTGGCAGCCGGGCAAGCAGGACCCGCGGGGCTTCACCATGGACGGCATGCGCAAGCGCATCGCGCAGCGGCTGAAGGGCGGCGGTGGCGGCGAGCCCGGCCCCGACCCGAAGCCCGCGCCCAAGCCGGCGTACGAGCCCTTCCCGGGCAGCGGCTTCTTCCACGTCGGTCAGCGGTCGCCGATCATCACCGCCATGGGTCGCCGCCTGGTCGCCGAGGGCTGCGGCCGCTACGAGGAGGGCCCGAGCCCCGAGTGGACCGAGGCCGACCGCCGCTCCTACGCGGCCTGGCAGCACAAGCTCGGCTTCAAGGGCAAGGACGCGGACGGCATCCCCGGCAAGGTCACCTGGGACAAGCTGAAGGTGCCGAACGTGTGACAGGACCGCTTCGACAGACGGCCCAGGTACCCCTCGGGGGTGTCCTGGGCCGCTTTCGTTCGGCGAAAGGGTCTTGCTCGGCCGCCGGAAACACGTCAGACTGAGTACCGAACGAATGGTCGGTTGGGGAAGCTGGTATCGATGACGGAGCAGCTACAGGCGCACTTTGACGCGACGCTCTCGCGTGACCAGCGGATCGAGCCGCGGGACTGGATGCCCGAGGGCTACCGCAGGACGCTGATCAGGCAGATCGCGCAGCACGCCCACTCGGAGATCATCGGCATGCAGCCCGAGGGGGAGTGGATCACCCGTGCCCCGTCGCTGCGCCGCAAGGCGATCCTGTTCGCCAAGGTGCAGGACGAGGCCGGGCACGGGCT